>NZ_JBPYDD010000002.1:0-592332 GCF_051847535.1 Psychrobacter sp. 1U1 | reverse complement strand
AGAAGTGAAACATCATCGCGCCAATGGTAGTGTGGCTCCGGCCATGTGAGAGTAGGTCATCGTCAGCTCTCTATTCCTAAAAAGCCCCCACAACAACGTTGTGGGGGCTTTTTTTTGTCTGGGATTGGGTAGGGCTTTAAGGAATAGCTACTGGTCATTGCTGCTGCATTCTATTACACTATTTCTATATTTAAGTTAACTTCCTTAGAAAGGATAGAGTATGACAACATCAAAAGTAACCTACCAAGGCGACCTACGTACTACTGCCATACATTTGCAATCAAACAATGAAATCATTACTGATGCTCCGACTGATAATCAGGGTAAGGGCGAAGCATTTTCACCGACTGATTTGCTAGCGACCAGCTTAGCCAGTTGTATGTTGACGATTATTGGTATCAAAGCGCAAGATATGGAAATTGATATTGCAGGCACTACGGCTGAAGTGACCAAAGTTATGGCAGCTGACCCCAGACGAGTCAGTGAAGTTCATGTTGCTATTACCTTTAATCAACAGCTTGATGAAAAAACACAAAAGATATTCTATAACACCGCGCTCATGTGCCCGGTTGCGAAAAGTATCCATCCTGATATCATGCAAAAGGTGACTATTGATTCTAAAGAATATTAATTCTAGAAACTAGCACAAGTGATTTTCGATGATGTTAATCGTGTATATCTCGGTACTAATTTGGTGTCAAAGCCGTCGATACAGTGACTGATGTTGTAGCTACTATTGAAGAGAGTCAGTAAAGTGAATATGATCATTATATTACCAAGGCAGCTTGTGGTGTGTGAAATAAGCTTTGCCGTCAGCCTATTTTAGTTAATTATCTTTCACTTTTTCAAATAATTTTAGGTTTAATTGTATAGGGGTAATGCAACGAACCTAAAATGATAAAGCTTGCCAAAACCGAATTCTGGCAAGCTTTACTACTGTTATAACGTTCAAACAACGTTCATGAAGTGCTTTTTTGGAAATGAATCAGCTAGATATAAATCCTGAATCTTGGTTCTTATTTTTGCTCAAGTTTTGGTACACCGTCTTCCCAAACATCCCAGTTATCAACGATATGATCGACAGTTTCTGATCCTACCAATACTATATTTTCCACTGTTTCTGAAAAGCCACCAGCGGTTTCTCCTGGAGCCGGATCTAGGTGTTGAAGGGTAGTCTCATTTGGATGACCTTGATCAAAGTTCACCGCACCACGTAAGCTCATTATCCGCTTAGTCCCTACAGTTCTATCTAGTACTTGCGCTATGGCAGCGGCTTCCATTTCAGTGATCACGTAATCATCTGCGTTATACAGCTCAGTGATATATTGAGCTTGTTTTGACAAGCCTGGACCATGAAAAAACGTATCTCCTGTCATATGAGTTCCTACCGTTATAGCTGGACTACGTCTTGCCTCAGCATTTGGGTATCTCATTCGATAGTCATTGGCTTCTTTTGAATCTTTTAAAGAAACTGACTCACTCAAATGTAGATTCCATTTAAGTAATTCAGGGTTGAGTTGATAGCGACGAATATCCTCATAGCCTTTGCGCGGTGTAAAAGTAGGCGCGCCTTTTTCACCTTCTTCTGCTTTCCAGCGGTGACCTAAGTCATAGTCCACCAGCCAAGATGCCCAGCTGACATCTCCTATAGTACCTTTATTAGGTGGTGTGCCTGCGACGCCACTTAGAATGAAATAACTCTTTGTAAAGTCAAATTTAGGAGAGAGTGTTATTGCTTGCACAGATGCTGAAGATCCTACTTTACCCATGCCTAATACTGACCCACAAACACCCTCAGAGTTACAGTAGACTGGGCTGTGAGCACCTTTTACTTTTATGGGCTTACTATCTGCGAAATATTGATTATACCAATGCTGAAATTCGCCGGCTTTATCTCCACTATTTTCACCAATTTCAAACATCGCGGCGATAAATACTTTTACTTTGATCTCATCTTCAGGAGTTTTAGCTTGCGCACTACTACAGAACATAAGCATGGTAGTAAAAAAGGATAAATAGAAAAAACGTTCTTTTATAAACATGTTTGATGCCTATTTGAAATATGGGGTTCTAGGTTAATTGTTTGATTAGAAGTAGCTAAAATTTCTGCTAAAACTAGGAGAGTTTACTTTGCGTAGAATAACATAATCTGCAAATAGGCTGCAGAGGGCGGTATGCACTACTACTGTTTATTATAAAGGTAATACAACGAACCTAAAACGATAAAGCTTGCCAAAATTGAATTCTGGCAAGCTTTATTGCTGTTATAACGTTCAAACACCTTTCATAAAATGCTTTTTTAAAAACTAATCAGCTAGACATAAAGCCTAAATCTTGATTATTGAATTTATGCAAATTCGGCGCTACCATGGTTAGATTATTATCTGAGACACCAAACCATTTAGCCAAAGTCGCTGAATACTGATCGATAGATGTCGTAGGTAACCACGCACCTTCACCGACATCAATGGCTGTATTTAGACCTATCTCTGGAGCTTGACCATAAAAATCTCTACCTTTTACAGCGCCGCCCATAATGAAATGGTGACTTCCCCAGCCGTGCTCTGATCCGTTACCATAGCTATTCAAAGTTCGACCGAACTCTGACATCGTGAAAGTGGTAACATTTTGAGAAACGCCTAACTCTTCAGTAGCTTCATAAAAACTTCCTAATGCATCATCAAGTAGACGCATCAACGTATCATGTCGCCCAAGTAGATCATTATGTGTGTCGAACCCTTTAAGTTTCACAAAGAATATTTGACGTTTGGCACCCAGCTTATCTCGTGCTTTGATAAGTGATGCTACTGTTTTTAACTGTTGCGCTAATGTATTTTCGGCTGAAAATTCAGTTGAAATAGTTTTTGCGTCTTGGATGGCAGATAACATCATTGATTCATTGGTGGAGTTTGCAACTGTACTGTCATCGGACGAAGTAAATAAACTACTTAGTGCTTCTGAAAAGGTCGTCGTACCAGATACTGATGACCCTTCTTCAATACCTCCAGTAATTTTGAGACCATCAGAGGTAACTGTCAATGGGTTGGTCTTTTCGCCTGTTAGAAATACATTATCATCATCGGTACTGATACAAGAAAACGTTCCATGGGAGTTTTGTTTTATGATTGCATCACCAATTCTTCCACCCCAGCCTTCTCTAAAAGAATCCGACGCGGTGCTTTGCCAGTTTTGTTTTTGATTATAGTGAGCAAATAAGCCTCTGGGTAACGCTACTGATCGATTCTTGTACTGATCCATTGAGGTAGGTTGCACTAAAGATCCTACGTTTTGTAAAACTGCCAGTTTTTTTAAGTGAAACAAGCTATTTAGACGCTTAAGATTAGGGTTAAAACCCCATTTTAGACCGCCAGCTAGCTGAGTTGTAGGTATTAAAGGTAGTACATTTGATCGATCTAATGCAATGTCTTGACGTATCTTATGATAAGTTGCATAACTAGATGTGTCGATAGGTATCAAAGTATTGGCTTGATCATTACCTCCGTCTAGTAGGACACAGACCAAGGCTTTATAATCTGGGCCTGCTGTTGCTGCTCTCGCTTTGTTAGCTGATAAGCCCATAGCCATAGGTGCAACAACACCAGCACCTGCTAAATAACTTAAACGCTGTAAAAAGGCTCTTCTTGATAACTCATTCACAATAACTTTCCTATAATCTTTATTACTTTATTGGGTACTAAACCATTGAACTGCGTTACTACTAATAAAAATAGCATTAACTATAATTTTTATTACCTGTGACATTTTGGACGATGACATTGGTTGAAGGATCAACTTTAAAGCTTGCAACTTTAATGTTAGTTTTAGTATTAATATTTCTAGCAATACAATCTTCGCCAAGGGTAATTAGCCAGCCAAAAGATATCGTATTATCTAGTTTAATATTCTGAAACGTACAGTCCTCAAGTAACTTTTCATACTTTGATGTCATAATGACGCGGTTGTTATATGTACCACCTTCAACAGTAATGCCTCTAAATGCTTTCTGTTTAGATTTTGATGTCAACCTGATGTATGGGGCATGTCCATCATGATTACCTTCTTTGATCATAAGACAGTTACGGATAGTAATATCAAAGTAATTGCGATTATCACGATTGTTATCTTGTATTATGATCTGACGGCCTCCAGACGAGTTGCTAGCATTGATAAACTCAATGTTTTCGTATAATACATTGCCCCATTGAAGAGAAGAGGTAGGTGGTTCAATATCGGCAAGGTATAAACCGCCATAGGTTGGTTCACGGTCGTTTCGGCTAGGGTTTGTAGAATAGACATATGTATTTTTTTTAAACCGAACGACGCCATTTTTAAGCGTTATACCAAAGCCTGATGCGATAGTAAGACAGTTTCTGTTAGATGGACCTATTTTAAAATCACTGGCTTCAAAGTTCATTTCCCCGTTGCCACGTATATATAAGCTGTCGTATATCGCTCCTTCAGAGGTAAAGTTGCTAAACTTACAATCTTTGCCCCATATCCACATGCAATAGATAGAGGTGGCCAATGGGCTGTTAGTGTCAGCATGCTTTATAGTTTGACCTCTAAAATGGATGCCGGTCGCTTGAAAGCCATTTCCTTTTTCACGAACTTCAAGCACTGCCGATCTAGATTTAGCATAAAAGTAGGTTTCACCCGTACCGAACAGCCGAATATTAGGTACTCTAGGCTTCAACGCTACCTCATACCTACCATCTGGAAATATAATGTTCGCCCCTCCGCGCTTAGCTGCATCTTCAAGGGCTTCTTCGGGTGTACTATAATTACCCTTATAATAGATGGTGTCTTGATTAGGGTCAGGGTATACGCCCTCAAAATTTTGAGGAGGCAGTACTTCGCCATCCTTTACAAACATACGATTGTGGTGGTAGGCACGGCCACCATTCATATTGAGGCGCGCATAATGAGCATCTGTAGGGGCAGTAACAGTGATGCTTTTAGAATATCTGTCTCTTGCGGATACCCGTTTGATAAAATCTCTGTTGCTATCGTAATAGGCAATATAAATAAATGTGTCACGACCTCTAGGTTGTTCGCTAGAGATGTTATATTTAGCATTTGGCTCTACTTTAATAAAGTCAGATATATCACAACCACGATTATTAACAACGATACCGTCGCTTCTAACCATTTTACCTTCTGAAACTGTATTCAAATTTAATAAATTATCATTAGCAGATCGATTCTGGCTAATACTCATAAATACTCCGTTTGTTTAACTCAAATTGGCTCAATTACTTAAATTTGTAGGACTACAATATGGTTTCGTTTTACATATGTTGAGAAGTTAACGTTTAATTTTAACTTTAGTATCGCGATTGTGAGTATAGACTAGCTTTATTTCTATAAAACCTGTAACAACTGAAAAATTGTAGTAATCGAGTTTTTGAAACTGTGTCCATTTGCATAAGTCTTATACCTATGTAAAATAGTGTAATGAGATCATTCTATATAACCACTATCACTAACAGGCATAACAACTTGAGCAACCTTGGATCGATAGTATGCAAAAAGTATTCCATAACAATGCTATTGAGTGTCTTTTCCCCAAAATTATCTGTTGTGATATTATTCAAAAAATGACTATTAACCGTTATAAAGGTGATTAATATGGCTACCAAAACCTTACTTATTGTCGCGCATGCGCCATCACCGAATACCGTAAAGCTCGCACAAGCGGCTTATGACGGTGCTAATCATCCTGATATAGATATCAATGTCATTCTAAAGTCGCCCCAAGATACGCAGCCTGAAGATGTATTGGCTGCTGATGCATTATTATTAGGGACGACAGAGAACTTGGCTTATATGGCAGGTTTGACCAAAGATTTTTTTGATCGCTGCTACTATCCGGTGCTCGAAAAAAAGCAAGGGATGCCATTCGCTTTATATATTCGGGCAGGACAAGATGGCACAGGGACCAAACGTGCGCTACAAACGATTACGACGGGGCTACGTTGGGAATGGATTCAAGAAGCACTTATTTTACAAGGCGATTGGCAAGAGACGTTTAGCGAGCAAGTAGAAGAGCTGGCAATGACATTGGCCGCGGGTGTAGAGGCGGGTATCTATTAGGTCAATGTGGTAGGTTGTTGTTGCCTATATCCATTATTGATATCAGTGCTTTATTAAAACAGCATTATAAGGATGGCCGTAGTGTTTAATAATAATTCAGATAATACGCAATCCATTTCTCCAGACGGAATGCCATTTTCGCAAGCGTGTGAAAACAATAAAGCACCTATCTTAGATGTACTGCAAAAAGAGCTACAAGAGCATACTCATGTCTTAGAAGTCGGCTCAGGTACCGGTCAGCATAGTGTTTACTTTGCACCAAGATTGCCACACCTACAATGGCAAACCAGCGATGTAATTGATAATCATCAGGTGATACAAGCTTGGCATAATGCCTATCCCGCATCAAACCTGTATGCACCGTTGGCTTTTAATTTGTTAACAGATTCTATTCCAAAAACTAATACTGACGAACCTTATGACGCTGTATTTACCGCTAACACGTTACATATTATCGCTTGGCCTTTGGTTGAGAGGTTGTTTGAGTTGGTCGGAGAAGCATTACCGTTAGACGGCAAGCTGATTGTTTACGGGCCATTTAATGAAAACGGACGCTATACCAGTGCGAGTAACCAGCAGTTTGATAGCAGTTTGCGCCAGCGTGATGCTGGTAGCGGTATCCGGCATAAAGAAGATATCATCGCTTTAGCCAACACTCACCATTTAACATTAATAACTCAATATCAAATGCCAGCGAACAATCAAATTTTAGTTTTTCAAAAAGTAACCGCTAACTAAGTCAGCGGTTATTTGCGTCTTAATATCAGTATCAAGTTCTAACCAGTATTACGTAGTCCTGCTGCTAGGGCGTTGATACTGCGAATTAGCGGATCTTCTACGGCCAGTTTGTCAGTATTTTCGGCATTATTGTTATTAGATTGTCGCATACGCTTTAGTAGCTCGATCTGAATATAGTTGATCGGGTCTAAGTAAGCATTACGCCATTGTAAAGAGGACGCCAGCTCTTGCTGTGTGGACAATAATGAGGTTTGTTCAAGTAGGGAGTTCAGACCAGAGTGGGTCAGTTCGTGCTCTTGCTCGACGGCCTGCATGACTTGTGTGCGTAAGTGTTCGTCTTTACACAGCTGACTATAAGCATGGGCGATATTCATCTCCGATTTGGTAAAAGCCATTTCAATATTGCTGATAAAAACACTAAAAAATGGCCAGTTCTTATGCATCTCTTTCATTAAGTCTTCATTTTGTTTGACACTGTCTAAAGCAGTGCCGACCCCATACCACGCTGGCAGAGTAAAGCGTGCCAACGACCAGCCAAATACCCAAGGTATCGCCCGAATCGTTGATTTGCTTGGTAGACCTTTTTTGCGGTGGGCAGGGCGTGAGCCGATATTTAGTAAAGAAATCTCTTGTACGGGCGTGGCTTCGGAGTAAAACTGGTAAAACCCTTCTGTATTATCTGTCAGTGCTCGATATTGCTGCTCGCCTGCATCGGCCAGATCCGTAAACAGTGCTTCATAGCTATCAAGCTGGGCGGGCTGCTCTACAAAACGTGACGAGCTGGCTTTTAGTGCGCCTGTGATACCCATGGTCAGCTCAAATACCGCCGTATCTGGATTGGCGTACTTGGCATAGAGCACTTCGCCTTGCTCGGTAAACTTGATTTGTCCGTTTAACGTACCAGCAGGCTGAGCGGCGATAGCCTGATGGGTTGAGCCGCCGCCGCGACTGACAGAGCCGCCACGGCCATGGAACAGACGGGTGCTGATGCCGTAATGGTTGGCAATACGAGTGATGGTTTGCTGGGCGCTATACAACTGCCAAGCCGAGGTAATAATGCCGCCATCTTTTGAAGAATCTGAGTAGCCCAGCATAATCTCTTGAATATTGCCTGAGTGCTCAAGCAGCTCGCGATATAGGGGGTTGTCCAGTACCGTTGGCATGATTTTATCGATGTTTTTGAGGTCTTCGATGGTCTCAAACAATGGCGCTACCGGCAAGGCGGCAAATAAGTGTCCGTCGTCATCGATACCAGATAAACCAGCAAAACGCATCAGCAGCAGTACTTCTAGCAGCTGACTGGCGTTATTGGTCATGGAGATGACATAGCTGCCAAAGGTATCGTCGCCGACCAGTTTGCGCAGTTTGGCCACTGATTGCATCAATGCCAGCTGCTCACGGGTTTGCTCGCTTAAATTATCGGTATAAATCAGCGGCGTGCCTGGTTTTTGTAGTAGGCGGGTTAGCCACTCTTGGCGCTCTGCTTCGCTTAGCGTTTTATAATCGGGCAAGTTGGAGGCATTGGCAAAAATATCGGCAATGACCTCGCCATGATAGCCTGAGTCTTGGCGAATATCGAGCGCGGCCAGATGAAAGCCGCAGGTTTTGACCAAGCGGATGGTATCTAGTAGCAGCCCTTCGGCATGGGCACTATCATGTGTGTTGACGCTTGTACGGATAAGACGTAAATCATCCAATAGCGCAGTCGGTGACAGATAAGCATTTTGTGCTGCATTCTCGTCTGTGCCTTGGCTTTGGATATGCTGGTTAGTGGCTTTTGTTTTAGCGAGGATAAGCGACAACAATCTACGGTATGGCTCATGGTTGTAATCATCAGGGTTGTAACAAAAGACCTGTTGCTCCAGCTCGCTATAGTCTTTAATTCGCTCATAAATCTCGGGCGCGATGGTAACAATGCTATCGCTATGGATCAGCTCACGGCGCAGCTTTCGGATCAATACTTGATAATGGCGCAGCACAGTATTGGCATGCATCAACACTGCCATTACCGTGGTTTCATAAGTGACAAAGGGGTTGCCGTCTCTGTCGCCACCAATCCAAGAGCCAAAATTGACAAAAGCGGGCAGCGCATAGTCACTAAGCTCTGGATAAATCTCTACGATCGCGTCTTTGATATTGCGATAGACTTTAGGAATAGCGGTAAAAAGACTGGCGTTAAAATAATGCAAGCCATTATTGATTTCGTCATAGACCAAAGGCTTGCGAGTACGGACTTCATCTGACGACCATAGTAGATCAATGGTTTCGGCCGTTTTTTGTTTGGCCTGCTCAAAGGCAAGGCTGCCCTCAGGGTAAGTGCTCATGGCATCCGTGTGCTCATATAACGTTTGCAAAATATTCATCGTCGTACGGCGGCGCGCTTCGGTAGGATGCGCGGTAAAAACAGGCATAAATTTTAATTGATCAATCAGCTCTTTGATTTGTGCAGGTTCAATCTGACGCTCGCGGCACTCTGATAAAGTGCGACGAAAGGAGCCTTCCCAGCTTTGGTTCGACTCTGCACGCATCGTGCGGCGCTGTTCTCGCAAGAAGTTTTCTTCGGTTAAGTTTGCCAAAAAAAAGTAAATAGAAAACGCGCGAATGACGTTTTTTAGTGTTTGATTGTCTAGTGAAGCGATAAGCTCGATAAGTTGTTGCTTTTGTCCTTCATTATGCTCGCGGCGCTCTTGAATAAAACCTTGGCGTAAGGTCTCAATGGTATCTAACGTCTGCTGCCCAGATTGACGAGAAATGGCCTCACCCAAAAACGATCCTAATAGTCTAGTGCGCGCACGCAATACCTCATTATCTAACAACATAGCTATCCTTATTAATGAAAAATAGGGAATATACCCAGCAAAACCGTGCTGCTCTTATAATCTAACTGATAATATAGCTTAACGCTATTGATATTCTTCAGCTAAAAAATCCAAATAACGCTGCCAAGAGCGCTCATCTGCGCGAGCATCGTATCTATCAGGGTTATTAAAATCAGTAAAGGCATGAACTGCGCCGCTATACGTAATCATCTCATGAGGTACTTTGCTTGCTTTTAAAGTTTTACCCAAAGTAGTGAAGTCTTCTAACGGAACAGCTTCATCAGCTGTACCATGAAAAACTAAAATCTCTCCACTCGTTTCATCATAACTTTGACCTTTTGGAAGATCGAGTCCACCATGAAAGGGTACAAACGCTTTTTGCGGGAATCCTGATCGTGCAAGCTCTAAAGCAACGGTACCACCAAAACAGTAACCCATCGTCACGCCTTCGCGGACATTATTACCTTGAGCCTGTCCAGTGTTTAAAGCGGCCGCTAGAATACGGCGCATTTTACTGCGATCGTCGTATAGCGCCGTGGTCAAGCGTTTTTTGTCTTCCAATTCAGTGGGGCGAATACCTGTGCCAAAAATATCGGCGGCCAACACGTTGTAACCTTTTCCGGCCAGCATATCAGCACGTTTACGCTCGTAGTCCGTCAATCCATCCCAGTCATGAATCAATAAGATAAAAGGCGCATTGGGCTGGTCAGCTTTGGCGTAATAGCCTTGATAAGGCTGATCGTCGACTTTATAGGTAATGTCTGTAGAGGTAATAGCTGCAGCTGTTTGGCTAAAAGTGAGAGCAATTAAACCTAATGAAGTTCCCAGCATTAATGAGCGATAAAGGCTCTTATAAGAAGAGTTAGATGTGGTTAATGACGTTAGTAACGGTGACATAGTAGATAGCCTCATAATTTAATAAAAGAGAGATAAATAGGTGGCTAACTATGGCGTCCAGTTATTTATCATCGGCGTTTATTACTTTATAAAATAATACCTTAAAGAAGATCTACATTACAAGAATCGTTTTTTAAGAGACGTAAGCTAAAAAAATAAAGGTCTTTCTAGTTTAAATGTATAAAATTTAACTAAATATCAACAAGGTTCACCATATAAGCAACTTATTTTTTGGGTAAGATAGTTTGGAAACTTATTATTTACTTTCGTTTTAACAATAATTGGTAGTGCTATCAACACAGACAACTGAACGACATATGAAGTCATCATTATCTCCAAGGATATAAAAACTGTGTGGGCACTTTACTCATGGTCCTAAAAGGCCTATTTATTAGCTAGGATATATTATGAAGAAGAATATCGATCATACTGACCCCGCAAAAGATATGAACCCAGCACGTGGAAATGGCGGTGAAACCCATCAACGTGCAGACGAGGATGGTAAAGTTTTGACAACGCAACAAGGCGTTGCTATTTCTGATAATCAAAATTCGTTAAAAGCTGGCCCACGTGGTCCTACTTTGTTAGAAGATTTCGTCATGCGTGAGAAGATCAACCATTTTGATCATGAACGCATTCCTGAACGTATCGTCCATGCTCGTGGTAGTGCTGCTCATGGCTACTTTGAGTTGACAGAGTCGTTAGAAGAATTTACGACAGCAAAGATCTTGACAGAAACTGGTAAGCAGACACCTTTATTTACTCGTTTCTCAACTGTTGCTGGTAACAAGGGTTCAAAAGATACGCCGCGTGATGTCCGTGGTTTTTCAGTAAAAATCTATACCGAAGAAGGTAACTGGGATATTGTTGGTAACAATATGCCAATCTTCTTTATTCAAGATGCTATCAAGTTTCCAGATTTAATACATGCAGTAAAACCAGAACCAGATCGCGGCTTCCCGCAAGCAGCTTCTGCACATGACACTTTTTGGGATTTTGTTTCATTAAGCCCTGAAACTATGCATAATCTTATTTGGTTGATGAGTGATCGTGCCTTACCGCGCAGCTTTAGCATGATGGAAGGCTTTGGCATTCATAGCTATCGTCTTTTAGATAAAGATGGTAAGAGTACCTTTGTACGTTTTCATTGGAAGCCAGTAGCAGGTGTGCAGTCACTTATTTGGGATGAAGCAGTTAAAATTTCTGGCGCTGACCCTGATTACAATCGCCGTGATATGTATGAAGCGATTGATAATGGCAAGTACTTTGAGTGGGAGTTTGGTGTTCAGTTATTTACTGAAGAAGAAGCCAATGAGTTTCCATTTGACCATCTAGATGCGACGAAACTGATTCCAGAAGAGATGGTACCCGTCAAAATCATCGGTAAAATGGTCTTAAATCGCAACCCAGATAATTTCTTTGCTGAAACAGAGCAAGTAGCATTTTGTCCATCGCACTTGCCACCTGGTATCGATTTCAGTAACGATCCCTTATTACAGGGACGTCTGTTTAGCTATTTAGATACGCAGCTTAAGCGTCTGGGTTCACCAAACTTTGCTCAAATTCCAATCAATGCGCCAAAATGCCCATTTGCCAATAACCAGCAAGATGGACATATGCAAATGCAAGTGCCGAAGACCCGCGTACTTTACGAGCCACAAAGTTTGGATTTAGATCGTCCACGTGAAAGCGTCAAAAAGGGCTTTGAGTCGTTCCATGAAAAGCTAGATGATGGCGTTAAAGGACGCATTCGTGCAGAAAGTTTTGCAGACCACTATAGTCAGCCGCGTATGTTCTATCGTAGTCAAACACCAGCCGAGCAAGCGCATATTGCGACTGCTTACGCATTTGAGCTTGGTAAAGTAGATACCCCTCATGTACGTACCCGTATGCTTGGGCATTTGCTACATATCGATGAAGACTTAGCAAATCGCGTAGCAACTGCATTGGGTATGGAACTGCCAGAACCTGCTGATGCTGCAGCGCCCGTACAGGATATGGCAACTTCTGAGCCGTTGCAGACGATTGGCCGTACGCCCAAATCTTTAAAGGGACGTTTGGTTGGTATCTTAGTTGCTAAGGGTTCAAAACATAGCGAAATCAAGAAGTTTGAAGACGCCATTAATGCTCAAGGCGGTATGGTAAAAATCGTTGCACCGAGTAAAGAGGTCGAATTAGATGACGGTACACGTATACAAGCAGATGAGCGTGTAGCAGGCGCACCCTCGGTATTCTTTGATGCAATAGTAAGTATCATCATGCCAGATCAAGCCAAAAAGCTGGCCAAAGACAGCTCAACCTTAGATTGGTTTACTGATGCTTATGTCCATTGTAAAGCGATTGCGTATTGCGGGGCGACTGAAGAGTTTATCTTAAGTAAGCTACCAGTAGAAAAAGACAGTTTTGTCACGCCACTTGCTGATTTGGATGCTTTCATCGAAAATGCTAAATCGCGCTTATGGGAGCGTGAACCAAAGGTTCGTGATCTTGCATAGTTGACTAATACTGTATAATTTTTAATCTCTATCTTAAACTCAGCCTCTGTGCTGAGTTTTTGCTTTTTATTGATAAATATATAGGTTTTTGGTTTAAGCCTGCTGCAAGGTTATCTATAGTCACAAGCGTTCACTCAAAGTCGTTTATTTTAAATTGATGAACGCTATACTAAAGACTTTGTTGACATTGAAAGGAAGCCTCGCGATAAGAATGAATAATGAGGTAGGGAATCCAAATGAGCTTATGTGAAATCATGCGTTTAGAAGGGTATATTCAAAGTATGTATCTTGCGGTATATCCGGACAAGATTATGTTATTAGATGGAGGGTGTCGACCTGATGTGGCGCTGGTACTCGACTATATTATGACGACGTTGCAGCGACCGATAACGGATCTAAAAGTTGTTGTGGTCACTCATATGCATCCAGATCATGCCGGTGGCGCGCACAAATTCAGAGAAGCGACAGGTTGCATGATTGTATCTGCGGACAAAGATAATCAATGGTATAAAGGTATCGCTGGCCGTACCATGCATGTTGTGGATATGAGCCTTGCTCAATACGTCGCTAAGCGGCAAGGACGTCCACCTAGGAATTTGTATTATCCAGCTCATCTTAAACCCGATATCACCGTCAAAGGTAAAGACCATATACCGTATTTTGAGGAATGGCAGGTCATTGAGACGCCAGGGCATACAGATAGAGATTTATCACTATTTCATATACCAAGCCGGCAAGTATATACAGCAGACTTAATTATCAAACTGCGTCATAAGTTTGTAGCGCCTTTTCCTATTTATGATCCTAAAATCTACATTCAATCTTTGCAACAGATAAAGGATCTAAAGCCTTCAATAGTCATGATGGCACATGGGCGTCAGCTGCCTATAGATGGAGCAACTTTTGATATGTTGATTGCTCAAGCTCCTAAGGAGCCGCGTACGGTGAAAGATACGATTAAACATAAACTGCTATGGCGAAAAGATGCTGGTTTTAATTTCTTTAAGCGCGATCGCAATACTAAGCGTTAAAGAATGAATAAACGTTAAGAGATAACAAACGAAAAAAAGCCCTATCACTATATTGTATAGTGATAGGGCTTTTCAAATATGGTGGGCCGACCGCGACTCGAACGCGGGACCAATTGATTAAAAGTCAACTGCTCTACCAACTGAGCTATCGGCCCTGAGAAGCGTATAAAAAAAGTATTGCTTTTTTAGCTTCGCAAGAGGAAATCCTTTAAATAGGATTTTCTAATACTTATGCATATAATCAATGTATCTGACTGTATGCAAGAATAATTTCCTTAAAGGGAAATTACATAAAACTTAATACCTTAGAGGTATCTTTTTACTTATTAACCAACTACCGGATAGGGTAGAACGATAAACAAGCGTCAAACTAAATATGGTGGGCCGACCGCGACTCGAACGCGGGACCAATTGATTAAAAGTCAACTGCTCTACCAACTGAGCTATCGGCCCTGAGAAGCGTATAAAAAAAGTATTGCTTTTTTAGCTTCGCAAGAGGAAATCCTTTAAATAGGATTTTCTAATACTTATGCATATAATCAATGTATCTGACTGTATACAAGAGAATTTCCTAAAAGGGAAATTCTAAAAGCTTAACTTCTTTATATATCAAGTTATCAATATTAAAAGAGGCATTAAGCTTGGCTTCTCGTTCAGAAATTTTGTATCCCTAAACGTGAGAGCACATTATATATATTATTGTGACAATTACAACCCCGCTTTATAAAAAAAGTCCAAATCTTGTGTAAATTCTTCTATTTCTTTAACGTTTTTTCATTCTCTCTATTTTACGTAGCGTATATTTTGACAGATTACATCGATCATCTGCCGCTAATCTCTAGAAAGTGCTTCAACAGGGTCCAGTTTAGCTGCATTGCGAGCAGGTAAGAAACCAAAGACGACCCCGATAAGCGTCGAGCAAACAAAAGCTGCAATGATAGACGTTGGTGAGTAAATAACTTTAAAACTATCACCGCCTACATTATTGATTAATTCGCCGATAGCAAATGCTACTCCAATACCTAATAACCCGCCTAAAATACAGACGAGTACAGCCTCGATCAAAAACTGCTGCATAATGTCACTTTGACGTGCGCCGACTGCCATCCGCACCCCAATCTCGTTGGTACGCTCAGTGACTGACACCAGCATGATATTCATCACACCAATTCCACCAACTACTAAAGAGATAATAGCAATAGATGAGATTAACAAAGTCATCGCTGTGGTAGTAGATTCAATGGTTTGGCGAATAGAGTCTGAATTAATTATACGAAAATCATCGGTGCCATGACGACTTATCATCAATTGGGAGATGGCGGACTCAGCAGCTGAAGAAGAGATATTATCATCGATTAATGCCACAAAGCTCTCAATGTAGGCACTGCCTTTAATACGTGACATCATCGTTGTATACGGCATATACAGCGTTGGTGAATCAACACCACGTCTAAAGCCACTATTGTTAGGTGCAAGGACACCAATCACACGTCCTGGTACACTGCCTATCAATAACACTTCACCAATGGGGTTGGCAATATCTGGAAAAAAAGTGTTTTTGGCATTGTCGTCAATAATAATATCTTGCGTACGCCGTAAAATACTCTGCTCATCAAAACCTTGCCCCTGAATCAGCGTTTCACCACTGACACTAAGGTATTCTTTTCCAACACCGCTGACACTAGCGGCTTCTTGTACGCTGCGATAGCGTACATTCATATTGCTATCGAGCTGAGGGCTGACACTAATGACATAGGGCTGATCTGCAACAGCTTGAGCATCTTGCGGGGTCAAATTATCATCATTGTACTGACGCCGTGGGTCGCCATAGGGGTAGCCATCATTGACAGTAATGGTATTGGTACCAAGGGAGCTGATATTGGTTAAAATCTGCGCTTGTGAGCCTTTACCGAGTCCAACCACGGATACCACTGAGGCGATACCAATAATAATCCCAAGCATCGTAAGTAAGGTGCGCATCTTATGGGCGCGCATCGCTAGTAACGACATCTTAAAGGCTTCAAATAAACGATCAATAAAGCTACTAAGAGCGCTTTTGCGATGATTGTCTAATATCGGTTCAGGCTGTACTTGTATTTGTTGATAGTTATTATTTTTATAGTCAGCAATAACATAGCCATCTTTGAGTTCAATGACACGTTCGGCTTGGGCAGCAAGATTGGGATCATGGGTAACCATAATAATGGTATGCCCTTGAGCATTTAGATCATGCAAAATCTGCATGACATCTTCGCCCGACTTACTATCTAGCGCGCCAGTTGGCTCATCTGCTAAGATGATATCACCGCCGTTCATAAGAGCGCGTGCAATAGACACACGTTGCTGTTGCCCACCAGATAGCTGGTTTGGACGGTTATTCACTTTATCTGCTAAGCCCAAATCCGCTAATAGCTTCTCGGCTCGTTTACTGCGCGCTTGTCCATCCATGCCAGCGTATACCGCTGGTACAGAGACATTGTCTCGTGCGCTAATATCGCCAAGCAAATGATAGCGTTGAAAAATAAAACCAAAATGCTCACGGCGTAGCTTAGCCAATTCATCAGCGTCCAAGCTATTAACAGATTGTCCATATATCTTATATTCGCCAGCTGTGGCTTGATCTAAGCAACCTAAAATATTCATTAGAGTAGACTTACCAGAGCCAGATTGACCGATAATCGCGACCATTTCACCTTGATTAATCGTTAAATCAACTTCGTGCAATACACGAATGGTTTGCTCGCCAGCTTTGAACTCTCTTATTAGTCCTTTGACCTGCATTAATGGAGCGTCTGCTGCGGTTTTAAGATCAGAGGTTTTATGACTCATTTGCGATGCTACCTATATGCACACTACTAAAAAATTGCTGACGTAAAAAATTCCAAACACCGAGCAATCAAGATTAAAGCTCATCTTATAAACCTTGATGGTTAGAACGGTCTACCACCTCTGCTGCTTTGACCGTTGGCTGAATCTTCTTCGCTTAAAATCACTTCATCACCTTTATTCAAGCCGCTCAAAATTTGTACATCAACACGATTGTTAATCCCAGTTTTTACTATCTGCTCGGCTACTTCACCGTCTGGTTTGAGGACGCGAACCTTACCCGTTTTTACATTTGGATCATCGTTTGTAGTCGCTGTTTTGTCCGTTTTACCAACTGGCTGTAGAGCAGCGGCAGGGATTAGCAGGGCGTCTGTTGCTTGATCGATAACGATATAAACCTGTGCTGTCATGTCAATACGAAAGCGCCGATCTGTATTAGGCACTTCGATATAACCCACATAGTAAATCGCAGAATCCGTTGAGCTGGTGTCACTAATGTTCTCAGGTGCAGGCTCAATGGCTTTAAGTATAGAGTCAAACTTTTGATCAGGATTACCAATGATGTTGAAATAGACTGGCATGCCAGCTTTAACATTGATTACATCAGCTTCAGAAATCTGCGCATTGATACGTACGGTCGATAAGTCCGCTAAGGTAACGATGGTCGGGGCTGTTTGATTGGCATTGACAGTAGTGCCTTGTTCAGTAGTAACAGAGACTACAGTGCCTGACATGGGCGCGCGAATAGTGGTATAGCTTAAGTCTTCCTCAGCAGTACTGACGTTGGTTTGGGATTTGCGTAGTGCTGCTTGCTGACTATTGATATTTGCTTCTGTGGTGGCGATAGCAGCCTTAGCCGTATCGATAGCTGCACGCGCATTGGCAACGGCAGCTTTTGCTGTCTCAACACTCGTCGCTTGGGTGTCATACTCCTGCTGTGATATTGCGTCAATGGCAACCAAATCTTGTAAGCGAGCAAAATCAGATTGTGCTTGTTTGAGCTCAGATTGACGGCTGGCAAGATCGGCATAGGCGCTTTTAAGGCTGGCTTGTCGACTTAAATATTCTGCTTGTGCGCTTTGAATGGCCGCTTCACTTTGCTCAAGGCTTGCTTGCTCATTACTTAAGTTGTTTTTTTGCGTGACTTGATCGATCTGAGCAATGAGATCGCCTTCTTGTACTTCATCACCCACCTCTACATAGAGGCGTGTTACTTCACCAGATACCTGTGCACCGACGTCAACGGTATTCAGCGCTTTAACTTTGCCTGAGGCCATGACATTGTTTTCAATATCACCAATTTCTGCAGTCGCTGTTAGATAGCTAGGTTTTTCTTCTTCTGGTTTTAAAGTAGCATAAGCCAACGCAGATAATGCCACGATAACTAGGACGATGATGCCCCATTTGATAGCAGACTTTTTGCTTATTTTGCGCATAAAAAACAATCCAATCACAGTGAACACAAGTGTAGGTATGATAGAGCCTTGATAGGCAAAATGGAAACATAATTAGTTTGCGAAAGGTTAAGGTTGCTCTAAAAAAACAAAAGTGTAGAAGGTAAGTTGAGGCTGAAGATAGATTATCTGAAGTAGGCTATATAAAGATCAGTCGAAAAATAAGAAAGATGACTGTCGTAATTGTTGATGTAATTGGTTTTACAATAATACTTATAAAGAGCAGATGAAATATATTTCTGTTACTTATTGCATAGCGAACAACCTGCGCCCTGATAGCTCTAATGCTGCTTGTAATAGTAGCTCCCAAGCTGGCTGACGAACAAGACCTTTTATCGCTTGGTCACAGCGATACAATAGGGCAGGCCATTTGGCTATTTGCGCTCTTGTTTGGCGGCGGCACGCCTGCTGATATAAGCCTTGTTTGCTACGCCAAATGCCAAGAGCTTGCGGGTCTTGTCCATCCATCAGTTGCATAATTTGGCGCATGTCTTTACTGATCGCCCATAATACTAAGGTCGTTGGCTCATCAGTTGCTTTCAGCTGAAACATGATTTTCGCTACTTGCGCGCTATTACCTGCAAGCATTGCATCCGATAGATCAAACACGCTAAATTGAGCGTCATTGACTAAGGCAGCTTGTAAGTCTTTGACGTCTAAGGCGACGTTGGTAGCAGGCTTAGAGATGTTGTTTTCTGTAGTCTTATCGCTATTTGCCATCAATTGCGGTGCGAACAGATAAGACAATCGCCATAACGTTTGATAAGCACTTAAGAGATGATGCTCGGTATGGGACATGAGTAGTTGCCACGCTTCTTGCGATAGTTTCAAGCCAAACTGCTGTGCTTGTATCTGCAATAGCTGCTGACGTTGTTGTTCATTATATAAATTGCAATCAATAACGTGACCATATTGAGCAAACGGTGCGAACCATTTACTGCTCTGAGACCGCTTGTCTTGTTTAGATGTTAACCATAACAAACTATGATTATGCGCTCCTGTTTGTGCCTCTTGAGCGAAGCGTTCTAGCTCAGCGATGACGGCTTTGTCTGGTTTATGGTTGCCCGTCACGATGAGCGCGCTGGCATCGTCGAATAAAGATTGGCTACCCAGCTCTGACAAAACTTCTTGCCAGCTTTTAACAGATATTAGCTCAATACGCTTAATCGCGTAGTTTTGTGCGCGCCAGTGTGGACGCATGGTATCGATAAGCCATTGACTCAGTAACGGCTCATTACCATGTGCAAGCCACAAGCCTGCGACTGCAACGGTAGGTTGTAGTAGCTTTGGATAGGCTTGTATAAAGGTGTCTTGCATAAGGATTGAGCCATAACCTTTTAAGGTTGAAAAATTAAGGTATAAAAGTAAACAATAATAGCTTGAGCTACCGATCTAAGGGTTGGGTGCAACAATGTTGGTAGTCTCTGGGCTTTCAATCATCGGAGCTGAGTTAGGAGCAACCTTAGGTAAAGATATGGCCACATATTGATCTGTGATCCGGCGTGCTAAGCTATCATAAAGCCAATCGCGGATTTGGTCGCCTTGCTGATCATCAGTACTAACGGACGCCTCATTATACTGATAGCTACGCTCGACTTGGATTGGATTGGTTAAAGTCACAGGTTTGCCATTTTCGACAGTTTGATAATTAACATCTGCTGTCAAGACTAAGCGAATCTCTGTTAATACGCCAACCAGCTCATAACGCTTAAAACGTATGTTTTTTACTGTAATAGCAGCGATTGGTGCAGCATCAGTACTTTGATTGTTGTTCGCTACATCGGTCAGAGTCATGTTATCAATGACATCGACCCCCAAGGCTTCTAAGCGCCGTGTTAATGGCAATTTTAAAGGAAAGGAGGTGCGATCATCTTCAACAATCACTGCTGTTTTGGCAACATCAAATAGCATTGGTGTATCGTAACCACGTAATTGAAAGCCGCAGCCACTAAGTGCTGTCGCGGCACTAAGTACTGTCATCATTGGCAAAGCGGCAAGTAACGCTGTCGCTAGTTTTTGTGCGCTTGCGCTTTTGGGTTGTGACTGTGCAGCTTGATGCTTATACGACATAATCGCTATCCTTACGTTTTAAAAAGGCTTGGGGTCATCAAAATCTCCAAGCCTAAAAGATCTAACCTACCACCACGATATTGACCAATTTATTAGGGACAACGATTTCTTTTTTGATGTCACCAGTTAAGAATTTTGCCACACCTTCAATCTCTTTTGCCTGCGCTTTTAGCAGCACAGGATCGCTGTTAGGGGCGACATCCATCTTACCGCGCATTTTACCATTGACTTGCACCACCATCGTGATCGTGTCTTGCACAAGTGCGCTTTCGTCAACGGCTGGATAATTTAGCGTGACCGTATCGAGTCCCAACTGCTCAATTAAGTGCTCACCGACGTGCGGGGCATAGACTGACAACATAATTAACAAGTCAATCAAAGCCTCATGCTGTACTTGCAGATCTTGCTCATTAGTTGCTTTAAAGCTTGCAAGCTCGTTTGCAAGTTCCATAAGGCTTGATACTGGAGTGTTCAAGGCCAAACGATCACCCAAGTCACTATCAATCTTAGCAATTGTCTCATGCGTCTTGCGGCGTAAATTTTTCGCTTCTTTACTTAGGCCGTCAGTTTGCAGCGCTTCATTGTTTAGCGTATCAAGGCTCAAATTGGCCGCTGCTAACGCTTGCATATGCTCGGTTGCGATACGCCAAACCTTTTTAACAAAGTTATACGGACCTTTTAGTGCGTCATCTGACCATTCTAGCGTTTGATCGGCAGGGGCGGTAAATAGCGTATATAGACGCACCGTATCAGCGCCATACTTATCAATAGTGATTTGCGGATCGACACCATTATTTTTTGACTTAGACATCTTTTCGATTTTACCAATCGTGACTGGCTGTCCGTCAGTTTTTAAAATTGCTTTAATCGGCTGACCACGGTCGTTGTAATCAATCTCAACATCTTCAGTGAAATAATATGTGGTACTGCCATCAGCATTGACGCGGTAGAAAGTACCAGCAAGTACCATACCTTGCGTCATTAAATTGGCAAATGGCTCATCACCTGATACTAGAGACTCATCGCGCATCAATTTATGGAAAAAGCGCGCATAAAGTAGATGCATAACCGCATGCTCGACACCGCCGATGTATTGATCGACAGGCAGCCATTTATTGGCAGCAGATTTGTTGACCATATTTTGCGTATCGTTCGGACTAGCAAAGCGCGCGTAGTACCAGCTTGACTCAACAAAGGTGTCAAACGTATCCGTCTCACGCTCAGCAGGATTGCCACACTTAGGACAAGTAGTATTCACAAACTCTGGCATGTTTTTCAAAGGATTACCGCGGCCGTCTGGAACGACGTCAGTTGGCAGTACAACGGGCAAATCCTGCTCTTCAACAGGGACTGTGCCGCAATGCTCACAGTTGACCATTGGGATAGGGCAGCCCCAATAGCGCTGGCGAGAAACACCCCAGTCACGTAGGCGATATTGGATTTTTTTCTTAGCTAGCTCTTGTGGTTTAAGCTTGGCAAGCATAGCTTCAAACGCTTGATCAAAATCCATACCGTCAAATTCATCTGAATTGACTAGGGTGTTGCGCTCAGTATAAGCAAGGTTTGGCTCAGAACTATTTGCTTTGGCGTCAGCGATGACAGACTCAGCATAACTATCAGGAGACTGGATGACATGTTTGATAGGTAGATTGTATTTGGTGGCAAACTCGTAATCGCGCTCATCATGGGCAGGAACCGCCATTACCGCACCTGAGCCATAGCTCATAAGTACATAGTTAGCGACCCAAACCGGCACTTTTTCGCCCGTCAATGGATGCGTCACGGTAAGGCCAGTATCCATACCGATTTTTTCAGCTTTAGCCAAATCTGCTTCAGCGACTGAGCCTTTTTTACATAGCGCATTAAACTGCGCGATGACGTCATCTTTTTCAGCGGCATATTGAGCCAGTGGATGCTCGGCCGCGACTGCCACATAAGTCACACCCATTAAAGTATCAGGGCGAGTAGTGAACACGTCTAAAGTATTGGTTTCGCCAGCCAGCTCATAAGGGAAGTGTACTTCCATACCCGCACTACGACCAATCCAATTGCGCTGCATCGTCAGTACTTCAGAGGGCCAGTGACCTTCTAACTGGTCTAAATCATCAAGCAGCTCATCGGCATAATCAGTGATGTTAAAGTAATACATGGGGATGTCGCGCTTTTCAACTGCAGCGCCACTACGCCAACCTTTACCATCAATGACTTGCTCGTTGGCTAATACAGTATTGTCGACCGGATCCCAGTTGACTGTCGCAAGCTTTTTGTAGACCAAGCCTTTTTTGTATAACTGTAAAAACAACCACTGCTCCCACTGATAATACTCAGGGCTACAAGTGGCAAATTCACGTGACCAATCAATGGACAAACCAAGCAGTTTGAGCTGTGCACGCATGTTGTCAATATTGGTAAACGTCCATTCAGCAGGGGGCGTTTGGTTGGCGATAGCTGCGTTTTCTGCTGGCAAGCCAAAACCATCCCAGCCCATTGGCTGCATGACATCAAAACCCTTAAGACGATAGTAACGGCTTAAGACATCAGAGATGGTATAGTTACGCACGTGACCCATATGCAGCTTGCCGCTTGGGTACGGGAACATCGAGAGCATATAGCGAGAAGGCTTGTCGCTTGGCTCATTACCCACTTCAAAGCGTTTGTCTGTTGCCCATTTGGCTTGCTGCGCCGTTTCTATCGCTTGCGGATTATAATGATTGTTTTGTATTTGATCGGATGTCACAGTATTGCTCATAGTCGGCTCGAAATTGAATATTACAGATAAATGGGGTGAAATTTTCCAATGCCATAGCATAGCCTAATTCGGCAAAAATTGCGATGATATGGTATTGTCTTTAATCAATCGTTTTGCTGTTTGAATAGTACATTTGGTTGTTGAAGTTTGACTATTATCAGCCCGTGACAATATTTAAATATTATAAAAAACATAAGTTAATAAGGAAAAGCAATGACCATCACTATTTACGGTATCAAATCTTGTAGCACCATGAAAAAAGCCTTTACCAAGCTTAATGAGCTAAATGTAAGCTATGATTTTCATGATTATAAAAAGCAAGGCATCGATAAGCAAAGCGTACAGCGCTGGGTAGATGAGCTTGGTATTGATAAAGTACTAAACAGGCGCGGAACCACGTGGCGCAAGCTGACAGATAAGCAAAAACAGGTGGCTGATGCCAATGTAGAGAGTGCCATTGATTTGCTTGTGGAAAATACCAGCATGATTAAACGGCCAATCGTAGAAGAAGGGCTGGACGATAAAAAAGCGCAGCTCATATTGCTTTGTGGCTTTGATGAAGAAGCATTTAAAATGACTTTTTCATAAACGATGCTGATGTAATCAATTATAAGAAAGCCCGAACTTAATAGATAAGTTCGGGCTTTCTTATATGAATGATCGTCACAACCTGTTAGCTCATTGAAGAGTCTAAATTGCGACTAATCAACGTACCGACACCTTCATTAGTGAAAATCTCTAATAGCGTAGCATGTGGCACACGGCCATCGACGATAACTGCGCTTTTTACACCGCTACGCACCGCATCAAGCGCACATTGAATCTTAGGAATCATGCCGCCTGAAATCGTACCATCTTCAATCAGGCTATCGACTTTCTTTGGTGTAAGGCCAGTAACCACTTCACCGTCACGGCCTAATACACCCTTGATATTCGTCAATAGCATCAGCTTCTCTGCTTGTAAAAACTCCGCCACTTTACCGGCGACCAGATCAGCATTGATATTATACGTATTGCCTTCTTCATCGACCCCAAGCGGCGCAATAACGGGAATAAAATTGGAGGCAATAAGCATATTAATTACGTCCTTATTAACGCTGACCACATCGCCGACATAGCCTAAATCTACTGGCGCAGCTATACCGTCATCACCCATTTTTTCTACCAAGAGTTTTTTAGCTTGGATGAGGTTAGCATCTTTACCAGTCAGGCCTATGGCGCTACCACCGTGTTTATTAATCAGGCTAACAATAGATTTGTTCACATTGCCGCCAAGCACCATCTCGACGATATCCATGGTGCCTTTATCGGTCACGCGCATTCCATCGATACGATCAGACTGACGACCAAGCTCTTTTAGTAAATTATCGACTTGAGGTCCGCCACCATGAACGACTACTGGATGTAGGCCGACCGTTTTTAAAAGGACAATGTCGCGTGCAAATGAGCTTTCAAGTGCAGGGTCAGTCATCGCATTACCACCGTATTTGACCACGATAAGCTTACCGACAAAGCGTTGAATATAAGGTAGTGCCGTGGTCAGCACCTCAGCAGTGTTTTTGGCATCATCTAAATTAAGCGACATCAGGCCCTCCTAAAATACGGTAATAAAGTGCAAGTTGTTTATGCACTTTTAGCTTATTATTGTGCCAGTAGTGGCAAAAGTATTGTATTAAACGCTATTTCTCAAGTAACGTTATTATTAAAAATAAAGCACTTATGTCTATTGAGTTTTACTCAGCAGAGATAGCCGCAATTTGCTCAGCCAACTGCGTATCAAAAGCTTGACATAAGGCGATAAAACGCGTTTGCACCTCTGTCATAGCAGCCAAATCATCTCCTGCAAAACGTACCGTAAGACTATGACTAGTGTTTGATTGACGCAATACGCCAAAACCATGCGCAAAATCTAGACGTACGCCGTCGATACGAGACAAAAGCGTACCCTTTGGCAACAGCTGCTCAGCCTGGGCTGGCGTTATGTGTTGCACGCTATCAAAACAATGACAAGGTGGCAACGCGACGTCATGAGTATCCTCAACCAAATGCTGTAAATAATGACAAAGGACTGCCAAATGATGCACAATTGAACAGGTAGTAGTAGCACTCTTAGGCAAGGGCAGGTAGTTGTCAGCGGTACTGACAAGCGTAGGTAGATACCATGTAATATCAGTTAGTCGATACGGCAGAGTCGCTCTTCTACGTGCGCCCCACGCATCGTAAGCTGGCGGTAGCGTATGAGTATTGAAATTAGTATCGATACCTAACAGTGCGGTAATATCGGACTTGATAACGGTTGATGCCAGCCAATGTAGCAAGCGCAGTCCAGCATACATAGCATCATCATAGACAATAAAATAGTCATCGTTAAAGATAAAGTGTCCTGATAACTCACCAGCAAAAATAGCACGATTATCATGTGATTGAAGCTGTTGGCGCAGTAAACTACTACCCGTCTTACTCATGACTGGTACTGCATCAAGCTTTTTGAGTAAGCGTGCCAAATGATGAGAGCACTTTACATCAAATAAAACCTGCGGTGTATTGGGCTTTTTATTGTATATAGGACGCTCTACAATGGCGACTCGCGCTAGCAAATACAATAGATGATCAGGGGTCACGACCTTACCGCTGTTATCGACGATCATCAGTCTATCACCATCACCATCAAAAGCCAGACCCATATCTGCTTCATTAATAATAACGGTTTGCTGCAGTTCTGCCAGACGGTTAGGCTCAGTGGGGTCTGGATTACCTCTCGGAAAGTTACCGTCCGGAATATCATTTAGCACAATGACTTGCTGACAAAAGCGTTCAAATAAGGGCTGTGCAATCCTACTGGTCGCTCCATTTAGACAATCAATAACAATTTTTAAATCAAGTTTACTGGTAGCACTAGAGCGGTCAGGGGAGTAGTTTTGCGTCTCGATACGAGTAAATACTTGCGCGATAGCATCGATGTAAGTAGACACAACGGTATCGGTAGGTAGGCTAACAGGATCGGTTGCCTGTATCTGCGTACAGTAATTATTCGAAGATGGCGCTTTGGGTTTATTGGCAGGATAATCAGCAAGGCTTTTATAAATAGCTTGAATGTCGGCGTCACTAGGAGAGCCGTTATTAACCAACCATTTTATGCCTAAAGTGTTTTTTTCAGAGTGGCTGGCAGTGACTATAATGCCATGCCCCGTATATTGCTGCGCCCAAAATGCCATCATCGGCGTTGTGATAAGCCCCAGCTGGATAACCGTTAACCCATGTTGACTTAAACGATTGGCAAGCATATGCGCTATGGTATCGCTATCACAGCGTACATCATAGCCAATGACCACCACATTAGCTGATGGCACAGAGCGATAAGTTTGAGAATGAGGGTGAACTAAAAATTCTTCTTTATTGTGTTTGTTTTTTAGATTAGGATTTTTTAAATTGTGCTTTTGTATGTCATGTCTTTTTGAATAACGGTTTTTTAGAAAACGACTTTTTATTGAGTGGCTGGCTTGTGTTTTATATAGCTGTGCAAAAACTTCACCCAACGCCGCGATAAATTCAGTAGTAAAATACTGGCGTGCTCCGCGAATATCATAAGCACGAAATAGAGGGAGCTGGGCGGCAAAAGTCGGCATGACTATAAACTCCTCATATCCCTATTTATAATAAATGGCGTACTTACTTACTAAGTTCACCGCGGCTATATATATGTTACTCTGATCTAGGTTTTAACTCAGTTGTTTTAAATTTAATGACGGCCTGAATGTCCAAAGCCACCTGCACCGCGAACACTTTCATCGCTAAAATCTGTTACCACTTCAAATTCTGGGCGGGCAACGGGTACCACAATGTACTGTGCCATACGCTCAGCAGGATTAAGTACAAAGTCGTCACTACTACGATTCCAAACACTGACCATCAGCTCCCCTTGATAGTCGGCATCGATAAGACCCACTAAGTTGCCAAGTACAATACCATGCTTATGACCGAGTCCTGAGCGCGGTAGTATCATTCCGGCATAGTTAGGGTCTTGAATATAGACTGCCAAGCCTGTACCTACTAGATGCGTTGCTCCTGCCTTAATTGTCATAGGCTCATCAAGACAGGCACGCAAATCGATACCTGCTGATCCATCTGTGGCACGGGTCGGCATAGGAAAATCAGGATGCGTACCAATTTTGGAATTAAGAACTTTGACTTGTACAGCTTGCATAACACACTCACTTATAAAATTAGATTACGTAACGATTTTATATCGAACTGGCTATAGCCATTAGTAAATAGATAGCGATTATAAAGAACAACTACTCTTTGTCACGTTGTAGTTTTGGACTCAAATCTTTGCTCATACCTTGCAAAAAGTAACCACTATAATAGTAATACACTTGCCAGTCCTAAAAAGGACATAAAGCCGACGATATCGGTCACTGTGGTCAAAATAACTGAGGCAGATAGCGCCGGGTCAATGTTCATGCGCTTGAGCAGTAGTGGAATACTAATACCAGATACATTGGCAGCCGTCATATTGATGGCAATAGCAAAACCAATCACTGCACTAATCTTACCATCATGAAACCACATTTGTGCAATAATCGCCATGATAAATGCCCAAATAAGTCCATTAATTGCACCAACCCACAACTCTTTATTAAAAAGCCACCAACGGTTAGAACCACCAATTTGGCCCATGGCCATACCTCGAATTACGACAGTCAGCGTCTGAGAGCCGGCGATACCGCCCATACTAGCCACGACTGGCATGAGTATCGCTAATGCCACTACTTTTGCCAGCACTGCCTCAAATTGACCAATGACGATAGCGGCCAATAGAGCAGTACATAAATTGATGCCTAGCCAGACACTGCGGCTTTTGGCACTGGTCAAGATAGGCGCAAATAACTCCTCATCTTGACTAACACCTGCTAAGTTTTTCATTGTGCTATCGACATCATCTTGGATAATTTCCATGATGTCTTCGCCGTTTAATTGTCCAACCAGCTCGCCATGACTATTAATAATAGGCGCAAAACGAATGTCTTCTGAACGAAAAATAGCGGCAGCATCTTGGATGTCTAACCGGTCATTGATAGTAATAGCGTTGTCAGTAAAGCTTGAGACCAGTGAGCTCTGATCATGCTTGATTAGATCAACCAGACTTAGTAGACCCAATAATTGCTGGCCTTGATCAACGACCAACAGCTCTTGGCTTTGGTCATCTAGTAGCTCATCGTTTTCTCGTAGCCATTCTTGTACATGTGCCAAGCTCACATCATCTTGAACCTGAATGATATCAGGGTCCATATAACTGCCAACTTCCCAATCTGCATAGGTATCAAGTTTATTGACTTGCAGACGGATATCTTCGTCTAACGTTGCCATTACCGAAGTACGCACGGTGTCGGTAACTGTCTCTAAGATTTCTGAGATGTCTTGGGCATCAAGATCTTGCGTAAATAAAGAGATCTCTTTTGAGGAGATATTCTCCATCAGCGGCTGACGTGTATCAACTTCTAGCTCGGCAAGCACTTCGCCCCTCAGGTGTTCAGGAACCTGTGCCCAGATAATCTGCCGGTCTTGATTAGGAAAGGATTCTAATAAATTGGCAATTTCGTATTCAGACTGCTGTGTTAAAAAATCAGTAATTGCTGCATACGCATTGTCAGCCACCAGTCCTTGCAGATGGAGTAGCTTATGTTCAGCGTTATACTCTATCAAATTATATTCTGACTGCGGTTTGAATGGTTGTTCTGAGCTTGGCGTGGGGGCAGGCATAGGCATTCCAAAAAACAAAAATAAACGATGAAAAATAAACAACCATCAAGCAAAAATTAATATAGTCGATTCTAAATAAAACAGCCACATTATATGTCAACGCGGAACTGGTATAAATTTTTCTGGAGTGCTGTGGCTGTGCAGACAGAGGCTGCGTAAAATTCATCCCAGTCCCACTGTATCGGTTTTATACCGATCTACTTATAATAAAACAATTAACCTACGATAAAAACGGGCCTTAGCGATTACCAAGTAACGCACGGATATTAGCCAAATACTCATCAGCGACTGCTTCTGGATCTTTGGTGGCTTTTTTCTTTTTCGCTTTGGCTGGCCAGTCAATATGGTCTTCAGGCAGCTCATCCAAAAACCTTGATTCTGAAGTCACACGCATCTGCCCACCAGCGCGGCGCTGGGTTGCAAGTGTCAGTGTCAGCTCACGGCGCGCACGGGTGATTCCCACGTACATTAACCGTCGCTCTTCTTCGATCGTTTCACTCAAGATAGAGTTGCGGTGCGGCAGCATCTCTTCTTCTAGTCCCATGATATAGACAAAATCAAACTCCAAGCCTTTTGCGGCATGCAAGGTCATCAAGTTTACTTTGTTCGTATTCTCTTCTTCTTGCTGCTGCTCGAGCATATCGAGTAGTACTAATTTGCGAATAATGGTATCAATCGTTCGATCTTCATCTTCTTCAGCGCGGTTAATCAAAGACTGAATACTGGTATACAGCATATCAATATTATCGATACGATTTTTTTCTTGTTGCGGGGTTTTGGCGTCGCTACGGACAAAGTCAATATAGCCGGTCTCATCAATCATTTGGCGCACGATTGGTACAGGGTCAGGATGTTGATCCAGTTCACGAGTATAATGCTCGATAAATTCACCGAACTCCTTTATCGTGCCATAAGCTTTAGACGGTAGCACATGGCTAAGACCTGCATGGGTACAAGAAGCGAGTAGGGAGATGCTATGCTCTTGCGCAAATAGACCGAGCTTCTCAAGCGTGGCAGGTCCCATCCCGCGCTTGGGCGTATTAATAATGCGCAAAAAGGCACTGTCGTCTTCGGGGTTTAAGATGAGACGCAAGTAGCCCATGATGTCTTTGATTTCACTACGTGCAAAGAAAGATTGACCACCAGACAATTTATATGGCACTTGCAGCTGACGCAGCTGCGCTTCTAACATTCGCGCCTGAAAGTTACTGCGATACAGGACAGCATACTGCTCCCATTCATTACCAAAGCGTAGTTTATGCGTGACAATCTCTTTTGCCACGCGCTCAGACTCATCGTCATCGTTGCGACAATTGAGAATGCGAATCTTCTCACCATGACCTTTATCTGACCATAGCTTTTTTTCAAATAAATGCTCGTTGTTGGTAATGACGGCGTTGGCAGAGGTCAAAATACGCGTGGTTGAGCGATAGTTTTGCTCGAGCATAACGATTTTGAGCTTAGGAAAGTCCTCTTTTAGTAACGCCATGTTTTCAGGTTTGGCACCGCGCCATGCGTAGATAGATTGGTCATCATCACCCACGACGGTAAAGCGCCCTTGTGGTCCAACCAGATATTTAATCATCTCATACTGGGCAGTATTGGTATCTTGATACTCATCGACGAGTAAATAGCGAATACGGTTTTGCCATTTATCACGCAGCTCTCTGTTTTCACGCAGTATCTTGGTCGGTAGTACGATTAAGTCATCAAAATCAACGGCATTGTAAGCACGCAAATTACGCTCGTATAGCGCATATAAGGTAGCAAATATCATATCCTCTGGATCGTCTAAGGTCTCCATCGCTTTATCTGGCTCAATCAGATCGTTCTTCCAATCTGAAATCATCTTGATAGCCTTTCCGACCAGTTCACGACTCTCAGCACCGCTTAAGTTGTCGCGCATCATCAGCTCCATCAGTAAGCGTTTGCTATCATCGCTATCCATTATAGAGAAGTTACCCTTTAGAGGCGTATGAATCAGCTCGTAACGCAAAAACTGCAAGCCAAATTGGTGAAAGGTTGAGACCGTCAGTCCGCGCGTCTTTTCACTAGGCAACAGTTTACTTACCCGCGCTTTCATCTCACGAGCGGCTTTATTGGTAAAGGTCACTGCCGTGATACGCTCAGCTGGCATGTTGCACTCTTCAATAAGGTAGGCAATTTTGCGCGTGATTACCGAGGTCTTGCCTGAGCCTGCGCCTGCCAATACCAGTAGCGGCCCTGATACATAGAGCATGGCTTCTTGTTGTCTAGGATTGAGTTGACTCATAACGTAACCTGTAGGGCAAAAGCAAAAAAGAGGGTAGGCGCTGATATGTCATCGCAAAAGTGATGAAACATCGAGCACAATAACTGTAATAAAATGCAGAGGATAGCGTCAACACGCCATCAAAATTAGGTGGGTTATTATAAAGTAAAAATGCCACTTTTGGGCAGAAGATAATTAAGAAGCTAAAGCCTTGTATCTTTAGATTATAGTCATATCGTGCTTATAATAAAAAACGACAATCATGGTAATAAAATCGCGCCAACAGACATAAAGCTGTAGACGCGAAAAAATTTTAAAAATTATAAGCAGATTACGCATTATTTAGCTGACGAGCCGCTTCCAATGCAAAATAAGTCAAGATTCCATCGGCACCGGCACGGCGAAAGCCAATGAGCGATTCTAATATTACCGCGTCACTGAGCCAGCCGTTTTGAATGGCTGCCATATGCATCGCGTATTCGCCAGAGACTTGATAGGCAAAGGTCGGTACACCAAAGGTGTTTTTAACTTCGCGAATCAGATCAAGGTAGGGCTGACCGGGTTTAATCATCACCATATCGGCGCCTTCATTGATATCCATAGCCACTTCATGCAAAGCTTCTGCGCGATTGCCAAAGTCCATCTGGTATTGTTTTTTGTGGCCGCCTTTTAAGTTGCCTGCACTACCGACTGCATCACGGAAAGGCCCGTAATAAGCAGAAGCATATTTGGCAGAGTAGGCCATGATAGCCGTATTCACAAAACCCTCGGACTCAAAAGCATCACGCATGGCTTTGATACGGCCATCCATCATATCGCTTGGCGAGATGATATCAGCGCCAGCGCGTGCGTGGACGAGTGCTTGCTTGACCAACACTTCGATGGTTGCATCGTTGATGACATAACCGCTGTCATCGAGTAAACCGTCTTGACCATGTGAGGTATAAGGGTCAAGTGCCACATCCGTCATGACCACCATTTCGGGTACGGCATCTTTAAGCGCTTTGACCGCGCGCGCAGTAAGACCATTTTCGTCGTATGCAGCTTTACCATCAGGCGTTTTTAACGAGTTATCGATGACAGGGAAGATGTCAACAGTCGTGACGCCCTCACTTAGTAATTCTTTTGCATAGTTGATAAGTAGGTCGACTGATAAGCGCTCAACCCCCGGCATGCTCGCAATCGTTTCACGCTGGTTTTTACCTTCTAGTACAAATACTGGCGCGATAAAATGCTTAGGATGTAGCTCTACTTCTCGAATCATTGCCCGTACATTATCATTGTAACGTAGACGGCGTAGACGAGTTTCAGGGTATTGGCGGTTAAAGGTATAAGACATAATCGTTCCTTATTATTTTTTCAGTAATTATGGTTGCAACAGCCTTTTTTCATTTGATATGGCTTTATCTATATCAGTTACACACAAGCGTGTCATCATCTATAAAGTTGGTCTGTATAAAAAGCTATTTAATATAATGAGACTACTATAACCAAAAGTAGTCTGTGAAAGCAAAAAGCCCCACCAAGGCGGTAGGGCTAATTGTAGAGTAGCTATTCGCTTGATACCTTGTAATTGTTTAAGGCTCAATAATTTGCGTTACTGGAGCCTGCTCGGTAGGGGTTTCTTGCGTCACGATACCAACAGCGGCCTCTTTTTTACCATCGTTATCGACATCGACAATAGCGGTAGGCTTAAAAGTAGAGGTCGCTGGCGTCTTAGCTTGTTTGATCTCTAGCGCTTCTTGTGGAGATGCCACGCGTGCTGACCCTGCAGCGTTGACAGCGTAAGCCGCTTTTGCTTTTGCACTATTGGCCGGTAAGTTAGCGACTTGAGCCAAGTTGGTATATTGCGGTACAGGAATGGCCGTCGGTATATCTAGGTTAGCACCGCCACCAAGCGCTTGGTATAGCTCAATTTGGCTAACGATTTTTTGTAGCTCTAAATCCAAGATACCTTGTTGGGTTGAGAACAGTGAACGCTGTGCATCAAGCACATCTAGATAGTTTGAAATACCTGCTTTAAAGCGGGCATCCGCTATCTGATAGGTTTGTTCAAAATTATCTTGTAAACGATACTGCGCCGCCAATTGCTCACCTAAAGTGGCACGTGTGGCAAGCACATCAGACACTTCACGAAAAGCTGTTTGAATAGATCTCTCGTAGCTTGCCAGTGTCTGCTCGCGCTCGATTTTAGCCACGTCGTAGTTGGCATCTAAGCGCCCTGCGTCAAATATAGGCACGCTAATATTGGGCCCAAAAGACCAACCAAAAGCACTATTATCGAACAAGTCGCTCAAACCATCACTACGCACACCAACGCTACTAGCGAGACTGATCGTTGGAAAATAAGCGGCCCGTGCTACCGCTATATTAGCACCAGCAGCTTTTAGGTTGTATTCTGCTTGTAGTACATCTGGACGATAACGTAGCAATTCGCTTGGCAGACCTGCACTAAATATTTCGTGAGTGGTAATGTTGCTGATCGCAGGCGATGGAATAAGCTCGCTTGGAATAGGAGTACCAACTAAGAACTGTAGGGCGTTACGTGAAGTCAAAATGCTGCTTTGTGCTCGTAAAACTGCAAGCTTGGCATTTTCAAGTGCGGCAGAAGATTGTAGTGAAGGCAGTTTGGGGTCAATACCTGCTTCAAAACGTTTATCAGCAATAAACAAGGATCGCTCACGGCTCTCTACCGTCGCTTCTGCCAATTTTAATTGAGCCAGACTATAACTTAGGTTGGCATAGCTTTGAGCAATATTACTTACTAGGCTGATCTGGGTAGCATCTTTGGCTGCCGCAGTTGCTAAGAAGTTTTGTAAGGCTTGATCTTTTAAGCTATCAATTCTTCCCCAAAAGTCCAACTCATAACTGGCCAAACCCAAATCGACATTGTAACTGTCACTGGTTTGATTGCCAAACTCACTACCTTGACGAGAGCGTGAATAACCCGCCTGACCATTAATCGTTGGTAGATCGTTGATGTCAGTAATACGGTACTGCGCACGCGCTTTTTCGATGGCCAAACGAGCACTTTCAAAGTCTTTATTGTTGTTAAGACCTAACGCAATGAGTCCTTTTAAACGCTCATCACTATAAAAGTTTTGCCAGCGCTGACTGGCAAGGCTTGGCTGCTCAGTACTACTAACCGTCTCACGATCAAACGCGCCATAGCTTTGCCCAACAGGAATGTTAGGCTCAGCGAGTACAGGGCGCGTATCAGCTTTTGGAATGGTATTACAAGCTGCCATACTGACCGCTAAAGCGGTTAGGCTTAAGAGACGAGCGCTATTTTTGCATGTTTGCGACAGCAGCGGTTGTGCAAAGCTCACTAACGCCGCTGATCTTAAGGTAAAGGTTTTTTGAACACTCATTGTGTATTATCTCCAAGACTTGCAGGCTGATATTCCTCAGAAGAAGTAGGTTTTTGTAGATCAGGTGTATCATCGCCGCCGTCATTTGGCCCATTATTCTTATATTTATACGGGAACAAACTACGCACCCAAATATAGAACATAGGAATAAAGAAGATACCTAAGAATGTCGCAGTAATAACCCCGCCAACCACACTAGTACCAATGGCGTTTTGGCTACCAGAACCAGGACCTGTAGCGATGAATAATGGCACAACCCCTAACCCAAAGGCAAGCGAGGTCATGATAATCGGACGCAGACGTTGTCTTGCTGCCGTCATGACGGCCTCTCTTAGACTATAGCCTTCTTCTTGGTGTTCTTTGGCAAACTCAATAATCAAGATGGCGTTTTTGGCTGATAGACCAACCACGGTTAATAGGCCGACTTGTAAGTAAATATCGTTGTTAAAGCCGCGTAGCCACGTAAATATTACCGCTCCTAATACCCCAAGAGGAATGACAAGTAGTACAGAGAAGGGGATAGACCAGCTTTCATACAAAGCAGCCAAACATAAGAATACTACTAAGATTGAAAGGGCATATAGCATTGGCGCTTGAGCACCTGACTTTTGCTCCTCAAGTGACATACCCGTCCATTCGTAACCGACACCGTCAGGCAGTTTTTCCATCATAGCTTCCATTGAGCTCATCGCTTCACCGGTACTAAGACCAGGCGCGGCGCTACCTTGGATGTTCATAGATGGCAAGCTGTTGTAGCGCGTCAGACGCGGTGAGCCGGATTGCCATTCGCTGCTAGAGAACGCATCGAAAGAAATCATATCACCTATGTCGTTGCGCACATACCATTTACCGATATCATCAGGGTTGGTACGGCTGCTAGGCTCACCTTGAACAAAGACGCGTTTGATACGACCGCGGTCGACGAAGTCATTGATGTAGCTTGAGCCCCAAGCGGTAGAGATAACGCTGTTGATACTACCCATTGATAAACCATAGGCAGCTGCTTGTTCTTGATTGATATTTACTTTTAGCTGCGGTGCATCTTCTTGACCGTTAGGACGCACACCTGCGACTTGATCGTTCTGTGCGGCCATACCGAGCAGCATGTTTCGTGCTTCAAGTAAGCCCTCGTGTCCAAGGTTACCAGTATCTTGAATCATCAAATCAAAACCACTGGCATTACCAAGTTCGGTAATCGCTGGCGGTACGATCGCAAATACCTGTGCTTCGTTTAATTGAGTGAAGAAGTACCCCATCGCGCGATCTGCGACTGCTTGTGCGGTATTTTCTTCTCCAGAACGGTTCTCCCAGTCTGATAAACGCACAAAGGCCAGTCCCATATTCTGTCCTTGACCAGCAAAACTAAAGCCTGCGATGGTAAAGACAGAGGCAATATTATCGCCCTCTTGGGTATCATAATAGTTACTGACTTTATCGAGTACATCTTGCGTTTCATCCAGTGTCGAACCAGCTGGTAGCTGAACCAAGGTAAACATAATACCTTGGTCTTCTTCTGGTAAGAATGAGCCTGGAATGCGTAAGAATACAACAGCCATGATACCGATGATGGCGGCATAACCTATTAGGTAAAGCCATTTAAAACGGAAGCTCTTACCAACTGAGGTTTCATATTTGCGGCTAAGCTTAAAGAAACCACGGTTAAACCAACCAAAAAAGCCTTTTTTCTCTTCAGTATTGCCTTTTTCATGACTTTTACCACGCTTTAGTAGCGTCACGCATAGCGCTGGAGTGAAGATAAGCGCAACTAGGGCAGAAAATACCATAGCAGTAATTAAGGTAATCGAGAACTGTCGATAAATTACCCCTGTTGAACCGCCAAAGAAGGCCATAGGAACAAACACTGCTGACAAGATAATGGCAATACCAATAACAATCTTACTGATTTCGCCCATAGATTGAACGGTGGCATCTTTAATAGAAATATCAGGATCTTCTTCCAGAATACGTTCAACGTTCTCCACGACGACGATCGCATCATCGACCAAAAGACCAATGGACAGTACCATTGCAAACATTGTGAGAACGTTAATACTAAAGCCTGCGACATACAATACTGCAAAGGTACCCAGTAGAACGACAGGAACGGCAAGGGTAGGAATAATAGTAGCACGCCAGTTCTGTAAGAAAATAAACATGACGATGAATACTAGTACAATCGCTTCGATAAGCGTATGAACGACCTGCTCGATAGATAAACGGACAAACGGTGTGGTGTCATAAGGTACAACTGAGGTGAGACCTGCTGGAAAATTGGCCTCTAACTCTGCCATACGGGCGCTGACAGCTTCGCGAGTCTCTAACGCATTAGCACCACCCGCTAATGAGATACCTAAACCAGCTGCTTCTTGACCGTTATATAGCGAGATAACACTATAGTTTTCACTACCAATTTCAACATCTGCGACATCACCCAAACGCACTTGTGCGCCTGAAGTATCGGTTTTTAACAAAATATCTTTAAATTCTTTGGGGGTTTGCAGATAGCTCTGTACAGTCACAGTTGCATTGATGACCTGTTGATCAGTATCAGCAGGTGCTTGACCTAATTGACCTGCAGAGACTTGCGCGTTTTGCGCTCGCACTGCATTGACCACATCAGATGGCACCATGTTGTAGCTACGCAGTCGTGCAGGGTCCAGCCAAATACGCATAGCATAAGCAGAACCAAACACCTGTACTTCACCAACCCCTTCGACACGGCTTAATTGGTCAACGACGTTTGAGTTGATATAGTCGGCGATATCCGAACGATCCATACCCCCATCTTCAGAGATAAAACCCTGCACCATTAAGAAGCTGCTAGAAGATTTGTTAACGTTGACGCCCTGACGCTGTACCGATTCAGGTAATGAGCTCATGGCCGCTTGTAGTTTGTTTTGTACCTGTACCTGAGCGGTATCAGGGTCTGTACCGTTTTCAAACGTCAGCGTGACAGAGGCACCACCATTTGAAGAGCTCGATGACGACATATACATCAGGCCGTCAAGCCCTTTCATGCGTTGCTCAATGATCTGTACGACTGAATCTTCAACGGTTTGCGCATTCGCACCAGGATAGCTTGCACTCACCGATATAGTTGGCGGTGCAATACGTGGATACTGTTCAATCGGTAGGTTGATGACCGATATCACCCCGATGAGCATGACCAAAATAGCCAGCACCCATGCAAAAATAGGGCGATTAATAAAAAAACGTGACATAGTATATCCCTAAGTCTTCCTATCTTTGAATGGAATTAGTTAGCAGCGGCTTCTGTTGAGTCTTCATCAGCAGTGTTATTATCAGATGATTTTTCATCCATCGTTTTTGCCGCCTGCTGTGGGGTTTGAGCGTTAGCAGTGTCTTGAGCTGATGGGGCTGAATTGGCACTCTCTAATGGTTTGACCACTACTTCCTGCTCAGGCTTGACCTTCGAGCCGCCAATCACAACTACTTTATCACCCGCTTTTAAACCGTCAGTGACAACCCATTGTCCATCGTAAGTACCATTGATAGTGACTGGACGTACTTGGATTTTGTTATCTTTATCAGCGATATAGACTTGCGTATCACCTTTAGGCGTACGCATGACCGCACTTTGTGGCACCAGTGCTGCATTAGTAATGACACTTTGGGTTAGACGTGCTGTCACATACATACCTGGTAGTAAGATATTATTGCTATTTGGGAAGATAGCTCGCAAAGTAACTGCACCTGTCGATTCATCAACTTTTGCTTCAGATAGTGCAAGCTTGCCACGTACTGGATAGACTGACCCATCTTCTAGTACCAACTCAACTGAGTTCATTCCTGGCTGTACTTTGCCTTCAGATATTTGTTGACGTAGCTTTAATAGCTCAGAAGATGACTGACTGATGTCGACATAGATAGGATCTAAGCGTGAGATAGTTACCAATGGATCGGGTTGTCCTGCACTGACCAACGTACCAGCGGTCACGCTAGAGCGATCAGTACGACCAGTCAATGGCGCACGTACAATGGTGCGATTAAGATCTAAGGTGCTGGCTTCTAGACCTGCTTTTGCAGTCTGAATGCCAGCTTTTGCGCTCTCAATACCAGCTTGGGTCTGTCCAACCGCTGCCGCGGCGCTTTGTACGGCAGCTTGTGCTGTACGCACTTGCGTTTGTGCTTGCTCATATTGCTGCTTAGAGATAGCATCTATATCGACCAATCCTTGTAGACGTTGTAGGTCGTTTTGAGCCTGAGCAAGTGATGCTTGACGGCTTGCTAGTTCAGCTTTGGCATTGGCATTGTTGGCCAATGATGTCTGATAGTTGGCTTGTGCTTGCTGTACCGCTGCTTGTCCACTAGTGACAGAAGAGGCATAGTTGTCAGTGTTTATACGATAAAGCGGTTGACCTTTTTTGACGTTACCGCCTTCACGGAATAGTACTTCGTCAATAACACCATTCACCTGTGGACGGACGTCGGCGGTTTGGTAAGCTGTGGTACGTCCAGAAAAAGTCTGTACTTGAGGTACGGTGTCGAAAGTGACAGTCTGGACGTTGACGACGGCTGGCGGCATCTGCTGCTGTGCGGCGGCATCTGCTGAGTCCTCGTTTTTGTCACAGCCAACCAGTACAGCTCCAGATAGTACAGATGCTATTACAAGCGCTAGAGTAGAGTGCTTCATCAATGTCCTCGTCAATAATATAGGTACGGTATAGATAAAATTTTAATAGTGCATCGTAACGTCACACGAATGTAGATGCTACGACTAGTAACTGTTTCTTTGAGCCATCATAATGACTAATATAGAGTAAATGTATAATGTAAACCTTACCGCATAAAAAGCTGAACCGACTTATATTCTATGTGGTCATACATGATTTGTATCTTATAAATTAAGTCATAAAAGCATGCAGGCGAGGTTTTAGCACTAAGAACAACCAAACAATAAAAAAGAACAACCAAACAATAAAAGTTGGTAAGTAAATTTAGTGCCGTATTATAAACTATAGGGTATACCCTACAGTCAAGCTAATAAAAACAGATCTTTTGCAAAGGAAAGTCATATTTCTTCTTATGAGCTGTACAAACGTTGAAGAGACAAGCATCACAAGAGATAATGCCTACTAAAACACAGCATTCTTGATAGCGTGACGTAGTGTTGCTTTTTTGTTATAGAAGTTATTTTCACATACATATATGAGATTTTGATTAAAAGATATGATGTAGGCAGTAAAAATGTAGTTTTAGCAACACATAAAACGATTTTTAACCTTAAAAGATACATGAAGCATTCATAGAAGGTTATTGATTGAGCATCGTCAAATTATCAAAACAATCTTTACATGATTATAATACTGCAAATATTTATGAAACTTAAAGAAAGGTAACGATGCCGATAACCTGTTATTTTTAAAAAGGTTAATTTTAGCTTGTTAGTTTCGAATGCAATAGTCGTTAAAAAACTCTATTTAAATAGCGTCCAAATCGCTACTTAGGTAGAGTTTGGACGGTTCAACTACTAAATAGTACTTAGAAATAGAGTTGCCTTTGTCAGTTGATAGTACAGATGACACAGAACTAACTATAGCAATCGCGCGCTGGCAAGCTCTGTGAGTTGATACAAGCCATGACGATAACGGTTGTCAGGTAGCGTGTTTAGTGCCTGCTGCGCCAAGGCTGTCTCTTCTAGCGCGCGTTTTTTACAGTAGTCTAACGCGCCTGAACTACGAACCAATTCTATGAGCTGTTCTGCATTTGGCGTTTTGCCTGTCTGTACGGCAATACGCAGTTGCTCATAACCTTCTGTATCGCTGTCTTTGAGTAGTTCAAGCGCTTTGATTGTGGGTAGAGTTGGCTTACCTTCTGCCAAATCATCACCAAGGTTTTTGCCCATCACTTCACTATCACCACTATAGTCGAGCACATCATCGATAATCTGAAACGCATTACCAAAGTGTTGTCCAAAGTCTGCTAATGCAGATAAATACTGCGTTTGCTCTTGCAGAATAGCGGCACCTTGAGTTGCCATCATGAATAGCCGTGATGTTTTGCCGTCTATGATATTAAGGTAGTCGGCTTCAGTAGCAGTAGGGTTGTGTTGATGCTGGAGCTGTAAAACCTCCCCCTCAGCAATATCACAGGTACCATCCGAAAATAGCTGCAATAACGGTAAACTCTGAAAACTTACTAGTAAATTAAAGGCACGGGCAATGAGATAATCTCCAACCAAAACGGCTGTCGCATTGTCCCATGTGGCATTGGCTGTCGGTTTGCCTCGGCGCTGTCCTGACTCATCAATCACATCGTCATGTACCAAAGTTGCCGTATGCAGCATCTCAGTAATGGCTGCCAAATGCATCGCTTCGCGTGATGGCTCGTCATTAAGCATACGCGCACATAATAGGGTAATTAATGGACGCATACGTTTGCCACCTGCATTGATCACATGCTGGGAGACGCTCATAACAAGCTGTACTTTTGAATTAAGACTGCCAAACACCTGTTTATCCATGATCTCAAAGTCATCAACAACGATACTTTGAATATCGGCATAACTTGGGGCAGATAAAGAGGTGGTTAAGGTGTTCGATAAAGAGGTGGTCGTCATAGTAAATAGTCATATTAATAGAAGATAGAAAAAATCGTTTGATAGCCGTCTCTTATAACACTATCAGCATGCTTATAGTAACATAGCTACATTATCAAATCGGTAGTTAAAGTAAAGCGGGTGTTAATAATGCATTGTAAGTTACTGATTGTATAAGTTATAATAGTGGTACTTAAGCTTAAACTAATCGTTGGCATAATTGCTAATACGGTTTATTTTGTAAAATTTTTGCTTACATAAATTGGTCAGCTCATTGTCAAAATACACAGTACCAAGACATTGAGTAAATATCACCAACTTTCAAAAACAAGATAGGTGGCTTGCTTTTATGAGCAAAAAGCCGTAAAATCTTGCCTTTAATTTTTCCCTGTCGTGTTCGTCGTCGAAGCGTTGGTATGATATCAGCCACGGCACACGGGTTAAACGGAGTCAGACAATGTACGCAGTAATCAAAAGTGGTGGTAAACAGCATCGTGTAGTCGTCGATGAGCTTTTAAGAGTTGAATTGTTAAAAGCAGAAAAAGGCGAGACGATTAGGTTTGAAGACGTGTTGATGGTTGTAGATGGTGATAACGTCAAAATTGGTCAGCCTGTTGTAGATGGTGCAAGCGTAGAAGTTGAAGTGGTTGAGCACGGTCGCGGTGATAAAATCCGTATCATCAAGCACAACCGTCGTAAGCATTATCATAAAGAGCAAGGTCACCGCCAATGGTACACCTTGTTAAAAATCAAAGCGATTAACGCGTAGTTATCAGTTTAGCTATTGATGCTAAATAGCGTACTAACTGCTTAAGATGTATCGCAATAGCGATAAATTATATTAACAAGGAGATTTTCTCATGGCACATAAAAAAGCTGCCGGTTCGAGCCGTAACGGTCGTGATTCAAACCCAAAAATGCTCGGCGTAAAAATCTTTGGTGGCCAAGCTATTACTGCTGGTAACATCATTGTACGTCAACGTGGTACAGAGTTCCACGCAGGCGAAGGCGTTGGTATGGGTCGTGACCATACTTTATTTGCACTAAATGACGGTGTAGTAAAGTTTGCGACTAAAGGTAAATTTAACCGTCGCTATGTAATGGTTGAAGGCGAGTAATTATCGTTTTAAAGCATAAGCTACTTTATTATTTGTAAATAATGTAGTTTGTTACATATAAAAGCTCCTATTACTGATTGGTAATAGGAGCTTTTTTTGTGCTTACTTTTATTTTTAATTAACAGAATAAAGTAGTGAAAGGGTAGAGTAGTGTAACTACTGCCGTTACAAGCGCGTATGGCAGGCGTAGTATTGATTGCAATTGAAGACTAGGCGTGTAATAAAAAAACTGGCACACTGTGCTCATTGGTTATTAGTACTATTTTGTTGAGAGTTGAAGCGATATTAAACAAACAAGCAGCTGATAACTGACGGTTAGATCACTACTAAATATTGTTATAATTATATAGTTGTATACTTACGATATTCATAGGCTTATTGCGATAACTCACACTGCACATGATCTTGTGCAATAGATGAACACAACAAAAACGCGATGATCTAACTTTTATATTCATTGATATTTTATTTTTACTACGAGAGGAAAAATCATGACTTTATCTACTAAAGTAAAATCTACTACAGTAAAACAAAAAATGATGAGCGGTGCATTGACTGGTGTATTAATGACTACGTTAGGTGTTGCAGCCCCAATGGTAGCATTGACTCAGTCTGCCACAGCGGCCCCTGCTGACAATTTGGTCGCAGCCAAACGCTTAAACAAGCTGTTAACCAATACTAAAAGCATGACTGCCAACTTCACTCAAACGACTAAAGGCGCAACCAATGGCACGTTTAAAGGTTCGATGAGTGTTCAACGTCCAAATAACTTTCGCTGGGAAACCAAGTCACCATCAGAACAGTTGATTGTTGCAAATGGTAACTCAATGTGGATCTATGATAAAGACTTGGAGCAAGCAACCAAGCAAGGTGTAGATAGTCAAGTAGGCAATACGCCAGCATTATTGTTGTCAGGTGATCCAAGTAAAATTGATAAAAACTTTAAAGTGACCCAACCGTACGAAAACAAAAATTACTACGTGTTATATCCTAAAACCGGTGATGCTAGCTTTAAAAATCTATCGGTAAGCTTTAGTGGTGGTAAACCGGTCATGATGGTATTAAATGACACACTTGGACAAACCACATCGATTAAGTTTAATGGCATCAAGCTTAACCCAAGTGTCAGCAGCAGTCAGTTTAACTTTACCCCGCCAAAAGGGGTAGATGTCATCAACCAATAATCAATTGATGCAAGACGATAGTATTGATTGATTTATCATTTTATCATTGATAAAGAGGTAGTCCATTACTTGGATATACCTCTTTTTTATTGACTAAAAACCCTATAGCAACACCACACATAGCAATGTTTATTTAAAGTAGCACTATGGGCAGGTTGCAATTGGATATATTTGGTTTACAATACTCGCAGTCTTGCCACGCATGTCAAATACTCTGCTGTATAGTGCTATTATATTTAAATATATCAGTTGTGTTTTTTGATACTTAATTACATTATTCAGTATTTTTATCAGTAATATTGGACTGTCAACCAAACGATCTGACCTGTTATAGTTTTAGTAGTGGATAGCACATTTTGTTTTATAAAATACATATTTTGTAGCATATAAAATGACTATATAATACTGTTAAAAACTGGCTTTTAATGGGTGATATGCGTATAGTGAGCAAACAGTTTATGCCAGTTGTCATACCATTGTTGATTACGCGTAATGAGTTATTAAATCAATTAAATGTCTAAATATGATATTGATTTAATAAATTTATCTTGCGTCTTTATTAGATGGATTTGATGACCAGCCTTTATCTAGATATGCTACAGTTTTTGTCTGATAGCATGGCTAAAGACTATCAGTGTCTCTGTTCTGAGTGTCAACATCGAAGATCGGTAGATTGCTTTACTGTTTTTAGTACTTAGATAAATCTACGGTTGGTATCGTCTTATACCGTCGTCAATAATCTTGATAATTGGTTGTTACCAGCACAGTCTTTGTGTTTTCGTCTGCGTCAGGTAATGCTATGCTATTATTCTTTGTAGAACAATGGTTTGCGTTATTTATGACACCAGATTGGGTGAGGAGCACGTATTATCATGTCTGCTTTTAATTGGTCAGCAGTCGCCTTTATTCTAGCCGCTATAGGACTAGTCGTTTTTATGCTGGTCGTTCCCCGTTTACTTGGCGGTCGCTCTCAGGGTTTACAAAAAGAAGAAGTGTTTGAAGCGGGCGTTGTCGGATCTGGCAATGCCCGTATTCGTTTGTCTGCCCAATTCTATTTGGTGGCTATCTTCTTTGTTATCTTTGATTTAGAGGCATTGTATTTGTATGCTTATGCGGTCTCAGTTCGTGAAGCCAGTTGGCTTGGGTTTGCGGCGGCAGCTGTGTTTATTGGTATTTTAATCATCGGTTTGGTATACGAGCTGAGTTTGGGTGCGATGAATTGGGCACCTGCCGATAGACGCCGTAAAAAAGAGCGTCTTTACGCTGCACCAGCAGGCTTTAATCTTGCTGATATTACCAAGTTCAATGGTACCCATGAGCTGATGGTAGACCCTACCGGTAAAATACCTGCGCAATCTTCAGGACAAGTCAATGTTTCAAACAACATTGAAACCAATCGTCGCCATCTACAAAGCATAGACCATATCAATACTACAGGTAATATTACGTCTGTAGATTTTGCAGCAGCTGCTCAGCAAGAGAAAAATAAACGTTAACTGTTTATAGCAATAGTGATGGTAAGTTGATTAGCCAGCTTTGCTTAATATAAAGGTTGTATGTTATGAAATACACATTAACAAAAGCCAACCCTGATGCAGATACCTATCCTGCACAGTCTCGCCAAACGGTCAATGACCCTATCGAAGATGAAGTCAATAAAAATGTCTTTATGGGTCGCCTAGAAGATCTGGTTCATTCAACAGCAAACTGGGGGCGTAAGCACTCATTATGGCCATTTAACTTTGGTACTTCTTGCTGTTATGTCGAATATGCAACAACACTTACTGCGGTTCATGATCTATCACGCTTCGGCGCAGAGGTTATTCGTGCCTCGCCTCGACAAGCAGATGTGATGATCGTTGCAGGTACTTGTTTTATTAAGATGGCACCCGTCATTCAACGTCTCTACGAGCAGATGCTTGAACCAAAATGGGTTATCTCAATGGGAGCATGTGCCAACTCTGGCGGTATGTATGATATCTACTCAGTAGTACAAGGTGTCGATAAAATTATCCCTGTTGATGTTTATGTTCCAGGTTGCCCGCCGCGTCCAGAGGCATTGATACAAGGTCTTATGCTATTGCAAGAGTCTATTACTCATGAGCGGCGTCCGCTAGGGGTTCACGTTAATGATCAGGGTATCTATCAGCCACAAATGACCCCTGAACGCGACCGTAAACAAGCCGATCGTATCGCTGTAAAAAACTTGCGTAGTCCAGATAGTATTTAGTACTGCTTATATTTGGCCAGACTTTATAGTATGTATTGGTTTGGTCAGTCGTAAATAACTCGTAAAAATGCGAAGTGCGCATACGCTTATCATAGTTTGATTATGATTAACATCGTTTAGTTATGATTAATGAAGGAATGTATCATTCATGGTCACGGTAGTCGAAAACAAAGATTCTAAGATAAAGTCTGTACCTGCAGTTATTAGAGAACTGGGGCACAATTATGCAGGTAAGTTTGTCGTGCAGCAGACTGTTGATGATATTCCAACGGTTTGGGTGGCGCGTGCCGATTTGCTTGATATACTTTTATTCTTACGTAAATTACCAAAGCCCTATGTCATGTTATTTGACTTATCAGCGATAGATGAGCGTCTGCGTCAGCATCGGGCCGGATTACCTGATAGTGACTTTACCGTATTTTATCATCTCATGTCGCTTGAACGTAATAGTGATATACGTATTAAGGTTGCTCTGAGCGAAGAGGATTTAAGTTTACCGAGCGCTACTAATATCTGGCCAAATGCCAACTGGTATGAGCGCGAAGTGTGGGATATGTTTGGCATCGTTTTTAGTGGTCATCCACACTTGACTCGTATCTTGTTGCCTAAATACTGGGAAGGTCATCCACTGCGCAAAGAGTACCATGCACGTGCGACCGAGTTTACGCCGTACTTCTTAAACACTGCTAAACAGCAGTATGAACAAGAAAACCTACGTTTTGTGCCAGAAGAATGGGGCATGAAACGCTCAGGGCGTGATGAAGACTTTATGTTCCTAAATATCGGTCCCAATCATCCCTCTGCTCACGGTGCATTCAGACTTGTATTGCAGCTCGATGGTGAAGAGGTGGTCGATTGTATTCCTGATATCGGTTATCACCATCGTGGCGCTGAAAAGATGGCAGAGCGCCAAACATGGCACTCATTTATCCCTTACACCGATCGTATTGATTATCTTGGTGGGGTGATGAATGAGTTACCGTACATCATGTCGGTCGAAAAGCTTGCGGGTATTACTGTACCAGATCGGGCGCAGACCATTCGCGTGATGATGAGTGAGTTTTTCCGCATTACTAATAACCTGCTATTTGTCGGTACTTTTATTCAGGATGCAGGTGGTATGACCCCTGTGTTTTATATGTTTACCGATCGCCAAAAAGCGTATGACGTTATCGAGGCTGTGACGGGTTATCGTATGCACCCAGCGTGGTTCCGTATTGGAGGTACAGCTGCTGATCTACCGCGCGGCTGGCAACGTCTGGTTCGTGAGTTTTTAGATTGGATGCCAAAGCGTCTGGATGAATATGTCAAAGCGGCCCTACAAAACAGTGTGCTAAAAGGACGAACCCAAGGCGTTGCGCAGTATAATGCCAAGCAAGCATTAGCTTGGGGCGTTACTGGAGCTGGTCTACGTGCGACGGGTGTGGATTTTGATTTGCGTAAAGCGCGTCCTTATATGGGTTATGAAAACTTTGATTTTGAAGTACCTATTGGTTACAACGGCGATGCTTATGACCGTTGTATGATCAAAGTCGAAGAGATGCGTCAGTCGTTACGCATTATTCGACAATGTATGGATCATATGCCGCAAGGCCCTTACAAGGCTGACCATCCACTAGCCGTACCACCGCCAAAAGATCGTACATTGAATGACATTGAAACACTGATTAATCACTTTATATCGGTATCTTGGGGTCCTGTAATGCCAGCGGGCGAGTGTACAACGATAGTGGAGGCCACCAAAGGTCTGAACAGTTATTACATAACGTCTGACAAAGCCACCATGAGCTATCGAACCCGTATCCGTACCCCAACATTTGCCCATTTGCAGCAAATGCCTTCTGTGATTAACGGCTCATTGGTATCTGATGCCATTATGTATCTGGCATCAATTGACATTGTGATGGCAGATTGCGATCGCTAAATATTAAAAAAGACAATTTAATCAATGCATTATTGCTAAATGACACGTCAAATGCGGTAATATTTTAATATAGCAAAAGTCGCAATAAGACATCCTTGTAGTGTGATAAAGCGTGATGATTGAGGAAAGATAGAAGATTATGAAAATTGTTTCCGATAAAATGCCAAAAGTAGATGTGGCAAACATTCTCACTACTGAGGAGATTGCAGCGATACATGAGTTTATGCATCATTATCCACATGCTCGCGCAGCCTCACTAGACGCATTAAAGATCGTACAAAAACGTAACGGCTGGGTAGATGACGCACAAGTAAATGCAATCGCCAATATTTTAGACATACCAGTGACAGATATGGATGGGGTTGCCACTTTCTTTAATCGTATTTATCGTCAGCCTGTTGGTCGTCATGTCATCTTAATTTGTGATTCTGTTGCCTGCTACTTGACTGGCTATGAAGCGCTATCAGCTGAGCTCAGATTGCAGCTTGGTATCGAATATGGACAGACTACACCCGATGGCCGTTTTACTTTACTACCAATCTGCTGTTTGGGTAATTGCGATAAAGGGCCAGCTGTACTGATTGATGAAGACACTTATGGTCCTATTCAGCCCTCCGAGGTCGCACAGTTATTGGAGCTATACGCATGAGATTAACACTGTCAGAGCAGATCGCTCGCCGTCGTCAAGGTCAAGCACCAAGCCAGCTTAATGATCAGCGTGTGCCAATTTATGGTGACAAAGCTACAGCCAATAGCAAAACCAAGCCATTAACATGGCGCTTAGCTCATCACGATGCTGTATTAGATTTGACGACGTATCAGTCTCTAGAAGGCTTTACTGGCCTAAAACAAGCTTTAGACAAATCTCCTAAAGCTGTTGAAGATATGATTAAGGCGGCCAATGTTAGAGGCCGCGGTGGTGCAGGTTTTAATGCTGGCCTAAAATGGTCATTTATGTCACCGCCAGACGGTTTGCCGCGCTATCTCATCTGTAATGCTGATGAGATGGAGCCAGGTACCTTCAAAGACCGCTTGTTAATGGAACGTCTGCCATTTCAGCTTATCGAAGGCATGCTTATTACTGCGCACGCTATTGGCGCAACCGATGGCTATATCTTTATCCGCGGTGAGTATATTTTGGCAGCCGAGCGTTTGGTTGCGGCCATCGAAGAGTGTTTAGCCAATAACCTGATGGGCGACAACATCTTAGGCTCAGATTTTAGTTTTCATTTACATGTGCACACAGGCGCTGGACGCTATATATGCGGTGAAGAAACAGCGCTTATCAATTGTTTAGAAGGCCGCCGAGCCAATCCACGTACCAAGCCGCCTTTTCCGCAAATCTCTGGCGCGTGGGGTAGACCAACAGTGGTCAATAACGTCGAGACGTTGAGTAATATGCCAGCTATTTTAAACCATGGCGTAGACTGGTATCAGTCGTTGTCTGAAATTAAAGGCAAAAGTAAAACCCCTGGTACAAAAATATTTGGCTGCTCAGGCTTGGTCAACGATCCAGGCTTATGGGAGCTACCATTTGGGTATACCGCTCGTGAGATTATCGAAGATTTGGCTGGTGGTATGATCGAGAGTAAAAAGCTAAAAGCTTGGTTACCAGGTGGGGCCTCGACTGACTTTTTAACGGCTGATCACTTAGATGTGGTAGTAGATTTTGACACCATTCAAGAAGCCGGTAGCCGCATGGGTACTGGACTGATTATGGTGGTCGATGAAGCACAAGATATGGTGCCACTGCTGCGTAACCTTGAGATTTTCTTTCAGCGTGAATCATGCGGCTGGTGTACGCCATGTCGTGATGGCCTGCCATGGGGCGTTAAGCTACTCACCGCTATCAACGATGGTGAAGGGCAAGTGGGCGATGTGGAAAAACTAGAGGGCTTAACACGTGACTTATGGATTGGTAAAACTTTCTGTGCCCATGCGCCAGGTGCGATGGAACCACTGATGAGTGCGATTAAATATTTCCGACCTGAGTTTGATCAAAAAATCGCACAGGCGGTTGGTGTAGACGTTATCGAAGCAGCAGCTTATCAACAGCCAGTAGCGAAATAAGGAGAACGGCATGGCAGTCATACATATTGATGGGACCACTGTCGAAGTAGATAGCAGCGATAATTTGCTACAAGCATGCTTGTCACTCGGCATTGATGTGCCATACTTTTGTTATCATCCAGCCTTAGGTTCAGTGGGCTCGTGTCGTCAGTGCGCCGTCAAGCAGTATCAGAATAAAGAAGATATGGAAGCGGGTAAAGGGCGTCTTGTGATGTCGTGTATGGTTGCGCCAGACGATGATATGTACATTTCAGTCACCGATGATGAAGCCAAAGCGTTTCGTAAGTCGATGATTGAGCTACTGATGACCAACCATCCGCACGACTGTCCAACTTGTGAAGAAGGTGGCCATTGTCACTTGCAAGATATGACTTATATGTCAGGTCATAACAGTCGTCGCTATCGCTTTACCAAACGCACGCACTATAATCAAGAGCTTGGGCCATTCATTGCGCATGAAATGAACCGCTGTATCGCTTGCTATCGCTGTGTACGTTTCTATAAAGACTACGCTGGTGGCGAGGATTTGGGTGTTTATGGTTCAAATAACCGCGTTTATTTTGGCCGTGATAAAGATGGTCAGTTTGAAAGTGAGTTTTCAGGTAACTTAACCGAAGTTTGTCCAACTGGTGTATTTACTGATAAAACCCATTCTGAGCGCTACAACCGTAAATGGGATATGCAGTATGCGCCTAGTATCTGTCATGGCTGCTCGGCTGGCTGTAACATTTCACCTGGTGAGCGTTATGGCGAGCTACGCCGTATCGAAAACCGCTATAACGGTGAGGTAAACCGTTACTTCTTATGTGATCGTGGTCGCTTTGGTTATGGTTATGTCAACCGTGCTGATCGCCCAACTCAAGCGCTTGAGCGTATCAATGATAAACACGTCAAAATCAATATTGACTATGCCTTAGATGAGACCATCAAGCGTGTTAAAGACAAAAAAGTCATTGGTATTGGCTCACCACGTGCCAGTTTGGAGACCAACTTTGCGCTAAAAAACTTAGTAGGTTTCGATAACTTCTCGACGGGTCTCAATCATCAACAACAAGCGCTGATTAATAAATGTATCGAAGTACTCAGTACTGAAGGTATCTACAACCCAAGTCTGACGGATGTTGAAAGTCATGACGCAGTATTGGTTTTGGGTGAGGATATTACTCAAACTTCATCGCGTGTCGCATTATCAGTACGTCAAGCGGCAAAAAACGAAGGTCTAAAGATGGCCGCAGCGCTCAAAACACAGGCTTGGCTTGCTGAACCTGTTAAGCGTATTGCGCAAGGGGCACTAAGCCCAGTTTATGTCATTGATGTAACCCAAACCAAGCTTGAAGATATCAGTAAAGTTAGTGTGGTGGCAACGCCAGAGGATATTATCAAGCTTGGCTTTAAGGTCGCCGATGAGATCGCTAATTTTGCAGATGATTTAAAACAAATTCAAGATCCACAAGCGACTGAACAACAAGATACAGATGTCATTGCTGATATTGACGGTATGCAGGCACTGGCTCAGCAGATCGCCTATGATTTGATTCAAGCAGAAAAGCCACTAGTCGTCTCAGGTAGCAGCTTATCATCGACTGCGCTGATAGAAGCAGCGGCACAGATTACTCAGGTACTCACGCAAAAACGAGTGGCTATCAAAGCAACCGAGCAACAACAAGTTGAAGCACATAACGCTAAGGTTACCGCCGCTCAGGCACAGGCAGCGGACGATCAGCCTGAAGAAGATAAAGAGCTCAAAGCCAAACCAGAAAAACCGAATACTGGTACTGATAAAGACGCACAAGATGATATTAAGCGTGAGCCTGCCGACAGCGATGAGCTAAGAGAAAATAGTCTTGAGCTAAAAGAGACAAATGACAGTTATCATGCACAAGCCGGTATTTATTTAGCGGTTCCAGACGCTAATAGTATGGGTGTTTGCCTACTTGGCGGTCAATCTACAGAAGAAATATTGGCCACTGATTTTGATGTTGTTATCGTTGCCGAAAATCAGCTGACTGATGCGATCGATGCCAACAAACTAACACAGTTGCTCGCTGACAAGACAGTCATTGCTTTAGATCATCAGCTGCTTGACTGGCACAAAGATGTCGATATTGTATTGCCAGCGGCAAGCTTTGCTGAAGCGGATGGTACTTTGGTGTCAAGCGAGGGCCGGGCTCAGCGCTTTTTCCAAGTTTACGATAACAACTACTACCATCCGATGAGCAGTATTAAAGAAGGCTGGCGCTGGTTGCATGCGGTTCATAGCAGCTTGGAAGGTCGAGATGTTGACTGGACACAGCTAGATGATGTAATTAACGCCTTAGTAGCGACTCATCCTAAGCTTATTGGTATTAAAGCTGCGGCGCCCAATGCTGATTATCGTATCACGGGTCTTAAGATTGCTCGTCAGCCGCGTCGTTACTCTGGTCGCACCGCAATGCGTGCGCCAATATCTGTGCATGAACCAATGCAGCCAAAAGACTGGGATACCAGCTTAACTTTTTCGATGGAAGGTTATAGCGGCAAACAAACCCCAAGCTCAATGATTCCTTTTGCTCATGCGCCAGGTTGGAATTCTCCACAAGCATGGAACAAGTATCAAGATAAAGTGGGCGGTCATCTCAAAAACGGTGATCCAGGCGTACGTTTGTTCGATACGACAGAGCGTCTACCGACGCGTCAATATATCGCACCAGAAACAAGTTCGACCACAACGACAGATATAGTGCAAGGCCAAGCCAAATTGGTACCTATTTATAATATCTACGCCAGCTCAATAATGGCATCACGAAGTCCAATCGTTGCAGAGCAACTACCTGTAGCAGCATGGCGTATCAGTGTTGACGATGCCAAAGATTGGAATGTCGCGACTGGTGATTACCTAGCTATCGAGATCGATAAGCAACAAATTACCTTGCCCGTTCAGCTTGTTGGTTATTTAGCAGAAGGCTGTATCGGCTATCCAGTCGGACAAGTAAACATTATCCATCCATCAATGCCAGCTTCGGTACAAAAAGTAGATGCGCCAGTAACGATGGTAGGTAATATAGCTGATGATAATTCTTTGATACGTAACAGCGAGACTGGTAATGGTCTTGATGATAATCGCTCAACTCAAACAACGATAGCTCCGACCACTACACAGGAGATGTAATATGCAAGTGACCCGTATTATTCCTGATGTACCAAATTTTTTGGCTGACAGCATGACCTTTGATACTTGGTCTATTCTGTTTTTGGTCGGGCAGTCTTTGATGATTTTTTTGGTCGTCGTTTTGGTAGCTGCCATCATGATTGTCTACGAGCGTCGTATGTTAGCGCTGTGGCAAGATCGTTACGGCCCCAACCGTGTCGGGCCTTTTGGCTCTTTACAGCTGGTTGCCGATATGCTCAAAATCTTCTTTAAAGAAGATTGGATACCAAAATTTACTGATAAGTTTATGTTTACCTTGGCGCCTGCAGTAGCTATGTTCACTGCATTGGCCTCATTTGCCATTATACCGGTCTCGCCAACGCTTGGTGTTGCTGATTGGGATATTGGCATTTTGTTTTTCTTTGCCATGGCAGGTATCGCTGTCTACGCGGTGATGTTCGGTGGCTGGGCCTCTGCCAACAAGTTCTCATTACTTGGCGGTCTGCGTTCTGCGGCGCAAACCATCAGTTATGAGGTGTTTTTAGGCTTGTCTTTGATGGGCGTAGTGGCCCTAACTGGCTCATTTAACCTACGTGAAATTGTCGAATCGCAAATTGATGGTTGGTATATCATTCCACAGTTTTTCGGCTTTTTGACCTTTGTGGTCGCTGGAGTGGCGGTAACGCATAGACATCCATTTGATCAGCCAGAAGCCGAGCAAGAGCTCGCCGAAGGTTACCATGTCGAATACTCTGGTATGAAGTTCGGTATGTTCTTTATCGGTGAATATGTCAATGTGGTACTCATTTCTGCGCTAATGACTTGTTTGTTCTTTGGGGGCTGGCTTGCACCTTTTAATTTAGATATTCCATTTGTCCCGCCAGCTTTTTGGTTCATGATAAAAACGCTATTTTTTATGACCCTATTTGTTTTGGCTCGAGGCTCACTTATGCGTCCGCGTTATGATCAGGTGATGAATTTTGGTTGGAAAGTCTGTCTGCCAGTTACTTTGATCAATCTACTGATTACTGCTGCTGTTATATTGATGTTTTCTCCGGCACTGTAGTTTTGGTAAAGATTTAAAGTAATGCTGATAAGGATAATAATCCCATGTTTACTACGATAAAAAAGATTGTCATTGGTATTTTTACCATTGTCCGCAGCATGTGGATGGTCAATAGCCATGCGATTAGGCCGCGCGATACCATACTGTATCCTGAAGAGCCTGTGCCAGTACCGCCGCGTTTTCGGGGACGTATTATATTATCTCGTGATCCAGACGGTGATGAGCGCTGCGTTGCTTGTAACTTATGTGCAGTAGCGTGTCCGGTTGGTTGTATCTCACTACAAAAAGCCGAGCGTGAAGATGGGCGCTGGTATCCAGAGTTCTTTCGAATCAATTTTTCACGTTGCATCTTTTGCGGATTATGTGAAGAAGCGTGTCCAACGACTGCAATTCAAATGACACCAGATTTTGAGTTGGGTGAGTATAATCGTCAGGATTTGGTCTACGAAAAAGAGCATTTACTTATTTCAGGACCAGGTAAATATCCTGATTATAACTACTATCGCGTCTCTGGTATGGCCGTGGCAGATAAACCAAAAGGGGCTGCACAAAATGAAGCCGCACCTATTGATCTTCGGAGCTTGTTGCCATGATGAATATCTTAAACAACCCTGAGTTAGCAGGTTTTTATTCACTTGCGGCAGTCGCTATTTTTGCTAGTCTGCGTGTGGTCACTCATGCCAACCCAGTACATGCTATTTTATCAATGATCGTATCATTGTTAGCGATAGCCGGTATATTTTTTGTATTGGGTGCGCCCTTTGCTGGGGCGCTTGAGATCGTTGTATACGCTGGCGCAATTATGGTGCTTTTCGTCTTTGTGATTATGATGCTCAATCTTGGCATGGCTAATGATGCTCGTGAAGAGCGTTGGCTCAATGCAGGAACATGGGCAGTACCAACTGGATTGACGGTAATTATTGCGGTTGTGCTGTATGCGATGATTGGTCTTAACCATAATGAAGTCGCCATGATTGGCGGTACGACCATTTCTGCCAAAGCGGTTGGTACGGCACTGTTTACTAAGTATGTCATGTTGGTTGAGGTAGCCGCGCTGCTATTATTGGCAGCCCTAGTTGCTGCTTATCATTTGGGCAAAGAGTCTGTAGATGATGAGATCACTGGTAACGATAGCCAAAACTTTCATCCAAGTGTGGGTAATATCATAGAACATGAGAGTAATGACAGTTATGCAGATAATGAAGCTGTCAGAATAGCTGAACCATACGAATACAAAGAAGTAGATCCACATGACTATGTAGGTGTGCAACGAGTCACGCGTAAGGAGTCCGACTGATGATATTAGCAGCGAGCGTGGCACAAGATGTGTCCACCGTCCCGTTTGCCCATGAAGTAGCAGGCTTCGTGCAGCCAGTTGCTGAGGCGCAGGGCGTACTGGGTATGATACCTATGAGTCATGGACTCATCTTGGCAGGTGTATTGTTTGCTATTGGACTATGCGGTGTCATGGTACGTCGTAACTTTTTATTCATGCTAATGAGTCTTGAGATTATGATGAATGCGGCGGCATTAGCATTTGTAGTGGCAGGTAGCCGCTGGGTCGACCCAGACGGACAGATCATGTTTATCTTTATATTGACATTAGCCGCCGCTGAGGCAGCCATCGGTTTAGCGATATTACTACAGTTTTACCATAAGCGTGGACATCTCGATGTCGATAGCGCCAATGAGATGAAGGGATGATGTCATGAGTTTATTACCATTAACCTTTATACTTCCGCTCATTGGCTTTTTAATATTAGCCTTTATGCGTGACAAGCTAACTGAACAAGCAGCTGCATTTGTCGGTGTTGGGAGCATGCTGTTATCTGCATTGTGTGCCTTGGTTGTCAGTTATACTTTTTTGATGGACAATCCAGCAGGTACCGTAATACAAGTACCGCTATGGACGTGGTTTCAAGTTGGCGACTTTGCGCCAAGCTTTGCTCTAAGCTTTGATGGTTTAGCATTGACCATGACTGGGATTATTACTGGTATTGGCTTTTTAATCCATCTGTTTGCCGCTTGGTATATGAAAGGTGATAAAGGCTTTGCCCGTTTTTTTAGTTATATGAACCTATTTGTCGCCAGCATGCTGTTGCTGGTACTCGCAGACGATTTATTACTGCTCTATCTTGGCTGGGAAGGCGTAGGTATTTGCTCATACCTATTGATTGGTTTTTACTTTGAAGATCGTGCCAATGGCCGAGCTGCGATGAAAGCCTTTACTGTTACTCGTGTCGGTGATGTCTTCTTAGCATTTGGACTGTTTTTACTGTTTCGTGAATTTGGTACGCTCAATATTCAAGAGATTATTACGCGAGCGCCAGAGATGGTTGATCTTAACAATCCAACGATGATGTTGACTACTATGATGCTGGTTGGCGGTGCAATGGGTAAGTCCGCACAGTTGCCACTACATACGTGGCTTGCCGATGCGATGGCAGGCCCAACACCCGTTTCGGCCTTGATTCACGCAGCGACCATGGTGACCGCGGGCGTTTATCTAATCGCACGTATGCATCCGTTATTTATTTTGACTCCTGGTATTCTTTTATATTGGGTCGGGGCAGTAGGCGCGTTGACACTTGTTGTCGCTGGTTTTTGCGCATTAGTGCAAACAGATATCAAGCGTATCTTAGCGTATTCGACCATGAGTCAAATCGGCTATATGTTTTTAGCATTAGGCGTTGGTGCATGGCAAGGTGCGATCTTCCATTTGATGACCCATGCTTTCTTTAAAGCCTTGCTATTCTTATCATCAGGTGCAGTCATCCTTGCAGTCCATCATGAGCAAGATATCTTTAAGATGGGCGGCTTACGTAGAAAGATACCATTGGTATTTTGGTGCTATATCGTCGGTGGCGGTGCGCTTGCAGCCATACCTTGGGTGACGGTAGGTTTTTACTCCAAAGAAGCCATTCTTTGGGAGGCCTATGCTACTGGTCATCAAGTCTTATTCTATATGGGTGTATTCGGTGCATTCTTAACGGCAATCTATACTTTCCGTATGATTTGGATTGTCTTTTTTGGCGAAGAGAAAACACCTGCACATAAGTTATCTGGTGTGTCGTATTGGTTGCCATTGACTGTACTGTTAGTACTATCCACGGCAGTGGGCGCACTCATAACGCCACCGTTACAAGGTGTGTTGCCAGAGAGCGTAGGGCATTTATTAGAAGTTGCAGGTCAAGCGCACGCCAAACATACGGCGGAATATATCGCGATGGGTGCAATGCTGGCTGGATTGATAATAGCCGCTTTATTATATGTGGTTGATAAGGGCCGGATGTTATCGCGCTTTAAACAATCAAGTATTGGTGGCGCGCTATATTACTGGTGCTATAACGGTATGGGCTTTGATGCGCTATACGATTTGATTTTTGTAAAACCCTTTTTATTCATTGGTCGCTTATTTAAAGCCGATCCCATTGATAAAACATGGAACATATTACCTATGTTGGCATCAGCAGGGAACAAAGCGATGTCTGCAACGCAAACAGGGTCACTTCGAGGTTATGCTGCAAGTTTTGGCTTGGGTATGGCTGTGCTGTTAGTGCTGGTAATGATGATGGTGGTATAAGATGATAGAGTTACAACAAACGTGGATGCTGCCAGCATTGATTGCAATTCCATTTATTGCAGGGTTGTTATGCTGGTTGGTTGAGCGAATAAACAAGCGTCTGCCGCGGTGGATTGCTTTGATCGGCATGATGCTGACCTTTGGGTTGTCACTTGTATTATGGCAGTATGGCGACTTTTCAGGCATGAGTAAGCAAGTCATAGCACCGCAATCTGCTGTGCCATGGGTCGCTGAATATAATGTGCCATGGATACCAAGTTTTGGTATTAGCTTTCATTTAGCAATAGATGGTATGTCGCTCCTGATGATTGCACTGACAGGGTTACTTGGTGTTGCTGCTGTTGCTTGTTCATGGAATGAGATTCAACGCCGTGTTGGGTTTTTTCATCTGAACTTGTTATGGAGTTTGGGCGGCGTTATAGGCGTGTTCTTAGCGATTGATATGTTCCTCTTCTTTTTCTTTTGGGAGATGATGCTGGTTCCTATCTATTTCTTGATTGCTATCTGGGGTCATGATGTCGCTGGTGGTAAGACTAAAGAATACGCTGCCACCAAGTTCTTTATTTATACCCAAGCTTCTGGGCTTATCATGCTCATTGGTATTTTGTTATTAGTACTCTTCAATTATGCTAATCGCGGTGTGGTTAGCTTTAATTATAATGACTTACTCGGTACGCCACTTGGCGGCTGGGAATATCCAATCATGCTTTGCTTTTTTATTGGTTTTGCCGTCAAGCTGCCAATTATTCCTTTTCATGGCTGGTTGCCGGATGCCCATGCGCAGGCACCAACAGCAGGCTCGGTGGATTTGGCAGGGGTGCTAATTAAGACAGCAGCTTATGGTTTGATTCGTTTTGTGTTGCCCTTGTTTCCTGCAGCGTCTCAAGAGTTTGCACCGATTGCGATTACGTTAGGTACGATTGGTATCTTTTATGGGGCATGGCTTGCCTTTATGCAAACCGATATGAAGCGCTTGCTTGCCTATACCAGTATTTCGCACATGGGCTTTGTGGTTTTGGCGATTTATGCAGGTACATTACTCAGTCTGCAAGGCTTAATGATTCAGATGCTTGCACACGGGCTTAGCTCGGCTGCACTATTTATTATGGCAGGGCAGCTCTATGAGCGTCTACATACTCGTGATTTGACTTTGATGGGCGGTATGTGGGGACAGTTCCGTTATTATGCTCCAATATTGATGTTCTTTTGCGCGGCACTTCTAGGTATTCCTGGTACAGGTAACTTTATCGGTGAATTCATGATTTTATTTGGCGCATTTGCTCAGTACCCCGTATTTGTAGTACTAGCAACCTTTAGCTTAGTGTTGGCTGGTTTATATTCTTTAATCTTAATTTACCGCGCACTGTTTGGGATTAATAATATTGAAGAGGTGGCGTTGCACGAGACCAAATCACATGGTTTGCCAACACGCAAATTAAAAGACCTGGGCAAGCGTGAGCTGTCATTACTACTGATGTTAGCGGCTGGATTGGTATGGCTTGGCCTTTACCCGCAGCCGATACTGGATACATCAAGTCAAGCCATGCAGTGGATTAATAATGCATATGTCTACAGTGAAATCACTCAAGTAGATGCGTCACAGTTACTTGATGCAATGGAGGCACGTTAAGTCATGAATGATATTACGATGAATGATTTGATGGGGCTAATGCCTTATGCACCAATCATTGCAGTGGTAGTTACAACGTTATTGGCCATGATTGCGATTACTATTAAGCGCTCGCATGTTATCACTGGCACTATTACCGTGACTGGACTAAACGTTGGTCTATTTATCCTACTTGCACAAATAGGAGGAGTAATAGACAGCAGATATGCATTGCCAAGCGCTGAGCAGTTATTTGTAATCGATAATTTTGCTCAGTTTAATATGGTCGTTATTTTTATCTGTGCATTAGCATGTTGTACATTAGCTTACGCGTATTTGGCCAATCTTAAAGACAATAAAGATGAGCTGTACTTACTGATGTTAGTGTCGACCACTGGCGCGCTCTTAATGGTATCGGCGCAGCATATGGCGGCATTCTTTATGAGCTTAGAGCTTTTGTCTATACCGCTATATGGTCTGCTGTCTTATACTTTTTTACGTAATCGCTCACTTGAATCGGGGCTTAAGTACTTAGTATTGTCAGCGACTGCCTCTGCTACCTTATTGATGGGGATGGCTTTCATTTATGCCCAAGTTGGCTCATTGGCATTCAAACCTATTAGCTTAGTATTGGGTGATATATTTGAATCACCATTACTGATATTGGGTACGGCATTAATGATGTTTGGTATTGCTTTTAAGCTATCAGCAGCTCCTTTTCATATGTGGACGCCAGATGTATACGAGGGAGCGCCAGCTCCTATAGCGACTTATCTGGCTTCAGTCTCTAAAGTTGCTATGATGGCACTTGCTGTCCGCTTTTTGATTGATACGGCTTTATTGGCATTACCATCAGTACAGATACTAATTATGGTCATGGCAACCTTGTCTATTTTGGTCGGTAACTTATTGGCAGTACGTCAAACCAATTTAAAGCGCTTACTGGGGTATTCTTCTATTGCTCATATGGGTTATGTGCTGATTGTAATCGTTAGTATTGGTAGTGCCGCTGATAGCATCACTAGTATGTATATGGCCGTTTATGCCTTTACTTCTATCGGTGCGTTTGGTGTTGTGACTTTAATGTCTAGCCCTTATCGATTGGCCGGTGAAGCTGATGAGCTGATACATTATCAAGGATTGTTCTGGCGTCGTCCGGTACTAACGGCTGTTATGACAATTATGATGCTCTCATTGGCTGGTATTCCATTGACTGCTGGCTTTATTACCAAGCTATTTGCCATACTGGCAGCTGTTCAGGGTACGAACTGGTTCTTGGCTGCGATGATTGTTTTGGGTAGTGCTATCGGGTTGTTCTACTATTTACGTGTCATGCTGACACTGTTTAAACGTCCAAAAGAGTTTATTGAGTTTGATGTGGCAGGACAATGGGGCATTCGCATGGGTGGACTGATGGTCATCGGTGTGACCGCAGTGATTATTTTCTTTGGTATATTACCCAACAGTATGATTGTATGGTCGAGTATGGCTCGTATCTGGTAATATAAGCTATATATAAAGAGGCTTAATAAGCTTAACTTAAGCTGCGCTGTAGCAGTTACTGATAGAAAACCAAGATGCGCTGAGTTTATGATAAGCTTGGCGCATCTTTTTTATTTGTTCGTTTTAATAACCACGCAAAAATTAACAAAATATAAGTGACTAATTATTATGAGTGAAGACAATATTCAAACCGTTAAAGTACTGAGTAAGACCACTTGGACACCCAGTCTGTTTAGCTTTACCGTAACGCGTCCAGACAGCTTTAAGTTTACTGCCGGGCAGTTTGTACGTTTGGGCGTCAATCCCAGTAAGCTACAATACTACAAGCAGCAAGACAAGGCACCAAGCCAAGTAACTGACGCCGCGCCGGACGAGGATATATTCCGCGCTTACTCGATAGTATCTTCACCGTTTGATGAAGTGCTGGAGTTCTTCTCTATTGTGATTCCTGATGGGGCGTTTACCTCACAGTTGCAGCATCTCCAAGTGGGAGATGAGTTACTCCTCAATACTATGCCATTTGGCTTTTTAACTTTGGCTCGCTATCAACAGCCGTTACCAAAAGATTTATGGTTGCTTGCAACTGGCACTGGCTTGGCACCTTTTTTGTCGATGCTACAAGATTTGCAAACATGGCAAGACTACGAGCATATCGTCCTAGCCTATAGTGCGCGCTCAAAAGAAGAGCTGGCGTACGTTGAGCAGATAAAGCAGTTGCAAGCTGATTTTGGTTCGTTAGTTGATGATCCTGCCCGCTTAATCTTTGTGCCGATTGTGACTCGTGAACCTATGGAGGGTGCACTTACCGAGCGTTTGCCACAATTATTACTAAATGGTGAGCTTGAGAAGCGGGCTGGCATAAAGCTAGATAATGATAGCGCTCATGTGATGCTGTGCGGTAATCCAGAAATGGTAGAAGATACCAAAGAGACCTTGAAAGAATTAGGCTTTGTTATGAACCGCCGCGGTGAAGGGAACATTGCAGTAGAAAACTATTGGTAATCGATAGATAAGTCATTGGCTTTGAGAGTAATGACAAATGATTAAAAAAACGCTGCAATCTGATGATTGGCAGCGTTTTTTGTTACCCAATAAAAGCTGTAATATAGATCGTAGCTATTCTGTATTGGGCTCAGTTGCGTCATTTATAGGATTGATAGGTCCATGCATTAATTCGGGTTCATCATCATCACCAATGATATCTTCGCCACTACTACTGCCCAATAAGTCGCGATAATTGATCTGCGCTTTTAGAATCAATTGATCTTCTTCAACCTCTCCGTAATTTACCTGTACCTTGTGTAGGGTACTCATGATTTTTTGGTTCTTCTTAAGCCAGCGATTGATATCGAGATAAATGATATCTTCTTTAGCACGGGCGATATTGATATAAGTTAAAATTACGCCTAAAGGGTCTTTTTTTAGGACGCTATGATAAAACCAGATAGCAAGTTTGATACCTTGAAGCTTTAAGAATGATTCGCAGCGTAAGTTAAGCACATCTGTATAGGTCAACTGACCAAACACAAAACGTTGCACATTACGATCAAGTTGGGCATGTACTAAACTAAAATTACCAGCTACTTCAGCATAAATGCCAGCAGCATTTACTGTACAGTATAGGCGAAACCAATCATCGTGTAACTCGACTCTCAACTCTAAAATAGATTTGACATTGTCCGTGACGAACTTTTGCAGCGCATCGTTGACGTATTTTTGGGCAACTGGCAAAGCCAATTCATCATCCAGCTTATCAGCAGTTTTATTATAAATATTCTTAATACTTTGGGTTAGGCCCTCCCAACCGTCACTAAACGACTCGTTGAATTGATAGCCAAGATTATCGGAGAAGTCATCGAAATTATCGAAGTTATCGAAGTTACTCAAACTTGTTATCCTTATGATTATAGTAGGATTGTTTTTACCAGATGATTAATCGTCAGACGCTAATCGATAGCGTAGATAGCACTATGACGAGTGAAAATAGTATATAGCAAAATAGCATACCAAAAAACGCAAGGCCTTATATTGTAGCAAATAACCTAAAAAACATAACGAAGAGTGTCAAGCAAGCACAAGTTGGTCGCAAGGCTTTTAGTCACAAGCTTTATTTGTATTTTGATTATGATAAAGTGACACCATAGCGATACAACTGTTGCTCATGTTATGATGGCACAAATACAGCGATTGATCGGCATAATTATTGCTTATCAGAGGGCTACAATCTGCATAATGCGGTATGATCGTATCAAAACGATGACCGCTGTTTTTACGCTTATAATTTGAGATTTATTGTGGCCCATATTAAAGACTCTCAAAGCTATCATTTTTCTACGCCCACTGCGGCGCGTGATTTTAGTTTACCGTTTGCTATTGTTATTGCGTTATTCGTACATGGCGCCCTTATTTTTGGCATCAGTTTCTCTATGGGTCAAGATCCCGCTGCATTGATGCAAGACGTGGCAAAAGCTTTGACAGACAATATGCAGCCAAACGAAGATGCTCATTATATTGCAAATGCTTCCCAACAAGGTGGCGGCTCAGTACGTCAACAAGTGCGACAAGAAAGCGTCCAAACAAGTCCATTGACCTCAGAGCAGATAAGCAAAACGCAAGATGTTATCAATCTGCAGCGCCAAGTACGTCAACAGCGTTATCAAGAAAGTTATCTACGTACCACTTTGAGCTGGCGTAAGGCTGATGTAGAAGCTGATAATGACAGCAAGCAAGCGCAAGATGATATGATGGCGCAAGAGGAGAGACTGCGTCAGCAGATTGCCACTTTAGAGGCGCAGTTGTCTCAACGTCAACAGGTATATGCTACCAAGTCTAAAGTAGTGACCGTTGATAGCAACTCGACGACGCGCGGCGCTGCAGCGGACTATATCGAAACCTTCCGTGAGCATGTCGAACGAGTTGGTAACTTGCATTATCCAGTGCAGGCACGTGCCCAAGGTATCACAGGTGAAGTGCGTCTTATGGTGATTATTAGCAATGATGGCAATATTAAAGCCATTCGCTTACTTGAAAGCTCAGGCTCGACGATATTGGATGAAGCTGCGAAGCAGTCAGTACGACAAGCTGCGCCCTTTGGTAAATTTACCGCAGATATGAATGATATTGTCGAGCTGCGTTTGATACGTACCTATCGTTATAGTGATAAAGTAGAAGTCACCTATTAAGAGTAAGTAGGTGAAGAACAGTGGGTTTGCAGATAGGGTATCAAAGAACCGTTAGATAAAACAGAATACAAACCATTAGCATAAGCAGGTTAAGATACCAGAGTCATTAAAGAGATAACTGGTATCCAATTGTGACCGTAAATCTGATAAACAAACGAAGCTATAAAATAAAGAGTCGGTATGGAATTTCTAGGTTTTACTATTGATGTTGCGACATTAACGAATAATGCATTGAGCTTAATGTTTAAAGTGGCTTTAGCGATACTAATATTTGTAATAGGTCGCTGGCTTGCCAAAAAAGCCGTGACATTTGCTCATCGTATCATGCTACGTAGTCGTTTGGATGATACTGTCGCCAGTTTCTTAGGTCGTCTTATATACGGCGTATTGCTGGTCATTGTGGTCTTAGCCGCACTGAGCAAAGTTGGCGTACAAACCACCTCAGTCGTTGCTATCTTGGGCGGTGCTGCAGTAGCCATCGGTTTATCATTAAAGGATCAGTTGTCAAACTTTGCTGCTGGCATTATGATTGTGACTTTTCGTCCATTTGTAAGCGGTGACTATGTGCAGATTAGTAGCTATACAGGCACAGTGACCGAAATTACCTTGGTTAACACCCATCTAACCACGATAAACAATCACGATATTATCATTCCAAACAGCGATATCACCACATCAGCTGTGATCAATTATACTGCATTGCCCAATCGCCGCGTCGATATCACGGTCGGTATTGGCTATGATGCCAACATTAAAACCGCTAAAGAGGTGATGTTAAGCTTGGCCAGAAATAACCCGATGGCCTTTACTGATCCTGAGCCTATTGTACGAGTGACCAATCTGGGTGATAATTCTGTTGATCTGACGCTAAATGTTTGGACAACCAATGCAGATTGGTGGACCATGCAGTGTGATCTGCTTGAGCAGTTTAAATATGCGCTGGATGATGAAAAAATCGAGATTCCATTCCCGCAGCGCAGTGTCCATGTTAAAGGCTTGGATCAGATGATTAACCAGATGGGCCAATCACAAAAACTGCCCATGACCAAGGACTGATTGTTTGAAGAGATTGATTAGGTCAAAAAACTGACCTCGTCAAAATCAAACGTTTGGTAGATAGGGGTTTGGTAGGTTCAAACTTGCCAAAATCTCTATCTCAAACCTTTCCATCTCATCTTGTTCGGCCTGTCCAAGCTCGTGATCAAAACCCAATAGATGCAGCAAGCCATGTATTAGTAGATGGCTGATGTGCTGCTCCACTGTTTTTTGTTGCTCTACTGCTTCGCACTCCACGACGTCATGACATATGATTAGCTCACCAAGTGGCAGCATTGGCATTAGCTCGATAATATTAGCTGGCATCTCACTTGGGTACGACAGAATGTTGGTTGCGTAATCTTTGCCTCGCGCTTCTAGGTTCAGTTCACGACCTTCAGTCTTGTCGGTAATATATACATCCAACGCTTTGACTTTATCCTGCCATATCTCAAGGCTGATATTAGCGAAGTAGGGGAGCGTCAGTCCGTTCTCGATATGTCTATCTATATATTTTAAAGTCGCTACTATGATTGGTAATAGACACTCTTCACTATAGTAACAACTGATTAACCCCTCATCGATACTATCAATAGCGCTGACATCAAGCTCAACCTTGTCTAGTTCACTTGTCTTTAGTACGTTTATATTATCGTTGTTAGATTGGTTCATAGCTTCACCTTAAGGAGAGGTATAGTTGATTCTAAATAAAACAGATACATTGTATGTCAACGTGGAACTGGTATAAATTTTCCTTGCGTGCTGTGCCTGCGCCGACAGAGGCTGCGTAAAATTCATCCCAGTCCCACTGTATCGTTTTTGTACTGAACTCATTATATTACGCTTATCAAGACTAATTTTATTTAATGTTAATTAAAAGACCGGATCACTATTTTTAGTAATCCGGTCTTTTGAGTTAGACGTATACTGTTTAAAGATGCTTAGCTACAGCTTAGATGCTGCGTTAGCTATTGCCTGTCTGCGCTCTTGCTCAGCAATACGCTCTTGTTTGCGTTTTTCTTCCAATATCAACTGCTCACTGTCAAACACATCGTAAGCTTCAACGATTTGTTGTACCAACTGATGGCGTACCACATCTTTTGAATCAAACCGAGTGATATGGATCTCTTCGATACCGCTTAAGATATCTAGCGCTTGCGTCAGTCCAGATTTAGTACCACGTGGCAGATCGACCTGCGAGATGTCCCCTGTAATGACGGCTCGCGAGCCAAAGCCTAAACGTGTCAAAAACATTTTCATTTGCTCAGGTGTGGTGTTTTGCGCTTCATCTAAAATCACAAATGAGTTGTTTAACGTGCGCCCACGCATATAGGCCAATGGCGCAACTTCGATAATTTGACGTTCAATCATTTTGCCAACTTTTTCAAAGCCAAGCATTTCATATAGTGCGTCATATAAAGGGCGTAAGTAGGGGTCAATTTTTTGTGCCAAGTCACCCGGTAAAAAGCCCAGCTTCTCCCCAGCTTCTACCGCTGGACGGACCAGCAAAATGCGCTCGATCTCATTACGCTCTATCATATCGACAGCACAGGCTACCGCAAGATAAGTCTTACCCGTACCGGCAGGGCCAATACCAAACGATACATCGGAGCTGAGCACGTTTTTTACATAACGCTGCTGGTTGCCACCGCGTGGGATAATTTTGCCTTTACGAGTACGTAGACTGATGGGGGTAAAGTCACTTGCCGACTCCAAATCATCCAAATCGTCTTCGTTATCAGCAGCTTGCTCTTGTTGTTCATCTTCTCTATCTTGCTCACGCGAGATACTAGACTGAATGATAAGATGCAACTCTTCTGCACTGATATCTTTGGTGTTTTGAGCTTCGTCAACCAGCTTATAAATGATGCGTTCACCGCGCTCAACAGCAGTCACATCACCGCTCAGGCAAAAGTCGCCTTGACGTTGGCTGATTTTGATATCGAGACGGTCTTGTAGGTATTTCATGTGATTGTTATATTCACCAAGCACAGTTTTGAGCTGCGCTGGCGTCAATGATTCAAACTTTATACGGCGGTTCATAGAATCAGTCAAGCGATTATCCTTGTATTTGTTCCCAATTATGCTCTTAGATATCAGCGAATCTAGGGTCTTAATAAATAAAACAATGGTAGAAACTTATTAGTTTTGAGTAGTAGAAAAACGACAGTAAAATTGTTAGATATATAAAGGGTGATAAGTAACTATCCTGCCTTTATTATGGTTGATAGTTTTTAAATTTCAAGCCATACCTAAGGCCGGATAGCTTGGTTTTTGTATGGGGATTGCAACACCTACACTGGTTATCAGTTTTCTGTTGTATGAAAAAATTGTTGATGGACGACATCGGTTTAAGCTTACTGTAAAGGACACAGAGATTTGGGCAATTTGTGGTAATCTATCAGCTATCAAAACATGGCCTAGTCGTTATATAAATGCCTCAAAATCGGTTGAATCACTGTCAATAATGCAGTAAAAAATACTTAGTAAGCGTGTATAACAGCTCTATCCAATCAGTTCCAATAGGAATAATAATGATACAAGATACTCATTCAAATACCTCAGCGCAGACAAATGCTATGCAATCGAGCATTAGCAATCAGACTCTCGATACGAAAAACAATAAAATGGCCATGACCGAGCAGCAAGTACTGATCGCAGGTGGCGGTCATGTAGGGTTATCCTTTGCTTTGTTACTGGCCCATCATGGTATCGCCAGTACTTTGCTAGAAAAGATGAGCTACCCAACTATTAGCCCAAATGATGACAGTACGCGCAGTCATTATTTAGACAGTCGCAATACAGCATTATCACGGCGCACAGTACAGATTTACCAAGAGATAGGGTTGTGGGATGAGCTGCAAAGTCATGCCTGCCGCATTGATGCCGTGCAAATCAGTGAGCAAGGTAGCTTTGGGCGCGCACAGCTTAATAAAGCAGAAGAGCAGGTAGAGTCATTCGGACAAGTGATGGAAAATGCTTGGCTTGGACGTAAGCTACTACTGGCGGCACAGCAAGAACCGCTTATCACTCTGATTGATAACGCTAATGTCATCGCTGTGGAACAACAGAGCGATGGTATAACGCTCAGCTTTAGCTATTACGGTGAAGAGGAACATGAGCAGCAATTGCAAGCGAGTGTATTGGTTGCTTGTGATGGGCGGGACTCTACCGTGCGTCAACTGTTAGGTATCGATACGACGACCTATGATTATCAGCAAACCGCTATCGTCGGTGTGGTAGAGACAGACAAGCCGCATGAGCATAAAGCGATTGAGCGATTTAGTCCAGCAGGGCCGCTTGCAGTGTTGCCCTTGACCGATCCAGCAGGTGACGGCAATGATGAGTACCAAAAGGGCTATAGACGCTCGGTGGTCTGGGTCTGTCCAACAGGTGAAGAAGATAAATACCTAGAAGACGACGCGCATTTTTTGGCGACCTTACAGCAAGCATTTGGTGAGCGTGCTGGCAAGTTTGTCGCTGCTGGTCGCCGCGGTGCTTATCCGCTGACACGCGTACTGGCAGATAAGCAAGCAGATGGTCGCTGCGTCATCATAGGCAATGCTGCTCATACCTTGCATCCTGTGGCCGGCCAAGGCTTTAATCTGTGTATGCGTGATGCACATGTATTAGCGCAAATGATGAGTGCACAAGTCCTTAAGGGTGCAGATATCGGCGACCCAACGCTGCTTAAACGCTATGAAAAAGCGCGTCTAAGCGATCAAAAACGCGTTATTCGCTTTTGCGATGCGGTCGTTCATGGCTTTACTCATCCCAATCCAGCAGTAAAGCTGGCGCGTAATGTTGCTTTGATTGCTTTTGACAAGCTGCCCAACATTAAGCCGTTGGTGGCAAATTATGCGATGGGTTTAAAATCGTAATATAGTTAATCCTAAATAAGAAGAATACAGCTATGCCAGCGTGCTACTGGTATAAGTTTTCTTTGCTTGCTGTGTGACTTCATCACTCCAGAGGCTGCATAAAATCCATCCCAGTAGCACTGTGTTTATTTTATAGTAGAACGACTATATCCATAACTAAAGTGATGCGCTATTTTTAGTCCATTTAGATAACTATCAAGTGAATTGAAGACACGCCCTAACACGTCCTGATATCGAGAGCTAACTTATGACAAACAACCATACACTCATTATCGGCGGCGGTATCGTCGGTACGACGCTGGCGCTAAAGCTGGCGCAGGCCAAAATGCCCGTGACCTTAATCGATGCGCGTCCTGCCCGAGATAAGTCTGCATGGCAGCAAGTGCTACGCCGCCGCGATGCCCGCGTTTATGCGCTGAGCCTCGCCAGTATTGCGCTGCTAAAAGACGTAGGCGCTTGGCAAAAGATAGCACTATCTGGACGCAAGGCGGATTACTCGCAGATGCAGGTATGGCAGCTCAATGGTATGGGCGAGCTATTATTTGGTGATAGTGAGAGCATTGCGCCAGAACTGTTAGGCAGTATGGTTGAGCCTGCCGTTATTGAGCATGCATTATGGCAGCGCTTGTCTGAGGAAGATTTCGGTGACTATCTGACTGTCATCGCTGGACATAAAGTTGTGGGAATGGATTGGTTAGGAGCACAGCAAGGCTACCGTGTGACTTTAGATAATGATACAGCTATTGATGCCCAACTGTTGATTGGTGCAGATGGTCGTGGCTCATTTGTGCGTAAGCAGGCTGGGATTGAGATTGACATCCTTGATTATAATCAAACGGCGATTTGCTGCGCGATTCAAACTGCCAAACCCCATCAAGCCACCGCGCGCCAAGCCATGTTACCGACCGGCACGCTGGCATTATTGCCATTAGCAGATATTACAGATGAAGATAAAGCCAGTCCGCAACATTGGCAGTCGATAGTTTGGACACTGCCACGTAATCAAGCATTGGCATTAATAGAGGAAGAAGAGCGAGTGATCGCCGATAAGCTGGCCGCTGCCAGTAATTATGAGCTTGGCGCTATTAGTCAGATTGAATCAATCGCCAGCTTTCCACTGACCGCGCAACAGGCAAAGAGCTATGTCGCAGATAATTTAGTCTTGATAGGAGACGCTGCGCATGGAGTGCATCCACTCGCTGGACAAGGGCTAAACCTAGGTATGCTTGATGTGCAGGCGCTAAGTGAACAGCTAATGCATGACTTTGCCCGTAGTGGTGGCACGCTTTGGGGCAGCAATCAAACCCTGCGTACTTACGAGCGCCTGCGTCGTCCGCACAATAGCCTGATGATGCATAGCTTCTCAGCGCTAAACTGGCTGTTTGCAGGGTCACTTGCGCAAATGCGTCCTGTCCAGCAGATACGTAGCGAAGGCATGTATCGTGTGGGTAAGATTAAACCTTTGATGCGATTGTTTGCGAAGCAGGCGAGTGGGGTTTAGACAGTTGGTAATGATATCGTCAAATACCTTATTTTTACATAGCACATAGCACATAGCACATAGCACATAGCATAAAATAACTACTTGAAGGCAAACCCCATGCTCATTCCAAAATACTGGGCGCAACATAAACAGCGCTTTGACTCGCAAGTGAAAGTTGATAACGCGTCTGATACTCTAAAGTCTAAGCAAGCAACCATCAAGCGTTATGGCTGGTCAGATATCAGTCAAATCGAAGCGTTAAAACATGCTAAAGGTCGCGTAGCAGAGGCACATAACCGCTGGCTAGCAGGTGAAGATATCGTACGCCGTGAACGTAGGGAAGAGTATAACGAAATTAATGGCATTCCTATTCGTGAACAAATCATCTCTGAGCAGTTTTTCCCTTCATCTTCGCAATCAAAAACTGCATCAACGCAGCTTATCGTCACGCGCAACAGCTACGGTGCACAAGTCGCTAACGTTGATAACATCGCAATCATTGATGTTGATAATGATGATCTCTTGCGCTATCGATATCCTGAACACTACAGCCGTCACGGCTTTATGCCTGCCTTGCTCATTAATCAAAGTAAGCCATCAAGCAAATTAAAAATTTGGCTTTTTATCCTTGTGTTTATACTTATCGCCAGTGTCATAGCTTGGTTGGGATTATCATGGCTGTGGCTATTGGCAGTTATGTTTGGCGCGACTGCTTATTTGTGGCAACAAGCCAGCCAAAGAGACAAAGCGATCGCGCAACAATATGCCGATAATATCGCCTCATTAATGCCTTATATGACGGATTTGATCCAAAGACGAGTAGCAGCTCATCCTGCCGAACAATTTCGTTTGTATGAGACGCCAGCAGGTTTTCGTATTATCGCCACTCACAATACAGTTTTGCCAAAGGACGGCGTGGTTACCGAATGGTTTGAGTTTTTCCATGCTGATGCCAATTATGTGCGTCTTTGTCAGGCGCAGCAATGTTTTCGGGCGCGGCTCACTGCCAAGCCGTGGCGCATGGCTGAGGTCGAGAATAATAATTTGGCTAAAGATATCCCTGCTAAAGAGTTTTGGTTCGCTGATGATATCTCGCAACATGACTCTGATAATGAGCTTCAACATACTGATTTAACTGCGCGTAAGCAGTGGATTACTGATTATGAAGGCTTTGCAAAAGGCTACCGCGCTTGCCGTTATGTTGAGACTTTTTCTGGTAGAGGTAGTCATAACCATTCCGCTCAAATAGCTATCGATGAGTTTATACAATGGCATGATGATGCTTGTCGGGTAGAAAAAGAGCTAGCGATGGCATAATGAGTTTAAATTTCTACTTAAGGACTATCTATGAATGAAAGCGACTTTCAAGACGTTTTGAGAAATGTTGATAAAAGATTTATTACTTTAATAAAGATGGGTATCGAAAAATCTAGTGCTTTGAAAGAGTCTGCAAATGATCTTGAGTATTTAACTCTTGCTTTTCGTCATAATTATTTTGAAAAGACGAGAAAAAATAGTATATGTGTTTTAGAGTTAGCTTGTGAGGATGAAGTAGGCGCAAAAGAATATCTCTTGGGAGTTGTAACAAATAAGTCAGCAATCACAACGTTTGAAACAAGAGTATCCATTAAGAGTTTAAATAAAATATATCTCTCATCTTTCGTTGATTTATCTTCAAAATTTAAAGATGAAAAAATAGGAGAAACCTTCAAGCGGAAACTGTCTTCAGAATCAGAAGTAATAAACCTTACTTCTGCTACTAGTAGGGCTGCTATTACTGCATTATTTGAAGATAAGAATAACCATCATGCTTTAAATAATGTTTCTAATAGGTTGAACATATCTAAGCCAAAAGATTACGTAGCTCTAGCTCAAGAAGATGCTGAAAATATGGCGTTAAAAATATTTGGGATTGATTCTAATAAAAAGAATAGATATGAAAGTAGGCTCTATGAAGATAATATCATTCAGTCAGACCTCAATAACCTCGAAGGTTTCACTAAGGTTGCTGCAGACTATACAGGTAAAGTTAGTTATATCAAAAACCAAGAGCGGTTAACCATATATCATTCTAATAAATTACCTTTAGAAAAAATGCTTGGTGTAGACTTAATCTACATCAATGAAACAATGGATTCTGTAGTCATGATTCAGTATAAGATGCTTGAGAGAGAGTATGAAGACTGGATCTTTAGACCTGACTCACAAATGACAAAAGAAATATCGAGAATGAAGCTTCCAAAGTCTTCAGGAAGTTATGAAGGCTATCGATTGAATAGTAACCCTTTCTTTTTTAAGTTTATAAAAAGAGAAGCAGGAAGTTTAGGCTCTTCATTTGTAATTTCTTTAGGCCACTATCAGCATTATATTTCCACAAAAAATGCTAAAGGGCCTAGAGGTGGAGAGCGAATAGGTTTTGAAACACTTAAACGCAACTATTTAACTTCAAGCGATATTATAAATCTAATCCGTTCTGGATATGTTGGTACTCATGTTCAAGAGACTAAAGCTATAAAATTTATTGTTGATGAAGTAGCAAGGGGAAATAAGGCTATAATTATTGCATGGGAAAATAAGGTCAATGACAATTAGCAAAGTCAGCCTTATCCCCAAGCCGAAAACAGCACCATCAGCACCGGCGACACAATATTAATAATAAAGCCAAAGCTAATCGCCAGTGGCACAACTTTAAGACCACCTGATTGCTGAATAATCGGCAGGGTAAAGTCTAAACTGGTCGCGCCGCCAAGACCGACCGCTGCTGATGGATATTTACGCATAAAGACGGGAATAAATAATAGCGCAAAGAACTCACGTACCAAGTCATTAAATAGCGCCACACTGCCCCAAACGGCGCCATAAGCATCGGTCATGACGATGGCCGATAGCGAATACCAGCCAAACCCCGAAGCCAGTGCCAAGCCTTTCGTCCATGAAACATCGCTAAACATCAGCGCAAAGACAAGCCCGCCAACCAATATCGATAACGTAAAGATAATACTCATCTCAACGCCGCGTTTATTTAGTAGCACTTCTTTAAGGGTAATGCCTGAGCCTTTTAACCCAATGCCGACCAGTAAGATTAATATCATTAACATGACAGTCATGGTATTTTCAGGCGGCATATAATCTACTGGCAAGAAGTAGCCAATCACCATACCAATCACCACACAAATCACTTGTGCCAAGCTGCCACGAATACTGACGCGATGTTCTTTGGATTTTACGCTTGGCTTTTTAGCGTGCCATGGACGCACACGATCGAATAGCATGAGGGCAAACAAACCACTGCCAATCGTCAAGATCGATAGGATAGTGACATATAGGGCGATTTCGCCTATTTGGCTACCCAGCCCTTCTACTTGTGACAACTCAATACCGATAAGGGTTAAGATGACATAAACCAAGTACGACAAGCCCTTATCAGCAAGCCTAGTCATTCTGGGATTAGAAGGAATGGCAAAGCCAATAAACATTGGCATTAATACCAAAACAAGGGTAACTAGGCTTTGCATGATGATGTGCTCGCAGCTTTTTGAAGGCGTTTTTAGGAAGCTGGAGATTGTATCATATTAGGCTATAAATGCTGGAACAAGCAGACAAAAATTACCATATTCTTGCAAGTTTACAGAGTGCTAACAGCTGATTGCGAATGCTTATCTTAGTGGCTATATTCTTGACTGACTATAGCAAGTTTATCAGATCCATCAATATGGCTAGGCAGACTGTCTGATAGAGGTGCAATCATACTCACTTTAGGTTTGCTCGCTAAGTTTGGATAATCTTTTCGGTAATGCCCACCGCGACTCTCATGACGCTGATAAGCCGACTGTATAATCAATGCCGCTAATTGCAACTGTCTTGCTAATTGAAAGTAAGGCAAATCATTTAGAATAGTGGCCTTATCCTTGTTACCGATAGCTATTTGATTGGGGTTTACGCAGTTAAGCTCCTGTTGCCATTGCTGAATTTGTACCAGCACTTGTGTTAATTGTTTAGCTTCACGGGTAATACCCATATGGGACGTCATCAAAGCTTTTAATTCTGTGGTTATTGCAGTGATGTCGGCATTCGTATTGGTGCTGACGTCGACGTTGACGTTGACGTTGTGATTAACGTTAAAGTTACTTTTACACTCAATAAACGGTGGCAAAGTAATACGCTGACAATCTTCAAGCGTTGGCAATGTCCAAATGTCATGGATTGATTGGTCTAAACTGGTATAAATTGACGTTGTATCTAACTTTTCAGCTGCTTTTAGATAGCGCGGTAAGTCAGCCGCGATATTGCGCCCAACCACCACACACTCCGACAATGAGTTGCTCGCTAAGCGATTGGCTCCATGTAGCCCTGTATAAGCAACTTCACCTGCCGCATACAGCCCTAGCACATCGGTCAAACCATTAGCAGACGTCACCACGCCACCGCAACTATAATGAGCGGTAGGGGCGACTGGAATGGGATCGGTAGTAATATCGATACCGATGTCTAATAGTGTTTGATAAATCTGCGGAAAATGCGCTTGTATAAATGCAGCTGGCAAGTGACTAATATCAAGATGTACGTAGCCAAGTTCATTCTCATTAATTTGCTCAGCAATCGCTCGGGCGACGATATCTCGCGGTGCTAACTCTGCACGCTTATCAATATCGAGCATAAAACGCTTTCCGGTTTGCGGACAATACAACCGCCCACCTTCACCGCGCAGTGCTTCAGAGATTAAAAAGCTGCTATCATCTAACGCTAACCCCGTCGGGTGAAATTGAATAAATTCTAAATTGGCTAGTCGACAGCCTGCTTGCCATGCCATCATCACGCCATCGCCGACACAGACATTGGGGGCGCTGGCACGTTTAAATAGTTGCCCCAAGCCGCCACTAGCCATTACGACAGCGCGACTATGAAAGGTAAGCTTACGATTATTAATGTGGTCAAAAACCAGCGCACCTTGGCATTGGTTATTTTGATTAGCGCTATTTTTTAAAAGGTTAAGTGCTTCATGGTAGGGAAGGATAGTGATGTTAGATGCAGCTTGCGCTTTTAAAATCAAAGCTTCCATAATATGTCGACCGGTTGCATCATCAGCATGGGCAACTCGTCGGCAGCCATGCCCACCTTCTTTGGTTAGATGTAATTGAGAAAGCTCAAAACCTGATTTTATATGATCTTTTGATTCTTGCTGAGGAGTTTTAGTAAACGGTACGCCTTGCTCGCACAGCCACTGTACCGCTTGTTGTCCAGCGCTTAGAATGTTGGTGGTATTATCAGTTTCACATAAGCCTGCGCCAGCGACCAAGGTGTCCGCGATATGGGCAGCTATTGAATCGTTTTTGTCCAAGCTGGCTGCGATACCACCTTGCGCGTAATGACTTGAGCAAACCTCCAATGCTGCTTTACTTAGTATCATAATGCTCAGCGATTTTGGCAAAGCAAGAGCAGTGCTTAGTCCCGCTAGGCCAGCACCAATAATAAGTACGTCTGTTTTCCTAACATCATTAACATCAGTAGTAGCGTTATTGTTTGCTCTAACCAATACGCGCGCCTCATTCATATTAGGCAGCTCCAACGTTAGCAAATAGCGCACGGTCTTTGACAATATCTCCGCTCGCGGCCACACGTTGCTTTTGCGCTTCGGCAAAATCAAGCATGCGTTGTAGTGGTTTTTTTGCACCTGCTGCCAGCTCAGGCGTCATTAATATTTCACCGCTGCGCTGAGACAGACACTGCTCAATTCCTTTTAGGCCATTCATCGCCATCCATGGACAGAATGCACAGCTTTTACAACTGGCGCTCTCACCAGCGGTCGGCGCAGCTAGAAAACGCTTATTTGGCGAGCGCTTTTGCATCTCGTGCAAGATACCCAGGTCGGTAGCGACAATAAAGGTATCGGCATCCAGCTCATACGTTGATTTTAATAGTTTGCTGGTTGAGCCAACCACATCAGCGAGGTCGACCACGTTATCAGGTGATTCAGGATGTACCAACACCTTAGCGTCAGGGTGTTCTTCTTTTAATTGTATCAGCTCAGTCGCTTTAAACTCGTTATGTACTAGACAAGACCCTTGCCACAGCAACATGTCTGCGCCAGTCTCTTGTGCAAAGTATTTACCCAAATGACGGTCAGGCCCCCAAATGATAGGCTCGCCTTGGGCATGCAAGTGACGCACGATGTCGATACCAACGGACGAGGTCACGACCCAATCAGCTCGCGCTTTAACTGCAGCGCTGGTGTTGGCATAGACCACCACCGTACGTTCAGGATGAACATCACAAAATGCTGAAAACTCATCGGCAGGACAGCCCAAGTCAAGCGAACACTCAGCCTCCAAGTCTGGCATAAGTACCGTTTTTTCCATGCTTAGTATTTTTGCCGATTCGCCCATAAAACGTACGCCAGCGACGATCAATGTTTGCGCACTATGCGCTTGCCCAAAGCGTGCCATCTCCAATGAATCACCAACACAGCCACCTGTTGCTAATGCTAAGTCTTGAATAAAAGGGTCGACATAGTAGTGGGCGACCAATACTGCATTGTGCTCTTTTAATAGCTGCTTAATGTTTTCTTCAACTGCGAGACGTTCGGTGCGCGTCAGGTCTGCTGGTATTCTAGCTTTGGCATATTCGATGTTCATTTGAGTAGCAATACGATTATCAGTACTCATGATGGGCGCGTCATAAGGATAAGTTTTCATAAGTGCAAGCCTTTTGTGCGGTAGCGACAAGCAATATGTCGCTAAAATAAATCAATTAAAAACAGCTAATAAATAGAACTATGTTAATTATGCTCATTTTGAGCATAAAAACAAGATGTTTTTGTATGTTTTATAATTAAAATAATAAGTTTGGACAGTATTAATGCTCTTATTGATTTGAACTAAGCGGTATTCTCAGTTAATAATTACAACCGTTTCCTACGATAAATTATGATTCACGCTATACTGATCCTTGTCCAACATAAATCGCAAATTATCAATCATTAGCCATTAAGGATAATAATAAAGAACTATGACGTTGTCTTACTCACATGCACATCAGCAAGGCAGTGGTACCACAGAAGTGGTCGCTGTATTAGTGTCGATTAACGAGCATACCGCTCGTGTTTTAACGGTTGATCAAGGCAAGCTACTACCTAATGGCCCCCTCATGCCATTGCATCGCTCGTTGCAAGCTGGCGTACGTCAATGGGTCGAAGAACAAACACAGCAGCCACTTGGGTATATAGAGCAGTTATATACCTTTGTCGATACCAATAGACGTAGTGTCGATGGGCATGCGTTGGTTTATGTCAGCTATCTGGGTTTGGTACAAGAAACCCAAACACAAGCGCTGCAGAGCCAAGCCATATGGCGCGACTGGTACGATTATTTTCCTTGGGAAAACCACTTAGAAGGTATGCCAAGTATTATCATGGATTTTATTGTGCCAACACTGTTAGATTGGGCAAATGATACGGAGGATACAACCGCGCAACGCCGTCGTCATCAGCGCATCAGACTGTGTTGGGGGTTGAATGAAGCGTTCTTGGCAGATGAAAATGTCAAACACAAAGACGCTGGTACTAATTCAAATAGTGATAACAATAATGAAGGCAGAAAGTGGGTGGCTGAGCATGTACTGCTACGCTATGAAATGCTTTATGAAGCAGGGTTGATACCTGAAGCGCCAAGCTATCCAGCAAGCTATTTATCCAACGCTAAAACCGCTCACTTACCTGAAAATTGGTCGCAGCTAATAGGCGTACCCATGTATTACGATCATCGCCGGGTGATAGCTACTGCCATTTCACGCCTGCGAGCCAAGATTGAATATCGACCACTGATTTTTGGTTTGATGCCCGATGTTTTTACCTTATCGCAGCTACAAAAAAGCGTTGAGGCATTATCAGGAGTACGGCTACATAAGCAAAATTTTCGCCGTTTGCTTGATTCTCAAAACTTGGTAATAAAGACAGGAGAGAGCAGTAGCACTCAGCGCGGTAGGCCGGCCAAACTGTATCGTTTTTGTCATGACATTGAGCTACAAAGTTTGCTTATGGACAGTAAGCTTCCAAAGCGCAAATAGATAGCAAGCTACTCAACGAGTCTTAAATAATAATACAAAAACCATATCATGCTACTAAGATAATTTTATTAACTTACAAAAATTACTGAACGAACAAGATTATCGCCTTATCTTGCGAGCCTGCTCATTTTAAGTTATATTTATGCTCATTTTGAGTTTAATTGAATAAAATTCATATCAAGCATTGCGCATAAAAAAGGACTAAAAATGACAGTCATACAAGAACCAGCATTAGATGAGGTATTGCTTAAGCCATTGGTTGAAGTGGCACTAACAGAAGATTTGGGTAGACGTGGTGATGTCACATCTCAAGCAACTATCCCAGCCGATGTGCAAGCACAATTACAGATTAAAGCGCGGCAAGCAGGCGTGATATGTGGGATGGATTTGGCACGATTGTCCTTTGCTTTGGTTGATGCGCAAATTGAGTTTACTGCTCAAGTTGCTGATGGTGAGTTGGTTGATGCTGATACAGTATTAGCAACTGTCAGCGGCAACGCGCGTCATCTATTGACAGCCGAGCGTACCGCATTGAACTTTATGACGCATCTAAGTGGTATTGCGACAGCGACGCGGCAGATTGTCGATAGTGTGGCAGAGTATCCCGCGCAAATTACCTGTACGCGTAAAACTATTCCAGGTCTGCGTACGGTACAAAAGTACGCGGTACGCTGTGGCGGCGGGCGCAACCATCGCTTGGGTTTGGACGATGCGATTTTAATTAAAGACAATCACATTGCCATTGCAGGTGATATCAAGACTGCCATCAAGCAGGCACAGAATTTCGCCGGTCACCTGATCCCGATTGAAGTTGAAGTTGATACGTTAGAGCAGCTACAGCAAGCGCTAGATGCTGGTGCAACTTTAGTTTTATTAGATAACATGTCACCTGAGATATTGACGCAAGCAGTAGCAATGTGTAAAGGTCGCGCTAAAACTGAGGCATCAGGTGGCATTACCCCTAAAACGGTACAAGGGGTCGCAGAGACGGGCGTTGATTTTATTGCAATGGGCTATTTGACGCACAGTACGACCGCATTAGATATCGGTCTTGATTTCAGTACTGAATTAGTGCTGAATGAGCAATAATTCGCTCATTACTAAGAGGTGTAAATATTAACCAAAGTTAATGATTTAATTAGGTTATCTGCCTATGCTACAATGCCGCTGTTAACCGATTATTGGGTCATCGTTGCACTCGCACGATGGCCTTATCTTTTGCCTGATTTTTATCGTTAAACAAGCGAGCGCTCAGTGAATACTGAAATTATCAAGATTATCTTAGCCTTTGTGGTATTGATTAATCCTTTTGCAGCTTTGACGCTGTTTTTAGATTTAACCCGCGGCTACTCGATGATTGATCGTCGTAGGGTTGCTCGGGTAGCTTGTGTTACGATCTTTATTACTATTAGTTTTTTTACTGTAGCAGGCGAGATCTTGTTGAGAGCTTTGGGTATCTCGATTGGCTCGTTTCAGTTGGCAGGTGGCATACTGATATTTTTAATTGCTCTTAATATGTTGAACGGTGAGGGGAATCCAGTCAAACCTGACCAAGAAAACTTCGATGTCGAATTTGACAAATATGCAGCACCAAGTACCGCCTCAGCAGTAGTACCCTTAGCCATTCCTATGATGATCGGACCTGGCGGTATCTCAACTGTCATTATTTATTCGTCACAAGTCTCAGGTATATTGCAGGTATCTGCAGTCATTATCGCAGGGTTATTGATTAGTCTGTTTTGTTATTTAGCATTAATGGCAGCAGGCCGTATCAGTCGCTTATTAGGTGATACTGGGCTTAATATTATGAGCCGAATCATGGGCATGCTCTTGGCAGCAGTTTCTATTGAAATTATCGTTAGCGGCCTACGTACGCTGTTCCCTAATTTAATATAGAATGTTTGAGCGTTTAGTCACCTAATCATCTAACCTTTCACTTTTAATCAAAAGCCATCGTATTTGTATACTCTTGCACAAAAAATAGTAGAAATTCTGTCTTGTTTAAGAATGTTTTAAGTTCTGGTTTTGCTCATTTATAACCAACTAGCAGTGCTCCTAAATACCATTGATAATTATGTGTTATAGTAATTGTCCACTATTTTTAGCAGGAGTTGATCTTGAGTAAGAACAGAATTGCTATTTTGGGTGCAGGACCGAGCGGTTTAGCACAGCTGCGTGCTTTTGAAGCGGCTCGTTTAGCAGGCGTAAAAGACTTGCCTGAAATAGTTTGTTATGAAAAACAAAACGCTATTGGCGGTATGTGGAATTATAGCTGGCGTACAGGTTTGGATAGAAATGGTGAGCCTGTGCACGGTAGTATGTATCGCTATCTATGGTCAAATGGACCCAAAGAGTGCTTAGAGTTTGCGGATTACTCTTTTGATGAGCACTTTGGTGAGCCTATCCCCTCATATCCTCCGCGTGAAGTCTTAAAAGACTACATCATGGGCCGTATTGACAAGCAAGATATTCAAAAGTACATACGTTTTGAATGCCCGGTACGTTGGGTGTCTTTCGACGATGACACGCAAAAATTTACCGTGACGGTGATGAACCATAAAACCAATGAGCAAGAAGTCGAAGAGTTTGATTATGTCGTGGTTGCAACGGGTCATTTCTCAACGCCAAATATGCCGTATTTTGCAGGTTTAGAGACTTTCCCAGGTCGTATCTTGCATGCTCATGACTTTCGCGATGCATTAGAATTTAAAGATGAAGATATCTTATTGATCGGTAGTAGTTACTCTGCTGAAGACATCGGCACGCAGTGTTATAAGTACGGGACCAAATCAGTCACTATTAGCTATCGCACGCAAGCGCTTGGTTATGATTGGCCAGAAGGCATTAAAGAGGTGCCGTTAGTGACGCATTTTGAAGATGATGTGGCGCATTTTGCAGATGGTACCAGTCAACAATTTGACGCTATCATTATGTGTACGGGCTACTTGTTCCATTTTCCATTTTTGCCTGATGAGCTGCGCCTACAGACGCATAACTGCTTATATCCAGCCAATCTATACAAAGGCATTTTTTGGCAGCCAAACCCCAAGCTTATCTATCTAGGAATGCAGGATCAGTACTTCACCTTCAATATGTTTGATGCCCAAGCATGGTATGCACGTGATGTAATGATGGATGATATCAAATTGCCTGACTTAGCAACACGGGAAGCAGATGAGCAAAAGTGGCTGACCACTTATGATAAATCGGTAACGGTTGATGATTCTATCGATTTTCAAGCCGCATATATTCGCGACTTAACCGATACAACTGACTATCCTGAGTTTGCAGTAGAGAAGCAAGGCGAGATACTAAAAGAGTGGCAAGAGCACAAAAAAGACGGCATCATGACCTTTAGAGAGAAGGCTTATCGTTCTACTTTGACAGGTACACTAGCACCTGAATTGCCAGAGCCTTGGTTAGATGTCCTTGATGACTCACTAGAGCACTTTTTGAACTTAAGCTTTGTTAAGCCTAAAAAACGTAAAAAGGCATCATAAATCGTAAATTATAAATCGTTGTAATTGTTAACCAAGCATATTCAATGAGTGTGTTTGGTTTTTGCGTTTATGCAGCTACAGCCTTTGTTTATAGTTAGGTTCGCTCAATGTTCTAACTTTGATATAGATGCCAAGCCAAATACAACATAAGGATGCCGACTAAAGCATCCAGTATATTCCACGCTTTTGGTTTGGCAAATAAAGGTCTAAGTAATCGTGCGCCATAGCCTAGTGCAAAAAAGAAAAAGAACGAGGCACTGACTGCCCCAGCTGCAAACACAACTTTACTGTCTGCCCCTGTTGAAACCATCCCAACTAGCACCAATGTATCTAGATAGACGTGTGGATTGAGCCAAGTAAAACCAAAGCAGAGGAGTAGCGCCTTCTTTAGACTGGTGACTACTTGTCCATCGACATCAAGAGCATGCGATAAACGTATGCTAGCATACAAGCTTTGTAACCCGTAGCCCAACAAAAATATGACACCAGCGAATTTGGCAATATCGACTACTTGTGGATAGCGTGCTGTGACTGCGCCAAAACCGCCGACGCCAGCAGATATCAGGATTGCATCACTGAGCGCACAAAACAGGCAGACGAAAAATATATGCTCGCGTTTAAGACCTTGTTTTAAGACAAAAGCATTTTGTGAGCCGATGGCTATAATGAGTGATAAACCAAGTAAGAAGCCAGAGACGTAATCGGGAGCATTCATAATATAATAGTGATTCGTTTTTTGAAGGGTAGCGATGTTGACATTTTGCGTACTGGCAGTGCTCTAAAAAGCTGTTAAGATACGCTATTGATTTAATCTATGCAATACAAGATAAACACAATCTGACTGCAAGGGATGAGGGGCACAGTACGTCATGGTCGTAAGTCTGACAAGAATGCTACAATCATTTGGTCAAGCTCAAGATGACTTGCCAACACTCGCAGCTCAAAATATCCAACAAACGGCGGGCAGCGCTGAGGTAGAAACGACTAAAACCAGTGATCAAAGTAGTAGTGAGCACTCTATATTGACCCCGCCTGAGCGTGCAGATCGTATCTGTGCTGCGTTGGCACACGTTAATGACATTCAAACGCCAACGCCATTAACGGATCGTTATTTGTCCAACCTTTCTCAGATGCGTCCGGCGAATAGACCTCCTTTTGACCCAGATACATTATGGTATCTAAAACATGGAAGCTGTCCGATTATGACTGAGCTTGTTGATGTGGTCGATGAAGCCACCCTAAATGCAATGCCGATTGAGGCTGTTGCAATACTAGACCGAATCAACGGTAAGCTTAAGCGCTACCGTGAGTGGAGTAGTGAGCTCAATGAGCAGCAACAACAGCAGCACAACGAACGTCAATTTGTCATCGATAAACTGGTGTCTGAAAGTATCCCAGAGGCATTGTATCATTATGAGCAACTTCAACGTTTTAGCCCGCACCGTACTAAGAATAATATGGTACAAGGAAAAATGACGGCAGGCGATATGTTGACAGATTTGTTTTTGGAGATTGATTACGAGCTTGATGAATTATTGGATGAGTTGCATCAAACGGTTATGGATCGTCTTGCTTCAACACATCGTTATGTGAAAAGCCGCACCCAAAGCTGACGTTACCAACATAAGGCAATTGAGTAGTATTGAACATAGGGGGTTCAATACATAACAAAATAAGGCTTTAGTACAGCCTTATTTTTTTGTTTAATGTTTATTTAAAATAATAAAAGTTTGCCAAACAATTCTGCCAAATGACGAGGACAATCTAATGACCCAAGTAACTGCAATGTTAGTGATGTTTGTTTTATATGGGTTGCTACCAGCAGCAGGGTTATATTTGGGGTATCGTGGCATCAAAAAAGTAACCGCTCCTAAAATGCTAGAATATGAAGCCATGCCGCAACTGGGTTATATCCCCGAAAAAAGCTTGCCAATTGAGGTCAAGACGACACTCGCCCAAATCAATCAAAAAGGCGAAAAGCTGCGTGCTATTTATGGAGATACCAATAATGATGGCAAAATTGATGACACAGATACGGTAACCGAGACCTATGTCATGATTCAGAATTTGATGGACATACATATCCCAGAGGCGGTAGCTGATTATCGCCGCTTGCATGACTTGGATGATGGTCGCGCTGATAACACCAAAATCAAGCACTCTAATGTCACGGGTAAAGAGGCGCTGCTTGAAGTGCTGAACACCATTAATACACAGTTTGACGATTTAATTAATGCTTCGTATCATCAAGATGGTCAAAAGCTACTCGCAACCAATCGTTATTTGCAGCAACGTTTTGATGGCGCTGTCTCTAATGCTCAGAGCTTACAAATAGACGATGATAACGACGTTAGTATCAACAAAAACCAAAGCTAGAAGAGTAAGAGTATATGAGTGTGCTGATAGGTGTTGGCATTGTGACCACGATTACTACTATTTATTTGGGTAAAAAAGGCTGGCAAGCGTTTCATAAAGCAGTCGGCATTACGCCAGGCGTGCTCAAATATCATGATCGTCATGCACCACTATCATTATCTACGATAAATTGGCAACAGCTAAACTTAAATAAAAAACACTTACAGGTTTTGCCCGATCATCAGTTACGCCAGTTGCAACGTATCGATGAAAAAGTAAATAGCTACTATGAGTACCAAAAAGCGTTATCAGGTCAAAATAAAACATCAGTGGTGACAGAGCAGCAGTTTATAGTAGACAAAATGCTGCATAATCGCTTGCCTGAAATGCTGGCCAGTCGTTACCATCTAGCGAGTGTTCATACAACTGTCAATCAGATAGAGGATCAAAAAAATATCGAAGCCGATGAATTATCACAACAGGTATTGGACAATATTGAACAGCGCTTAGATGGGTTGTTAGTACAAACGCAGACGCAGCACTTACAAGAGCTACAAGTTATGAAAAATTATATCGATAATCACGACAGCTAACTTATGCGTTAATACTATTATTGCAAAAGCTGTATAAAAAAGCTGCCAATGATTATGTCTCATTGGCAGCTTTTTGCTAAGTTGCGCTAAACTTTTAAAGCTTTATAGAGCAAAGACTTAAATAGTATTTTAATCAACGCTTATCACTACGATCTCGAGTATTACGCGTTCCACGACTTGCAGGGCTAGCACTACTCTTAGGTTTTGTGCTGTTACTGCGACTGTCATTGCGATTATCACTACGACGCGCTTTTAGTGGTTTGTTTTTGATGCGTTCTTGTTTTTCTTTGGCCGCGCCATGCAGACCCGTACCATAACGTGGACGTAAACTTACTAGATCCGTTAACGTATTAATGTCTTTTTTATCCAATTCTAAAAAACGTCCAGTACGTAACTCTTTTGGTAATGAGATCGTACCGTAGCGGGTACGTAGTAGACGACTGACCTTGAGACCTTGCGACTCAAACAGACGACGTACTTCACGGTTGCGTCCTTCTTTTAGCTTAACGTGATACCATTTATTGACACCCTCACCGCCACCTTCTTTAATGTCTTCAAATTGTGCCATACCGTCTTCTAACATGACCCCAGCGGTAAGAGTACGCGCAATCTCAGAGGTCACTTCGCCAAGTACACGTACCGCATATTCGCGAGTAATTTCATTAGAGGGATGCATCAAACGGTGTGCCATTTCGCCATCATTGGTAAACAGCAACAACCCAGTAGAATTGATATCGAGGCGACCAACCATCACCCATCGATCGTGAGTTAGCTTTGGTAAGCGTTCAAAAACCGTTGGACGACCTTCTGGATCTTTAGCGGAGCAGACTTCCCCTTCAGGCTTGTAATAAGCGATCACACGGCGACGCTTCTCGTTTTCGGCCGTGTATTTTATTTGACGACCATCAACGCGAATCTCATCACCTTGCTCAACGCGATCGCCAATCGTTGCTGGTCCATTGTTGACAGTTACTCGTCCTGATTTAATGACTTCTTCCATCTGACGACGTGAGCCAAGTCCCATACGGGCGAGGGCTTTTTGCAGTTTTTCATCTTTCATAATCGTGTCCTTGAGTCGGTTAAGTTACATTTCGCAATGTATCAACATCATTGAGTGAGTTTTAACGTGTATTCTACGCTATTTTAAAATATTTAGTGCATAAATTGCTTTATCCTTCATTTTTTAGGTGTTTTTGTATGTTTCAGGTTATCAAGAGACGCTAGATGTTAATAATCATTCATACCTTAAATGTTGCGTTCATATTTTACTGGTGAGATTTTACAGGTTATTTTCTGTTGTTTGAACCGTTAAAAGTGTTATTAACACCGTTCATGCTATTAATAGATATTTCTATTTCTCTTAAGTTATGTCGGTTGTTATTATATGAGTTGTAAGAAAAGAAACCTTTAATGTCGGAAATCCCACATTAAGTGAGTATTCTTCCATTACAAAAGTTTATAGAATATTGCGTTGTATTTGATTTAAGTGTATATTCATCGTTAATTAATTCGCTATTTCGAATACATGTATTTTTTTAATCCGTTTTTACGAATATATGTAACAAATATACTCGTTTTGAAGGATATAAGGTTGAGTAGACATCATGGTCAATAAGCATTTTATCCCTACGCAAAATTCCTCAAAAAAGTTGTTGAACGCATTATGTTTGTCGACTGTTGTGTTTCTTACTGGTTGCGCGACCACCATCAACGCAGGCTTGCAATCTGGGGATTTACCACCTAATGGTACTTTTGTAGCAGAGAACGGTATTCGATTCAATGTTCAGCCGTTAAACCTAGCTACCCTACCACCCAAGCAAGTTGCTGTACGCAATGATGATGTGACTCGTTTGATTCAATCTTCTAATCCAATGAATTATCGTATCGCGGATGGGGATATCTTAAGTATCGAGCTTGTTGGTTATCCAGATATCTCATCTTCATCATCCGCTGGAAGCTCTAATCCTTATGCGTCAGGTTTTCCTGTTGATCAACAAGGCTTTATTCAGTTCCCTATGATAGGTCGAATCAAAGCAAGTGGTTTGAGTGTACCGCAATTTACGAACATCTTAAGCGCAAGATTACAAAAGTATCTTAAGTATGCAGACCCACAAGTAAAAGTTATTAACTATCGTGGTAATAAGTTCTTTATTGATGGTGCAGTCAGACAACCTGGTGAATTTAACATTGAAGATGCGCCGGTAACGCTTTATGGAGCGATATCTATGGCGGGCGGAGCAACTGAAACTGGCGACTCAAACAATATTATATTGAATCGCAATGGGAAGAGCTACGAGCTAGGTTTACAGTCACTACGTGAAATGGGTTCATCAGCCAACCAAATATACTTACAAGATGGTGACTCTATCCATGTCAACAGCCAAAGCCGTAATAGGGTGCTTGTTTTGGGAGAGTTTGGACAAATCGAGCCTATCCCAATTCTTGAGCAAGGTCTGAGCTTATCTAGTGTATTGGGAGAGTCAAGAGGACTCAACGCTAGTACTGCCGATGCTGCCAAGATATATATCGTTCGTGATAATAAACAAGCGCAATATACCAATATATATTATGTCGATATGCAGACCATTACAAGTTTTGCTTTGGCCAATCGTTTTGAGATGCAGCCTAACGATATCGTTTACGTCGATCCAACGGGCCTCACTCGCTGGAACCGTGTGATCAGTGCCTTATTACCATCGACTTCTGCGGCAAGCCTAATTTCAGATTTTTAGATAAAAGCGTTGATTATGGCATTTGATAATATTTTAGTCGTTTGCGTAGGCAATATATGCCGTAGTCCGATGGCAGCTGCGATGTTAGCCAAGCGCTATCCGCAAAAGCGTATTGATTCTGCTGGCGTGTCAGCATTGGTAGATTATCCTGCTGACGCCAAAGCAATCGAAGTAATGGCCACTGACGATACAGATATTGACTCACATATTGCCAAACAGATTAGTGAAGATTTAGTAAGAAAGGCAGATTTGATTTTGACGATGTCAATCAGTCAAACCAAGTGGATTGAAGATAGGTGGCCACATTGCCGAGGCAAAACGTTTCGAATTGGCCATTGGATTGGTAAAGATATTGAAGACCCTTATGGGTTGCCTACATCGGTGTTTGAGGTTGCTAAGAGCAATATTATTGATAGTCTCGAGCAATGGAATGAAAAAATCATTTAAGTAGCGGATATGAATATGAAAACAGACTCACAGAAATTATCAACATCTGGCAATGATCGAGATAACAAAGAAATCGAGCTCTCAAGCCTACTTGGGTCGTTGTTACGTGGTTGGAAAATTTTGCTTTTTTTCACCTTATTGGGGCTGATAGCAGGAATAATATATACCCGCTACGTCAATCCGACGTTCCAATCAGATGCCTTGGTGCAAATTGATGCCAATCCGCAAGGTGTCTCAGCATTGGGTGAAAACATCTCTAACTTGGTGGGTTCTGGCAGCAGTCAGTCTCAAGAGGAAGCCGAATTAATAAAGTCACGGATGGTATTAAAACCAGTCGTTGATTCATTGCATTTACAGATTCGTCTAAAAAATCCTGAGATTAACGCGATAGACAGAATAGTAGAAGATCGAATTGACACGCCTGTCCACTCTGAAGAAGGAGTATCACTACAGACTGAAACTGGCGAAGTAAGAGTTAGTCAGTTTGATGTATCAGAAGAATACCTAGATCAAAGTTTCACTCTGAGCCGATCAGATACTGGTTTTGTGTTAAGTAGAGGCGCTGATACTTTTAAAGGCCAACTTAATCAACCTCATCAATTCAAAGGAACAAGAGGCTCAATTGACATTACGGTAGAAGATCTGCCGACTAATGGTCAGTCTATTGATATTACTAAGCAGTCGCTAAAAATTACAACTGATGCCATAAACGGTAATTTAACAGTCGAAGAAACAGGCAATATGACTGGTCTTATTCAGTTGTCTATGACTGGTCCGGACCAGCAACAAACGACCTTGATTTTAAATGAAATCGTGATGTCTTATGTTAACCAAAATAAAGCTCGTAGCTCTGAAGAAACTACTAAAACGCTTGATTTTATGGAAACACAAATCCCTGTCCTAAAGCAAAAGCTTGAAGAGTCTGAGGCAGCGTTTAACGAGTTTCGTAAAAGATACGGCACTATCGATGTCGCTCAAGAAGCCCAGCTATTGTTAGCTGAGGAATCTCGAATCGATGGTCAGTTGAGTGATCTAAAGCTGCAACAAGCCGAACTATCTACTTATTACACTGATGAGCATCCATTGGTTGTCCAGATTAATGACCAATTAAGAGTATTAAATAATAGAAAGCAAGAGATCAACAATACTGTTGCAGGCTTGCCTGAGATTCAAAGAGAGTTTTTGAAGTTATCAGAAGATGTCGATATTAACAGAGAGATTTATCTCACTATGCTCACAAACTATGAGCAACTAAAAATCGTCAAAGCAGGTCAAATTGGTTATGCACGTATTGTTGACCTACCTGTTAGCACTTATAACCCTATCGCACCAAAAGATAAGTTGGTAATTTTATTAACTACCGTGTTAGGCGCGTTAATAGGTGCCTTGATAGTGCTACTAAGAAGTGCAATGCGTAATGTGGTTCGGGATCCTGAAACGGTTGAGTCTAATACTGGTGTTCCAGTGATAGCAACCGTTCCGCGCTCAAAAGCACTAAAACGTCTGGGTAAGAATAAACGCGTAACCAATAAATTGTTGTCTTACTCTGATCACAATAGTGCAACTTATGAAGCCATAAAAAGTTTAAGAACCTATTTAATGTTTGGTATGCCAAGCGTTGCCAAGACCAATCAGCGCAGCCGTATCATTGTTGTCACAGGCGAGAGTCCAAACGTTGGTAAGTCTTTTATCGTCGCAAATTTGGCAGAAGTCTTTGCTCAATTGGATAAAAAGGTTTTGGTCATAGATGCAGACATGCGTCTTGGTAGTCTTCATAACGTGTTCAATATGGAACAAGATACGGGTCTTACGGACTACTTCACAGAAGAGCAAAGTACAGCGGTGAGTATCACTCATCCTACCAATATAGACAATCTTGATTTTATTTCACGTGGTCACAATGCCCGTAATCCATCGTCTATGTTAGCCAGTGAAAAGTTTAGTGGCTTGATGAACGAGCTGGCGGCTCATTATGATTACATCATTATTGACACGCCGCCTGTGCTTGCAGCCACGGATGCCGTCCTACTTTCTAAATACGCTGATCAAGTGGTTATGGTCACACGTCATAACGATTCATCAGAAGGTCAGTTGAACTATGCTGTCAAGCAGATGAATAAAGCAAATATTGAGGTGGACGGCATCATCATCAATGACCTGCAGCAAGGTATCTTGAGTAAGAATAGCTATCATTATACTTACACTTACGGCAATGCCCAATAATTGCGCTAACACAACCAGTTGAGTCTTATGTCTATGAAGCCAGAGCTTAATAAAACGTATTCTGCAAACAACAACACTGGTAATCGGTTATACAATACTGCCCAGCGATTGTTAGAGATGCCACGTGTCGCAAAGCGTGGGGTCTTTCTGACCACAGATATTGTGATGTCAATGGTCTGTCTATTTTTTGCCTTAGCTTTACGGTATGGCGACGTTGCTAACCATTTGAGTCCTTTGGCACTGTTTTTATATGCCTTACCTCCTGTTATTGGGCTTTACTTCATAGGCTTTTATAGGGGCGTTGCTCGTATCTTCTCTGATAGAGTCATGCGTAACGTATTACAGCTATTTATAGTACTGATCATTGCGTATGAAGTGATGAATTTTTTCGATATCTTGACTGATATACCGCGCTCAGTACCTATCTTGTATCTATTCTTATTCTTTGTTTGGTTGTGGGGCAGTCGCTTAAGCATACGTGAGTTTTTAGAGCGTAGTAATGGTGGTCAGCATAACCGTCTTAGTGATAAAGAAACTCAAGAGAACGTCATTATATATGGAGCAGGTGCAGCAGGTAGAGAACTGTTCGATGCGTTAGAGCGCTCAAACAAATACCGTACAGTTGCTTTTGTCGATGACAACCAACAGCTGGCTGGTGGTTACTTATTAGGCAAGAAGATACATGACGCTGCTGAAACCGTAGAGTTGGTAGATAAACTAGAAGTCTCACAAGTATTTTTGGCCATGCCATCTATCAGCCGCGCTCGCCGCAGACAGATCATCGAAGAGTTTGCAGAAGTATCGGTCAAGATTAAACAGCTGCCAAGCTTACATGAGATTGCTGCTGGACAAGTAACCGTAAGCACCATGCGTCCTGTTGATATCTTGGATGTACTAGACAGACAAACCGTTGAGCCTGACGCTGTTTTACTAAGCAAAAACATATCGGGTAAAAACATATTGGTTACTGGTGCTGGTGGGTCTATTGGCAGTGAGCTATGCCGGCAAATAATTAAAAACAAGCCTCAGTGTCTCATTCTTTATGAATTGTCTGAATATGCTTTATATAGTATTCATCAAGAACTTAAAAACCAGCAAATGCTCAACCCTGATTATAGTGATATTCAAATCATTGCCATGATTGGCAATGTGACCAATGAAGACAAACTTATTAGAGTCTTTAAAAAGTACAAGATTCATACGGTATATCACGCTGCTGCATATAAGCACGTACCTATTGTTGAGCACAATCCTTTTGAAGGTGTCATCAATAATTCTAAAGGGACTTATCACTGCGCTTATGCAGCATTGCAAGCCAAAGTTGAGACTTTTGTGCTTATCTCTACTGATAAAGCTGTAAGACCTACTAATATTATGGGTGCGTCTAAACGCCTAGCTGAGCTTGTGTGCCAAGGGTTGAGTCAAGTTAATAGTAAAACCTGCTTTAGTATGGTGCGTTTTGGAAATGTACTTGGTTCTTCAGGGTCGGTAATTCCATTATTTACCAAACAAATTGAGCAGGGCGGTCCGATTACAGTGACTCACCCAGATGTAACTCGTTACTTTATGACCATTCCTGAAGCGGCAAGTTTGGTGATTCAAGCGGGCGCGATGGCGACAGGTGGTGAAGTATTCGTATTAGATATGGGAGAGCCTGTCAAAATCGTAGATCTTGCTAAACGTATGATTTATCTAACAGGTTGTAAGCTTAAAGATAAAAATAACCCAGATGGAGATATGGAAATTGTTGTCAGCGGACTCAGACCTGGAGAAAAACTCTACGAAGAGCTTATCATCGGTGATGACAATGTAGAGCCTACGCAGCATCCCTTGATTCGACAGGCGATGGAGCAAAGCTTCCCGCTAATGGATATCGAAAATATGCTGTCTCAATTAACCCGTAGATCGCAGCCACATGATGTGGAATGGCTAAAAGAAGAGTTCAAATATTTTGTAGAAGGCTATCATGAAGGTTCAGCGCCTTCATAAACCTTCTCAAATAAAACAACCATTACGCTAAATGATCAAAACTATTTTATAAACTTATCTAGTAAGGAACGTTATGAGAAACATAGAAGATATAAAGATAGCAGTTATTGGCCTAGGTTATGTGGGTCTACCGCTGGCAGTTGAATTTGGCAAAAAAGTCCCTGTTATAGGCTTTGATATCAACGCAAATCGTATTGCTGACTTGCAATCAGGTGCAGATCATACCTTAGAGGTGAGTGACGAAGAGTTATCTCAAGCCACGCATCTGAGTTATACCTCAGATATTCAAGCACTCAAAGACTGCAACTTTTTTATCGTCACGGTACCGACACCGATCGATGATTTTAAGCAGCCTGATTTGACACCTTTAATTAAAGCCTCAACAGCAATAGGTGGCATTATCAAAAAAGACGATATCGTTGTCTATGAGTCTACCGTTTATCCAGGGGCAACAGAAGAAGTATGTATCCCTGTACTTGAAGAGGTGTCTGGATTGGTATTTAACCAAGACTTCTATGCAGGTTATAGTCCTGAACGTATTAACCCAGGTGACAAAGAGCATAGAGTAGTCAATATTCTAAAAGTCACTGCAGGCTCTACGCCTGAAATAGCAGACTTCGTCGACGATGTATATAACCTAATTATCATTGCTGGTACGCATAAAGCTGCGAGCATCAAGGTTGCAGAAGCAGCAAAGGTTATCGAAAATACTCAAAGAGACGTGAATATTGCTCTGATTAACGAATTAGCCGTTATCTTTAACAAGATGGATATCGATACCGAAGCAGTACTTACCGCAGCAGGTACTAAATGGAACTTTTTACCGTTCCGTCCAGGTCTAGTTGGTGGGCATTGTATCGGTGTCGATCCTTACTATTTGACGCATAAAGCACAGGCTATCGGTTATAACCCTGAGATCATCTTGGCTGGCCGTCGCCTTAACGATGGTATGGGAGAGTATGTCACGACTCAGCTCATCAAGAACATGATCAAAAAACGTATTCAAGTAGAAGGCGCAAAGGTGCTCATACTTGGACTAAGTTTTAAAGAAAACTGTCCTGATGTACGTAATACCAAAGTTATCGATATTGTCCATGAGTTAAAAGAATATAACATCGAAGTCGACATTTATGATCCTTGGGTAGATAAAGAGGAAGCCCATCGTGAATATGGCATCACACCAGTCAATGAACCTCAAGCAGGGCATTACGACGGTATCATTCTAGCAGTTGCTCATTCAGAGTTTACCGATATGGGCGTCAGTAGTATCAGAGAGCTGGGTAAAGAAAAACATGTACTTTATGATTTAAAATACGTATTTGCAAAAGATGAAACTGATATTCGCCTGTAAATACAAGATATATAGATAATAAGGAAGTACCATGACGCAATATGAACAAACAACACAAACACTGGCCAATAATCCAAAGCAATGGCTAATTACTGGCGTGGCAGGTTTTATCGGCTCAAACTTACTTGAGACCTTATTAAAGCTGAACCAAACTGTAATAGGTTTGGATAATTTTGCGACAGGCCATCAAAAAAACTTAGATGAAGTACAGTCATTAGTATCTGCAGAGCAATGGCAACGTTTTCGCTTTATTGAAGGCGATATCAGAAAAGTAGATGACTGTCATAAGGCTTGTGAAGGTGCGGACTACGTATTGCATCAAGCTGCGCTAGGCTCTGTTCCTCGCTCTTTGGCAGACCCTATTGCCACTAATGAGACTAACATCTCAGGGTTTTTGAATATGTTAGTAGCGGCACGTGATGCAGAAGTTTCGAGCTTTACTTACGCAGCAAGCAGCTCAACCTATGGCGATCATCCTGCATTACCTAAAGTAGAAGACGCTATCGGTAAGCCATTGTCTCCATACGCTGTGACCAAGTATGTCAATGAGTTGTATGCAGAAGTATTTGCACGCAGTTATGGATTTAACTCTGTCGGTTTGCGCTATTTTAATGTATTTGGCAGACGCCAAGATCCAGACGGTGCTTACGCTGCGGTGATCCCAAAGTGGACAGCTGCTATGATCGCTAATGATGACGTCTATATTAATGGCGATGGCGAGACTAGTCGTGATTTTTGTTATATCGACAATACCGTGCAAGCGAACATATTAGCAGCAACATCTACCAATCCCGAAGCCAAGGATCAAGTCTACAACGTAGCAGTAGGTGATAGAACGACGTTAAATGATTTGTTTAACTCGATTAAGTCAGCATTAGCAGAAAATGATGTGAAGTATGATAAAGAGCCTGTATATCGAGACTTTAGGGAGGGTGATGTAAGACATTCTCAAGCAGATGTGACTAAAGCAAAAAACTTATTAGGGTATAAGCCTCAGTTTGATATTAGTCAAGGTATCGATAAAGCCATGCCTTGGTACGTTAAGTCGTTAGCAAATTAATAGTTGAGTTTTATGTTTAGTAAAGTTCGCACCATGCTACGTAATAAAGATACTAGCCAATTGCTAAAAAACTTTTTTTCACTAGCAGTTTTAAAGCTTGTTAATGCTGTATTACCTTTCGTTACTTTGCCTTATTTGATTAAGGTGCTAGGGATACAGCAATATGGGGCGATCGTATTAGCACTGTCATTGATGGCTTATTTTCAAGCAGTGACAGACTATGGTTTTAATCTGTCAGCGACACGAGAAATTGCAAGGCATCGAGCCAATAAGAGACAACTAAGTTTTATTTACAGTAAAACAATCATTACTAAAATGTACTTACTGTTATTCTCTTTAGCTGTATTAGTACCGATAATTTTGCTTGTACCACAGTTTAGAGAGGATTTACTTGTATATCTATTAATGTGTTTGATGCTTATAGGCCAAACCTTATTCCCTGAGTGGTTTTTTCGGGGTGTTGAAAGAATGGGTTATATAACGGTTTTAAATCTTATAGTTAAGCTTTCATTTACTATAGGCGTTTTTATATTGATAAAAGCTCCACAAGACTATTGGATATACCCATTTTTATTAGGGATAAGCTATATTATAGTGTCATTTATTTCACATTATATAATAATAAGTAAATTCAATTTAAAGCTAATTTTTGTGGGTATTAAAAGAGTTAAAAAAACATTAAAGATTGGTTTTCCATTATTTGTAAATCAATTCGTTCCAACTCTTTTTAATAATACAACCAATTTTCTTGTTGGAATGATACTAGGTAAGGCATCTGCAGGTTATTTTGGTGCTACAAGACAAGTTGTACAGTTATTGACTGTCTTTAATTCTGTGGTATCAGGTGTGGCTTTTCCATACTTAATTAGGTATAAAGAAAAGTTTGATGTTTTTAGCAAGTATTATTTAATTTTGATAGCAGCTATTTCAGTTTTCTTATTAGTAGTACATCAGTATATTTTTGATATTATTGGTATAAAGTATAGTTTTGACTCAGAAGTCTTTTATATTCTTATTGCTGGATTTTTAGCTATTGTTTTCTACAGTGTTTACTCTACTAACTATTTAATCTCAAGAGGTTACGATAAGATAGTAATGAGAATTACAATAATAGCATCAACCATAGGATTTATATTATCCTTCCCGCTTATTTATAAGTTTGGACTATTAGGAGGAGCTACTAATATATTTATAGGTCAATTAATTTTAGGGTCTGGATCCTACTACTATTTCAAAAAAATAAACGAGGGCGTAAAGCATGCAAGCTAAAAAAATTGTAAAAAATAAAGTTGTTGGGAGCTGGAAATTTTTGTCAGCGTATTCTGCATTCCATAAGCTTCATAAGTCAATATATAACTCTCCTGATTTTCAAAAAGTTAGTCTAACAAAAGATGAAAAGACAGAATACCGTAATTATTGGAAAGCTGTATCCCCAGTTATTAGCTTCAAGACAGTAGAGATATCAAAATCGTTATCGGGATCTTTTAATAAGCGTATTATTCCTGAAGAGTTTTATAGCTTATATATTGAAAGATTCTTAAATAATGAAAGAAATGTTGAGTTTCTAGCGCACAAAAGCGTATATAACAAATGGTTTGGTAGAGGTATTTTCCCAAAAGACTTCTTTCATAAGTTAGATGGTAGTTATTATACGTATGAATTTGAAGCTATAGACGATATTGAAGCATTTATTGATAAAGAAGTTGACAGTACTGACTTTCCCATTGTGATTAAACCCAATAAAGACAGTTATGGTGGTAAGGATGTTTACTTTGTTAATAGCAAAGAAGATATCAAAGAAATTATAAAACAACATCCGAACTTAGTAGTCCAAGAAAAGATAGAACAGTCTGAACTAATAAATGCTTTTAATAAGGATAGTATAAATACTGTTCGTGTAAGCTTATATAAAGATAAAGATAATGTAGTACATATGCTCAATTCCGGTATACGTATAGGAAAAGATGGAAGCTTGGATAACGTATCTGATGGTGGAATAGTCTGTAGTATAAAACTCAATGGAATGCTGAATGAGTATGCAACCGATATAGATGAAAAAAAATATTTAAGTCATCCCAATTCAGGTTTTGTGTTTGAAGGAGAGAGCTTACCACTATATGAAGATTTGGTAGAAGCCAGTAAAAGCATTGCCAGATCTGTTATAGGTGCTCGTATAATCAGTCTTGATATGGCTCTAGACTCTACTGATAGATGGCGGTGCATAGAGATAAATCTGTTTGGTCAAACTATAAGGATTCCACAAAACGCAGGGGAATCATTCTTAGGTGAATATACTGATGAGATCATCAATGATCTAATTAAGTCTAAAAGATGATCTATTTTTATCAATGCTTCATCTAATAATGATAATAAATTTACAATCAGTAGCTAAAGAACGTAATTTTATAGTTAAGGTCATATTGTTTTTAGGTAAAAAATAAAAATGTTAATTATAGGGGCTTAGAATTATGAAGGTATATATCGCCACACTACCTAATGGATTTTTTGGTAGTACTGGTCAAAGTTGGCAAAGTATAGATGTTAAAAAAGTATCAAGTCTTTTGAATTGTGATAGTGAAATTATAACTATCAATGACCTAATGAATATTGACTTCGATAAAACGGATATAGTTTTTTACACTTCTAGTGATGAGGAAAATATTAGACTATATCTAAGAGATGTCATGTATTTCATTAATAAAAAATGTAGAATTATACCAAGTTACGACATACTTATGAGTCACGAAAATAAAGGATTTCAGGAGTTGTATAGAACTGAATTAGGTTTTGGTAATCTAAAAGGAAATTACTTCTTTGATATCGATGACTGTAACTTGCCACTACCAAAGGTATTAAAAACAGTAAGTGGGTCAGGTAGTAGTGGTGTATTTTTAGTAAAGAATGAAAAAGATCTGTTAGATGTTAAGAAAAAACATTTCAATGTATCGAATAAGAGAAAAGTAATAAAATTTCAACGAAAAATTAAATTACAAGCTGAAGAGTTTTCAATATACAACTACAGGCATAAAGGGTTTAATAGGTTTGTTGAACAAAAATTTATACCTAACCTAACAAATGATTTTAAGATTTTAGTATTTGGTGACAGGTACTATAGTTTAAAAAGAAACATTAAAGAAGGTGACTTTAGAGCGAGTGGTAGTGGGCTGTTTGAGCACGTAAAGCCTCCGAAAGAGACTTTAGACTATGCGAAGAGTATATTTGATGAAATGAACAATCCTTATGCTTCGTTAGACATTGCTCAATCACCTGATGGTTGTCATTTAATAGAGTTTCAAGGTACTAATTTTTCGCCGGGTACTTTATTGAAAGCGCCAAGTAGATATGTTTGTACAAATGGAGAGTGGGTTAAAGAGAAGAATAATCAAGATCTTGAGGAAAATTTTGCATATGCCCTAAATTTTTTTATGAAAAGTAATGAATCGATATCTTTACAAAATATTTTAAATATGAAATTTAGAAATGAAAGTTTAAAAGTTTTATAAGAACGTAGGAAGTAGATACAGCTAATATACCTCGAACATTATTTTCATATAAAAATAGTTAAGTTTTTTACAGTATTAACCGTTTTTTCAGGAATACTGGAATGTATACGAGATTTACCTTATTTTCAGACCTATGTTGATAAAGAAAAATTATTAAGCAAAGAGGATTTTCCTTGTAACTTTTTACACTATGTGGAACGTAAAAATGACTAAAAAAATAACACACGTAATTATTGGCTTAAATGTAGGCGGTGCTGAGTTGATGCTTAAGCGATTAATACTGCACAGTCAAAAAACAGGTCAGTTTCAACATAGTGTTATTTCTTTGACAGACATTGGTATTATTGGTTCAGATTTACAGAGTCAAGGAATAAAGGTGTATAGTCTTGGCATGAAGTCTACAGCATCGGTACCTAAGATTTTCTTGCGACTTAAGAGACTACTTAAAGAACTTAAACCTGATGTAGTACAGACTTGGATGTATCATGCTGACTTTTTAGGAGGTCTAGCTGCAAAGAGTGTAGGTGTTGATAATATTATTTGGGGCATCCGTACTACAGATGTATCTCAAGGTGCTTCCAAGCAAACAGTTTATCTTAGTAAGTTATGTGCAAAACTGTCTCACTACGTCCCTGATTCTATCGTTTGTGCGGCTCATGTATCAAAAGACTATCATATAGGTATTGGTTACGATAAGTCTAAGATGGTTGTTATTCCTAACGGTTTTGATGTGGAGGCATTTTCTTCTACAGAAGAAGATGGACTTAATGTTCGTAAGCAATTTGACTTGTCCTCTGATGATATCGTCATTGGATCAGTAGGTAGGTTTAATCCAGTCAAAAATCAAAAGCTTTTTGTAGAGGTTGCTTCCACATTAATAAAAGACTTTCCAGATTTGAAGTTTATGTTAGTAGGCAGAGACAATGATGCGAAGAATAAAGAGCTAATGTCTTGGATTGAACAGTACAACCTTTTAGATAGTTTCAGACTGCTGGGTCAGAGGGATGATGTACCTAAATGTCTAAAAGCTATGGATATTTTCTGTTTACATTCCAAAACTGAAGGATTTCCGAATGTAGTAGGAGAAGCTATATTATCAGACACTACATGTGTAGCAACTAGTGTAGGAGATGTCAAAGTACTTCTAGATGAGGAGTCTATTGCTACAAGTAATGATGTAGTCGGCATCAGTAACGTTATAGAGAGTTACCTCACGTATCCAAAAGATAAGTTATTGAGAAAAGCTATTAAGAATAAAAACGAAGTTATTACTAAATATTCTATGGATGTGGTTATAGACGAGTATCATACTTTATATTTAAAAAAAATTAATAAATAACAGTTATTATTAGATATGTAGCGTAAGCCACGAACTAATAATAACTATTGAAACTAAGGTTATGTATTATGATAAATTTACGTAAACGCGTATTTTGGCTGAAGGATAGAATGACTGGTGGTAATGTTAAGGCACACTATAACGATATAAAGACTAGTATTGATAGTCCCATTTATACTCAAAGTCTTGATAATCTTCTAAGTCATACAATTAAAAAATGTGCATTTTATAGTCATTTAGACCCTAATACAAAAATTGAAGATTTTCCTGTTATAAACAAAAACATAATTAAAGACAACCTCGATGCTATGTTGGTAAAGGGCAGTCAATTAGAAAAATTACATTCAATGTCTACGAGTGGTTCTACTGGAACTCCATTTAAGTCTTATCAAAATAAAGAGAAGCGTCATAGAGTTCTAGCTGAAATCATATATTTTAATCAATTAGCAGATCAAGAATTAGGTGATAAGTTCGTTTTCTTTAGAGTTTGGAATAAGCATAATAAGAAGAGTTTTCTTGCTAAATTCATGCAGAATATCGTATGTATAGACATTTTGAAACTAAATGACGACACTTTTAAAAAAGCAATTAGAATGTTTAAGAATGACAAAGCTTTAACCTCTTGTCTAGGTTATGCAACTACATATGAACATTTACTACGTTACATGATTAAAAATAATATAGATATTAAGCCAGCAGGTCTCAAGTCTATTATAACAAGCTCGGAAGTAATGCCTTTAGATATTAAGATAAAGTTTAAAGAAAAATTGAAGTGCAATATATATGACAGATATTCAAATCAAGAGAATGGCATACTTGCACAGTCAACTGATTGTAGTGACTTGTTTTTGGTAAACCATCCAAGCTATTTAATTGAAATACTTAAAGAGGATAACGATCAGTTCGCTGCCAATGGTGAGATAGGACGAATAGTTGTAACTGATCTTTTTAATTATACAATGCCCTATATAAGATATGATACGGGCGATTTAGCTATTAAAATTGGTGACCAACAGTTTTGTAAACACATTAGTTCTGTGCAAGGTAGGAAAGCGGATGTCTTTTATAATACTCAAGGTGAGATGCTGACTCCACATTCTATAACAAACTATATGTGGGAATTCGACAAAATTAGTCAATATCAGTTTATTCAAGAAGCAGAGAAGGACTATATTTTAAAAGTCTCAGGCGCCAAAGATATCTATGATGAGACCGATTTTATAAGCGTGCTTAAACCTGTTTTAGGTAGTGATGCTAATATGAAAATTGAATTTGTTGATACAATACCTGTATTAAGCTCAGGGAAATATAAGAAGAATATTTGTCTATACGATCCTGAAAATAGATATGATAAGTAATTCTATCAGATGTGCTTATGTTCAATGATAAGGTTATTCTTAATATATGCAATGGTCATCTACAAAGTAAATAAGTTAACAATAAATACTGTAACAGTTCTCATTAAGAGTAACTAAAGTGAATAATATGAATATAAAAGTTCCTAGTTTTATTAGTCTAAACTCGTTTGTATTGACTTCAATACTTGTAATTTTTGTTATAAGTTTTTCGAACTTTGCTAATTTGAGAGCACCTTTAATAGTTGTACATTTTACTTTGTTTTATTTTCTTGTGATGTATAAGCATCAGATAGTAATAATGAATAAAAGTTTAATTGCTATTTTCTTTCTTGTGCTATTTGTTGTAATACAGAGCATTATCTTTCAAGATAGTCTGTTGATAATTGTTCAGTCAATAGCATTGGTCTTGTTTCTATTTTTTTCCTCTCAAATAGCTTTAGCTGAAGGAAGGTCCTTTTATTATAAGGAGCAATACAAGACACTATCTAAAACTCTACTTATACTCTTACCTTTTTTTCTTATAAGTTTTAATAGTTGGTCAGATCTTAGGCAGCCTGGGCTATTTAGAAATCCCAATATCACCAGTCATCTTTCTGTAATGATATTACCTTTTATATTCTTAGGATTGGATCAGAAAAAGTATAAGGCGTTGGCAGTAATAATCGTAATTTTCATTACTGCTATTACTGCTTCTAGAAGTGCAGTATTGGCATTTTCATTAGGTTTATTGACCTATGTTTTTGTGAGTATATTTCCAAAAAGCAATTTTTTTACTCTACTTGTATTGTTACTATCTGTATTAGGAATATCTATTTATTCCGTTGAAATTGCAGAATGGGCGTCTGGTAGTTTTTCTGGTTTGGCGAGTTCATCTGACTCACGTCTATTGGACACCGGTTACAATGGCCGTGACGTATTGATGCAATTAGCGCTTGAAAGATTTAAAAGCCAGCCTATGTTGGGATTAGGTTTTGATGGTGTTAAGTTTGATTTTGATGGCCATGAGCTTAGTGCCCATAATGGATTAGTAGAGATATTGATGAAGTTCGGAATTATTGGCACTTTTATTTTTACCTTGTTTTGTTTGTCCTTGACATGGATGACATCCAAGCATAATGCTCGATTTAAAGCTGCGACAATTATGTCTCTTGCAACCATATTTTCTTTATCAACAAATAGCTCGACTTTTTTTGTACTTAACTATTTAGCTATTTACCCAATACTCTTAGTTTATCTAGGTTATAGAGTACAAGGTGAAAGTTACAAAATACAAAACGAAAGTAGAAGAGAGCTTTTGGTCGAACATTAATATCCTTTAATAGAGTAACTTATGAAGTTTTTAATTATAGCTGGTTTTGCCAACTCTTTAGTTGGTTTTCGCAAACCCTTTATCATTGCATTGTTAAATAGAGGGTTAGAGGTTCATGTGGCTGCTCCAGAACTGTTAGAAAACCAAACTATAACGTCTGAGCTAAAAGCATTAGGCGCAATCCCTCATAGTGTTTCGATGCAACGTACGGGTCTTAACCCAGCAGCGGACACAAAGACTTTGTTTTCGCTTTATGCTCTAATGAAAAAAATCAAGCCAGATTATATGATGGGATATACCATTAAGCCTGTAATCTATGGAACGCTTGCAGCTTGGTTAGCGCGTGTACCGAAGCGGTTTGCCTTGATTACCGGTTTAGGGTTTGCCTTTACTGGAGAGGGCAATAAGCGTAAAAGGGTACGTGCTATTGCTCAAGGCTTGTATCGTACAGCACTGCGTCATTGTCAAGTTGTGTTTTTTCAAAATCACGATGACGAGGCATTATTTCACGAATTAAACATTGTTTCTTCACAGACACGTACCTGTGTAGTGAGTGGATCAGGTGTCGATGTGGATGAGTTCAATGTTGTACCTATTGTCACCGATGAGCCTTTACGGTTTTTGCTTATTGCTCGTTTATTAATAGACAAAGGCGTTCGCGAATATGCGCAGGCGGCTAAGCAGGTCAAAAAGCTGCATCCGGATGTGCAGTTTGACTTAGTCGGTGGACTGGATGCCAATCCGACCAGTATCACCCAAACCGAACTAGATGAGTGGATTGAGGCAGGTACAGTTAATTTTTTAGGCCGCTTAAATGATGTGCGTCCAGTTATTCAAACATGCTCAGTCTATGTATTGCCATCCTATCGTGAAGGCACTCCGCGTACGGTACTAGAGGCAATGGCAACAGGGCGTGCAATTATCACAACTGATGCACCTGGTTGCCGAGAGACCGTTATAGACGGCGATAACGGCTTTTTGGTACCTGTCAAAGATGTAGATGCGTTAGCGCAGGCAATGTTACGCTTCATTGAACAGCCAGCATTGATTGTACAAGTGGGCCAACGTGCACGCGTAATAGCTGAAGAAAAATATGATGTGCATAAAGTGAATGCTCATATGATATCTGAAATGGAATTGGAGTAACGACACATGATAAAAAGACTGTTTGATATTACTGCTGCAACGACGGCTATGGTGGCTTTAACGCCGGTATATGCTTTTGTCGGTTATAAAGTAAAGAAAAATCTTGGCTCGCCGGTGTTGTTTAGACAGACACGTCCAGGTCGATATGGTGAGCCATTTGAGATGGTTAAATTCCGTACTATGATTGACGCTCATGACGAGCAAGGGAATGCGTTACCTGATAGCGAAAGACTAACTGATTTTGGCAGGTTTTTAAGAAAAACGAGTCTAGATGAATTGCCGGGGTTATGGAATGTAGTCAAGGGTGATATGAGCCTCGTTGGACCTCGACCTTTACTTGTTAAATACCTCCCTTATTATACCGAAGAAGAAAATAAGAGGCATGACATTCGTCCTGGGCTAACTGGTTTGGCTCAAGTTTCAGGACGCAATGCGCTTACTTGGGAAGATAAATTGGCGTTAGACGTTGAGTACGTTGAGAAACAAAACCTCTTGCTCGATATGAAAATAATTTTAAGAACCGTATATAAAGTTTTCCAAGGGAGTGATGTACTTGAAGCCGCTCCTCAAGGCCCATTGGATGTATACAGGGAGAAGTTAAATGAAAGATAAAAGCTATAAATTCGATGCTTTTTTATCTAGTGATGTAACGCAACGTGTTACAGCGGTCAACTCTTATGATGTGCTATCCGGTATCTTTATTGAAGTACCTGCAACGATAGACAAAACAGAGGCTTGGGCCCAGTCTATTGTTAAAAACGAAAGTCGAAGAGACTTTGTATTAAGAGATAATGAGTCTATCGCTGCTTTTTCTGGCTTGGTTAATATTAATCTTAAACATGGTGTTGCAGAACTTTATATTTTTATTGCTGAAAACTATAAAGGCAAGGGAGTAGGTAGTTATCTTTTAGAATGTACCTTAAAGTATGCAAAAGACGAACTTAATTTAAGAAAGATCACTCTCTATGTTTCTGATGGAAATGAAAAAGCTCATAAATTCTATGAGAAGTTTGGTTTCGTTCAAGAAGGTTTACTAAGAAATCATTCTTGGCATCGTGGAAAGTATTTAGATCGCTATATCTATTCGTTGTTTTTAAGTGATTTACAGTCAGATATTGATGTTTATAAGGTAATGTAATGAATATTCTATTCTCATGTGCTGGTCGCAGAAACTATTTACTGCAATACTTCAAAGATGCTTTAGCTGGAAGTGGGAAGGTTTTTGCGACTGACTCATCGCTTTTGGCGCCCACTATGGCTGAGGCAGATCAATCCTTTTTAGTGCCACCCATTAATGCTGAACATTACTTGGAAGTCTTACTAGGAATTTGTAAAGATAATGAAGTAGGATTAATAGTATCACTTAATGATCATGAGCTACCTGTATTGGCCGCCGCTAAAGAGGAGTTTGCTGCTATTGGCACCACGGTGGTTGTCTCCGACCTCTCTGTTATCGAACTCTGCTTTGATAAGGGTTTAACAGAGCGTTTTTGTGAGAAGGTCGGTATTAAGACCTCGTTAACCTTTACGTCTCTCGAATCTGCAACGCAAGCGATTGAAGCTAACACTCTAAAATTCCCGTTGTTCGTTAAGCCTCGTTGGGGTTCTGGGTCTGCTGGAATTGAGAAAGTTGAAAACTTACAAGAACTAAATCTTGCTTGGGAATTTAATAGTATTAAGCTGAATCGTTGGGGTTTGCGTGTTGGTGATAATCAAGAGTCTGGTTTATTGATTCAGCAAGCATTGCCAGGTCATGAATATGGCATAGATATAATTAACGATTTAAAAGGTAATTATCAAGCTACTTTCGTTAAACAGAAGCTAGGTATGCGTGCAGGTGAAACGGACAAAGCTAAAACGGTAGATATGCCTATATTTGAAGAAATTGGGCGAAAAATATCGGAAGCCTTAGGACATGTGGGCAATTTAGATTGCGACTTTTTCGTTGATGGCGATGATATCTATTTACTTGAAATGAATCCAAGATTTGGTGGTGGCTATCCTTTCTCTGGCGAAGCAGGTGTGGATGTGCCTTCAGCGCTAATTGCATGGGCTTTAGGAAAAGAGCCAGACGCTAGCTGGAAAGATATTAAGTTTAATATTACGACAGCTAAATGCGATCGTCTAGTCAAAGTTTCTGAGGTTTGAATGAACACAGATACATTTAATTTCTTCTTTTACAGATAAGTTATATATGGCATTTACGTTAGCTCATATGGCTGCAGCTCTGCCATTTTACTCTGCTAAACGCTGGTTGCATTTTGAGGCGTTACTCATCGGTACGATGATGCCAGATTTTCCTTACTATTTTGGTAGTAATAGCGCAACTGGTGATCTTTCCCATCAGTGGGTAGGTATCTTTACTTATTGCCTACCTTGGGGGCTATCGATATTTGCATTGTGGAAATGGGGTCTAAAACCGGCTGCTTTTGCGCTAGTTGAACCATTTTTAATGAAACGTAGAACAAAGTTTCCTAATATTCAAGATACAGACATCAGTGTTAGCCATAATCAAACTGTAAGGCATTTTACTGGCTACGCTGATAGATATTGGTCGTTTGCAGGTATCAAAAAACGAGTCATACACAAGGTAAAGTCTTTTTGTTTGCCGGTAGTATTTGGATTGATCTTAGGCGCAGCCAGCCATCTAGTTTGGGACGGTATTACTCATGCTGATGGCTCTATTGCTCGTCATATTGACTGGTTACAATACCCTCTATACTTTTATCCTTTTAAAGGAACGAGTATCGCCAGATTATTACAGTATTTAAGTTCAATGGTAGGTTTAGCGGCATTATTCTGGTTTGCCTTGTTACACTTAAAAAACTGGCAAATTAACAACAAAGACGTGGTCAAAGAAAGATTAGGAATAGACAACATAGTCAGGCTGGTCTTTTCCAAAAAGCAGAGTGCAATAATCATTGCGTTAATGGTTACCTTAACTCTGATATGGGGTATGCAGGCAGTTTTAAGTTGGTATCCATCTTTGACTAGCAGTCCCTACAGGTTTGCGGCAGGGGTATCAGTGAGTTTGCTAAAAAGAGTTACTTTATTATGTGTTAGCTATGCTGCTCTATATCATCTGACGTACTTTGTTCAACGTGCTTATCGACAGTATAAAAACAATAAAGTAGGTTGATTGTGTCACATAGTTTTAAAAATTTTTACTGTATTGAAAATGCATAGGGATTTTCAGACAGAGCTTTGATGTAATAGTATTGGTTATTTATTTTTTGTATAGTTGAAATAAAGTAATTTATAAAGTTGATGATTTACTTTGTAAACCGATGATAATTACCAAAATTTAACTCATACATTTATAAAAAACGTAATTAACCTGCTTAATATAATTCGAATACGACTAGAATTTTATATTATATTCGGATAATAGAATATACACGAAATTTTATTAAATTATTTACATATCAAAACTTGGAAACGTCATGATTCTTATACACAATGCACTCATCAATAATATAAAACGCTGTGAAGCGGCTTATAAAGTTTATCAGAAAGGTTTGACTTATCATCAAGCTTTGCATATTTTTCATGCTAACAAAAAGATATATGACGAACTTATCCTTTTACTAAATGATAATAGTTTAGATGCGTCTATGAGTAAAAAAATATTTAACTATATTTTTTATCTCGAAGATTGGTTTGTCCAATTCTCAAGATTAGAAAAAGAAGTTGGAAGTCTTGAAGATCGTTTTTCTTTTGAATCTCTTAAGAATAGTATAGATTATCCAGCAAGTTTTCTTGATGATGTTATAAAATAGAATATAGTTATATCTATCAAACTTCTATGGCTAAGGCGTATCGTTATAACTGAACTTCTAAAAAATAGATTTGGTTAGTATTATTTTATAACTTATATAAAATAACGCACGATGAAATAAAACCGTAAGAATAAATAGTTTAAAATAAAATGAGGTATTACTACTCATTAATTCGATAATAAATAAGGAAGCTATATGCTAAATTCCCCTTTTTCACCGTGGCCAAGTTTTACCCAAGAAGAGGCTAATGCAGTCAGTAAAGTACTATTGTCTAACAAGGTAAACTATTGGACAGGACAAGAATGTCGTCAATTTGAGCAAGAGTTCGCTGAGTGGGCAGATAGTAAGTATGCCATCGCATTAGGCAATGGTACTCTAGCTTTGGATGTGGCTTTGCAGGCGTTAGGTATCGGTGCAGGTGATGAAGTTATCGTTACGCCACGTACCTTTATTGCCAGTATTTCTAGTGTGGTTAATGCAGGCGCTACGCCTGTGTTTGCAGATGTTGATGAGTCTACTGGTAATATTACTCCAGAGACGATTGCTGCCGTTCTAACGGACAAAACAAAAGGCATCGTGTGCGTGCATCTAGCAGGTTGGCCATGCGATATGGATGGCATAATGGCGCTTGCAGATGAGCATGATCTATATGTCATTGAAGACTGTGCACAGGCACATGGCGCAGATTATAAAGGTCGTAGTGTCGGTAGTATCGGGCATGTTGGCGCATGGAGCTTTTGCCAAGATAAGATTATGACGACTGGCGGCGAAGGCGGAATGGTCACTACTAATGATGAAGATCTGTGGCGTAAAATGTGGTCATATAAAGACCATGGCAAAAGCTACGCTGCTGTGTATGAAAAGGAGCACCCACCTGGCTATCGTTGGTTACATGAAAGCTTTGGTACTAACTGGCGCATGACTGAGATGCAGGCAGTGATAGGACGTATTCAGCTTGAGAGAATGTCAGATTGGACGGCCAAGCGTACGGCTAATGCACAAGCAATTTTGCAAGCATGCACTCAGTGGGAAAATAAAGGCTATGTACACGCACCAAAGCTAGAAGAAACACCAGAATTTGCCGATTCTAAGCATGCTTATTATAAGTTATATGTTTATATAAATACCGACAGCCTGCCTGATGGCTGGTCACGTGATCGTATTATTGAAGAAGTCAGTCAGCTAGATGTCCCCTGTTTTTCTGGAACTGCCTCTGAAGTCTATCTAGAAAAAGCGTTCGATGGCACAGGACTGCGTCCTGAAACTAGAATGCCAGTTGCAAAAGAGCTTGGGGAGACAAGTTTGATGTTTTTAGTACACCCGACGCTTACTGAGGCCGAAATTGATAAAACGGTCGAAGCAATCAATACGGTATTCAATAAGATAGATATCTCATCTCAACCATAACAGCTACCACACTAATCAAATTATAAATCAAGACATTCCACCAATAGCTGCTATATCTGGCATTGGTGGTAACTCATCTAAATTGGTCAGCCCAAACGCATCTAAGAATTGCGACGTAGTATGTAGCAAGGCTGGACGACCCAATGTTTCTTTATAACCATCCTCAATGATCCAGCCTTTATCAAACAGCTGCCGTAGTATGTTGCTCGATAGCGTCACACCACGTACATACTCTATGTCGCTGCGAGTCACTGGTTGTTTATAAGCAATGACACTTAGTGTTTCGAGTAATGCCTGACTTAAGCGTTCTTGACGCTGCGGAAAAACACGCTGTATTAATGCACTATAGTTATCTGCTATTTGTAGGCGATAACCGCTAGCAGTCTCGTGTAAGCTTAGGACGCCAGTGTCTAAGCGCAGCTTTAATAGCTCTAAAGTCTGCGTTAATTCTTTACCAGATAAAGATAAATGTTTCTTGATAGCGTTTGCAGTGAGCGGCGCTTCTGACGCATGTAATAGCACTTCTATCTGTCTACTTATCTCATCAAGATGCTGATGTTTAGTATCTGTCATTACACATTCTCTATTAAGGCTGTCAAGCCAGCCATTGTAGCGTTAATGGTTCGATTAGATGGTGCTTTGCAACCTCATTATTAATCGTGGCCTTATCTATCAAATCAGTACTCACCACACCAACCAACTGCCGTTTTATCAGTTCTAGTACTGCGACAAAGCTGACCACGACACCTATCTTACCTTGTGCTTTATCTAGTAGCTCATAAAAAGAGTGTGTGCCATCAGTACTTAGCTGACGGCTGATACTGGCAATACGATCGGACAGGGGAACGGCATCGACCTTGATGGTATGCATTTGATAATCGGGTTGTAATTGCATTTTAAACAAGCTATCAATTAATAAGTTTGGAGAGTAGCTAGGTAATTCGGCAGCCATAACATCTTGATTAGGCATACTCACCATCGCCAAAAACACATCGCGCTCAAGACGAATCAGGCTATCTAAACGCTGACTAACGGTTTTGATTTGTGCATATTCTTCTAAACGTACAATCAGCTCAGCCTTTGGGTCGCGTTCATCATTAAGTGTCTCAGGTATCGGTAGCAATAACTCGGTCTTTATCGCAATCAATGTCGATGCCATGAGTAAATAGTCACCTGCCAGCTCAAAATGTTCAGTATCCAACTCACTAATATAAGCCAAATACTGCTCCGTAATAGGCAATATCGGCATTTTGGTCAAATCTACATTGTTTTTTTTAACCAAATATAATAGAAAATCTAACGGCCCTGCAAACTGCTCTAGCCAAATGGCAAACGCTTGCGGGGGTACGTACAGATCTTCAGGTAGCTGCTGTATTGGGGTTTGATAAATGCGCAAAGACATGTCATTGATAACTGAGCCATCGTGATTGTTGTTATCAGATAGTGAAATAGAAGCTTGAGAGGCTTGACTTGGGCTTGCAGACAAAGCAGGTTTTGACAAAGCTACACGTTTGTTTTTTGGCTCAGTCTGCACGTTTAATATCCGTCTTCATTATGACAAGTTATGATAATCAAAAGGTGGTTTAAGCCATATGGTTATTTAAACCAAATAATTACTTAAGCTTAGCAAGTGGGCGAATACCGATAGCACGGCGGGCTTTATCTAACTGTTTACGGCTATGACGACGGGCTTTGTCTGCGCCCATTTGTAAGATTGCTTCCAGCTCTTTTGGATTAGCCATCAACTCTTCATAACGTGCGCGAAACGGCGCAATTTCATCATTGATTTTGTCAAACAGTACTTGTTTGGCATCACCCCAGCCGATACCGGACGCATAGCGTGCGCGCATATCAGTAATTTCTTCAGGCGTTGCAAAAGCTTTATAAATTTCAAAAAGAGCTGAGTCGTCGGGATCTTTTGGCTCATCAGGCAATTGTGAATTGGTCACAATTTTCATGATGGCTTTATGCATCTGCTTTTCAGGACTAACTTGCGGATTAGGATCGCCAAATAGTGGTATGGTATTACTATAGCTCTTACTCATTTTACGACCATCAAGCCCTGTCAGTAGCGGAATATCTTCATCAACGACTGCTGAGGGCAAGGTAAAGAGAGACTTATAACGATGATTGAAAGTGCCAGCGATATCACGTGCCATCTCAATATGCTGCACTTGGTCACGGCCGACGGGCACATGAGTGGCGTTAAACATCAAAATGTCAGCTGCCATGAGTACTGGATAGCCAAACAGACCCATAGTAATGCCTTGATCTGGATCAACATCCGCTTTTTCTACATTAATATCGACGGCTGCTTTATACGCATGAGCGCGGTTCATAAGACCTTTGGCACACGAGCAGTTTAAAATCCAAGCAAGCTCGGGAATCTCAGGCACGTCCGACTGACGATAGAAGGTCACACGCTCAGGGTCAAGACCACAAGCAATCCAAGTCGCTGCTATGATTTTAGTCGATTCATGAATAACCGCTGGGTCATAACAACCGATAATCCCATGATAATCTGCCAAAAAGAAAAACGCTTCATCATCACTGTTTTGGATAGACTCAATCGCTGGACGAATAGCGCCAACGTAATTACCTAAGTGCGGAATACCGGTAGGCTTAATGCCTGTGAGGATACGTTTGGTTTCTTTTTTAGGTGCATCAGTTTGATTACTCATGGAAAATCCGTAGTTGGGTTGTTAGTTTATTGCAAATTTAATATCGTACACTTAAGTCAACGACTCAATTTAGTGGCGCAAATTATAACAAATTTATCTACTGCTTTGTTTGTGTATAAACGCCTACTTATAGATTTCAGTGCGACCATCTGGGCTGTTTTTAAAGCGCCGATGAAACCACATCCATTGGGTTGGATCAATACGAATGAGTCCTTCTAAGACTTCATTAATACGAGTGGCATCAGCGACTTCATCATTACTAGGGTAGTCATCCAGTTCTGGTGTAATGGTTAGATGGTAATGGGGGCGCTTGCCGCTTGGTAGGTTATCCGGTGTTTGCCGATAGGTGTGCAGAGCCATTAGCGCTGGAGGATATTGCTTGTCGCCTAATTTTGCCATGCGCCGTGAAGCTGTGATAGTGGCTGCTGGCACGCCAAAAAACGGTGCCATTACGCCTTGCTTGAGACCATAATCTTGATCAGGCGAGTACCAAATCACATGCCCAGCTTTAATTGAGCTGACCAAACTGCGCATATCACGGCTGGATATTTGCTTTCCAAAGATACGCGTGCGACCGTTATAAATAAACCAATCAAGAAGTACATTATTTTGTGGTCGATACATTGCATCTAACGCAAAAAACTGAGCGCAAAATAACCCGCCCAAATCGAGCATGGTGTAATGAGCGCCTAACAAAATAACAGGACGATTGTCTTTTTGGGCATTGATAAGATGTTGTAGCCCTGAAATAGAAACCGTACGGGTAAAAACATTAGGGCGAAACCAAGCACAAAGCGTCTCAAATACTCCAATACCTTGATTGACAAAAACTTGCTTTGCCATCAGTTCTCGCTCAGCTTCTGGCTTTTCAGGAAAAGCCAGCTTAAGGTTAATCAGCGTATCCTGTCTGCGTGAGCCTGCAACTTTATAAATCAAGATGCCAAGCTTACGACCCAACCAAAACTGCCAACGTAACGGCAGATAAATCATGGGCAAAAATATCACAAATAACAGCCAAATACTCCAGTATTTAGGCAGTAAAAATTGCCACTGAAAAGGCTTTTTATCAGCTTGTGCTGTGCGTTTATGAGTCTGCGTAATAGTTGGTGTACCAGTAGGAATAGCCGGCGATTTAGCAGACTGCTGTACGCTCTGCGATAGTGTACTGTTCTTTGAGGGTGTTTTACTTGGATCGTATTGTTCGGGCGCTTTCATAATGTCCTTTTACAGCACTGTTTGTGGCATCTATAGCATTGGGCTATATCGTCGAGGCTAATGATGAAAAGTTACTATCATGATGGGGTAGCGGTAGCTGGTTTGCAAGTTGGTTTTGACTATAAAAGCGAAGTGTTTAACAGTTTATAAAGCCAGGCTATTGAGTACATTAGCGTTTAATATGACTACTATTAAGCTTTAAGCATAAAAAAACCTTATAAGCTGTGACCAGCTTATAAGGTTTTGCAAATCTAGCGTTTTACTTGATGCTATTAGTATAACTCTGAGAAAAAGACAACTATAACAGTAAAACGATAAACAGCTTTTATTAACGCTTCGAGAATTGTGGACGTTTACGTGCTTTACGTAGGCCCAATTTCTTACGTTCAACTTGACGTGAGTCACGAGTAACAAAACCAGCGGCTTTTAGCGTAGATTTGTTGGTGTCGTCAAGTTCGATTAATGCACGAGTAATACCGTGACGAATAGCACCTGCTTGACCACTGATACCACCACCTTTTACAGTGATATAAAGATCGTAGTCATTAGGAGTATCTAATAGCTCTAATGGCTGACGAACGACCATACGTGAAGTTTCACGGCTAAAGTACTCATCAAGTGGCTTACCGTTAACGACGATACTACCAGTACCTTTTGCTAAAAAGACACGAGCAGTAGACGTCTTGCGGCGACCAGTTCCGTAATTGCGTTCCATAAGTGTTTCCTTAGATGTCTAGTTCTTTAGGTTGCTGTGCAGTATGTGGATGTTCTTCCCCTGCATATAGCTTTAGCTTCTTAATCATTGCATAGCCAAGAGGACCTTTTGGAAGCATACCCTTAACTGCTTTATGTAGAACATCTTCAGGCTTATGTGCAATCAGCTTTGTGAAGTTGGTTTCTTTAATACCGCCTGGGTAGCCACTGTGACGATAGTACTTTTTATCTTGCGCTTTTTTACCCGTTACCGCGATTTTTTCTGCGTTGATGACAACGATAAAGTCACCAGTATCTACGTGCGGAGTATAAGAAGTTTTATGCTTGCCACGTAAGCGAGTAGCGATTTGGGTGGCTAAGCGACCAAGGGTTTTGCCGTCAGCATCTACGACATACCAGTCATGGGTCACTTCAGCTGGTTTTGCACTAAGTGTTTTCATGATAAAACCTTAAAATTAGAATTCATTGAGAGTTTAGCTGGGAACGGGGCTCTCAAAAAACAGACTGCATATTATAAGCAGTAGCGCCTACGCTTGCAAGCTGCATTGGGGTTTATTTTCGCCTTATATACATTAAACTGCAGCGTTAGACCAGTTTTTCAGCGGTTTTTAGCATTCATTAATGCAAGTTGCATGATTATGACGATTCTAGTCTATAAAGTCCAGCGACAACTTGTCCCACTTTGGTCTGTTTGATTGTCTCAAACCCGCTTAACCCTTGCATTGTAAAGACTGCGCTTAGGGACTGAGCCAATTCATTTAATTGCTCATTTAAATCTTTATCCGCTTCTAGATAAATAAGCGTCTCTGTCGTAAATAACGACTGTTCGATTAAAGTGGTCAAAATTGGTTGCCATAACTCTTTGGAATAGGGCGGATCAATAAAAACAATGTCGAACGGTTGTTTGAAATTCTTGTTTTGCGATAAGACGTGCTCAGCATGGCCATGAAGGATTAGATAACCGTCAGTGTCGATGTTTAACTGCTGAGAGCTTTCTAGTAGCATTTGGTACTGAGATTGATTGGTTTCGATAAAGGTGCAGTGAGCTGCACCGCGAGATAAGGCCTCAAATCCTAATACACCGCTGCCTGCACAGCTATCAAGGACACGTGCGCCATGCATATCGGCGAGTAACCAGTTAAACAGTGTTTCTCGCAAGCGATCTGGAGTCGGCCGTAAGCCATCAGCATCGATAAAATTTATGCTACGACGTTTAAACTGTCCACCGATAATGCGTACCTTGCCCGCAGTGGCTTGTTTTTTATGATTTGTGTCACGCTTTAGGCTGCGCGATGTCGATGTTTTTGTATTTTTTTTCATAATGACTATTCTTTATTCGGACGCTGTAATGGTTGCTGCCTGTGCTTCTGCCTGTTCCTTTAATGCTTGTTCTTGATCGCGAATAGCATCATGTTTGGCTTTATCCAATGCTCTTTGGTATTTAATAGCTTTTAGCTCATCAGGTGTTGGTGGCGTAATAGGGTCGCTTTTACGCTGCAGGACCCAATAATCAAATAACGCACGTCCAATAGGTGCTGCTACTGCGCTACCGCCGCCGCCGTTTTCAACCAGTACCGCAAGGGCAATTTGCGGGTCTTCTACGGGTGCAAAACCATTAAACCATGCATGGTCCCAATGACGCTTATCTATTGCCGATTTATTATAACTTTTGCCTTGAGCGATAGACTTGACCTGAGCCGTACCTGTCTTACCAGCGATACGGTAGCGTGAGGTATAGATACCACGAGCAGTACCAGCTTTGACAGTGTCTTCCATCGCATCATGCATACGTGTCCAATCAGAAGGTTTGCCATCATAGTCAATTTTACCGTCAGATTTGGTGATGACATTCACTTCTGCAGCGCCATCACTACGTTTTAGCAGATGCGGGGTAATATGATTACCTTTATTTGCCATCATGGCAGTCGCATTGGCAATCTGTAGTGGCGTTGCTAAAAAATATCCTTGACCGATACTGACTGAGATGGTCTCGCCTGGTAACCAGCCTTTGTCATAAGTGTCTTTTTTCCATTTTGGAGAAGGCATGATACCTGACTTTTCATTCGGCAAATCAATACCGGTATCTTCACCAAAACCAAAGCGCACCATCCAGTCATGTAAGCGCTGAATCCCCATCTCGTATGCCAGTTTATAATAATACGTATCCACTGACATCATAATAGACTTTTTGAGATTCACTGAGCCGTGACCACCGCGTTTCCAGTCACGAAAACGATGCGAGTCACCAGGTAAGCTAAAGTAACCTGGGTCATAAATAGTCGTCTCCCAATCTCGCAAACCGTAATGTAGTCCACCCAACCCTTCAAATGGTTTGATAGTAGAGGCTGGTGGATACATCCCTTGAAGCGCACGGTTATACAGGGGCTGATCGATATCTTCTCTTAATGCATCGTAGTCTTTAAAAGAGATGCCTGAGATAAAAGGATTGGGATCGTAACTTGGATTACTCACAAACGCTAACACATCGCCATTTTTTGGGTCTATCGCCACAATGGCACCGCGGCGACCGTCGAGCTGCTGCTGAGCAATCGTTTGTAAGCCGTAATCTAAACTTAAAGTAATATCGTTGCCAGCAACGGGCGGTTCGGTGTCTAACTGCCGTAGAATATTGCCATGAACATCTGTCTCCACCGACTGATAACCTGGTTCTCCAAGCAAAATATCTTCGTAAAAATCTTCAATACCAATTTTACCGATGAGGTCAGTACCAGCATAACGATCTTTATCAATACGCTTGGTCTCTTTGTCATTGATACGGCCAACATAACCGATAACATGGGCAAACAGCTCATCGTAGGGGTAGGAGCGGGTTAATTTACTCTGGATAGTAACGCCCCTAAAAAAAGGCTTTCGCTCGCTAAATTGTGCGACCTGCTTTTCTGTCAAATCAATTTTAATGGTCACCGGATCGTTCTTACTCTTACTTAATCTCGCCAAGATGTCAGTAATATCAGTGTCTGTTAAATCAAAAATAGGCGCAAGCAAGCTTAGAGTGCGCTCTGGATCTTGTACCTCGTCGGGGCTGAGCATAGCGGTAAATACAGGCTGATTATCAGCAAGCAATATGCCATTACGATCGTAGATATAACCACGGCTAGGCGGTGCAGATATGAGCTTGATACGGTTATTGTCAGCCTGAGTTTTATATTTATCATGAGCGTATACTTGCAAGTACCCGTAACGCAGTAATAAAACACTCATACCCAAAAATATGAATAGACCAAGAATAAGAATACGGCGCATAAAAACGCGGTTGATCTGCTCAGTGTCTGGGATAAGCGATTTATTCATGTAAAGTTAGTACCAATGAGCGCAGTAGATAAAGCAAAAATTACTTTGATAAAGGAATGCTGTGACAAGGTATTTAAGCAAATGCAGACGATAAAAATAATCATTTCAAACACATAGATTAAATGACCCTATAATATTGAAGTATGAACTTAAAAGCGTATTGCTATTATTGCTGTGCGACAAATTATAACAGAATGTAATAAGCTGCGCTGATCCTGTCCGCTTATTTGTCGATGAATTCACACATGTCATTGATAGTACTATTTATAAGCTATTTTATCGCTCCAGTTTGTAGTAACAAATATAAGTCAGACATATGATGTTGTCATGTATAGTCACAACTTGGTTTAGCTGTATATGTGCTAATGAGTAGCAAGTATGCTAAAATCGGGCGATTTATTTTGTAGTGTTTACTTGGCATTAAAGTGCTGTTTTTATTAAGCGTTTTTTAACAATACTAACAAACGACTATAGATTAATGAGTATCGTTACGTCAGAGGCAGGAAGAGTCATGGTCGCAACCTCAATATGGCAAATGCTTGCTGAGCATCCAGAGTTTCTTGCCATGCTGACCATCCCACCAGTGACTGCATTTGTCACTTGGTTGCATGTATGGATGGCATTGAAGATGCTGTTTTACCCCATTAAATTTTGGGGGCTACGTATACCTAATTTTCCATTTTTTGGTTTGCCTGGACTTGGCTGGCAAGGTATCGTCCCGCGTAAAGCGGGGAAAATCTCTGGAGTGATTGTCGATCAGACACTCTCAAAGCTTGGCTCACTTGAAGAGTTTTTTCAGGCGATGGAGCCTGAGCAGATGGCAGCTTTTATCACCGATACGGTTGATAAAAACCTTGAACCACTGATTGATGAGATTATGCTTGAGCATTCAGGTGCATTGTGGGGCAGTCTGCCATACGCACTAAAACGTCGTATCTATACGCAAGCCCATCAAGAGCTGCCAGACATCATGCAATCTTTGGTGACTGATATGACCTACCATGTCGAGGACTTGGTCGATATGCGTCAAATGATCGTCAATAAGATGGAAAGTGATCGTCGTTTAATGGTGAATATGTTTTTAAGGGTTGGTCAACACGAGATCAACTTTATTTGGCATATCAGTGCTTTAATTGGATTGATTTTTGGTATTATCCAAATGTTTATCTTTTTGGTGGTGCCGCAACATTGGACAGTGCCATTTTTCGCTGCCATTTGGGGCTTGTTGACCAATTGGATCGCAATCTGGATGGTGTTTAATCCAGTAGAGCCACGCTTTATCTCTTATATAAAAGTTTTTGAGCGTTGTGACGGTTTTCCTTTTATAAAATTGAGGCTACCGCACATCGCGCAGTTTCGTTTTCAAGGCGGCTTTATGAAGCGCCAAGAAGAAGTATCTGAAGTTTTTGCTGAAATCGTAGTCAACGATTTAGTGACTTTAGAGAATATTATGAATGAGATGATGTATGGTGATCGATCGGCGCAAACGCGTGAGCTGATGAAGTCGCACCTTTACCAGATATTAGAGTCGCCAGTGGTTAGAACAACTTTGCGTATGGGACTGGGTCGCCGTGAGTACGGGCAATTGAAAAATACCATTATCAATAAATCAATCACCGCTACGATGGTACCGCTACGAGATCCTGAACTTAACGAGAGTCGCGCGAGCAAAATATTCGGTCTATTTCGTGATCGTATTCGCGCTTTATCGCCTTATGAGTTTCAAAACTTACTGCGTCCAGCATTTCGTGAAGATGAGATGACGTTGATCGTACTTGGTGGTTTGACTGGATTTTTGGCAGGTTGGTTGCATCTTGTTTTAGTGTTCTTTCCGGCGGTGCAGTAAACCAATGATTTTGTTATAAAAATATTTTATAATTATCCATGGTCAATGAATGTATATGGAAAATTAGTACTAAGTTAGATAGTTCATTCAAAATTTGTCTTGACAAGGAAGCTTCATGTTAATCATACAGTTGTATGGTTGGCAAAGCTTGTGTTGTTTCGATTTTGTCATGAGTAGACTATAGGTGCTTTTCAATAAATAAGAGCCCAATCCGCCACAGTAAACTATGACCGTATTAGGGTAAACAGGGTTAGATTGTATGTTAATCACAGAATTGGGTTATTTTGCCTTACTGGCTGCCTTTGTGTTGGCAATTTTGCAAGTTGTATTGCCAACCATTGGTGTTATGCGTCATCAGATTGCTTGGCAGCGTCTTGCGCCAAGTTTGGCGTGGGCACAGTTTGCAGCGATGATCGTGTCGTTCGCAGCACTGATGGCAGGCTTTTATTATAATGATTTTAGTCTAGTCTATGTCGCACAGCACTCTAACACTTTGTTGCCTTGGTATTATAAGTTATCGGCAACTTGGGGTGGCCATGAAGGGTCTTTGCTACTATGGATGACTATCATGGCGACATGGTGCGCGCTAGTGTCTTACTTTAGTCGCGGCTTACCATTATCGATGCGAGCACGAGTATTGGTCATTTTGGCAGCAGTACAAATGATGATGCTAGCGATGCTGATTTTCACTTCATCGCCATTTAACCGCACTTTGCCAAACATACCTGTTGATGGTGCGGATCTAAACCCAGTATTACAAGATTTTGGTCTGATTATTCACCCACCCATGCTATATATGGGTTATGTGGGTATGGTTGTACCCTTTGCTTTTTGTATGGCGGCGCTGTGGGAAGGGCGCTTGGATGCAGTATGGACACGCTGGTCACGCCCTTGGGCGCTAGCTGCGTGGGGGTTTTTGACCATCGGTATCGCCTTAGGGTCTTGGTGGGCTTATTACGAGCTTGGCTGGGGTGGTTGGTGGTTTTGGGATCCAGTAGAAAACGCGTCGCTCATGCCATGGCTTGCTGGTACAGCGTTATTACATTCGTTAGCAGTGACTGAGAAGCGCGGTGTATTTAAAGCATGGACAATTATGCTAGCGATTTTTGCGTTTGCATTGAGTCTACTAGGGACATTTTTGGTACGCTCTGGTGTCATTACCTCAGTTCATTCGTTTGCAGCCGATCCCACGCGTGGTTTAGTTATTCTAGTCATCCTTGGCATCATCGTGGGCGGTGGACTGTTGATGTTTGCAGTACGTGGCTGGCGCTTGACGGTTGAGAGTCAGTATCAGCTGGTCTCACGTGAGTCGTTTTTGGTTATTAATAACGCCATTATCTTGATTGCCACTTTAGTGGTCCTGCTAGGTACGCTTTATCCAATTATTGCGGATGCTTTTAATCTAGGTCAAGTATCCGTCGGCCCTCCTTACTTTAACGCTTTGTTTGTACCTTTGACTTGGTTGTTACTGCTTGCTATGGGCATGGGCTCTAATATTCGCTGGAAAAAAGACAAGCGTCCACTGCTTGGCGTTGGTATGGTCATCGCAGCCAGTAGTCTGATATTGGCGGCGATCATCGCTTACTTTGTTCATCCATCATCTATGCTAAATATCGGTGTGACCTTGGCAGTAAGCTTTTGGGTACTGTTATGGATGGTTATCGATTTCAAAGATAAAACCAAGAATGCACCGAATATGATCAGCGGACTGGGCCAACTGCGTCTTAGTTATTGGGGACAACAAACTGCTCATATTGGGGTTTTAATCGCAGCGATTGGCGTGGCTTTTACTAGTAGCTTAAGTATTGAGCGTGATGTAGCACTTGGACCGAATGATACTGTTCATGTTCAAGGTTATGATTTTACTGTCAAAGACTTTCGTGAAGTAAAAGGCAGTAATTTTGATGGTATTCAAGCTGAAGTTTCAGTCACAAAGGATGGGCGCGACGTTACAGTTTTATACCCTGAAAAACGTACCTATATTATTAGTATGATGCCGATGACAGAAGCTGCGATTGACGCCAGCCTCATGCGCGACTTGTATGTTGCGCTTGGTGAGCCAATCGCTGAAGGCAGCAATCAATGGGCAGTGCGTATCTATGTAAAACCTCTGATTCGCTGGATATGGCTGGGGTCGATTATCATGGCTTTAGGAGCACTAATGAGTATGTTTGATAGTCGCTATCGTATCAAAAAAGTCAAAGCGTCACATAAGGTCGCTGCTGATACTACTGCTAGTACAACCATACCGACAACAGCGTTTGGGGAGAAATAAGATGAGTCAATCGGACAATACCCCCAACAGCCAGCAGAGCAATGCACAGCATCGTAAAATGACGAACAAAAAACAACTAAAAGTATGGTTTCTAGTGCCACTTATTGTGTTCTTAGGGCTAATAGTGATGCTTTATATGCGCTTGGGTAAGCCTACTGATATCGTGGCTAATATGGCGCTTGAGCGTCCAGTTCCTGCATTTGAGCTGCCGTTGTTGTCAGACACCAGCCGTATTATGACCAATGACAATTTACCCGACAAACCGTTTTTGATGAATATCTGGGGTTCTTGGTGTCCAACTTGTATTATTGAGCATCCGTTCTTGATGGAGCTAGAAGAACGCGGGGTCAATTTGATTGGCGTCAATTATAAAGACGATATTGGTGACGCATTAAGCTATTTGAACCGAGGTGGCGATCCGTTTTCGATGTCCATTCAAGATTTGTCAGGTCAGTTTGCGCTAGACCTTGGTTTAACTGGGGCTCCTGAAACTTTTATCGTTGATGGTGACGGTATTATCCGCCAGCATATCATTGGAGAAGTCAATGAAGCCAACTGGCAAGAGCGTATTATGCCTTGCTTAATGGTACTTAATGAAGCCAATAAAAATGGCAACAGTCCTGATCCAAGTCAAGTTGGGGAGGCATGCAAATGAGAGGCGCTCAAATAACAACGGCTATTGTTATAAGGTTAGGAAGCTTTATACTGGCGTGCCTACTGAGTATGACAGCTTATGCAGCAATCGATGTTTACGACTTTGATTCAGTGCAGCAAGAAGCTCAGTATCGCGGTCTTATTGAAGAGCTGCGTTGCCCTAAATGCCAAAACCAAAACCTTGCAGGATCTGATGCGCCGATTGCACAAGATCTAAAACAAAAAACTTATGATATGGTCAAAGACGGACGTAGTGATGCAGAGATACGTAGCTATATGCAAGAACGTTACGGCGATTTTATTACCTATAAGCCACCTGTCCGTCCATCAACATGGATACTGTGGTTTTTTCCGCCATTATTATTGATCTTTTTGATTACCGGCTGGTTTTGGCAGAGTAAACGCCGACAGCTGGCCGCTCGGGGCGATACGAATAAGATGATTGATACCCCTGCTACAGCTTTGACACCTGCAGAAAAAGCTGAGCTAGATCGTCTTTTATCACGTTCGCATAGTACCGATCATGATGTCACAAGCACAGAGGACAAAAAATGACCCTATTTTCTACTGCTGGCTTATTTATTGCCCTAAGTTTACTCGTTGCCTTAATCCTTGCTGTCATCATCATCACGCCATGGCTACGTGCAACTCGCCTAAAAAACAATCCTGTAGACAACCAACTGTTAGACATCAACGTAACCGTGTTTCGTGAACGTTTGGCAGAGCTTAAAGCTGATAAAGACAGCGGCACTATTGATGATAACCATTACCAAAATCAAAAGCTTGAGCTTGAACGCCAGCTATTAGATGCGCAACGTCAAGTAGCACCGATGATAAACCCTGGTGTCAAAAGCCGTTTAATAATTATTGTCTGGGTGCCAGTGATGGCCGCGATGGCATATTTACTGATAAGCGATCGCACCCCAGTATTTGAGCTATGGCAAGCAGAAGATAAAGTTGGACAAGTAGCTGATGACCTTTTGACAGGTAAGATTGATCAGCCGCCAGAATGGGCCATTGAAGATGGTCGTCAACTGATTACTGCCATGCAGACCAATGTCCATCGTCATGCTGACGATCCTGATCGCTGGATGCGCCTATCAGAGCTGTTTTTGTCACTTGAAGTAACTGACTCTGCATTAGAAGCTTTATCTAGAGCGTATCGTTTATCTCCTGACAACGAAGAGATTGCGACCACTTATGCGCAAATTAGCTTTTTTGCTAATGAAGGTCAACTGGATGCTAATAGCCGTCGCGTCTTGCAAGATGTGCTGAGTAATAACCCCCAACATGAAGGCGCGCAAATGTTAATGGCAATGGGTGAAGCACGGGCTAGCAACTTTGAACAAGCACAAGGCTGGATCAAAAGATTACGAGCGAGTATCGCAGCCAAACCAGGAGATCATACCCGAGCGCTGGCAAGCCTAGACGAGTTGAGCGCCAACGTAACAGGGCAGCAGCAGCAAGCCGCTGAAGGCGTTGATGTCACTGTAAGTGTTAATCCTAGCTTATTACCATTGGTCAAAGGCGATGACGTATTGTTCGTTGCCATTCGCGATGTTAATGGCGGCCCACCATATGCAGCCAAGCGTTTGCCGATTAGTGTGATTCAGCAAGGTGAGGCTAATATAAGTTTAAGTGACATTGATGCTATGATACCTGAGCGGACGCTACAATCAGCACGCGCAGCAAAAACTCAACTGGCTGTCATTGCCCGTATTAGTCATAGTGGCAATGCCAGTGCAGAGTCAGGCGACTTGTCAGCCAATCCTGTCGTAATTACTGCTGACCAAAAACAAGTCAATATCGAAATTAACCAGCAAATACCATAACTTTGAAAAATTCAACAATCTGGGCGCTGTAGTGATTGCTACGGTGTGCAATTGTGTTATATGAACAGCTAAGTCATACCTACATACGGTACTAATACCAAAAAAACTTGAGCTTTATAATGTCACAAGGTAAGGTATATCTGGCATTCGCGCAATTAACAAATCCCTAACATCCCATCCACCAAGGAGAGACGTATTATGATGCGTATTATTTTGCTAGGTCCACCTGGCGCTGGTAAAGGCACCCAAGCACAGTTTATTTCGAAAGAGTTTGATATCCCGCAAATCTCTACTGGCGATATGCTACGTGCAGCGATTAAAGAAGGTAGCGAGCTTGGTAAGCAAGCTGAAGGCATTATGAACGCAGGTGGTCTGGTTTCTGATGAACTTATCATCAACCTAGTAAAAGAGCGTATCTCTAAACCTGATTGTGCTAATGGCTGTATCCTTGATGGTTTTCCGCGTACCATCCCGCAAGCTCAAGCCCTTGCAGACGCTGACGTTGCTATCGATCATGTGGTCGAGATTAGCGTACCTGACGATGAGATTGTAAAGCGTCTATCTGGTCGCCGCCAACATCCAGGCTCGGGCCGTGTGTATCACGTCGATCATAATCCACCAAAGCAAGATGGTGTCGACGATATCACTGGCGAAGCACTTATCCAGCGCGAAGATGACAAAGAGTCTACTATTCGAGAACGCCTCGCCACTTATCATCAGCAGACATCAGCCTTGGTAGGTTTCTATCAAGACAAAGCCAAAGAAGGTGAAAACGCACCCAAATATGACAAGTTTGATGGTACACAAGCTATCGATGACGTCAAACAGCAAGTTTTGTCAGCGTTAAAAGGGTAATCGTTTTCTAATACCCTTTGGATTAATAAAAACCTTGCTCATTAGCAGGGTTTTTTGTTGATACTTTATAACTATACAATACTAAAAAGACCCGCCCATAAAAAAGCCATCTACCTAAGTGAGGAGATGGCTTTTTAAAAATATAAAATCTTTTTTGAAATTTATGCATTACCTTCAGCATCAACTTGCGCTTGTTGTTGGCTTTGCGCGTACGCTTGATCAAAATTGACTGGTGCAAGCAACAGCTGCGGGAAGCTACCACGAGTAACAATGTCACTAATGACTTCACGCGCATATGGGAACAACACATTAGGGCAATAAGCGCCTAAAATCTGTCCAATTTGATCATCAGGGATATTTTTTAATAAAAAGATACCTGCTTGATGAACCTCAGCGATAAACGCTGGTTCTTCAGCATTCTTAGCGGTAACGCTTACTGTTAAGATAACTTGATAGTGGTCGTCATCTAGCTTTTCGGCGTTACTTGATAAATTGATATCAAGCTCAGGATTCCACTCTTTAGTGAATACTCCAGCGCCTGGTACTTCAAGAGACATATCTTTTACATAAATGCGTTCTAATGCCAGTTGCGGTTGTGCTTGTTCTTCAGCCATGTTGATTCCTCGAATAAATAATGCAATGTGTCGTTATTGTCTTGATAGAAGTGTTTTTATAACAACGTGTGATATCAAGCTACATTATTACAAGCTAGGACAATAATAACAATAGTTTGTCATCAATCACTTAATACTATAACTAGATTTGCTAATAGTGATCACTGTCGTTGTTGTATAAACTGTTTAAAATCGCAAATTAACCTGCTAGTAACTCATCCAGCTTACCTTGCTGATTCATCTGATTTAGTTCATCAAAGCCACCAACAAAAGTATCACCAACAAAAATTTGAGGCACAGTACGATAGTTATTGGTTTTTTGCATCAGTGCACGGCGATCGTCGCTACTCATATCGTGCATACCGATTTCTTCATAATCAACGCCTTTATTCTTTAATAGTTGTTTGGCGTTTGTGCAATAAGGGCAAATAGGTGTTGTATAAACTTTAACTGAAGCAGTCATAAGATATCCTTAATAATTAAATATTATATAAAATCTTTATTGTCTTAAACTGAATAGACTGATAATGAATGTATGTTTGATTGTGCTCATTATAAAGTGGGGGTAAGGTTAGTAAATTCAAGTCAGCTTGTCATAAAAGCTCATAAAACACTGTTAGGAGCTTATTAGCTAAGTTTCCATAAAAAAAGACACAACTAAAAGTCATGTCTTTTTATTCATACCAAGAGCAAGCTTACTTATGCAAGCTAGGTTTAGTTTTGCCTTTATTCTTAGGTTTGGCATCTTTTAATCCTACTAATGGCATGCCAGCTCCTTGCCAGCCACCCACACCACCTTCTAGGCGATAGACGCTGTCTTTACCAATCATCTGGATAGCCGCGCCTGCTTGTACGCCCATATCACAGACGATGATCACTGGCTGTTCAATTGCGCGGATCTCATCTAAATGATCTTTGAGCTCAGTAAAAGGAATATTACGACTGCCTTGGATATAGCCGGTGGCAAACTTCTTTTTGGCGCGAATATCAATAAGCTGCGCATTTTGAGAGTTAACCATCATGCCGAGGGTATTGGGCGACACTTTTTTGCCGCTACGTTTGTTTTCAATGGTAAAAAACAGTACGGCAAGTACGGCCAATATACCAAATAAAAACGGGTGGTTGCCCACAAATTCAAGCGCACGATCCAAACCAAACCTCCAAAAAATAAGCGTTCTATTAAGCTGAGAAGACAGCTCAATGATTTTGAACAAGGCGCTATTATACCGATTAGGTCATCTATAGTAAATGTATAAGGAGCAACCTATGTTTTGATAGTATTGATTCAATAAATAGGGCTACTAGTATGGCTTAGTATCCGCTTCTGCTTGTAACGTCACAAGGTTTTCAACACGGCGCTGTAGCACATTACCATCAGCCACCGCTTGCCATAGCGCGCAGCCTTTGCTGTTATAAGTGTGACGACAGTCACGAAATTGGCAATCGCCTGCAAGTGGCGCAAGTTCAATAAAACCTGAAATAATATCGTCAGGATCTAAATGCCAGATACCATATTCACGAATGCCAGGCGTGTCGACGATACCGCCTTGAGTAAGATCGTCTGGATTAAATGGCAATAAACGACTGGTCGTCGTGGTATGTTGACCAAGTTTTGAGTTTTCAGAAATGATATTAACGCTCTGCGCCGAATCAGGTAGTAAAGCATTAATTAAGCTGCTTTTACCGACGCCAGACTGACCGGCAAAAATAACCAGTTTTTTGTCTATGTAGCGTTTTAGCTCATCAAGTCCCTGCTGCTCATCATGATTGGCAATGTTTTCGGGGCAATCAACTGAAGTCAGTACGCTTTCATAACCAAGAGCCGCATACTGTGCCAATAACTCATTGGTATCGACGCCATTTTCTTGGGCAAGAAGGTCCGCTTTATTAAGCACCAATAGCGGTTTGACACCAGCGTGATGACAGACAACCAAGTAGCGATCAATGAGTGTCGGCGCAGCAGCTGGCAATGGGGCAAATACAATGGCTAAGATATCGATGTTGGCAGCGACAGGTTTAAGCTTATGATAGCGGTCTGGACGTGAGACAAGAGAAGCCCGTGGCTGCACGGACTCGATACGGCCAAAACCAGTATTGGGATCTGCAGTCCAGCGCACATGATCGCCTGCAGCTAGCATCGGTAAATTGGTACGCACATGGCAGCGCCAGACATCGCCCATCTCAAGTGCTTGCCAAAACGGCTCAGGGTCATCAGGCGCAATTTCTGGCTGCACGGGTATCATCGCAGGCAAGCTTGTGACTTGTACTTCTAGTTGCTTACCATAATGCGCCATGACCACACCATCCATTAAGCTTTCATCGATGCTTTCTTGACTCTCAAGCTGCTGCTTGTCAATGCGACGAATCTGTTGTTTAGTCAGTTTGCGTTGCCGGATTAGTGCCATGGGTTTGTGACCTATTATAAAAATATTGCTAAGTGTAGCGTGAAAATTTGCTAACATACAGCCTAAAGCGTTTATAGCAGACAGGGGTTTTGTAATATTTTGAACCTTTTAAATATCTTAAATCAGCAGACGCGTACTGTTACTAATCAAATACTATTATCGCTGTATGATTTATACACGAAACTTACTTAAATATTGTTTAAAAATTTATTGACCATAGGACAAAATATGAGTACCGATGACCATCCCAATAAAATCAAAATTAAAAACCAAGGTAAAAAAGGGCTGGTATGGATTGATTTAGAAATGACTGGTCTAAATACCTTAACTGATGAGATTATTGAGATTGCGACCGTTGTCACTGACGAAGACTTAAATGTCTTGGCAGAAGGACCAGTATTTGCGATTAAGGTATCTGACCGTATATTAAATGGGATGGATGAGTGGAATACCAAACAACATGGACAATCAGGCTTGGTTGATCGTGTACGTCGTAGCAGCGTAACATTAGCAGAAGCTGAAGCTGAGACCATCAAGTTTTTGAATAAATGGGTCGATAGTGGTAAGTCGCCGATGTGCGGTAACTCCATCTGTCAAGATCGACGTTTTTTAGCGCGGCAAATGCCAGAGCTAGAAAAGTTCTTCCACTATCGCAATCTTGATGTGTCATCTATTAAAGAGCTATGCTTTCGCTGGCGTCCTGATGTCTTAAAGAATTTTGAAAAAGGTGGTAGTCATTTAGCGTTAGACGATATTCGCGACTCTATTCGTGAGCTTAAGCACTATCGTCAGCACTTTTTTAAACTGATGCCATAAAGTTAAGTGGTTTTAGCATAGTCAAAAAAGGGTCTGTTATTTTAATGGACCCTTTTTATCGTAAATAAGAGACGTCCACATATAGTCGAATCTAGATAACTCAGATACATGGCTATCCAGTCGCTCAATAAAACGTTGATTTTCTTACGTGCTGTGCCTACGCCGACAGAGGCTGCGAAAACAACGTTTCATCTCGCTGTATCGTTTTTATATCGAATTAGCTATAGATATCATGCCATGAGTCGTTTAAATTCAACCAATTTAAATTCAGCTTTATTGCTATCTGAGTGTTCGTTAGCGATCACCACACCAATCACTGCGCTGACCATTGGTTTACTAGTGTTTTGATTTAGCAGTCGCCAATCACCCAGCACATAGCGTTTTTTAGTGTCGGTCGCTTGATGGATATCTGGACGATGCGTATGGCCATGGAGTAGAGCATCGCTGTTAGTCACGGCTTGTATCACCGCATCATCGTTGACATCCATAATATGAGTAGCTTTATTGGCATTATTTTGCTGGCTTTTTTGGCGCATTTTATCGGCGATTGCCAAACGTTTTTCTAGGGATTTATTAAGCAGATACCACTGGGTTAGACGGTTACGCATGATTTTACGAAAAAACTGATATTTCTTATCATCAATACAAAGCGCGTCGCCATGCTCAAGACGATAGTGTTGCTGTCCGACAGTTAAGGTATATGGCTCATAAATCAGCTCACCACCAAATAGGTTGCAAAAAGGCTGATCCAATAAAAAATCTCGGTTGCCATGCATGACTAAAATCTCACAGCCCGCTACCCGCAATTGTTTTAATTTAACGATAAGCGGGGTGAGCCAATGGCTTTGGCGCGCGTCATTTGACAGCGTTAAATAAGCGTCATCACCAATCCAGACCTCAAACCAGTCGCCTAAGATAAACAAGCGCTTGAGGGCAGGTAGAGCAAGGCAGTCATTGAGCAGTGCTAAAAAAGCCTGCACTAAGGCAGGCTCCTCTGGCGATAAATGCAAATCGCTGATCAATACTTGTCGCACCTCGTGAGGGCGGGTCGTTATCAGGTGATTAAACGTTTGCATTTATCATAATCCTTGTCGTCTATTATCAGACTATAAGTAAAGCTTACTTATATGACTTATTTAGAAACGATGGTCGCAGAGTTAATAACCACTGGCTCTTTTGGCACATCAGCATGCATACCAAAACGACCGGTTGGTACGCCGCGCATTTTTTCGATGACGTCCATGCCACTAGTGACTTTACCAAATACCGTGTAGCCCCAGCCTTGCATGTTTTTGCCAGAGTGGTTTAAGAAATCGTTGTCTTTGACGTTAACGAAAAACTGACTGGTCGCTGAATGCGGGTCTTGCGTACGCGCCATGGCGATGGTGCCTTTGTCGTTCTTTAGACCATTGTCCGCTTCGTTTTCGATTGGCGCATTGGTTGCTTTTTCGTTCATCTCAGCGTCCATACCGCCGCCTTGAATCATAAAGCCATCAATAATACGATGAAAAATCGTACCATCGTAATGACCAGATTTTACGTAGTTTAAAAAGTTTTCTACGGTTTTTGGCGCTTTTTCTTCGTTGAGTTCGATGACGATCGCACCCATACTGGTGTCAAGTTCTACTACTGGTGGCATGTCTACCATGAGATATTCCTTTTTGATTGCAGCGCCTTAAATGACACTGTCAAGTGGTGGTTGAAAGTTGGTGACTAAAAGTTATGGCTAGTCTAACGGCTTTTTTGTCGTCTGTCATGTATCAGGCTGTTAATGCGTTTGTGAAACCTGATAGAATAACGCAACGTTATCTTTTATCAGTCTTTTTTAATTTATCATTTTTAAGCGCGATGATACGCGCTATATCCTGAACACTTGCGCTAGGAGCAATGAGTAATGAGTGAGCACTCAAGCAATAATGCACAAAAAAACGACTTTATTCGCAATATCATTCGTGATGACGTCAACGCGCAAAAATATTCTCAAATCGTGACACGCTTTCCGCCTGAGCCAAACGGTTATCTGCATTTAGGTCATGTGAAATCTATTTGTCTAAACTTTGGGGTAGCTGAGGAGTTTGGTGGTGTCTGTAATTTGCGCTTTGATGACACCAATCCAACCGCAGAAAAACAAGACTTTATCGACAATATCGAAAACGATGTTAGATGGTTAGGGTTTGAATGGGCAGGAGAGGCACATCATGCCTCAGGTTATTTTGATCAGCTGTATGCTTGGGCAGTGCAGCTTATCGAGCAGGGCGATGCTTATGTGGATTTGCAGTCGCCTGAACAAATTCGCGACAACCGTGGCTCATTTAATGAGGCGGGCACGTCATCGCCGCAGCGTGATGTTAGTGTCGCAGAAAACTTGGCGCGCTTCATTGAGATGAAAGACGGCAAGTTTGCCGAAGGCGAAGCGGTGCTACGTGCCAAAATCGATATGGCCAGCCCCAATATGAACATGCGTGACCCTGTCATCTACCGCGTCATGCACCAAGCACATCATCAAACTGGCGATAAATGGTGCATCTATCCGATGTATGATTTTGCCCATCCGCTCTCTGATGCGCTCGAAGGTATCACCCATTCATTGTGTACGTTGGAGTTTGAAGACCATCGTCCGTTTTATGATTGGGCGGTAGAAAAAATCGGCTTTGAGGTGCCGCCGCATCAGTATGAGTTTAGCCGCTTAAATGTTGACCATACTATGACCAGTAAGCGTAAGCTCAAGCAGTTGGTCGACGAAGGGGTGGTGAGCGGTTGGGATGATCCACGTATGCCGACCATCGCGGGTATGCGCCGCCGTGGCTATACGCCAGAAGGTTTGCGCGACTTTTGTGAGCGCGTTGGCGTGACTAAAGTCGACAGCGTTGTTGATTTTCGTTTATTAGAATTTAGTATCCGTCAGTCATTAGAGACGACGACCGCACGCGGCATGGCTGTGCTCAAGCCCTTAAAAGTGACGATTACGAACTTTGCAGAAGCGGTCAGCAGCTGGGAATCACAAAAGGCCGATAGCGTCAATGCACGCTGGGATGAAGATGCTCAGACTCTATGGCTCAAGCAGCCAAAACATCCTAACGTCGATATGGGCGAGCGTGAGATTCCCTTTACCAAGACCCTTTATATCGACCAAGGCGACTATGAGATTGAGCCGCCAGCAGGCTATAAGCGTTTGTCACCAGAAAAGCCCGAAATCCGTCTGCGCAATACCTATGTGCTGGCAGTGACTGAGCATATTACTGACGAAAACGGCAATGTGACTGAACTAAAAGCAACGATTGATTCGGCGACGTTGGGCAACAACCCTGAAGGGCGCAAGGTCAAAGGCGTGATTCATTGGGTATCAGCAAGCCTTGGCGTCCCTGCGACCGTACGCATGTATGAGCAGTTATTTAGTGTTGAGGACCCAGGTAGCGCCAGTGATGTGCATCAAGTACTCAATCCTAATTCGTTGACCGAGCTTGCAGCTGTAGTTGAACCATCGCTCGCCAACGCTGATGCTGGCACGCGCTTTCAGTTTGAGCGTGAAGGCTACTTTATCGCCGATAGCGAGGAGCACACCAGTGACAAGCCGGTATTTAGCCAAATCGTCAGCTTACGCGACAGTTATAAGCCAGCTTAATTATCGTCTATCAAACTCTTGAAAGTACGATGTTTGGATTAGGAATACAAGCCAGTAGTAAGATGTGTTTGATAGTTTGATCCAATAGACATGCTCAACGACATATCTAAGGGAGAGTAAAGAGATTATGATTAAAAAGTCGATCAATCTAGCATTGCAGGGCGGCGGTTCTCACGGCGCCTTTACTTGGGGCGTACTAGACTATTTTATGGAAGATGGCCGAATCAGTGTAGAAGGTATTACAGGGACAAGTGCTGGAGCCATGAATGCAGCGGTATTAGCTCAAGGCTATATGGATAATGGTGCAGATGGCGCACGTGAGGCGCTTGAGCAGTTTTGGCGTCAAGTGGCTTATATGGGCATGATGAACCCCGTTAAACGTAGTCCCTTAAGTATTTTGACTGGCAAGTGGGATGTGGACGACTCACCAGCGTATCTAATGCTTGATTTATTTAGCCGGGTTGCTTCGCCTTATGATACCAACCCGTTGGATATCAACCCGCTACGTGATCTGGTTGAGTCTACCATCGATTTTGAAAAGGTCAGAGCATGTAGCAAGTTAAAGCTGTTTGTGGCGGCAACCAACGTGCATACGGGCAAAATAAAAGTATTCAATCGTGAAGAGCTGACTGCAGACATGATTTTAGCTTCGGCATGTCTGCCTTCTTATTTTCAAGCGGTTGAAATCGATGGTATACCGTATTGGGACGGTGGTTATGTTGGCAATCCACCTTTGTATCCTTTGTTTCGTACCACCAAGTCTCAAGATATTATGATTGTGCAGATTAACCCTATTGAACGCAATGAAACCCCAACAAGTGCCATAGAGATACAGAACCGTATTAATGAGATTTCGTTCAACTCTTCTTTGTTAAGAGAGTTACGAGCGATTGATTTTGTGACCCGTCAGCTGCAAGAAAACAATTTGGATAAGGAGCGCTATTCTAAAGTATTCTTACACCGTGTTGAAGCCACCGAACAAATCAATCCACTGTCAGCGTCTAGTAAAATAAATTCTGAATGGGCGTTTTTAACGCACCTGCGTGATATTGGCCGCGAATCTGCAAAAGCTTTTCTTGATCAACACTACGAGGGTCTAGGTCAACAGTCTACCTTAGATTTACGCCGTGAATTTTTATAAATGAGTTATATAAGTTAAAGTATTGCCGTTATAGATTAAACTCGACAATAGTAGTTTGCAATTGTGCCTATTTCTAGTACGCTAGAGATGGGCCTTTTTGTGCATAAGTATAATCTTAATAATAGATATTGGGGGTAAAGATGGCAAAATTTTTGAACAGTAGTGGCACAACTTATCATTTGGAAGAATTGATCAAAAATGCATCGGATAGGTTGGTTATTATTAGTCCATATCTAAAGCTGAATGAACGTATCAAAGAGCTATTAGAAGATCGTAATCGACTAAAAATTGATATCCGAATTGTTTACGGTAAAAACGACTTGCACCCTGAAGAAATAAATTGGCTTAAAAACTTGACCTTTATTCGTACCAGCTTTTGTAAAAACTTACATGCCAAATGTTACCTTAACGAAAACGAGTGCATTATCACAAGCTTAAACCTGTATGAGTTTAGCCAAGTCAACAACAACGAGATGGGCGTGCTTATCTATCGAAATGAAGATGCTAAGCTCTATGCTGATACTTATGAGAAAGCACAACGTATTATTCGTGTTAGCGATGAGGTACGTATGTCGCTTGAAAAAGTCAGTGAGTCTGAAGATAAAGCGATACCTGCTAGAGAATCAGTAAATCCTAATATCGATACGTTCGGTAAGTCTAGCGCAGAAGCGGTAACGCCAAATTATTCGAAACTCACGACCGCAAAGCTTGCAAAAGAGCTGGGTTTAAAGACGCAAGCGTTAAATGATAAGCTAATCGCAGCAGGCTATTTACAAGAGCAGGAAGGGGATCTGGTGTTGACGGATGCTGGCCGTGTGGCTGGTGGCACAAGCAAACGTGGTAAGTTTGGTGAGTTTTGCTTATGGGATGCTGGAATGGTGATTTAGTCTATATTGATTCCCTTAAACAAAAATGGAATAACCGCATTACAATCCGTCACAAGACATTCATAACCAGTTTGTTAATATAAAATAGAATGCTTACTGACGCTAGCCGAGTCGTTGTTTATCGGCTACGTCTACGATAATAACAGAGCGCCTTGAGACATTTTAGCGCTCATCACTAATACAAGGAATTAAGTATGGCACATTTACGTCTAGGTGACGCTGCACCAAATTTTGACGCTGTAACCACAGATGGTGATATTAATTTTTATGATTGGGCAGGGGATAGCTGGGTTGTATTGTTTTCGCATCCTGCAGACTATACGCCAGTTTGTACGACTGAACTTGGACGTACCGCAGCACTGGGCGGAGAGTTCCAAAAACGTAACGTCAAACCCATTGCGCTGTCAGTTGATAGTTTAGAAGATCATAAAGGCTGGGTCGGTGATATCGAAGAGACTCAGGGTACGGCGGTCAATTTCCCTATCATCGCGGACTCAGATCGCACGGTTGCAGATCTTTATGACATGATTCATCCAAACGCTGATAATACCGCCACAGTCAGAAGCGTCTTTATCATCGATCCAAACAAAAAAGTACGCTTAACGCTAACTTATCCTGCCAGCTGTGGTCGTAACTTTGATGAAATCGTTCGTATCATCGATGCGCTACAATTATCTGATGAATACAATGTCGCGACACCTGTAGACTGGCAAGATGGTGACGACGTTATTATTCCGCCAAGTGTCAAAAACGAAGATATCGCTGCTAACTACCCTAAAGGACATACAGAAATTAAGCCATATCTACGTACCACACCTGCACCAAATAAATAAGCTAAGTGCTATAGTCCGGTTGAATCATAGATTAAAGCCAAAAAACCTCATAACGCAAAGTTATGGGGTTTTTTACTAATATGCTGACAAGTATTAATAAGGCTTTGCTATGATAACTATAGTAGGCTATAACTAGTATTGATCACCCTTCCACGGAGTTTGCCATGAAGACATTGTATGTAACTCGTACTGCCCCTAATCCACGTAAAGCACTTATTTTACTAGCCTCAAAAGGTATCGACGTTGATAATATGGATGACATAAATGTCGTAGATATCGACTTTGCAGCCAATGAGCAGATGTCAGACGCTTTTACCCAAATGAATCCTATGCAAACGGTACCAGTATTAACCCTAGATGATGGTACTGTGCTTAATGACTCTCAAGCGGTTTGCGAATACCTTGATCGCGTTTATGGTGAGCGCTCAGTGATGGGCAATGACGTGGTACAACGTGCCCAAGTCTGCTCTATGCGCCGTATTGCTGAGTTTGAAGTTTTATACAACCTTATGCTGGCATTTCAACACAGTCATCCATCTAAAGCCCAGCGCGTTGAGCAAGTGCCAGAGTTTGTAACACCGTCTATAAACCGTGCGATCAAAGCACTGTCTTATTTTGAAAAAGCGTTAGATAGTCATGAGTACTTAGTTGGGGAGCAATTAAGCTTTGCTGATATTGTGCTATATTTAGGATTAGATTTTGGCAAGATTCTTAAGGTTAATCCCAATGAGCAAGGAGAAAATTTAGCGCGTTTTTATCAAATGATGAATGAGCGTTTTAATATCAAAAAAACGGCCAAACCTACAAAGAATTGCAGATAAAAAATCTCGGTATAACACTATATTTTATACAACATTTAATAATGGATAGCTAAGAAATTGGCTATCCATTGTTATTTAAAAAAATAATACGGACAGTTATATGTGAATATAAGAAAGTACCAAATAATAAAATTAAACATTTAGTTACATAAGGTAACGTAGTTATTCTTACAGTAGTTATACTATTTGATATCGTTCATATCACCTAATAAAAGAAACTGAATACTTGTAAGCAAGTTTAAATAACTGTCGTAAGAGAGATGTAACATGGTAAGTAAAATTTTAAAATTCTCTTTGCTGCCAAGTTTGCTAGCATCTAGCTTAGCGTTAACTGCCTGTAATAATACTTCAACCAATAATAATTCAAGCGATACTACTGTAGAAAACGCGGCTATCAATACTGATGCTCAATCAACACCTACTACTCAAAAACTTAGTGCTGAAGAAAAAATGAGTGCCAAGCTTGCTCGTTACCGCTGGACATTGAACACTGCAACTAATGCCGATACCCAGCCGATAACATCGTTAATGAATATTAACAACCAAGTTGTTTTAAACTTTAACAAATATCAAGGACAAAATACCATCAGCTATAGTGTAGGCTGCAATACTGTTAATGCTGTTTATCAGTTGCAAGATAATATACTGATGACTGAAGATGGTATGGGTACAAAAATGCTGTGTAATGATTTGAATACAGCTGAGAATAAACTAAATGAGTTAATGCAAAGTGAAAGCCAGCTAAGTTTGACAAATGAGGCGCCTCCAACTCTTACTCAAATCACAAGCGACAGCACTACTCTCGTTTGGAGAGGCAGAATGACAGCGCAAGCAAAATATAATAGTAGAGGTGAAACAATATTTTGGGCAGTGGACGCAAACACAAAACTTTGCCCCAATGATAAGGCGCAGAGTTGTTTACAAGTAAAACCTATTACCTATGATGATCAAGGTATTAAGATAGACGAAGGTGAGTGGACAGCGTTCAAAGGTAATATTGAAGGTTATGAGCATAACCCTGGTCATGATGAAATATTGCGCTTGCAGCGTTATAAGCTTGCAGCGGATGGCGACACAGATACAAAGTATGCTTATGTGCTTGATATGGTGATAGAAAGTTCGGTATCCAGTTAAATACAGTAGCTTAAAAAGCAAAACATGGCCATAAAAAGCACGTGCCTATATAGCGATAGCGCGTGCTTTTTGTTTAATGGTTACCGATATTACAATGTGTTGCTTGATCGCTCATATATAGGACAAACAAGTGCTTAACGCAAATTCCCCAAGTCCTCTTCGGTTAGACGCCAGCGGCCCTTTTTCTTAGAAGCACCGCGTCCACGCATAGAGCTATTGAGCAATAATTTATTCATCGAATGACTAGAGTGCGCATGGCAGATAGCACAGGCTAGGCCGTCAGCAGCATCTGCTTGTGGCACCACATCTAAAGATAATATTCGACAAACCATTTCTTGTACTTGCTCTTTAGCTGCTGCACCGTAACCGCAAACTGCTTGTTTGATTTGACGGGCGGTATATTCTGATACTTCTAAATCCAGTGCGACCATTGCTGCAATAGCAGCGCCGCGAGCTTGCCCAAGCTTGAGCGCAGAGTCGGGGTTTTCTGCCATAAATACTTGCTCAATAGCAGCATAAATAGGTTCATTGGCATATTTTAGATGATACTGGGTAATACGAGTTAGACCATTAAAGATACGCTTAAGACGTTCAGGCATCTCTTTTGTGTCAGTACGGATAGTACCTGCATCAATATAAGTTAGCTTGTCGCCCGTTTGCTGAATAACCCCGTAGCCCGTCATACGTGAGCCAGGATCAATGCCTATAATAATTGTCATAGTATTCCGTCTTGCTTTCATTTTTTTATGGCTTAAAAATCAACCTCAAGTTTGATAGTATAGCAATCAATCCCCATATACATGACATGTTAACCATTTTAATTTTATGGTGCTTAATTTTTTATTTGATAGGATGACACTTTATGGGTCAGATAGTTGGTATTGCCATCGTTTGGTTTATTATTGAGATGCTAATATGGTATTTGCTTGCTCAATTTATGAGTGGCTGGCTTGTGTTTATGTGGTTTATTGTCGCTGCTGTCATTGGTATTTCTCTTATTCGTAAAGGCATGTCGGCTCTTAATCCGATGGCTCAGCAGATGAAAGCAGGAGGTATGATGAACCCTGCCATGCGTCCGCAAGAATCGACGATGCTCAAAAGTGTGGCAATGGCGGCGGCTGGAATTTTACTATTAATTCCAGGTATTATTAGCGATGTGTTAGCGTTGCTCGTGGTGCTACCTCCTGTCCAGAAGAAGCTCAAAGATGTAGCCAATAACTATGTCATGAATAATCAACAAAAAATGATGGAGATGATGGCCAAACAGATGGGTGGGCAAATGGGCGGTCAAAACCCGTTCGGTGGGATGGGTGGTCAAAACCCATTCGGCGGTGCAGGTGGGATGGGTAGTCAAAACCCATTTGGACAACAGCAACAGAATCCATTTGGCGATGTGTTCAAACAACATACCACGGTTGATGGTACGGCTAAAAACATTCCAAAAGATGTCAAGAAAATTAGTAAGTCTGCCAATGATGAATAGTTTTTTAATCGGTAAATAAGAGATTAGTTAACGATCAGACATAAGAAAAGCCCCCTTGTTCAATAAACAAAGGGGCTTTTAATGGCGTAACCTAGAAGGTGCGACCGAATATAACAACCAGAGTGCCGCCGTAAAATGGTGACCCATGAACCGTGAAGTTCAGGGCGGATGTGTCACTGCCTCGGCAGGTTTCCTGATACACCGCAAGCGGTGCAGGCATACACAATGAAGCAATAGATAGCACATCCAGGTAAAGCATTATCGGCTCAGGGAATAAACATTCACTAGCTAACACTCTAGAATATTTTTATCTTAACCAATGATATAACTGATTGCAAGCTGATTTACAGATTGATACTTTGTCTTAATCTTCGTTTTACTTATCAACGGCTTTAATTTAGTAACGGTTTAAAAAGCTTCATAAAATATATTGACTGAAAAATGTTGAGTTTTCAGCTATTTTGAGTTTTGTGGTAGTATAGACACTTTAATCTAATACAGTACTATAGGCGTTCATTCATTTGAGGAGCGGTAATCTATGTCCAATATGCAACAACAAGCAGAACATACCACAGACAGTAAAGCTAAGTCTAATAACAATCCTAACAAAAAAGTGCCACATGTCCTAATGATACTAGATGGTTTTGGACATCGTGAGGAAGCTGAAGACAATGCCATTGCCGCCGCAAACATGCCAAATTTGGATAATATTTATCAGCAGTATCCGCATGGGCTTATATCAGCTTCAGGAGAAGATGTTGGTTTACCAGATGGTCAATTCGGTAATTCAGAAGTAGGGCATATGAATCTTGGTGCTGGCCGTGTTCTTTACCAAGACTCAACCCGTATCTCAAATGAGCTTAATAATCGCGAATTTTACAAAAATGACGCGTTGGTTGAAGCAGTAAAAGCGGCTAACGAGTTGGGTGGTAATGTTCATATTATGGGACTACTATCTGATGGTGGCGTGCACTCACATCAAGATCATATTGAAGGTATGTGTCATTCTGCATTGGTTCATGGGGCAAAAAACGTTTTTGTCCATTGCTTTTTAGATGGTCGCGATACGCCGCCAAAATCTGCGGATAAGTATATCAATCGTCTGCGTGACTATATTAATAAACTCAATGCCCATTATGAAGGCGGCCGCGTACAGATTGCCAGTATCATTGGGCGCTATTATGCGATGGATCGTGACAACCGCTGGGATCGTGTCCAAAAAGCCTATGAGCTTATTACTGAAGGAAAGGCTGATCGTCTAGCAACGCGAGCAGATGGGGCTGTCCAAGCGGCTTATAAAGCACGTGAGACCGATGAGTTTATCAGTCCAACGACCGTGATTGGACGTGATGAGATGCCATATACTGTTGAAGATAATGATGCATTAATATTTATGAACTTTCGTGCTGACCGTGCTCGTGAGCTTGCGCAAGCGTTTGTGCTACCAGATCATAAGTTTTCAGGTTTTGCTCGTCAAAAGCAGCCAAACCTTGCAGCTTTTGTGATGTTGACCAAGTACTCTGACGTTTTAGCAGATAACACTAAAACTAGCATAGCGTATTATCCAACCTCACTTACCAATACACTGGGTGAGTATCTGCAGAATCAGGGCAAAACCCAGCTGCGTATCGCTGAAACTGAAAAGTATGCGCATGTGACTTTCTTTTTTAGTGGTGGCCGTGAAGCAGAGTATGAGGGTGAAGAGCGTATCTTAGTGCCATCTCCAGATGTAGCCACTTATGACTTAAAACCAGAGATGAGTGCACCTGAGGTGACTGATAAGCTAGTGGCTGCTATAGAATCAGGAAAGTATGATGTGTTGGTTGTAAATTACGCCAATGGTGACATGGTCGGACATACAGGTATTTTTGAAGCAGCGGTACAAGCTGTGGAAGCGCTTGATGTATGTATCGGACGTATTGAATCAGCAGTACGGGCAGCTGGCGGTGATATGTTAATCACGGCAGACCATGGCAACTGCGAGCAGATGCAAGATTATGAAAGCGGGCAAGTGCATACTCAACATACGACAGAACATGTCCCTCTTATCTACGTTGGTGAGCAAAATATACGAGTACGTAGGGGAGGCAAGTTAAGCGATGTCGCTCCCACTATTTTGTCATTAATGAATATCGAACCACCAGCTGAGATGACAGGTAAGAGTTTGTTAATCCCTACTTTGTAGTAAACACGACTTTTTAGAAAAAAAGGGGAAAGACAGTATTTATCTTTCCCCTTTTTGTTTGCAATATTACGCTATTTTCTAATGGTGTCTTAATGCTATAGTCGATCCTACATAGAAAAAGTACAAAAATATAATAAGCTACTGAGCTAAATCTTGCATAGCATCGAGCTGTATAGGTACAGTAAATAAGTAAAAGTTATCTTAGTAGCATGGTACTTACCTTATACTGAAGCGCCTATATATTATCACTTGTTATCGTATCGCTGCTGTAGACCCATTAGCTTTTTTTAGGGCGTCGGCATTCATGTGGCAATGATAGATCTGTACATATTCTTTATCCTATACGAGTTTCTTTATGCCTTTATTACCTTTAAAACTACCAGCCATACTGCTCAAGTTTGATTTGGTACCGTTTGCTATCTGTGAGTCTGCGCTAAAGATAGGTTTAGTGGGAGTCCTTGGTATAACTGGTGTCAATATATCTGCACAGGCAGCCATTACAGAACCTGTAGGGATGGGTGTAAACACTGATAATCCTACTGCAGACTTGCAACTGATCAGCTTGAACATTGATGACAATACAGTAGGTAGTGACGCGGTAGGCGCAGATGACTTGAGTAGCGAGAATCAACCAACTGGTCAAACAGAGGATGATATAGATGCTGTAGCCGATGAGACAGCAGTTGATACAGTAGAAGATGATTTGTCTGATATACCAGCTGACGTTGCGCAGGTGTCCTTAAATGCAATCTCCCCTGAGACACTAAAAACCTTTGTCGCAGTAGTGGATTTAGTACGTCGTCAGTACGTCGATCCTGTCAATGATGAAGCGTTATTTGATAATGCGATGAGTGGTATGTTGACCAAGCTTGATAGCCATGCTGAATTTTTGGATGCTGAAGCGTATGAAAACTTACGCGCATTTACTGAAGGAGATGTTGGAGATGTTGGCTTAAAGGCAGTATATAAACCAGATGAGGGGTATTGGGTTGTAACTGATATTGTAGATGAGTCACCTGCTGATAAAAAAGGTATTACCGTTGGCGATTATATTCATCAGATTGGTGAGTTTAAGGTTGATGGTGATCGGCAGTCTGATGATGTAGAGCAGCTACTGAACGGAATTGCCGGTACGCAAGTTGATGTAACTGTGTCTAAAGCCGGTCGCCGCAAGCGTGTCATTACTTTGCAGCGCAATAATACTCACCAACAAGATATTGAGACGCGGCTTGTTAATGGTATTGCTGTTATCAAACTTCCCGCTTTTCAAAATAATACACGTGAAAAGATTTTACAAAGTCTAACCAGTCTTGATGCACCCATTACCGGAATACTGCTTGATGTGCGTGACAATCCAGGTGGCGTACTGACATCGGCTGTGAAAGTAGCCAGTCTATTTATGAACGACACTGACGTGGTGCAGGTAAAGAGTAGACAAAGTGAGCTACGTACTTTATCTACCCAAGATACAGCCTTACTTAAATCTTTACCTGTAGTGATTTTACAAAATCGTTATTCTGCTTCGGCAGCAGAAGTGCTGGCAAGTAGTCTACAGACACAGAAACGTGCAACTATCGTCGGTGAAGTCAGCTATGGTAAAGGGTCTGTACAGTCAGTCATACCGCTTAATAACGAACAAGCCGTCAAGTTGACTGTGGCTCATTATTTAACAGCAGCAGGCAAAAAGATAGATAAAATAGGTGTACAACCTGATATAGCACTATCTGGTAATGAGCGCACATGGGAGCAACAAGCTATCGATGTGTTGCGACCGCAAGTACACTCTTCAGGACTTCATTTTGTAAAAAAAGACAACACCTATAGCATGACTGATACTGAAAAAGGGGATTTATAAAAAGTGCTAAAAATAGTATCAGTGAGTTTTATTTGTTAATAAGGCTAGGGCGTTTATACTCATTCCATAACACTAATATAATCTAAGGTATTGCGCTACTCTTCATCAATCTCAAGCTTTTTCATCCGGTAGCGTAGCGAGCGAAAAGTCGTACCTAACAACTCTGCTGCTTGCGTCTTATTTCCATCAGTCTGATTAAGCGCCTTAATGATCAAACGTTTTTCTTGCTCCTGCAAATAGGCTTCTAGACCTTTTTGAGGCAATTCAGCTTCAGAAATACTGACGAGTGATGGTTGCGTATGTATGTCGTCAACAAACTGGTCAGGCTTGCGGCGGTCTTGGTTGTAGACAGATGAAGTATTAACACTGTCAGACTTAGTAGTAGACATCTGAAATGCTGAAGAATAACGTTGGCTATGAGTACGATATGGATGCAAATTGTTCGAAAGATGTCCGCTATTATCATTTTTGATGCTTTGTTTGGGGCCATCCACTTGTAATATCATAGGCTCATCATTTATTGTAGAGACAGTATTGATATCCTCGCGTTCTGCCATCTCTTTTGAGCCTACAGTATCGCTATCATTAAGTTTGGGCAACCCTAGATGGGTATCATTTATCATGGTAGTTTCTGCTAGAGTAATTGCACGCTCTAATATATTGCGCAGTTCACGAACGTTTCCAGCAAATTCATGCTGCTGCAGACGCTCGCAAGCACTTTCAGTCAGCTCTGCTGGTGTACCTAGCTGCCACTCTTCAGATATCAGCGCTAAAAAGTGCTTGGCGAGTAAAGGAATATCGTCACGGCGTGTATTGAGTGTGGGAAGCTTAAGCTCTATCACATTAATTCTATAGTACAAATCTTGCCGGAACTCTCCGTCTTTTACCAACTGGCTTAAGTCTTTATGGGTAGCTGATAAAATCCGAATATCTACAGGTACCTCTTTGGTGTCACCAATAGCGCGCACTGTCTTTTCTTGGATAGCACGTAATAGCTTTACTTGCATAGCAAGTGGTAAATCTGCCACTTCATCTAAAAATAATGTACCACCACTGGCTTGTTGAAACAAACCTTGCTTATCTGCAACCGCACCAGTAAAGCTACCTTTTTTATGGCCAAAAAACTCTGACTCCATAAGCTCAGATGGAATCGCACCACAGTTGACTGGGACAAAACTACCATCACGGCGTGGACTTAAATCATGGATGAGTCTGGCGACCACTTCTTTACCAGTACCAGAAGCACCTGATAAAAATACGGGCGCCTGTGAGCGGGCAAGCTTAATGATGGTGGTTTTTAGGGTTTGCATGACAGTAGAGTTGCCAATCAGGCGACTGTCTAATAACTGCTGTTCAGGCGTAATTTCATCAGTTGCTTGAACACTTTCATCTTGATGAATAACTTTGAGGGCATTTTCGACCAGTTGGCGTAGTCGCGGTAATTCAAGCGGCTTGTTCACAAAATCAAAAGCGCCAATCTTAAGTGCTTCAATAGCCAGATCCATACTACCGTGTGCCGTGATCACAGCAACTGGTGTATTAGAGCTACTACTAATCTGTTTAACCAACTCCAATCCTGAACCATCTGGCAGTTGTAAATCTGTCAAACAAAAGTCATAGTGGTTATTTTCTAGATAAGATTTTGCTTGCGATAAACTGTAAGCCACGTCACTTTTGATGCCCATCTTTGTCAGCGTAATTTGCATAAGTCGGCATAAATCTACTTCATCATCGACGACCAGCGCGATTGCTGTCATATACAACCTCATTATTGCTTAATTGATACAAGGGATTGAACGAATATTCATTATAAATAAAAAACCTTTATCTGTAAGACTTTTTATCTTTTATTAATTGCACACATGTGTTGTACTGACTATGGGTCAAAATCAATGTATTAGCAGTAGATGCATCATTGACACCTTGAACCTTAATATTCGTCATCCCATACTACTTCTGAACAAGAGCCCATGGGTGTGATTAAGCGAAAACAGGTCTTTTCGTGTTCAGCGACATACAGTAGCCTGGCATGATTGGCTTCGCTGAAGGCCTGAGACAAGTAAAGCCCCAGTCCCGTACCTGCTTTATCGGTAGTAAAAAACGGATCAAATAAGCGCTCTACATCAGCTGGAGCGATTTTTTCACCTTCATTTAAAACATCGATTATAACATCGTTCTGCACGCAATATATTTCCACCTCAGCATAAGCATGCGGATGTACAAGACCGCAATAACGCAAACCATTGTTGATTAAATTAATCAATATTTGCTCTAACTGATGATTATCAAACTGTATCACGGGATGAGAGATATCATGCAAAAAAATATCATTGCCACGAAAATAGTTCTCTAAAAATTGTGGCATCCAAGTTCCAAGCTCTATGGTCTGTTTGTTAGAGCGCTGCTGACGTGATAGTTTTAACACATCTTCAATAATACGATTAACACGTTTGGTTTGTGCAAATATCATCTTATACAGCTCATTATTACCACTAGTATTCATAGCAGTTTGACTGTGGCTCTCGTCTGCGTCAGCCACATCGTTCATATCTTCCAATAACAACTGACTGGCTTGTGAGATAGCAGCAAGTGGATTGCGAATTTCATGAGCAATGCTGGCTGTGAGCTGCCCTAAAGAGGCCAGCTTTAATTGTTGGGCATTGGCTTGTTCGCGGCGCAAATCTTCAAGCAATATCAATTGACTGCCATCTTCTAGCGGGATTACTTGTACACGCAGTTTGTTGGTAATAGACGCAGTGGCCGCTTCAGGCAATTCGTAAACAAAGTTCCTTGACTGATTAGTAGGGACAGATAAGCAACTGTTGAGTAGCGCTCTATGCTGATGGGCCAAGGCCTGTTGAAAAGCATATAATGGATTATGATGATTTTTAAAATTACGCTGCTGTTGCCTAAGAGTTGGTTTTGGATCCCTATAATTAGTAGGTACTTCTTTAAACGGTGATACTTCGGTCTCAGGAATACCTAGCAGCTGATAAGTTGCATGATTGGCCAACACAATGTGCTGCTTATCAATCACCATAATGCCGTTTAGCATCTGACTAATGACTTCTTGGTTAATCGTATTTAGACGCTCCACTTCCTCTGCTTGACGCGTTATAAACCTTTCGACATGCACCAAGCGCTGAGAGATTGACCAACTTAAAAAGCCAACTGCTAAAAAGCTGGCTGACATGAGTAGGGCATCACCTAAATTGGTCAGGCTCATACTATTGGAAATCGCGTGGAAAAATTGCTGATAAATGACGAATAAAATTGCAAGTAAGGTAATGACCAGCGCTTGTGAGCTACGCAGCAACATAAAACTGGCTGCTACCACAACCATATATAGCATTGCCAATTGTAAGTCTGGGGCGCCGTTGGTATATAGCAGCAAACTTAATACAATAACATCAATGCCTAGACCAAACACTAACTGGCGTTGTAACTGCTTGGTAGCAACTAAGAATAAACTGAGTAAAATCAAACTAAGAATGACGTAAAACCCAAGTGCAGTTTGTTGCAATAAGCTCAGTAATAACAAATCGGTGTCAGCTTTAATATTGGCATATGCCATTAATAGCAAAAACGCACTAACTACTAATCGATAACCATTATAAATTATCCCAAGCTTACGCAATTGTGATACAGGTAAAGTATTATCCTGCTTTAAAGTCTGAAAAATGACGTTGATGGTTCTAAAAGCAGATTTCATAAAATAACCGAAGGGGAGTAGTAATGAGCAATAGACCAATTAAAAGTACAGATAAGTCTAGTATTAAGGCTGAATCAGCCCATGGCGGATGGCTAGATGCGTCAATTTAACGTCACTATCTACCCCAACTTTTTCATAAATACGGTAGCGATAGGTGTTAATGGTTTTTACACTTACAAATAACTGGTCAGCAATTTGTTGAGGACTTTGACAGTTGACCACCATCATAGCAACCTGTTTTTCGCGATCACTTAGCAAGTCAAAAGGCGAAGAGGCATTATCTGATAGTAATACTTCTGCTAGCTGCTCGGCAACATCATGGCTGAAATAACGGCCACCTTGATATATTTTTTTGATACCGCGTATCATCTCATCAAGTGGTGTGCCTTTAGTAATATAACCATTGACCCCAGCTTTAAGAAGCATTGATGGGTATGGCTGCGCTGACATGCTACTTACCGCTAGTATTTTTATTCCCATGTCCAACTGTACCAAACGCTTTGTCGCCTCAAGACCACCGATATTAGGCATGTTGACATCCAATAAGACCACATCTGGACTAAGCTGCTTAGCAAGTTTTAATGCCATATCACCACTATCAGCTTCACCGACTACTTCAATATCTGCACTGTCAGACAACATCCGACTGATACCCATACGCACCAAGTCGTGATCATCTACTACTAATACTCGAATCATAGTTATACTCTTTACTATTTGATAGATTAATATGCAATAGAATAGCCAAACGCTAATGAAAGCTGGCTACAATACAAACATGTTATTTAATAGTGACTTGTCTTATATAGTTTAGTACAAGTATTTAATTCTATATCGATGTTGCTATTTATAATAATCTTGTTCTATAGTGACTTATATAAGATTGCTTTATTTACGGAAATAATACTTAACGATAACGGTAGAGAAAACTCAATACTTGACTAAGATATGGAACTATAACAAATATTTTTCGAGTATTATTTATTATTACCCAAATCCAAAGCAATTGTAGTAATCTTCGTATATATACAAAAAAATCTTGCGAAGTCAGCCTGATACGTTAAACTTATGTAAAAACCATGATACACTAAAAGTACAAAAACTCTATACGAGTGTCTACAAACACCATCAAAAACGCTACGTTACCCAATTGTGCATAATAATATGCAATTGATGTGAGACCAATAGCAGGGGGAAGAATGAAACATTTACCATTAACCAAACAGCAACTGGTTGCTGCCATGATTTCGTTAAGCTTAGGCAGTGCTGCACAAGCTGCGCTAAGTATTAATGGTAGCCCTGCTGAGTCTAGTGCACGCGTCAGTTGGGGCGGCGCTGATAGCTTATCAGAAGCACGCAACATTATGTACAGCTCTAAAAGTGCTACTACGCCTCTCAAAAAAGTCGACAATGGCTATGGCACTACCAGCATTACCAATTCTAACAGCTACGGTAGCAGTAGTAACAGATATAACACCACTTACCGTGGTAGTTTTGGTAGCAGTAGCATGATTCCGATCAGCACTGACTCACGCAGTGTAGCAGTAATCGATGCTGAAACTGGTGAGTCCATTTATGAAAAAGATGCAAATATTGCTCGTCCTATGGCCAGTATTACTAAGGTAATGACAGCAATGGTTGTGTTAGATGCGGGTCTTGATATGCGTGAAGAGATTACGCTTGATCCAGAGGATTTTGTAGGTCCTAAACGTGCAAGCTCACGTTTAAAGTCAGGCGATCGTATGAATCGTGCCGAACTGTTACTGATGTCTTTAATGAAGTCAGAAAATCCTGCTGCAAAAAGCTTAGCGCGTAATTATCCAGGTGGTTACAATGCCTTTATACGGGCCATGAACCGTAAAGCTCAAGAATTAGGAATGACAACGGCATTCTTTGGTGATCCAACTGGTCTTGATAAGCGTAATGTTGCTTCGTCAAATGATTTGGTAAAAATGGTACGTGCGGCTGGTAATTATGACGTTATTCGTCGTTTCTCTACTACCAAAAGCTACGACTTTTTTGTGGCCAATTATTCAAGTGGCAATCGTACTTATAAAGCCAATAATACCAGTAGCCTTGTGCGCTCAGGGAACTATCCAATTGGTATCTCCAAAACAGGCTTTATCAATGAGGCAGGTCGTTGCGTCGTCATGGAAACCCGTGTCAACAACCGCCCTGCTATTATTGTGATTTTGGGTGCTAATAGCTCAGCGACTCGCTGGGGTGATGCCAAAAACATTTTGACCAGTTTAGCCACGCGTCAGACAGTATAAGGTGCTGATATAAACGGTTGTAAAGCTAAAGTTTGTAGACAAAAAAGGCTGTTATCTAAGATAACGGTCTTTTTTTTATTAATTAAACTTAAGGATAAATAATGGCTAAAACATCAGTTTCGGATATACCAAAAAAAGGGCCTACATTGTATTTGCTGACTAACGATGATGAGTTTGATTTGCTTTATGCCAAGTTAGCGGCAGCTTTAGCGACAGGTACGATAGGGTTGTTACAAATCAGAAGAAAGCGGGTATTGGCACAGCCAAATGGTAAAGAGCAGTTGTATGGTGAAGCCGTAAAAATAGTCACACTGGCTAAACGATACAGGGTGCCAGTCATCATAAACGACGATGTTACTTTGGCTGCCAAGCTTGGCGTGGGGGTACATCTTGGACAACAAGATGGTGCTATCGACGAAGCTAAACAACAATTAAAAACCAACCAAATTATTGGTCGCACTTGTCATGGGAATATGGCCCTTATTGAAGAAGCGATTTCTTCAAACGCAACTTATATTGCTATGGGCGCTATATTTGCCTCATCTACTAAACCCAATGCCAACATTATTACTCGACAGCAACTTATCGATGGCTGCCAATATGCCACTCACAATAATACTGATGTTTGTCTTATCGGGGGACTAACGGCTGAAAATATTCGTCAATTAAAAGGACTGCCTATCGCTTATATTGCCGTGGTTGGGGATATCATGGATTTGCCTGTACAGTCGATAGAGAAGCGCTGTCAAGAGTGGCAACAGGCACTTACCAACTGGTAAATACCTGTCTAAAAATTCAATAGGGTGTTGTGCAAAAAGCCTATTCAGCGTGATCCATACATAAGGTAGCGTAAGGCAATGCTTCTAAACGCTTTTCTTCTATTGGTTCACCGCACACTTCACATTCACCGTAAGTGCCGTTTTCGATACGGCTTAAAGCGTTTTCGACATAAATAAGACTTTGTCTTGCTTCACCCAGTAAATTTTTTCGCATATCGTTTTGACGGTATGAGATGGCTTGATCATCCCAATGCTCGTTCAAGCTGTCTTGTGGATGTTGAATATGATCTTCAATTTTGTTGATGCGAGTTTCATATTCTTCTTTTAACTTTAATAAATCTTGTTTGGCAACGTCAAAATCAATGCTCATCATACTCTCCAAAGAGGTTGTTGTTGTTTTCTATAAAGTTATTATCTATACATCGAGGGTCATAAAGTTTTTTGCGAATAGATAGCCTCTTATACTAAGACGATTGATCAATCAGTGCCACCACGAAATGTTACTAACTCTTCAACATATCTTGTCATTCTGACCACTGATTACGAATATATTCTTAATAATGAATATTAAATGTTTGTAGCGGCAGATTTTTGTTAAAAATTTATGGTCATGCTCGTTTTTTGCCTAGAATGAATGCGCTCTATTGTATAAACTACGGCTCATAAAGTAATAACAGTTAATGTGACTTGTTAAAACGATAGACAAAATAATCAATGTAGCCTAGGAGCGATCATGAATTTTTTACGTATGAGTGAGCTGACCTTAACGGATAAAGTAGTATTGATCCGAGAAGACCTGAATGTGCCTATTAAAGACGGAAAAGTTGCGAGTGATGCACGCTTGCAGGCCAGCTTGCCAACCATCAAGATGGCGTTAGATAAGGGAGCAGCTGTCATTGTATGCTCGCATCTAGGTCGTCCAACAGAAGGCGCTCCTGAACCAAAATACTCTCTTGCGCCTGTCGCTGAGTATCTGACAGATAAGCTAGCTGAACAAATAAAACAGCCAGTAATGCTTAGCAATGATTATCTTGAGCAAGGCGTAGATATTAAAGCTGGTGAAGTGGTTTTATTAGAGAATGTTCGTTTTAATAAAGGCGAAAAGAACAATGACACTGCGCTAGCGGAAGCTTATGCCAGTTTGTGTGATGTATTTGTAATGGATGCATTTGGTACGGCTCATCGGGCGCAGGCTTCTACAGAAGGGGTGACTCAAGCAATGCGTCAAGCTGATAAGACGGTATGTGCCGGTCCATTACTCGCCGCTGAGCTAGATGCACTAAGCTTAGCGCTCAAGACTCCAGCTCAGCCGATGCTAGCCATTGTTGGTGGCTCCAAAGTCTCTACCAAGCTTGAAGTTCTTCATAGCTTAGCGGATATCTGCAGTCAAATTATTGTTGGCGGCGGTATAGCGAATACCTTTTTGGCAGCGCAAGGATATAGCGTCGGTGCATCATTGTATGAAGCAGAGTTAGTCGATACAGCTCGTCAAATCATGACTAAGACTGATATCTTGTTGCCTGAGTTTGTGGTTGTTGCTGATAAAAATGACATTAATTTTGATGATTTTATAGGCTCATTACAGCAAGCAAAAGCCACTGTTAAAGCAGTGAGTGATATTGGCGACGATGATATGATATTAGACATTGCGCCGCAAAGTGCTGAGCAACTGGCTGATGCCATTATCAACGCCAAAACTATACTGTGGAATGGGCCAGTTGGTGTATTCGAAGTAGACGCCTTTGGCGCTGGTACTGAGATTTTAGCGCAAGCAGTAGAAGACAGCGATGGGTTTTCGATAGCGGGTGGAGGTGACACTTTGGCTGCCATTGATAAATATAAAGTGGCTGATAATGTAAGCTATATGTCTACAGGTGGCGGGGCATTCTTAGAGTTTGTTGAAGGCAAGACTTTACCTGCCGTAGCTGCCTTACAAATTGTAGAAAAATAGCTGTTTAAAGATAAACGGTTATAAATACAGTATGGAAGGTAACAGCATTATTACTGTAAAATTACCAAATATTAATATAAGTCACGCTACTAGTAACATTACGCGTACAAATGAAATTTAATATTTAAGGTAGGCTATATAGATGTTATCAGCTGTGCTTGTTATCTAATAAGAACAATGAGTATATAAAGTTGATAATTGAGGATTATTATTAAGCAGTTATTATTTGTTAATATACTGAAAATTATTATTGCATGTCTTATTTGCTACCTATAAAATAGCGCCACCATGTATTTTGACATGCATTATTTATGAGGGGTTTATTATGTTAAAACGTCATTTGTTACTTGCTAGTGTCCTTGCTGGTACGTTTGCAGTCACTGCGTGTAGTCAACAAACCGAAGAGCAAACAGAAGCTGCGGTTGAATCTGCGGGTGATGATGTTGCTGCCAATACAGAAGAAGCTGCTAATGAAACTGAAGCTGCTGCACAAGAAGCTGAAGTAGCGGCTCAAGAAGCTGGTACAGAAGTCGCTGAAGGCGCTGAAACAGCTGGTGCTGCTGCTACTAATGCTTTAGAAAATACTGGTGATGCTATTGCTGAAGGCGCAAACGAAGTTGTCGAAGGTACTGCTGCAGCGGTATCTGAAGGTGCTGACGCTGTTGCTGAAGGTGCAAACGAAGTTGAAGTTGAAGCTGAGCAACAATACTAAGTAATTTAGCTTAGTAATCTAATAGTCAATATATTGATTACTGTTAGATGAGACGTTAAGCTATAATCATTAGACGAATACTTACTCTATAAGCCCTGAAAAATTTAAAAAGCCTTGACAGTAGTCAGGGCTTTTTTGTGTTCGTTATTTGACATAGACCATGAAAGTTAGATTACTGTAAATATCAACGACTTGGAAAACTGACCAGATAAATAAATACTGGTGTAACTGCTACGAGGCGTAGATAATTTTTGCTATAATCACCCCGCTATAATTTGGGTAAGTAAACACTGTGATTATTGTTTATGGTTGCAGTTTGTGCTTAACGCTGAGTAATTGTTAGGTTTAATCTGATTTTTAAGCTTACTCTATTTTTTAGTATACCTATCATGTTAAGTGCATGATATTTTGCAGTTTTCAATAACGTTATTATTTTAAAACCAATCAGAGAGCGTTTTATGGCCTTAATCTCCTTACGTCAACTTTTAGATCACGCCGCTGAGCACAACTACGGTGTGCCTGCTTTTAACGTAAATAATTTGGAGCAAATGCGAGCGATTATGATGGCCGCCGATGCTTGTGATTCTCCTGTCATTGTACAAGCCAGTGCTGGCGCGCGTAAATACGCTGGTTCGGCATTTCTACGACACTTGATTATTGCCGCTATCGAAGAATGGCCTCATATCCCAGTTGTTATGCATCAAGATCATGGCATGTCACCAGCCATTTGCCAGCGCTCAATTCAGCTTGGATTTTCTTCAGTTATGATGGATGGCTCACTGGGTGAAGATGGTAAAACGCCGATGGATTATGACTATAATGCGAGTGTGACGCGTGAAGTCGTCAAGCTTGCTCACGCTTGCGGCGTCTCTGTAGAGGGTGAGATTGGTTGTCTAGGTAGTCTTGAGACTGGTATGGCTGGCGAAGAAGACGGTTCAGGGGCAGAAGGCGTTCTTGATCATGAGCAGCTGTTGACCAGTGCGGACGAAGCTGAACAATTTGTCAAAGACACCAATGTTGATGCACTAGCGATTGCGATTGGTACCAGTCATGGTGCTTATAAGTTTACGCGTCCACCCACAGGTGATATCTTATCAATTGAGCGTGTAAAAGAGATTCATGCACGTATACCCAATACTCATCTTGTCATGCATGGCTCATCATCAGTACCGCAAGAATGGTTGAAAGTCATCAACGAGAATGGTGGAGATATTGGCGAAACCTACGGCGTGCCAGTTGAGCAGATCGTAGAAGCCATTAAGCACGGTGTACGTAAGGTGAATATCGATACTGATTTACGTTTAGCGTCGACAGGTGCTATTCGTGAATACTTGGCAAAAAATCCTAGTGAGTTTGATCCGCGTAAATATTTTAAAGCTTCTATGGTAGCAATGTCAGATATCTGTAGCAACCGCTTTGAGGCCTTTGGTTCTGCTGGTCAGGCGCATAAAATTCGTCCAATTAGCCTTGAAGGCATGGTTGATTTTTATCAATAAGCTCATTTATTGAAAAGTTCGATTTAGGACTTGCCTAAGGGGTGTTAGATGTATGTATACTAATGCTCCTTATATAAAAGTTTCTTATAAATTGTTTGTGACAGGTGAGGTACTATGATTGGTCTGATTACTGGGCAAGTACAATATTTAATGGCACCGACAGCCTGTATCATAACAGCCTCAGGCGTAGGTTATGATATCGAGCTACCATTACCCTCATTTTGTCAGCTACAGTTGGAACAGCAAGCAAGCATCTGGACGCATTTTCATGTCCGAGAGGACGCGCAGTTGCTGTATGGCTTTATCGATCGAAAAGAGCGTGATGTCTTTCGCCAGCTTATCAAGATTAATGGGGTTGGGGCCAAGATGGCGCTTGCCATGCTGTCTGCTATGTCGGCAGCTGAACTAAAAATGTATGTGGCGCAGGACTCAGAAACTGCGCTTACTCGTATACCAGGTATCGGTAAAAAAACAGCACAGCGTTTATTGATTGAGCTTAAAGATAAGCTCAAAAATATCGAAGTCGATGATAGTCATTTAGAGTTTGACATTCAGCCAGTGCCGGTCACGCAGGAAGGAAGTATCATTGCTGAAGTAGAAGGCGCACTGATTAGCTTGGGCTATAAAGAAAAAGAAGCACAGCAGGCAATTAAAGCTGCCAAAAGTAACGGTGATGTCTTTGCTGATACGCAAAGCTTGTTAAAAGCCACCTTACAGCAGTTATCTGGTTTTTAGCCTGTTTGTCTTACATACACAGTTATCTATGGATAAGCGACACTAGTTGTCGCTTATTTTCGTTTTAATGCATACTTTAAAACGTTTTACATGACTTATCCGCTAGGTTTGGTTATGCTATTTATTACCTTTACCTTGTTTACCCTCTTAATATAATGATAGAACCTATGATGCAAGACCGCTTAATTAATCCGCTAGAAGGGGGAGATGATGCCCCTGATAGCAACATTCGTCCTTCGCTTCTGTCTGAATATATCGGTCAGCCAGTCGTGCGTGAACAGATGGAAGTCTTTATTGGTGCCGCGCGAGGTCGTGATGAAGCATTAGATCATACTTTGATTTTTGGTCCGCCTGGTCTGGGTAAGACGACGCTTGCTAATATTATTGCTCGTGAAATGGGTGGTAATCTGCGTTCGACATCAGGCCCTGTACTTGAGCGTCCAGGTGACTTGGCCGCCATGCTAACCAATTTAGAAGCTGGTGATGTGTTGTTTATTGATGAAATTCATCGTTTAAGCTCAGTCATTGAAGAGATACTATATCCAGCAATGGAAGACTTTCAGCTTGATATTATGATTGGGGAAGGCCCTGCTGCACGCTCTATCAAACTTGATTTACCGCCTTTTACTTTGGTCGCAGCGACGACGCGAGCAGGGCTTTTGACTTCACCACTACGTGATCGTTTTGGTATCGTTCAGCGCCTTGAGTTTTATAATATTGCTGATCTGACGACTATTGTAAGCCGAGCGGCGCGCCTAATGCGTGTGTCAATGAGCGAAGATGGTGCTATCGAGATTGCACGCCGTGCGCGAGGTACGCCAAGGATTGCTAATCGCTTATTACGGCGAGTACGTGATTATGCTGAAGTAAGAGGGGATGGCAGTATCAACGGTGTTATCGCTGCTAGTGCGCTAGATATGCTAGCAGTCGATCGGCGTGGTCTAGATCATCTTGATAGACGTTATATTGAAATTTTGCATGAACGCTTTGACGGTGGTCCGGCAGGCGTGGAAGCAGTGGCGGCAGCCATGGCAGAAGATCGCGGCACACTTGAAGATGTGATCGAGCCCTATTTGATTCAGCAAGGTTATGTATTACGTACCGCTCGTGGTCGAATACTAACTCAAGTGGCGATTGATCAGATACAGTAAAAACCATCTGACCGCTTGAATGAAAAATGCGCCGACTTTATGGATATGAAGTCGGCGCATTTTTCATGTAGGCTTATTTTATACTTCTACTGCTTGAGGTGTTTCTATTACTAAAGGTTGAGGCCAGATTTTACCAGGGTTTAAGATATTATTAGGATCAAGAGCGGACTTGATGGCTTGCATTAGCGGTATGGCGTTGCCATGTTCTTGATCCATGTATTTTTGCTTACCTTGACCGATGCCATGTTCACCAGTACAAGTGCCATCCATCTCGATAGCACGTATAGCCAACCGTCCGATGATCTCGTCAGCTTTGGCAGTCTCTACTGGATCATCAGTATCAACCAATAATAAAACATGAAAATTGCCATCGCCAACATGACCGACCATAGGGCCTATCATTCCAGCATCTGCAATGTCTTTTGCGGTAGCGCTGACGCATTCAGCTAAGCGCGAAATAGGCACACAGGCATCAGTCGATAAGGCTTTTGCTTCTGGACGCAGGGCTGAGCTGGCATGATAAGCATTGTGGCGCGCTTGCCACAGACGTTTGCGCTCAGCTTCATTAGTATCCCAAACAAAGTCAGTACCGCCAAACTCTTCGATAATATCATTAAAAGTCTGTGCTTGTTCGCGTACGCTCGCTTCAGTCCCATGAAACTCTACAAACAGGGTAGGTGTCTCAAGTAGATCAAGATTTGCGTATTGGTTGCAGGCTTTTACTTGTAAAGCATCAAGCAATTCGATTCGAGCGATAGGTAAGCACATCTGAATGGTAAGCATGACGGCCTGACAGGCATCTTCAATCGTTGGAAAATGACAAAGACCACTACCAACACATTCACTAAGCCCAAACAGTTTGAGTGTGACTTCGGTGACGATACCAAGCGTACCTTCAGAACCTATTATTAAGCGCGTCAGATCATAACCTGCAGCCGACTTCTTGGCACGCGTACCAGTTCGTACGATCTCTCCGTTTGCTGTCACCACTTCAAGCGCCAGTACCACATCTTTCATCGTGCCATAGCGTACTGCGTTAGTACCTGAGGCGCGGGTCGCAACCATACCGCCGATACTAGCATTGGCGCCTGGGTCTATCGGGAAAAACAAACCTGTATCACGCAGATAATGATTCAGCTGTTCACGCGTGACGCCTGGCTGTACAGTCACTGTCAAATCTTCGTTATTGACTTGCAAGATAGCATCTAGCGCATGCATATCGATTGATAGTCCGCCATAAGGAGCATTTAATTGACCCTCAAGCGATGAGCCAATGCCAAAAGCAATGACTGGCATTTTATGCTGGTTACAAATCGCGACTGCTTTAGCGACGTCGTATTTATCTTGCGCAGTCAGTACGGCATCTGGTGGCTGGTTAGCAAGCCATGTCATGGTATGGCCGTGTTGTTCACGGACTGTCAGATTGGCACTGAGTTGCTCACCAAACTGAGCTTGTAGCTCAGCGATAGCGGCACTATAGTCTGGTTTAGAGGGTATAGCATTAACCTGAGAGCTGATCATAACTTATCCTTGTTAGTAAAGCGGCAGCTTTAAGCTAAGATGCGCCAAATAACCGCTAGTATAGCCAAAATATAAAACACAGGTGATAGCCAGCCGACCACTTGCGTTGCTATAGCGACACATAAGCCAAATCCTGCTAATGCTAGCCAGTCGCGGCGGCGATCATTGAGCATGTCTGCACGTATCTGCTGAATCTCACGTAACTGACTGTCTTGACGCGACCCTTGTGAAGCAAGACTTTGCAGACCTTGATCTAGCAGTTTTGGAATGTCAGTACTGGACAATAAAATCTCTGGAAGTTGTGCGCGTATTTGTTGGAAGTTACGCATAGGATCAAGCTGCTCTTTAATCCAGCTGCTTAAGATCGGTTTGGCCAATGACCAGATGTCCAAATCTGGATACAAGTCACGACCAAGGCCTTCAACATGTACCAAAGTTTTTAATAACAACATCAATTGAGGTGGGATGCTCATATGATGGCGACGGGCAATGTCTAAAATTTGCATTAAGACACCAGCAAAGTCAATCTCATCGATAGACTTTTGTAGCATCGGACCAACGGTGCGTTTCATATCGCGCATCAAAGCATGTTTGTCAGTATTCGGTGGGATCCAGCCAGCACGGCTAACGATATCGACCATAGCAGTGAAGTTATTGTTCATGACGGCCAATAGCATACGCGCTACAATCAACTGATCGTCTTTCGATAGCGTGCCCATGATGGCACAATCAAGACCAATATAACGCGGTTCATAACCAAGGTCGACTGCTTGTATGTTATCACCCAATGTCTTAACTGGTGGGGTCTCTACAAATACATTCCCCGGATGCATATCAGCATGAAAGAAGTTATCTCGAAAAACTTGGGTAAAAAATATCGTTAATCCTTTTTCTGCGAGTGTTGCCCGATCATAGCCTAACTGATCAAAGATATGCGTTTGTGAGATCGGTACGCCTTGAATGCGTTCCATGACCATGACGTTTTTTGCAGCGTCGTAAACCTCAGGTACATACATCAATGCCGAACCCAAAAAGTTGTTACGCATCTGAGTGGTGTTGTCTGCCTCTAAAGTCAAATCCAGCTCGTTGAGCATGACTTGACGATAGTCTTCAACGATATCAATTATATGTATCGCACGTGCCGCTTCAATCCGTGCCGATGCCCAACTGGCAAGCTCACGCAATAGCTCAAAATCTGCAATAATAGTTGTGCGGATATTGGGCCGCACGACCTTTACTACGACTTCACGACCGTCTCTCAATGCTGCGGTATGTACTTGAGCAATGGAGGCTGCGGCTAATGGTTTGACGTCAAAGCGAGCAAATAGCGTCTCAATAGACTGACCCAGACCATGTTTTGAATTTTGAATTTGAGAGATGGCGATATCAGCGTCAAAAGGTTTTACCTTATCTTGTAACTGAATCAGTTGTTCAATAATTTCAGGTGGCACTAAGTCACGACGGGTGGATAGTAGCTGACCAAGCTTTAAAAACAGCGTACCCATATCTTCTAGTGCATACTTAATCGCGTTTGGCTGATGTTTTTTACCCCAAGCCGCTGGGTGCATCCGAATCAGACGTAAGATTGGCTGCAGCTGAGGAGATTCCTCAGCCGTAAAGTGAGTATCAATACGGTAGCTTGCAGCGATGCGCCAAAGTTCGAGAAGACGGGCGCGGTAGGATAATAGCATGGGCGGTGGTTACTCTAAGTAGTTACTTGAAATAAACAGTCTAGATAAGAATGCGGATAAGATGAATAAGGTAAGTTATATTTATCTATCGGTTAAGCGCGCTTGCTCAGCTTTAATCGCTGCTAACCGTGCCTCTTCACGCTCAATATCAGCACGTAGCTTAAGAATTTGCTGCTTAAGACTGTCTGCTTCTGCTTTTTCGATAGGGTCAGGTGGGCTGTTGCCGGCTACGTCATTGGCCCAATCACTCACATCGTCAAAAGTACGTTTGGCAGTATGGCGAAAGCTGCCTTTGAGCTGAGATATCAGTAATTGCAACTGGCTAGCCATCGGCTTGCCAATAAAAGGTTCGAGCTGTCCTGCAATATCAGGGTCAAATCCGGCGACCAGCTGTTTGAGCTGCATCAATACTTTATAGTCACCGTCAATCGGCAGATTGCCTTCAGCGCCGCGTATCAAGTTTAAGAGCTGAGCGGGGTTTTCGACATTAATAGTGCAGTCTGGACGACTATGGCCAATACGTCCCATATCCTTGTTTGCTTGTTGACGCTCATCAGCATCTCGACCAAAGCTTTGCCCGCGTGGCTCAAACACACTATTGGCAGTAATGGGCTCAAAACGCAGATGCTCATGGTTAAATAAAATATCTACTTGTACCTTGGGCGTGACCATATTTAATCGCAGTACTTTACCAGCAAGCGGTGTCAGGCCAGCTTTAGTAATATCATCACTAGCAATAGCCATATTGATGAGTTTTTCGGCACTTGCCAAAAGTAATACCGTTAGCATAATACTCTCGCATATCAAAAATAGTTATGGTCATGCTGTAGCGTTATCAGAATTGTCAGCACTGTTTTGAGGGTTAAATATTATTGAGCAGTCAGCGTTATGCCTTAAAGCCTCTATGCACGGCAACGATACCAGCTGTCAAATTATGGTAATCACAGTTTTCAAACCCTGCTTGTTCCATCATCTGCTTTAAAGTGTGCTGATTCGGATGCATACGAATCGACTCTGCTAAGTACTGATAGCTTTCTGAATCGTTCGCCACAAGCTTACCCATAAGAGGCAACGCAGTAAAAGAGTATAAGTCATAAGCTTTAGATAATGGCTCAAAAATAGGTTTTGAGAACTCTAAGATTAATAAACGCCCGCCTGGCTTTAATACACGGTACATTGAACGTAGAGCCGCATCCTTGTCAGTGACGTTACGTAGACCAAAGCTAATCGTCAATAAGTCAAAACTCTCATCTTCGAAAGGGGCGAGAGTTTCAGCATTGGCAAGGACAAAGTCAACGTTGTTACAGCCGGCATTAATCAAGCGCTCACGGCCAACTTCTAGCATCGCTGCATTAATGTCTGACAAGACAACATGACCATTGCGACCTACTTCACGGCTAAACACTTTAGCCAAATCACCTGTACCACCTGCGATATCTAATACGTGTTGACCTGCACGTACGCCAGATAAACTAATAGCAAAACGCTTCCAAAGGCGATGAATACCAAAAGACATCAGATCGTTCATGATATCGTATTTTTTGGCAACTGAGGTAAATACATCAGCCACGCGCGCTTGCTTTTCAGCTTTGTTGACAGTCTTGTAACCAAAATGAGTCTGTTCTGAACCATCAGTATCCAGTGTATGCGGGTTGTTGATATCATCACGTTGATTAAAGGCTGTTTGTGGCTTTTGATCGTTTGAGATCGGTGCTGAGTGGTTGCTCATTTTGTTGTCATTATATGGCATAGTGGTTTGTTGACCTTGCGATGTTCCTGTTGGTAAGTCTTGTAGTTGAGTAAAGTCGCTATTGTTGGTATTTGCAGTACTGGCATTGTTTACTATTGAATTAGGGCTCGGCGTATTAAAAGTAGGGTTTACACGAGCTTGAGCCTTGGCACTAATGCTTTCATTATGAGCGATACTATCTTTAACTAGTTTATCTTGAATATGGCTGTTCGTAGTGAACTTGTGATTGGTTTTTTTTAAGTCATTGGTCATAGAGTCGTCCTGTGGCCTATTATAGTGTCTATTTGGCTCTTGCAATTATTCAATCATAATTACTCTTTGTCCAAATGTAAAAGCATTTTGCTAGCATTAAATGACCAACAGTGATTGATCATTACAATGCGCGCAAAATGCTCAACTTAGCGACTGTTCAAGACTATGATACAGCAAATACTTCGACGTTGTTGTTACTATCAGCCTGATGAACTTGATCAATGATTTGCAGTTCACGTTTACAGAATGGTTCAATAAAATCACTCACACTTTTAAGAGGCTTCATCGCGGTAAAGCCTGCATCGATAAAGTCGTATAAGGGTTGATAGCCGCGACTATATGCCGTACTTTTAGCAAAAGAAAAAGCCTTACGTAGCATAAAGGAGTTGAGATACTTATCTGTACGATAGCAGACATCCTTGAGGTTATTAATCTGTAGACGGCGTTCGTCTGCTTCATCGACCGCACGATAGGCGGCAAGCATATTTTCTTCATTAACTGCTAAATCTTGCTCTATTAACCACTGTGCCAAATGCATATCCAGCTCAATTGCCAAAATAGCGGCCTGAACAGCCATAGTGCCAGTCTGTAATACGGACTCTTTGGCAAGTTTCTCAAGCTTTTTTGCTTTTGGAAGTATACGTTCTAATTGCTTGGCCAACAGTTTAAATTCATCGCCACCATATAGTTGGGTGAGAAAATAATTTGCCATAGGCTTATTCTTTGGCTGCCCAAATAGCTCTGAATGAGTACGCTGAATACGTGCCCGTTGCCATGCTTGTACGTCCTTGAGCTTAGCATCTAATGCTTCATCATCGTGATAAGGAAGTGCCCAATAGCGCGTTAAATGCTGTTGTAAATCAGATAAAGCAGACATAGAAGTTTGTCCTGTATGGTTAGGTATATATTTTTAAATGAAAATGACTTTTATTTAAAAGTTATAAATGTTGGTAAATAGCATCGCTAGCGTAATATATTACCTTAAAAGAATTTAAGTTAGAATACAAATGTCAAACTGTTACATAGCACTGTAATTTACTGCTTAAGCAAGTGCTATTATTATGAAAGGTCGATAACTAATAACCTCTCGCATAAAAATAAAATGGAACTGACATATGTCTTATAATAAATCAGATGAGGCACAAAAAGCCACAGGCATTCAAATTGAAAAACAGATGATAGATCAGCGTTTGACTCCCAACCCTTTAAGTCAGTTTTCATTAGACAAGGATGCATTGAGATTGGCGTTGGTGACGGCGCAATATGCACTACGAGAGACGCGGCAGCAAACGACATCTCCTACCCACAAGCCAACCGGACTATTGGTACTCGTCAATGGTATGGAGCAAGCAGGCAAGGGGACGGCGGTCAAACAGCTACGTCAATGGGTCGATCCAAGATTATTAAAAGTGGAAGCAACCATTGGCCATCCGCCACTGGCGTATCAGCCTATTTGGCAAGCCCATACTCAAGCCATACCGCGACATGGCGACGTCATGGTCTATTTTGGCAACTGGTATGCAGATCTTTTGTATCATGTGATGCACATGGCGACCACCGCTATGCAGGACGATGAACATCAGGTGCTCCCCATTACCAAATGGCAAGATTATTTACGGCAAGCCCTGCGCCAGTTGCAAGTATTTGAGCGTGATCTAGCTACAAACCAAACCAAACTACTCAAGTGCTGGTTTCATGTTGAGGTTGAAACCTTACAAGCACGTCTAAAGGATAAAGAAGCTGATCCCCAGTTTTTGTATCAAATTGATTGGGGTGATAGCGACGTAGTCGCGCAGTTTAATCGTGTGGCAGCTGAATTATTGAGGCAGCAAGATGACTGGATCGTTATCGATGGCAGCGACAAATCACAAGCAGCAACTGAGTTTTGCCATCAGGTATTACAAGCGATGCAAGGAGCGCTGGCAAGTAGTATCAACATACATGCATCTGCCGACCTTAAAAGGAATAGTAAAACTATCAATACGATTACTAGTACGCCTAAAAGTGACGCCAGCCTAAGTGACGACAACAGGCAGCCAAAACTTGTCTCTGTAGATATACCCGATCAATTAATAGATATTAAGAATCCTGATATCGATAAGTCCGACTATCATAAACAACTTGCAAACAAGCAGTCTGAGCTTGCAGAGTTACTACGCACGCGTAAAGGTCGTCATGTGGTATTTGCCTTTGAGGGAATGGACGCAGCAGGTAAGGGCGGCGCTATTAAGAGACTGGTCACGCCACTCGACCCACGTGAATATCAAATTTATAATATTGGCGCACCGATGTTGTATGAGTTGCAGCATCCTTATTTATGGCGGTTTTGGACACGTTTGCCAAATGAACAAACGGATCGTATGAGCCGTATCGCTATTTTTGATCGTACTTGGTATGGACGGGTATTGGTCGAGCGTGTCGAAGCATTGATAGATGAGTCAGAATGGCAACGCGCTTATGATGAAATCAATCGTTTTGAGGCAGAGCTCATGGCATCAGGAACGATTGTCATAAAGTACTGGCTTGCCATTGATAAAAAAGAGCAGTTGAAACGCTTTGAGGATCGCCGCGAGACGCCGCATAAGCAATTTAAACTCACTGATGATGACTGGCGTAATCGTGATAAATGGTCAGACTATGTTCAAGCAGCAGCTGATATGCTGGCACGTACCAATACTACTAGCGCGCCCTGGTGTGTCATCGCAACCAACCAAAAGCGTTATGCTCGTTTACAGGTATTAGACCATGCTATTGCACAGCTAAAATCTCACTTATGAATGTCAGGTATTGTGTTGTTTTTTATAGCAAAGCAATTAATGAGTAGGCATCAAGTTTTTTGGTCAGAATAATTCGTATGTTTTCTTTGACAATTCATTGTGAATATCGATAATAGGACAAACGAAAATTAAAGGTTTTATCAATTCTATATTTAGCCTAAGTATTAGGCTAATAAAAGACAGATTTTAGCGTTTTAGTTACAAATCTTGTAGTATCGTCATGCAATATGTCTGATTATTTAATATAATAGGCGCGTGATAAAAACGACCAAATAGCATTATTTCAATTACAACTATTATGAATGAACTGTTAAGCCGCAAGATGCTTTAATCGAATGATTTAGCGTGATACTTGCGGCTTAATGGTATGATAAACGCGCTACTTTCTATCATACATTCACATCGCAAATATTTTCAATCAGCTTACGCAAGGCGCATTAATTTATGGGTATTAGCAGCAGTTCTACAGGGTCGACCAAACAAGTTGGCACTATGAGAATCAATTTATTTTTTGCTATTTTACTGATTGCGATGACCGGCTATTTTTTATGGTGGGGACTCGATTATACAATGCGTCAACAGACGACGCTATTTATTGTGGCAACCGCTTTTGGTGTCTTTATGGCATTCAATATCGGTGGTAATGATGTCGCCAACTCATTTGGCACTTCAGTCGGTGCTGGTACATTAACTATTCCACAAGCACTGGGTGTGGCGGCGATCTTTGAAGTATCAGGAGCGGTGCTGGCAGGCGGCGAGGTTACCGATACTATTCGTAAGGGTATCGTTGATTTAGACGGCTTACCTGTTAGCCCCAACCAGTTTATTTATGTCATGTTATCTGCGTTAATTGCCGCCGCATTTTGGCTGTTGTTTGCTACGCGTAAAGGTCTGCCAGTATCCACTACCCACTCTATTATTGGTGGTGTGGTTGGTGGCTCTATTGTGTTGGGTTTTGATTTGGGTGGTAGTGCAAGTGCATTTTCTACTGTTGATTGGGGTACGATAGGGACGATTGCCATTTCTTGGGTACTGTCACCATTGTTAGGCGGTGTATTGGCTTATCTACTTTATGGACAAATTAAGAAAAACATCATTGATTATAACGATAAAGCTGAAGCTCATATCGGTGAGCTAAAAGCCAGTAAAAAAGTCTTGAAACAAGACCATAAAGAGTTTTTGGACAGTCTATCAGAGTCAGAACAGCTGGCTTATACCTCCGCGATGCTACGCGATCAAGAGATTTACAAAGATGATGACTGCGTGGTTGAAGACTTAGAAACAGATTATTATAAAGAGCTTTATAAGATTGAGCATGAGCGCAGTAATCTTGATACGCTAAAAGCCATTAAGCAGTGGGTACCCATCATTGCTGCCATGGGTGGTATGGTGATGACCTCTCTTGTGGTCTTTAAAGGCCTCAAAAACGTCAATAGCAATATGACGACCCTGCAAGGTTTTTTAATCATGGGCATGATAGGGGCGCTGGTTTGGTTAGCTACCTTTATCTATACCAAAAGTATTCGTGGTAAGCACAAAGAAGATCTTACCAAAGCGACCTTTATCATGTTTAGCTGGATGCAAGTATTTACAGCATCGGCATTTGCCTTTAGTCATGGCTCAAATGACATTGCCAACGCTGTTGGACCTTTTGCCGCGATTATGGATGTTATTCGTACTAATGAAATTGCATCACAAGCGGCTGTTCCGCCTGCTGTGATGTTGACTTTTGGTGTGGCACTTATCGTCGGTCTTTGGTTCATTGGTAAAGAGGTGATTCAGACAGTCGGTACGAACTTAGCGAAAATGCATCCAGCATCGGGGTTCTCTGCTGAACTTGCTGCCGCAGCTGTTGTTATGGGTGCATCTACGATGGGATTACCGGTATCTAGTACCCATACATTGGTCGGCGCTGTATTAGGGATCGGTATTGTTAACCGTGATACTAACTGGTCGCTTATGAAGCCTATTGGTTTGGCTTGGGTAATTACTCTACCGGTGGCGGCAGCATTATCGGCCATCAGCTATCTGATCCTCAAGCAAGTTTTCTAGTTAAGCTGTCGTAAAAACCTAAAAAAACGCTTATCAACATCATGCTGATAAGCGTTTTTTTGTAGAGGGTTTAAGATTTAATATCAATAAAATAATATTAAAAAACTAAGCAGTACCAAACTGCTGGCGTTTTTTGGCAAAGAAGCGATCTAGCCGATCCATAGCATCTTCTAAATCGTGAAGATTAGGTAAGAACACCACGCGGAAATGATCAGGTGCATCCCAGTTAAAGCCACTCCCTTGTACCATCAATACTTTTTCTTCAAGTAATAGCTCCATCATAAACTGCATATCGTCCTCGATAGGATAAACGGCAGGATCCATCTTTGGAAAACAATAAAATGCGCCTTGTGGCATAGTACACGAGATACCTTTTATGGCGTTAAGACGAGAAACAGCCATTTCACGCTGCTTGTATAGACGTCCTTTTTCTGAGGTCAGCTCTTTGATACTCTGATGACCACCCATCGCGGTCTGAATAGCATATTGCCCAGGTACGTTTGAGCATAGGCGCATGGAGGCCAGCATGTCTAAGCCCTCGATAAAGTCACTGGCATGTTGTTTTTTGCCCGAGACCATCAACCAGCCAGCGCGAAAACCTGCAACGCGATGCGACTTAGATAGTCCATTGTATGACAAGATAAGCACCTCATCAGACAAAGTGCTCATAGGCGTATGGGCCATATCATCATAGAGTACGCGATCATAAATTTCATCTGCCATGATGACCAAATCATGCTCGATGGCAACTTCGATAATTTGCTTGAGAATTTCGTCTGAATAAAGCGCACCCGTTGGGTTGTTAGGATTGATAACGACAATGCCCTTGGTTTTACTAGTAATCTTTGATTTGATGTCTTCAATATCAGGGTGCCAATTGTCGTCTTCATTACAGCGGTAATGTACGGCGGTGCCGCCAGAGAGATTGGTCGCTGCTGTCCATAGTGGATAATCTGGCATCGGAATCAATACCTCATCCCCATCATTCATTAGCGCTTGCATGGTCATAACAATCAGCTCAGAGACGCCATTACCCAAATAGACATCACGCACATCTACAGCAGAGAGCAGGCCTTTTGATTGGTAATATTGTAATACGGCTTTACGTGCTGAAAAGATACCCTGCGAGTCTGAATATCCAGTGGCTTCAGGCAAGTTCATTGCCACGTCACGCAATATTTCATGGGGGGCACTAAGTCCAAAAGGCGCAGGGTTACCAATGTTCAACTTTATAATACGCTGACCTTCCGCTTCCATCTTATTCGCTGTTTGCAGCAACGGCCCTCGAATGTCATAGCAAACGTTTTGTAATTTAGTAGATTTTTTGAGTGATGTCATAGTATTACTACCTGTATTTATTTTATGTTTTGAGTCTGCTTGGTGATCTGTTAACTGTAGTGCGCTATTAGTTTCTTTACTGACAGGTCTTTCTTGTAGATGAAGAGGCTGTTGTTTGGCTTGGTCGTTTGATAGGTTAGCTGTTTTATCGTTACTAGCAGCGTTTTGTTTCATAGCCTCTTTTTGTATATCGCCACGAAGTAAATAGCCTTCGCTGCATCCTAAAATACGTGCGAGGGTTGGCAATTTAGAGGAAACAATACCGTTAGTGCCACGCTCCCAATTAGAGATAGCACCGCGACTAACTTTTGCACCAGCTGCAGTCATCGCTTGGGCCAATTGTTCGGCAGTAAATCCTTTTTCACGGCGTAGCGCTACTAAGCGTTCAGCTTGTGCCATATTGCTTTTATTATCATTCATAGTTGTCTTAGCCTATTATTTTGATAAGTTTTATCATTATCTATTGCAAGATATTATTGCATTATCCATATAGATGCAAGTTTTTTAATTATTGTCTTTGCAAGTTATTCTTGCATTCGACTATGTTAAAGTAAGAAGGCTGCAGCCAACACGTTGTAGTTAGATTTTTTGCATCTGATATATTGGTTGTCATAAGTATTAATAAGTAATGGCTATCGTAGATGACATATATATGTAACGGAAATTGTATAGTTACCTTGAATAATCGTTATATAGTCAATAGATAGAAGGTGTTAGATTAGTCTGCCAATGTATTTATAGCAGGGTAGTGTTTGTAACAAAACGCTATATACAGACTAGATAACCCATACTCTAATAAGGATAAACCATGCAAGATAACCAATTAAGCAAAGAAGAAATCAGCCAATTGACTGAAGCTGACTGGAAAGAGCGTTTAAGTGCTGATGAATACCATGTGATGCGTGAGAAAGGTACAGAGCGCCCATTCACAGGTGTGTACAATGATGCGACCGATGATGGCGTTTATCGCTGTAAAGGCTGCGGTGCTAGCTTGTTTGATTCGAGTAGTAAGTTTGATGCTAGCTGCGGTTGGCCAAGTTTTGACCAAGGTATTGACAACAGCGCGATTGACGAGCACGTTGACAACTCGCTAGGCATGACTCGCACAGAAGTCACCTGTAGCAATTGCGGTGCTCATTTGGGTCACGTATTTCCAGATGGTCCTACCGAGACGACTGGTATGCGCTATTGCATCAACTCAGTATCTATTGATTTAGATAAGTCCGAAAAGTAAGTCATGTAGATGATTTTAGAAGTGTGAGAGGGAAGTACTTGGTGCTTCCTTTTCAATAGTATTTGCTTGAATGCTCAAAAAAATAAAAACCTCCATTTAAGGATGAATAATGAGTACGATTTATGATTTTACCGCTGAGCGCATGGACAGTAGCTTGCAAGCATTTTCTGATTACAAAGATAACGTATTACTAATCGTTAATACGGCAAGTAAATGCGGTTTTACGCCGCAGTTTGAAGGGTTAGAATCATTATACCAACAGTACAAAGATCAAGGACTGGTCGTCATTGGTTTTCCTTGTAACCAATTTGGCAGTCAAGATCCAGGCAGTAACGATGAGATTGGTGCGTTTTGTCAAAAGAACTATGGTGTCAGCTTTCCTATGATGGCAAGAACCGATGTCAATGGCGCAGATGCCCATCCTATTTACGAATGGCTCAAGAATCAGAAAGGCGGGGTATTAACCGACGGTATCAAATGGAACTTCACCAAGTTTTTGGTCGATAGTAAAGGGCAAGTTATCGAACGCTATGCCCCAACGACTAAGCCAGAAGCCATCAAAAGTGATATTGAGCAAGCACTGGCGAATAAATAAATAGCATATTCAACAAACTTTGATTTTTTAGAAAATATAAAAGTAATAAAAACAATTGCTTGCTAAAAATTTGAAGAAAAACGTCAAAAATATCTTAAAAAGTGGAAAATAGCGTTTGACAGTCATGTGTAAATCTATATAATACACACCCACAGCAAGGGGACTTATTAAACAACCCTAGCTGATTAAGTTAACCTGAGTGTGACAGCTTATGTTAACAAAGCAATACAGAAATTCTATTTAAAGAATTTCTCTTGCGAACCTGAAATTGCAGTGCAATTTTTTAACGGTTCTCAGGGTGATTAGCTCAGTTGGTAGAGCGTCTGCCTTACACGCAGAATGTCGGCGGTTCGAATCCGTCATCACCCACCACTTATTAGCTTGTGGTAAAAAAGCTAAACGACCTAAGCAGCGGTAGTTCAGTTGGTTAGAATACCGGCCTGTCACGCCGGGGGTCGCGGGTTCGAGTCCCGTCCGCTGCGCCATATTTAAAACGAATTTAGACTCTCGAGTTTAAGCAAGTTTCGCCTCAAACATTAGATTGTTTGAGGTTTTTTTGTGTCTGTAATTCTCCTTAAAACCTTTATCCGTAAGGGCTAGTTACTCTGTCTTTATCAACCCCTAAGAAGTAGTCTACTCTTTAATAATGTATTTTCTATAAGTCTGTGTGCGTGTACTCTGACTCTTCTAAATCGGTGACCAAGTGCTCGGTGACCAAACGGTGACCATTTTGTGACCAAGATTATTAAAAGTTACTGATGGTAACTGATCCCCAAATTTTATGCTTATCGATAAGTTCAGGAGCTTAAAGTGTTAGACTCAATTTAAGTGTGAGATAGAGATGGAAACCTTTCTACCCATTCACTAATAACCAATTTGCCAGTTTCAATACAAAATGGTATAGCCCACAATCTCAATTCTTCTGATAAATGAAAGCAATATAAAGGTGTTTCGAACTGATGATGTTTAGGATAAATAAGCATCATGTCCCCACCACCATCCAAATACTTATGACCATAAGCAAACAACTGATAAATATCTGACTGACTGATATTGTAGTCGTTATCATTGTCGCTTAAGTTTATTAACTTCCATTTGGTATCGAGTACATGGTGATTTTTTCTTTCTTTACTTATTAATAGATCAGGCTTCAATCGAAAGCGTGATTTTAAACTTTCTTGGTCATTCACCATGTGCTTACTAGAAGCTTGTGTTGTTAGTTGCCAGGGCGCCTTAACATCTCGTCGTAGGCAGCTTGCTACATACTTTTCGAACAAAATTTCCATTGGGAATAACAATGCAATACCCCGGTGCTCTCCCTTTTGAAAGTTTGGATTAAGCTTTTCGAGTATTAATTGGCACCATGGCTTTATTGCTCGGTAAGATTGCAATATTTTGATGTCTGACCATTTAGGCATTGAGTTTAAAGGCTCTCTAAGACTCGTTATAGGATCTAAGATGTGTGATAGCTCATTAGCCAGTCGCCAGTTCTCAGAACTCTTACAGTGCTGCTGTACGTAATCTAATGCCGTTTTGATTAATTGGTTCTCAAGTCGATTGGGATGATAGACATCATGACGAATATGAAAAAGATGAGCTCGGCCAACCGTTTGCCTTTGTTGAACTGCAATATCAAGCTGGCCACGAATAAATCTACTTTCTTCTTCGATTCTTTGATAGTCAAATCTGAGCCCAGACGCTATCAACTCCTTTAACAGATATAAAAATTGGTAGTATATCCATTCATGAATAGGTAGATTCATTCGATTGAGATTGGCGGATTGGGCTTCTTTATGAGATAAGTTTAAGACGGAGCTTAGTATTTTGCATAAGACGGCTCTGCTCTTATCGGGCTCCTGTAAACCTAATCCTGTCTTTGGTAGCATCTCAATACCTTCACCACAAGGACTTTCTAAATAACCTACGTAAGAATGTAGCTGTAAGTATTGTGGACGCTTATAAGTAATAAACCGCCCATAACTCTCTTTTTCACTTAATTCCACTAACCAATCAAATGTTTCTTGCTTGATAATAGCTAAATCTAAGCTAGAAACATTTGATTGGTTGGTAGTTAGCTGAGCATATTCTCTGACTTGAATCATGCTTTGACATCCGAAGAATTAGACTTAAGCTCGATTAATATTTTCTTATAGGATTCGGGATTGTTAAAAGCAGTCTCATTGATAAGGTAACGACGATCGTTTAGACCTTTAATACTACTATCAAATAATTCGCTAACGGTCGGAGTTATCTCCCCAGTTTGAATAAATTGCTCTGAGTTATGTTTGCTAGGGTCATTCAATACCCAACTAATACGCTCCCAGTCCGAGAAGAAATATTCTTGCAGTAAAGGGATAATTCGTCTCTTAAAAATATTACCTAATTCAATTTCTTTTTCGTCATCTGAATCCAAGTCTTTCAAAGACCAAAAATACGAGTGACCTATTGTGTGTTCACGATCTAACAGCACCTCAATACGCTGATTCATTACTGTTAATACTTCAGATATGGGAGTCTTATAAACTTCTATGCTATCTAAAAGTTCAGGTTGAGGTAATAGCTCAACAAAATCAAATCGACGGCGTAATGCTAAATCTAGCTGTGCAAGAGATTTATCAGCGGTATTCATAGTTCCCAGTACGTAAAGGTTTGAAGGAACTGAAAATTTCTCTTTAGAATAAGGCAGTATCACTTCGCGCGCATCTGTACCATCTTTACGTTTATCAGGCTCGAGCAATGTAATAAGCTCGCCGAAAATACGAGATATATTGCCACGGTTAATTTCGTCAATTATCAGTATATGGTTATTTGAATCTTTTGCAGAATCACTTATAGATTGGCTATCTAGTGAATAACCTTGATGTTCTAAGCTTTCGGCTAAGTCATTCCATGTAAACCTATCAATCTTATAACAAGTTTTTTGAGTTAAGTTGGTATTATTATTTAAGGCATATATATCAAAATTGATATCTTGTAGTATCCAATTTACCTTACGAGTGTGATGGAACTCGGCAAGACCTTTAAAGCTTGTATCAAACTCATAGTCTGACGTTACTATGCCAATAGCTCTTACAGTGTTTTTATTTTTAAGACAAAGTAATACATCTCCAACTTGAATTTTTTCAGAAAAAACCTTTATAGAAGACTTGTCATTGCTACCAAGTCCTTCAAGATATGACAGTTCTTTTTCTGTGCGCTCAGATATATCAGAGTTCAAGTCTCCAGTATATCCCCAGCCAATTCGAGCCTCACCATTGCTGAAGCAATATCTGCGTAATTCTTTCTGCTCGGAATCACCAAGAGATATCTTCCAAAACTTGGGCGCATCTGATAAGCCAGATATATTGTTTCTCGTTACTGTGCGTGAAGCACGCTCTGAAACTTCCTTAAATATACCTGCTTCAACAGTATACGATATCTGACCTTCTTCATTAGTATTTGCTCTAATTCCCTCAACAAAATCCTCATAAGAAAAGCTTTGATGAAATGTCGTAAACGCAATACGCTTTTTCGCTGTTAGTTCATCATACTTATCTTTGATTTTTTGACGCTTGAACTTGTCATTGTTTAGAGACTCATACCAATCAGGAGCAACGCACTGTACAGCAAGTTCTGTAGTACAGTAGGTCTTACCTGTTCCAGGTGGTCCATATAAAATTCGATTAAGGTTAGTCATATTTGATTCTTTACTTTTCGATTTAATGTTATACCCACTCTGTTGTGATGCAACTTTCCTATTAGAGTTTTCGAACCATGCTTCATACGATATTTGCCAAAATGGCTTATCAGTATAGGCCCTTAAACTTGTAAGAATTTTTTGATAATCAGACCAGTTTTCTCTAGGCAAAATAAAGCCTTTATTTTCGAGCCATGGTTCAGTTTGTGCATCTATGGGTAGGTACTGTGATGGACTAATATAGAACAAATATTGAGTAAGTTTTGTAAATCCTGTACCAAGTATTTTTAATGCTGAATTAAAGTCTTGCTCTTTAATATCACCATTACGAGCTTGCCGAAATAACTCCCAAAGCAAGGGAATTGAGTCATCAGAACGTAAATACTCATATGGAAATAACCAAAATTTCTGTGCTTGAGATGTAGGGACTCCATCAAAATCTTTAGGAACAGTAATATCTAGTCCTATCAACTTTATTAGTTCTTCAACAAATTTCCCTCTATTCTTAACTCCAAATTTCATAAAAGCAGCAAAAAAAGTAAAAGGATCTATCTCTTTCAATTCTTCTTTTTGATTCTCAATATGTTCATCTTCTAAACCTTTAATAATACCAATTTTAACGAGTGTATTAACTAGCTCAGGCTGCCTATCCTCGTAGTCAGCTATCCAATCCGCAATAGCTTTAAAAGCCGGAATCCATGTGTACTGTTCATTGCGCGGTCTGACATCCATTAAATAATATTCCATATAATTTTTTCTAACTATTCAAAAATAAAAATTTTCTCGGCACTAACCCAGTCGGAAATCGCTCAAATATTTGAGATTATATGTATGCCGCTAAAGGCATAAACGTAAACAGGAGCGACACCATGAGTAATTCTAATAAAGCAAAGCCAACTTCGAACCAAGGCAACGGCGGAAATTGGCCAACTAAGAACGGTTCAAGCAATCCATCAGGGTCAAATCGCGGAAATGCTAAACCCAAATAAACTTAATCATATCAATACGAGGAAGATAGGTGTAGGTTTTCCTACATCTACTTGGAATAATATGAGATATTCAAGTAATAAGGATTTTAACAAACAAGTTCGAAATTTAATTAAGCAAGGATGGGAGTTTCAGCGCCGTCATAAACATTGCCAATTGATAGCACCTAATAAAAAAAGCATGATTTTTTCAAACTCTCCAAGTGATTATCGAGCTTACCAGAACTTCTTAAATGACATTAAGAACATACAGAGAGGATATTTAGAATGACTAATACATACTACCCTTCGACTCCTTACTTTCTACCTGCGGAGATAGTAAGAGCAATTGCTAGAGCGATTGACACTAAAAATGATAACGCCTCATTGGACAATAAATGTAAAGATTCATATTTGAGTAGAAGTGAGCTTGATGTACTTATCGAGGAACATATTTATAAACCAATTGCGAAAATAAAACTTAAAAAGTCAATTGAAAATGAAATAAAAGCTTTAGTAGCTCAAGTGTTCGATAACTACTTGCAAATTGTTGCAAACTATAGCTTAGCAGAATGGACTAGAGATGATACAGGAGCTTGGATTATTGAGGTATTCTTCTGCCCGTATATGATGAATGCCATTCATTTATTGGGAAAGAGAACAAAGCCGTTTCAGAAATCAGATTATATGGAACTAATAGTAGCTGAGTCTTTAGGTATAGACATTGCTTTAAATATTATAGAGCAAAGAGCCGAAGGCTGGCAGGAATTCTATAGAAAACTGGCTAAAACTGAAAAAGATAAAATAACCTCATGGCGTCGTGGTGAAAGCCTACCTAGTTTCTATAGTCTTTATAACCTTTGTAATTCCTATAATAAAGATAATTCCAAAAACGTACTTTTATTCCTAATAGCGGCCAGAGCGATTGAATACTTTAAGATAACGTATAAATCTAACACATTAATGCAATATGTCGACGAACCTGAGTTATTAGAAGATTTCATTGACTATTTTAAATATAAAATTTGCGACCTGCTGGATAGAAATGCGCAGTATGCCGCTTATTCAAATCAAACTGAAAAACCAGTACATCAAATGTCTAGTATAATCTCAATGTATCTAGTAAAAATCTTGAGAGAGTTTGCAGATGGTAATTTAAAGCAATCTAAAGAAACTTTCGTTAAAGCATTTGATTTAAGCTTATACCGGTGTGGTGATATGTGTGAAAAGGTTATTGAGGTTGGTTTTGTCATTGCTAGCTGGCAAGAGTCACCTGATATGAGTTTAATATCAAAGCTGAAAAGCGTTCAAAACCTATATGGCTACACACTACCTACGATAGTGACTGAGGATACCAAACGCAAGAAAGAAAACCTAGTTGAAGACTGGGAAATCAATATGTGGCGAAGCAATGCCCAGAGGGTGTTCAATAACTTTAAGGTTGAACTACCAAAAAAATACCAGGTGAGTTCAGCTATCTTACCTGTATATTTAGATGCAAAAGAACTGAAGCTTGACCTCAAAAAACCGAATAAGAAATTCAAGCTAAATGACAATAACAAGCTTCATAGAGATAAGAATAAGAAGAAGCAAGTAACGACACAGCTCATTTGGAATACATTGTTAGAAGACCTAGATGCCGTTAATCAACTCTTGCAAGCTGGTGCTGACATCAACATCCTGTCTGATAACAACGAATCGGCTTTATTAATCGCTCTGCAGCACATGAATTTAACTCAATTTGATGAACCAGACGATAGCTTTTATCAAATGCTTAAAAATCTGGAGTATGCGCCAAAGACAATCAACGCAGTAACTGCTAAAAAGCATCTTTTTCCACTATTAAGTGCAGTGCAAACGGGGCGACTTGAGATCGTTGAACATATTGTAAACTTAGGGGCAGATGTCAATCAAAAAGGTGGTGGCAGCCATCTAGACGCCCTAACCATGTGTATATCTCTAATTGGAACAATTAAGAACTCAAAACTACCACTTAATCAGTTTGACATGATGGCTAAGATGGCTAAAGACCCAAAAGTCGTAATAGAAAGAATGAACGACTTTGAGTTTTCGACCTTCATCAGAGACACACAAGGTAGTTTTGGTGTTAATAGACAACAGGTGACTAACCATCTTGCTCAAAGTATGAAAAACTCAAACGCAATGGAGATTTTTAAAGAGCTATCTGAAGTCTTCAAAGAACAAGCTCATGCAAATTACGAGTCATTTGATCTAATAGAAATGCGAAAAATAGCAAAGCTACTAATTAATAAAGGTGCAAACCCTAGCTCTAAATATGACTGGCATGGCATCCACGGGTACACTCCATTCTTACTATCCTGCGAGCTAAATGAAGCTGAACTGGTCTCTCATATGCTAGATAACGCTACTGATTACTCAAAAGATGATATGATCAATACGGTATATAGAGATCGTAGAAATGGTCAAGCTATCGGCTATGAGAGAATTTGTAAACACTTCAAGGCTGACTATGTACTGGATGTTATAGACAGGCATTTAACTTTAGCTAGTAGTGATGAAGTGAGTTAAATTCATCTATGTGGAGTTTGCACAAGATACCATGAACAAAGTTCTTGGTACCTCAAAGGTTCGGAGCTGGTTGATCTTCTTCTAAATCAGCTATTTCATCCTCAATAGCCTCCATAATATTCTCACTTAATGATCTGAATTCTTCCATAATTGCGAGCTTACCTCTTAAAGACTCTATTTTATCTCGGTTCGCTTTAGACTCATCTTCATCTGGATAAAAAAGTCTAATATTGATAACAGGGTCTTCTAAAAGCTGAGCTATTTCATTAAGCCAGCTCTTGGTATCTTCATCTACAGTTTCTTTAATGGCTTGGTCAATACAAAAACAGATAAGGATACGGGCAGTTTTATCTAAAACCCTTGACATTTTAAGCCAACTATTTAAATCTGTTTCATCCTTACCTGAAGAAAGCTGAGCAAATGGATTGGATAGGTATCTATTATTTTGATTGTTAGGATCTAGCGAATTCAATGTTTCCAAAACGGGCTCGAGATTTTCAAATGGGCGTTTGCCATCAGGAAATGAAGAATGTCTTTCCCAAAGCTTAAGTATAGTGTCAAAGCATTCTTGCTTAGCATCCTCATTACCAGTTTGTTCAGCTAATAATATTTTTTCAGAGATATAGTTACACATCCATGCTGTTATTTCGTCAACTTCATCGTCTTTAAAATTATCAATTAAACGCTCACCTAAGTTGATAACGCTTTGTTGTGTCTCTAAGCTTTCCATCTGCAGATAAGAGGAAGGTTTTGCTGTATGGCGGGATGTATCCGAGGTCATCGTCATTACTCCATCTACTGAATGAGTCTTTATATCTTCTTTTAATGTCAACTTGTATGGCAACTTCTACATTCATTTGCTTGCATATGAAAGTCAATAAATCTAAAGATGCTAACGCTTGATTACCATTTCTTATATAGTCGTCATTATGACTGGGGTTATCCTCGCTCCAATATCTGCTTTGTAAGCATGGCTTAGCATCAAGTTGCCAGTCTTTCATATCATTGCTATGAGTGCAATTTATTACCTCTGTAATAGCAGAGTGTAGTTTAAATGGCTGTATCCTTCTGACGCCACCAAGAAATGAATCCTTGGAGCCAACACCGTATCTTTGCTCGTCTGACTCAAGTAATTTTACTGCTGTAAATACTTTGTCGTCATGTCCATCATCGATCAAGCAAAAGTCATACAGAAAACATCTATGGATATAGTTCTCGTGATTGATAGTAGTATGTAGTAAGGACTGACTAAAATTTTCGGATACTAGTATGCTTTTAAATGAGACCCGTTCGATTCTACTATGTTCAACCTCTTCCCATTCGCCTTCTACATTTAACCAGGTACCAGTGTCTTGAGTGCTAACTAGCAAATCAATAAAATCATTCTCTTGTATTTGCCATTGCCATTCTTCACTATCATCTTCAAGTACCCAATCTCTTCTCTCGATAGGTATATAGTCTCTGCTTTCTGATAACAACTTAAGATTGTCATCTAGTAATAAATGTCCGTCCAACCATTCTAACCAAGATGATTTTTCGTGATAGCTGACCTGAACAACTGGCATGGCTTCAATCAATTTTGAAGCTACTGCAAACATCAAGTGATAAGAGATATAAAAACTATAACTATCAATATCGGGGTAGTCCCCGCCTCTACCATGCATATCGTACTGACGTGAATGGCTATTTAGTTTTTTCCAAAGATTTTTTCTACTGTCATTCGTCCATTTACCATCAAGTACCATCTCCCATTCATTAAATAGAATATCCTTTGCTATATCTTCTACTTGTTTTGTTGAAATACCAAATACGCTTCCGAGAGGTGGAAGCCAAGATTTATCAAAATCATATCCAAAATGGAATTCAGGTAAGGTGACGTTAAACTCACCATCCTTATGCCATGGTGAATCTGTACTGTAGGTGTATTTGTCATCGTCAATATTGGGTAGTTGAGATACGCATTTCTGCCCGATAGCACTTAAGGCTGACTCATTGAGACTATCAGGGCACTTCTTGTATATTTGCGAGCATATTTGTTTAGCGTAATATTGGAGTAAGATACCTTGCTTTTTATCTAACGTTATAGAGGTGAAAGTTGTCATATATTTAACTAACGGATCTACTTCTATTTGAACACAACGCGTCAATGCAACTAACAGATACAATTTGGCATGTAGCTCGTAGAAATCATAAGCTGGTGGAATAAAAATATCTAATACTCCATTAGATAGACAATCCATCAGTAAGTCTATTTGCCCATAACATTCCAATTGATATAACCGTATTACTGCATGTACAGCTCGCCAGCGCTCCTCTACAAAAGGGGATCCTAGATTTGCATAGATATAATTAACTATTGCATGCTCTATACTGGTAGGTAATAAAAACTCATCATTCCATAAGCCGTCTGCATATTCTGAATCGATATACTTTTCAAAACGCGAGAGGCCGAAGTCTACTAAGTCTTTAGCTTCTGCAACAGTTAGTTGCGATGCATAATAACGCGCAAACTGAAAGAGCGAACCTGCATCTTCAACTAAGCCAGTTTCAGATAATCCTTTGGTTGCTCCCACACGAATCGCTTCTCTAGAAGCTTCGTTAATAATAAAGGAACCCAAGAAATTTTTCTCGTAACGATTATTATGTGTGAAATTGATAGGAAATCTAGAAGCTAGGTGACTTATCAAGACAGACCAGTGATTCAATAAAGCGGGTCGAGTTTTCCATTGTTCTGGGATTGCTTCGAAAGCGTCTTTAATATCATGAAAGCTCAATTCTTCTGAGTTAACAACTATATCTAAAACAACTAATGACTTTCTAGAACTTACCTGCTCAAAGCAGCCTTGCCAAAAATAATCATCATACTGTCTAGACCTTCTATTGTCTTTAAAAGTAGTAAAAGCTTCTCTAAAGCCATTTTTTGTTAGAATATCTATATGACCGTAGCGTTTTAGCCAGTTCTGAGTTTTTTCGCTATTATCTTTCTTTTTAGAAAGCTTAACAGTAGGGACTATATTAGAATCATCTTTTTCATCAGTCCTGATTAATCCTTCTAAATTATTTAATTCATTATTGCTTAAATTGTACTGACTCGCTATATTTTCGATGGTCTTCCAATCTTTACCAGTACGGCCTTTAACTCTTAATTCCCTAATCACATGATCAAGCATAGTCTGCTGACTCTGCCTATCAGGTGTCATAGCAACGATCTTAGCGAAAAAACCTACCAAGCGACTATCAAAACTGAATGCTGTGAATGCCCATAAAACAATCGGATTAACCTCTTTAATATCTAGAATGCCATTAGCAAGGTTTGAAATACCACGCCATCCAACATCACGCTCTTTCCATCTATTTGCTATTGCCAACGTTGTTAAAGGCGATATTTTTAAGCAAGTAGAAAAAATTTGTCTCTCATCCCAATAGTTTTGCCCTGTATCAGAGTCACCAATTAGCTCTGCCACACGCATATAACGATGGGCAAGCTTTGGACTATATAGTTTGTCTTCAACGCTACGCTGAGCTATAGCAGATATTGCTTCCCATCTATGGGCTACTTCATTGCCAAAATTTGTGGCTTTTTTTAAGCCCGTATCGAAATAGACTGATGCGGCATCTGTATCGATAACTAATATTGCTCTAGCAAAACTTATATAACTATCAGAATAGGTCTCTGGTGGCTCTTCGATATCAAACTTGTTTAAAATTTTGTTTAAATCAGACTCAAAAAAATCAACTAATTCTTCAAGCTCCGGATGTTGACAACTAGCACTTAGAAAATAAAAATTATCCTGAAAGTTACGTTTGATTGCATCTGTCTTCAGTTGTTCGATAAATATATTTATAAAGAAGTCGGATTGTCCAAAAAGTATGATCTCAAATTTTGCTTTAGTTGCTAAATAAGCTTTAGGATCGTAATCTTGATAATAACTAGAATGCGGCTTGGTGAAAACCTCTCTATTATTATTCAAGTTATCTGAACTTACGACATTAACACCGCTAAGAGCTTTTATCCTTAAAGTATACAGTGGTAAAAACTCATTGATTAGAGCACAGCTATCTTTAAACTCCTTTTCTGACTCGTAGTCTTTTTTATCATCTCTTTGAAAACATTTTTTGATAAATGCCTCAAGATCTACCTTAAAGTTATCTTGAAAACTTGCTTGTAAGGATAAAAAACGTAAGAAACTCTCTACTTCGTCCCCATGAGTTCTTATTTCTGAAAGAGCGTATAAATTGGGTAGACTATAGTAATAGTTTAAACCTCTTCTAATATTTTTGATCGGTAGCTTCTCTACCAAACATGCTTCGAAAAAAGATAAGAAAGTATTGTTAGAATAAGAAGTTTTCTCAAAACTATGTTTATCGGGCTTGTTAAGTCGTGTTTTGGGGTTAATAATGATGTTAAGACATCTTGTCAAGCATTCTCGTGGCGGTGTTATACCTACTTGCATAAGTGCTTCGGTTACTGCAAGTATAAAATTAGGATCACTCTTACCATGAGCCGCCATTTTATAAACAGTATTTATATCACCTTTGTTAATTAGCCTCTTTACAAATGGTAAAGTGATACGGTAGATACTTTGTAGCGGTCTAAAACGCAAAATGCGGTCCACACAATATACATAACCATAAATATTGAAACGTGCTGAGGTAAGCTCTACGATATCAATGTCTTCAATCTGTTCATAGAAATGCCCATCTGTATCTTCATTGCGCTTAGCTCTTTTTTCAAAATAGCGGCGTAAAAAGTGTTCAGCAGAACGCAGATAAACTGTAGCCTGTCCTTTTGAATCAGGTAAGCTTGCGAGTAATGACGCCGAATACACTAACTCAGAACCCTGCCATTTCCCTCTTATGACCTTTTTGTGGGCTAGTTCCGTTATTCTGCCTTCTGATAGATTTTGACTGACTAAATCTATATTGTTTTTGAATACTTCATTTTGGCGCTCGTTACTAGCAATTTCTTCACCCGCTAGTAATGCAAGTTTAGTAGCGTCATGAATACGATTAACTTTTAGTGAGGCTTTGAAAGCATACTGTAAACGTGTGATTTTAATTAGGCTCTTATCGTATGGACTGCCTTCAGGTAAGTATTCATCAGACAGTGCCAATGCTACTAATTCATCATACTTTTCAGACTTATGAAGTAATATGGGTAGAGCTTCAGCAATATATGGACTAACGATATCAAGGCGTTTGATAGTATCAATATAGTTTGATATTTGTTCTTTAGTTGCACTAAAGTTGTCTTGAAACCATTTTTCAGTAGGTTCGTCCCGAAACTGAACAGCGTGGTCTGTCAGCCATAAAGGACGTCCTAAATCTGCTACAAAACTTTTTACTAAATCTACTGGAACACTTGCAATAGTAGCTAATACGTATAAAGGAATAAAGGGTGGCAAGGTTGCCAACCCTATACAAATGCTATCGATGTCCTGTCTGAAAGCTGATGGGAAATCGTCTTTCAAATTGTTAATAGCTTCTTCTAACTGTCTTTCTATCAAATCCTCGACAGTTATGATTGTTGAGTTAAAGGACAATAGTAACTCATTTAATGACTTATAATTTAAAGCTAATGCGTTGGCTTGCACTCGAGGGTTACCGCCCGTCAAACTATTAAACTCTTCTGCTTGCGCTATATTTACATCAGCATAATATTGTTGAAGATTTTTTAGCGTTTCTTTAATGGTAAAGGGTGATAGCACTAGTGGTACGATAGAGCTTGGTGGATCAAGTAGCTCCAGCCTTTCAGGCCTACAGGTAAAAACCAACCGACAGTTATCGGGCACATCCTCCTTTAAAAGCTGATTAGCAAAGCAACTTTCATTGAACTCATCTGCCGCCATCATGGCGTTGTCTACAGCATCAAATACGATGACCAGTAGTGCTTGGGGATGATCGGCTGTTAAGTTACTACAAACTTCATCTATCCTGTCTAGAAACTGGCGAATCCAATGTTCATCAGGCTCATTTCTAGTAGGGATAATTTGTAGACAATATCCATCTTTGGCTAATTCATTAATAACCTGCGTCATTGCATCTTTGACAGTATGCCGCTTCTCGCTAGTTTTACGATAACCACCGTTACCAAAGCAGTCATAAGCAATCACTATGTTAGGCATAGGTAAAATATTAACTAAATTACTGCTTAGGATTGACTTGCCTATACCGCCTGATGCCGTGATGATAGTGTGAGTGTTAGTAGATTGAATACTATTGATTATGGTGTCTTGCTGTTGGCGAGGAACATAGTTGTTTGGAAGGGCTTCAAATTTTGGTGGTGCAGGGAAAAAGTCATTAATATCAGTAATATTAAACGCTTCAAGAATGTCCTCTTTTTTTATCGTGTTACTCTTATTCGGTTCTAAGCGTTCCCAAACAGTTGCTACCAATAAATGCTCCATATCGGTAACGTTCTTTGATATCCAAATTCTAGATAGTTCTTTATGAATATCTTGCTTTTGTACGTTAAGATTGCCTTCGATATCATACAAATTAAGATGTGAACAAAAATCTCTTAACTTTGTTTCACTAAGCTTTGTATATTTTTTTAATGTATTGACAGAACGAGTATCTGCAGTAAGCCCTTTAGCAAGGTTATTGACAGTTATTTTAAATTTAGGGCATATTTTTCTATTGGTTATTATAGTAAATTCAAAGTCTGCATAGTCTTTACTATCTTTTGTATCTACAAACCTTTGAGAAAATCCAACAATAGTATCTTTGAGATCGGATATCTTAAAGTCTTCATCGGCTCTAACAGTAGAGTGTTTTAGCTGAAAGTATTCTACTGACTTTTCTCCATCAATTGACTGCCTGTATTCAGCTAGATCAACTACATTTTCACCACCTTGATTAAAATCGTCAGAGCCTTCTATCGTAATATGAGTCAAATCAGTATCGAAATCTAATAACTTTAAGCATCTTTTGACAGCCCAGCGATAGTGAAAAATATCACCAGCTCTTGAAAAATTAATGGATGTTGCATTCTGATTCATAGAAAATGATTCGTCCAATATAATAGTTGAAAAAAGCTAGGAAATATTTCATGACTTGCAAATTACTATTTGAATTCAAATATACCAACACCCCACAAAAATTGATAGGTAAAAACCATACTAAACGTCATTAGATGTCGCATCCAGCCAAATCAACCCTGAAAAATATCCAACAATAGCTTAAAGTATTTCTACCAATGCAAAAGCCTAAGATATCGTATTACAGGTCGATATCTGGTGAGAGCAAGCGGGTTATATGATAAATTACCACTCAGATTATTAAGCACTAAACATGCCAGCCATTTACGGCCGGAAATAAAGAAGGAAGTGAGGCGATATGCCTATATTGAATTGGTTGAATAAAGAGCAAGCATTGACTACAGCGCGTGACTGTCCATATCGTTTGGTGGAGCTAGTGCCGGAATTATCATATGGCGAGTCAGATACTGACAATATGCTTATTCAAGGCGATAACCTTGATGCATTGAAAGCACTCATTCCTACGCATTCAGGAAAGGTAAAGTGCATCTTTATTGACCCGCCTTATAATACTAAAAGTGCCTTTGAACACTATGACGACAATTTAGAGCACAGCAAATGGCTCTCGATGATCTATCCACGCTTAGAGCTATTGCATCAGCTACTATCTGAAGAAGGTTCTATTTGGATTACACTCGACGATTCTGAATCACACTATTTAAAAGTGATGTGTGATGAAATTTTTGGAAGGAAAAACTTTGTCGCTAATAGTGTTTGGCAGAAAAAATATACAATCGCTAATGATGCCAAGTGGTTATCAGATAGTCATGATCATTTATTAATCTATGCCAAAAACAAAGAAGAATGGAGACCTTATCCCTTAGAAAGAACTGAGGCTATGAATAATAGATATAAAAATCCTGATAATCATCCTAAAGGCGTTTGGAAATCAACTCCTTTATATGCAAAAAGAAAAGGATCTGAAAAAGAAGCAGCGTTTTCATATACTTTTAAAAACGGATACATATGGACTCCACCAGCTGGGACATCACCGAGGTTTCCAGAATCGACTCTGAAAAAAATGGACGAAAACGATGAAATATGGTTTGGAGTAAAAGGTGATGCAGCTCCATCCAGAAAAACTTTCTTGAGCGAACTTAAAAGTTCAGGTACACCCTCATCTACCATTTGGTTACATAGCGATGCAGGTCATAATCATGAAGCGCGAGAAGAGGTGAAAGTGTTTGATAAGGAGGATGCTTTTACAACTCCAAAACCTGAAAGATTGATAAAAAGAGTTTTAGATCTCGCCACAAAGCCTAACGATCTTATTTTAGATTCATTCTTAGGATCTGGCACAACTGCCGCTGTTGCTATGAAAATGAACCGTAAGTTCATTGGTATTGAGCTTGGGGATCATGCAGTCACTCATTGCCAACCAAGGCTAAAAAAAGTAGTCGATGGTGAGCAAGGTGGTATTTCAGAAGACGTCAACTGGGCAGGTGGTAGTGGCTTCAAGTTTTATCGATTAGGTGAAGTCATCTTTAATGAGAACGGTTCGTTAAGAGAGGGTATCAGCTTTGATGCGCTGGCTTCGCATATTTGGTATGGCGATACTAGGCAATCGCTACAGCAGTCTACCAAGTCACCGTTACTTGGTGTGCATAATGGTATTGCTTACTACCTCCTTTATAATGGTATTTTAGGTGATAAGCGTCCTAATGGTGGTAATGTACTCACATCAAAAGTACTGTCAATATTACCTCCTCACCCTGAAGATCCAGAAAATGGTCAAAAAGTCATCTATGGTGAGAGGAGATGTATGGGAGACGCTCGATTGAAGAGTGAAAATATTATATTTAAGCAAATACCATACGATGTGAAAGGAAGATAAACGATGTTTGAATTAAAAAGCTATCAGCAAGGCGCACTTGATGCGCTTACGATTTTTTTTCAGCGTTGCCGTATGGATGGCGATATTGACACAGCATTTCAGCAGACACTACAAGACAACAATTTTGTAGAAACCCCTTACCGTGCTTACTCTTTTGCTGATACGCCTTATGTCTGTATTCGTATTCCGACAGGAGGCGGCAAGACTGTGCTAGGCGCTTATGCGGTCTCTACAGCAGCGACCCATTATCTATCGCAAGATTTCCCCATTGTATTATGGCTAGTACCTACTACTACCATTCAGCAGCAGACCGTTTCGGCGCTCAAGAGCAACCCAGACTATACCGATCATTTAAACCGCGCATTTGCCAATCAAGTCAGTGTCTACGATATCGCTGATGTCAATCAAATCCGTGCGCAAGATATTGGCAATAAAACAATCATAGTCGTCTCTACGATTGCCAATTTACGAGTAGCTAAAACATCTGATCGCAAGGTATATCAGTATCATGAAGATTTTGAACCGCATTTTGCCAAGCTAAGTCGTCAGCATCCCTTTTATGACAAGCTCGAGACCGTCAGTGAAGATGATGTTTCTGAAAACGGTTTGACCTTCAATGATATAGGTAAAATAAAATACTCTTTTGCCAACCTATTGGCGCTGTACAACCCTTTAGTAATCGTCGATGAAGCCCATAATGCTAGGACGTCATTAACCTTTGACACTCTGAAACGTGTGCATCCTGCCGCCATTATCGAATTTACCGCTACTCCTAATACCTCAACGACCAATGGTAGCAATATTTTATATCATGTCTCAGCGGCGCAACTAAAAGCTGAAGAAATGATCAAGCTACCCATTATTTTGACTGAGCATATTAATGGCTGGGAAGAAGCGGTACGTGATGCAGTATTAACACGCGATAGATTAGCACTTAAAGCACAAAAAGATATCGACTATATACGTCCTATCGTCCTACTACAGGCAGAGAATAAGAACGGCAAGGTAACGGTTGAAGTACTCAAAAAGTGTCTAATTGAAGATCATAATATTACTAAGGATAAAATTGCGATAGCCACAGGGACACAGCGAGAGCTAGATGGCATTGATCTTTTTGATCCTAACTGTCCTATCGAGTACATCATTACTATAGAAGCTTTGAAAGAAGGCTGGGATTGCTCATTTGCTTACGTATTCTGTTCAGTCAAACAGGTTTCTTCTAGTAAAGATGCTGAGCAGCTATTGGGCCGTGTATTGCGGATGCCTTATGCAAAGCGCCGTGTGATAGAAGACCTAAATAGGGCTTACGCCCATTTGGCAACCACAAGTTTGGCGCAAGCAGCAAAGGAGCTAACAGATAAACTTATCTCAATGGGTTTTGAAGAGTTAGAAGTTGCCACGTTCCTTCGACAGCAAGATGCCAATCAAGGTGATTTATTTGGTCAGGTAGATAAAGATGACGCTGTAAACTCGAAACCTAAGTTGACACCACCTTCTCTGATGGTTGAGGTGCAGGATACGATAGATACTACCGAGTTATCAGAAGAAGAACGCAGTAGCATTAAAATATCTGAGGTAGATGGTCGCCAAGTAGTTACGGTTACGGGAAAAGTCTCAGAGCCGTTGAAAAGAGCCATTACCAAAGTGGCCGTTGAAGATAAAAAAGAGATTGAGACTTCAGTTGATAGGCATAACCTCAGTGTACATGCAGCTTTGTCACCAGCAGAGAATGGAGTGAAGTTTGCCCCATTACCAAGATTGTGTGTCATGGTTCAGGGTGAGCTTGAACTGGTTGAGAAAGAAGTATTCTTGGACGTATCAGGTTGGAATTTATTGGATTATCCAGCTAAGCTCGACTACCAGCCAACTGAAGAGACGACAAGCTTTCTAGTCGATGTAGAAGGCAAAAAAGTTAAATACAACCTTGCTCATGAGTCACAAACTTTAAATCTAAACCTGGCTAATACCGAAGTAACCCAAGATGAGCTTATAGGCTGGCTAGACCATGAATGTCGTCAAAGTGATGTCACTCAGCGTGAAATGACGAGTTTCTTAACTAAGGTAATCAACCAATTATTGCAAATACCGTCGCTGACACTCACTACTCTCATACGTAATAAGTATCCACTTGCTCGTTCTATACAGGAGCTGGTATCTGCATATAGACAGCAAGCAATGACTAAAGGATATCAGCAAACCTTATTCGCAAATGATGCTAACGTGCTTACGACTTATGATTTTAGTTACGAATTCAAAGCAGATAATTATCCAACACGACCTCCTTACTATTCGGGTAGTTATGCATTTGACAAACATTATTATCCGCAAATCGAAGACATGAAATCTTCAGGTGAAGAGTTTGATTGTGCTCAGACTATTGATTTATTACCTCAAGTGAAGCATTGGGTAAGAAATCTAGTTAGACGTGGGGAAGCGTCGTTTAGCTTGCCACTGGCACATACCAACTTTTATCCTGATTTTATCGTTGAATTGCAGGACGGTCGTATCTTAGTGGTGGAGTATAAAGGCAAGCCTTACGAAACCAATGATGATTCAGCAGAGAAACGCATGGTAGGCGAACTTTGGGCAAGTCACAGCCAAGGGCAATGCTTATTTTTAATGGCGGTTAAAAAAGATGATAAAGGTCAAGAAGTGCGACAGCAGATACTTAACATTATTGGATAAAGTAGCTAACCTATGTATAGTTTGCTAACGGACCTAGATAAGCTACCTGACCCTGAAGATATAGCGAGTGACATTATTGACAATATCAAAGCTAGGCTGACAAGCTTTCATACGGTATTGTATGAGCTTGAGTGTTGAGTAGTTTAACCTTTATGACTCACGTAAATATAAAAAAGACGCCTATATATTATATAGGCGTCTTTTTTATTCGCTTGAATATATTTGGCTTACATACAGAATTTTCGTGCGAGATTATTTACTACCTGTTGAGGTATTATGTAATCAGCTACTGCTTCGTCTAAACTTTTAGAGTCTTTGTCGCCCTCTATTCTCGAATATCGAGGATTGTCACAATTTACGTTAATAATTCCTCTAAATCCGCTCATTTTACCGTTAGCTGTCAATGCTACTAGCATAGTTGATGGTATGTTTTGTTTAGTGCCAATATAACTTTCAACAGTCATAGGATAGGCTGTCCAAAGCGTTGAATACACGCCTTCGTGTTGATCATCGAGTATGGTGATACCTTTAGGAAAACTAGGCGCTGCTGCAGCAACAGTAGAAATAAGAGATGAAAGCGTTAAAACAGCTATAGATAGTAAAAAAGGTGATTTCATAGTTACTCCAAAAAATATAATTAATTAATGTTACGCAATTATTGCTAAATAAATATAGCATAATAATTGTATTTTTTTATAATGAACTATAAATAAGCGACAATATATGTCGCGAACCAACTAGTTAGCTATTGTAAAGATATCTGGACATAGTAGATTAAGTATATTGAAATTAATTTTGTTGAAAAGAAGTAAGTGCACTCAACGACTGCTAAATTTAGTTCATAAATTCCTGCCATACGGATGAAATATAATTAAATCAAATTAACGAGCAATAACATATCATTAGAGGGTAAATCGTAGATGGATTCTAGTAGAAGAATGTATTGGGAAGCATTGTGGTGGCTTACAGGAGTATATTTTGTAATTGAAGTAGTTATCAACATTATTGTTTTCAAACAACTCTCAATCAAAAGTGATTTTATTACCATTGAGGGCATGGAGTTTTGGGGGAAAATCATCACAGGTGTTGGTGCTGCCCTCGCGTTCACGAAAATTTTTTATGCACTTAAGTCTCAGTTTGGTTTTGGTGATGACGAGTATTACTATGCTACTGAAAGTCTGAAAGTCATGTTTTTAGGTCTGTTAATCTGCATCCCCCTTAGTTTCTACTTGCAAAACAAGTTGATCGAAACGATGGTAGATAATTCTACGGCTGAGGAGAGGAATAGAGCGATACTTATCATTAATACCCAAGTGACTATGAAGCCTCATTACAACCCTTTAATTACTATCGATAAGAAACCAACAACAATGAATAAGTTGTTACTGCCAATTGGTGGAATGAAAGACAGCTTTATACATAACTACGAGCAAAAACAAAACGTATTGTTTTCAGCATCAAAAAAATGTATTGAAGGCAGCGGTGAAATGTTGGGTGTGATCTCTAATATCGATAAGGCTTTCTTTGCTTATAATGCGCTTAATTCACCTATGCAAGAGCAGCTATATAAAGACACTATTATTTACTATAATTCATGTCTTTTAAGTAATGGAACATACCTAAAGCTAGCAATTCCAACGCCAGAATTTGACGATACTAAGTTCCGTAAGTTTTACGAAAAATACCAAGATAAAACTAGGGTATATTACGAGGCAAATGCTAAGGCGGAAAAGTCTATATGGAGCTCAGTAGCAAAAGAGAAAGTTTACAAAGAATGGTTAAAAGGTGTCAGTAAGACTCTAGGATTCGAATCAACCTTAAGCCCCTACCTTAACTATGACCAGTTTGTTAGAGACCCTGATATTCAAAAATATTTTAGAAAAAAAGCAAAACCAGAGGAACTAAGCTTAATTCCTTATAGCGATGGGTTTGAAGAATCCTTGCGACTAAAGATGGCTGAACCATTGAAAGAATTGTTGCCAAATACTGCTATACCTACCTATATCAGTGAAGGGGATGATGAACCATTAGGAAATTTTATTAAATACCCTAAAAAGTATCAAGGCGAAAAAGCTGAGGTCACACAAGAACAAATAGAGCACAGTGGAAAACAGGCGTATAAAGGCATTGTTATGCCTATAGTTGCACTAGGGGCATCATTGACCTTCTTGCTGTTAAATATAGTCATTGTTATATCTCAACTTATCGTTATGATTATCTTTGTTAAGTTCGGTCAAGAGAAACCACCTTTCGGTCTTAAATTGCTTATATCTTTAGTTTTAGTAGCAGTAATCATTGGAGTGCCGATTAGCTCAAACATTAATGATGATGAGAATGGCAATGTAAGCAAGATGAAAAAGGCAGTTGAGATTATATACTACTATGAAAAAGCGCTAGTAAGTATCCTAGGCATTAATGATAATAGTATTAGCCGCGCCTCATTTAAAATCGGAGAAATAATCACAGATACTGAGACTAATGAAAACAATAATGCTGTAGCAAAAGCATCAGGATTTAACATTAGTGAATTGGAAAAACGGACAGAAAAATAGCGCCTTAGATAATCCTTGCTAAATAAGTAGATTTAAAAATAGAGGTTTTATGGAAAAAACCAGAGAGCATTAGCAATCTGGTTATTAAATACGTTCTAAATTATCACCTACCTATTGTAAGCTGCCCGCCAGAAAAACTGATACATGATTCGCAAAACCAAGATGATTGCTTTCTGATATAAGGTATATCCGCTGGCACATCAAGTTGATACGGCCGTCCACAGTACTCACAGTGAACATCATCTAAGTAGGCCTGGCATTCCGCTAATACGCCAAACAAAATATGATAATCGATATGGTATTGTCTGCAGAGTATTTCTATATACTCTACATACCGCCCATCATGCCCGTATGCCCAATAGTCTTCACATAGCTGTATGTCGGACTGATCTACATAAGGGCTAAAAATAAGTTTTAAGCTCATGGTTATCTCCAAACCAAGTAGTTGACGTTAATCACAACGAATAAGGGACATCGTAGTGATTCATAATGGCCAAAAATTTGGTCTCAAGATTCGTTAAGGTATAACGATTCAGCGCTAATCCTTCATTTAGCTCTCGTTGCACCCATATCCTAACCGCTTCATCATTATAAAAAATGGGGTTAACGCCTAGCATCTTTGCTAACTGTGAACCCTGTTGTATTTGCAGGTTTACCATAAGTTTGGTAGATAGCGATATCGCTTCGGCGCTTAGCCAAATTGAAGCATGCGGCGGTTTAATAAATGTGTTCATGTATAATCTCCTGTAGATTAATATCCATTTCTGTTAGTTGTAATGACTTTCTACAGATTAAATTATACATACATTTTGAGCTATTGCAACTTAAAATAACCTTCTATAGAGCTTTTTGTTACTTAATAGGACCTTTTATTTATTTGAGAGCTATAGTTTGCTGCGTATTATTTGGCGTAATCACTGATAAGCGCAGTATTATCTTATGTTCTAAAAGGAGGAAGGTTTATTCTTATTCCTTAACTATCTCATAAAGGTCGCCCACTTCAATATCCAAATATAAACATAGCTTCTCTACAACCTCTAGATCTACTCTTGTCGCTTCTTCGTTATACATACGTGTGATTGTGCCTCTATTTACATCCGTGTCTCTAGACACATCAGCAATCTTTAACCTTTTTTCACCCATAATTCTAGATAAATTACACTTCACCATAACCTCCTCCATAATAAAATAACCTACTGTAGATAAAAATGTCTTGCAAAAGATTATTTTTAGTGTAAATTATGTTCTATAGCAGGTTATAAAGCTATCAGATAATAACACTTTAATCTTTAGTAAGGATTTTACTATGAGTTATACCTACTTAACAACAGAAGAGCTGTCACAACGTATTAAATATGACAGCAAGACCATACGCAACCAGCTTAAAGATGTTGTGTTTATTGAGGGCGTTCATTACATCAAACCATTTGGAGGTAGAAAAATCCTTTTTATATGGCAAAAGATTGAAGAGCTGATGCTGACAGGCTACGACGATACCATTCCATTTGCAGCGGGAGCGTAATCATGGCGAGTATCAATAGCCGTAATGGCAACCTGTACGTAGATTTCCGATACATAGGTCAGCGCTGTAGAGAGCAAACCTTACTAACAGACACTAAGCCCAATCGAAAGCGCCTAGAAAACTTCGTTAGCAGAATGGAAGCTGACATTCAATTGGGGAGTTTTCGGTACGAAAACTATTTTCCACAAAGTAAAAAACTTGAAAAATTTAAAAGCTTAGAATTAGTTAAGTCGACAAACAGTCATAAAGATTCAAGCTCTAGTTTTAGTAATTTTAGTAAAATCTGGTTAGAAGAGAAAAAACCAGAATGGCGTGATTCACAGATAAGTAATGTCGATGATATTTTTAGAATCTATTTATATCCTCAGTTCGGCGACATATCCTTAAACACGATTACTAAAGCTAAAATTATGGCTTTTAGAGGCAAACTGGTTAAAGGGGGAAATAATGGGCGACCATTATCAGCTTCCCGTATCAACCACATAATGACTCCTTTACGTATGGTAATCACTGAAGCTACCGAGCGCTTTGACTTTGATAACCCTTGGAAAAATATTAAGCCACTCAGTGAACCTAAAAGTAGCGTTAATCCTTTTACCTTAAACGAGGTTATGTTAATCATTAATAACGTGCGTAGGGACTTCAAACCGTATTATATTGTGCGTTTCTTTACAGGTATGAGGACAGGCGAGATAGATGGTTTGCCCTGGAAAAACATAGATTTTGAACGCAGACAAATCATTGTTGATCAGGCGGTAGTAAACGGCATAGTTGGTCCAACTAAAACTAGTGGCTCCAATCGTGTGATTCAAATGAATGCCCTGGTCTACGATGCACTGCTTGAGCAAAAAAAATTAAACAGCCAGCAAAACAAATTTGTGTTTTGTACGAAAGCTGGCACAGCTTTGAATCATCGCAACGTGACGCGGCGAGTTTGGTATCCACTACTGAGGTATCTAGAGGTAGATATGCGTAATCCTTATCAATCTAGGCATACTGCTGCAACGCTTTGGCTAGCTGCTGGCGAGGCGCCTGAATGGATTGCCTCTCAGATGGGCCATAGCAATACTAAGATGCTATTTACCGTTTATTCTCGCTATGTACCGAACCTTACTCGTCAAGACGGAAGCGCGCTGGATAAGCTATTGAAAGACCGAGGTATACTACAAAACCTATGAAAAAGCCTATATATAATAAAAAGACATCTAAATAGGTGTCTTTTTTTTGTATTAAAGCTGGATGGTTTAAATGAACGGAGCTACAGTTATTTAAACGACTTATAACGGTTGCGTAGCAATGGATACAGACAACAAAGCAACTAACAGAGATTACAAAATTGGTGAATGGTTACAAACAAATATTATTGATTGGTCAAATATAGATGAGATTTCGTGCTTACTTGTTGAATTAAAATTTCTACAAGATACTTTGCCTGAGCAATTCAGATCAGCGCTAGAAAGTGAGTACCATGCTTTATCTGAATGGGTAAAAACAAAAGACACAGTTTCTACTTTAATTGAATTAGAGAAACTACAGATATACGAAAGCGGTATTGATCAGAAAAACTTCCTAAAAACCATAAAGACACGTCATAAGTATCTCAAAGATCTCTACCTCATTAATTTTTTAGCCAGTCGTTCAGACTTACCAAAAATAAATAGCATTCGTTCTCTTTACTTTTTCCTCTGCCTTAAAATGGTTGAGCTGACTGACTATGATAGTAGGATTGAAACCACACTTGATGAATGTCGATTTTTAACGAGTAATATTCGTGAATTCCTAGTCCCATTTTTGCCAGACATAACAGAGTTTGAGAGTCTTAATGATCTCCAAAGTCATCTTATCGAGTCTCAAGACAATGATCATTACACCAGATGGTTAAATAGCGCTCCTGATACCTTTGAATCAGAAATAAAAAAATATGGTAACAAGTTACTAAATAAGAGCACATCATTCTCTTCCAGCAATGCTAAGAATGAGCTTAATGGGCGTATAGCTAAATATCTTTATGAATATATCCTGCCGATAGAAAACTATTTCAAAAACGACTCTGGTATTACTCGCGTAACTAGTACCACCTATCAGGTTGCTAATGGCTCATTAGATTATGATGACACGACAGGCAATACAATCAGTGATTTAGTTAATCTTACTAAGGGTATAAATAGTACAGAAGCTTTTGAAGATGAAGAACGTCAAGATAACGAGAAAGAATCTTTTGAACAAGTAACAGTCAATACTCCCAGTAACTATTATCTTGATTTGGTAAGGGCGGAAGGTCAATCAAACAGTCGACGAAAAAGTGCTATGAATTTAGTTACTAGTGTAAATATAGCCCATGAAGATGAAATATCTACATTGGTAAATTACCTTGGTTGTAAGCTGAAGGAACTAAATTTAGGCGAGCTAGATAAAGCAGATTGTATAGATCAGAAGTTTAATTTTGACCTAAGCCATCAATCTGCCCTCTATCTACTTATGATCTTATTAACCAGTATTCAGGGTATATTTCAATCAGATAATTTAGAAGACGGATTTAATGGTTATCGATATAAACTTCAATTCGCACCAGAACGTAGTCATAAGGACGAAAGTTGGGATAAAAAATTATGTGCTAATAATGAAAGTATTCTTTTCCTCTACATGCCAATTATACTGATAGAGCTGCACCGTGAGATGACTTACGTATTGGATGATAATTTAATGATTTCGATTCATGCCCAAGCTATCAACGATATCAAAGCAATCAATAAAAAGTATAAAGTAAGATTAAGTTTTAATAAAATAAAAAACTACTTTACTAGCTACTTATCTCAGAACGGTATCGATAAAGCCTTGATAGAAGTAATTACTGAGTCTCCTGTACATCATTTATCAGCGCTGCCTTATTACAATATCTCTCAGTATAGTCTATATCGATGTCAATTTAAATTTACTAATCACTTGTTAGGTCTGATTGATGATAAAAACATCAAGGGTAGCAAAGGAAGAATAGACATTTTCTTCGAAATAACTAATGAAGACTCTGTGCCCCATTTTAATGATGAGAAAATGGGCTCTTTGCTAGCTATTCGAGAAAAATTATTAACTCCAATCATCGAAGAGTTAAAGAAAAATATTCTAGAAAAAGTTGGTAAAACTAGTTTTTTGAAAGTAGGTGATTTTGTAGAGTTGCATAACTTTTTCACCGATTATCTATATATTTGGCTATCCATTGCTAGCGGTTACCGCCCAGTGAATGAGCCATTCGGTAGACTTTCAGATATAGATACCGGAACAGGTTTGTATTTTATAAGTGATAAAGAAGTTCAGCAAGATACTATAGGACGATTCATATATCTACCAACTATATTATGCCAGCAACTCGAAGAGTACATAAAATTTATCAAAGGCAACGCTAGTCTTTTTAATAAATTAGGGAACGACATTGGACTAATCTATACGAATATTCTAGACGGCAATATTGGACTGGTATGCTACTTGAAGCTGGATGAAGCAACTAGCACAGTTACTAGACTAAAACTGGATAATGCTTTCCTTAAAAAACGTATATCAGCTTATATCTCTTTACCACTCAACTGGCCTCGTCACTATATACGCTCGCTACAAAACGAGCATATTGGAAAATATTCTTTTGACCCATCTCTGAACAAAGACAGTATCGGATATGATGTGGTCAGTGCTTGGATGGGACACTCTGACGAGCTTGGATATAGCTTTTACGATAGATTTAGTGGATTAAAACGAAGTGAGCTTAGGGCTTTTGCCCAAACTATAAATGAACTGACTAAAAATATTGGTTTTAAACTAATTAAGTTAGAGCACTAGATATGAGTAATAATAAATCAGGTGCTGAAACACGTAAAGAAAATCGAGATCAACGAGAAGAAAAACGTTTTTTGTTAGCTCGTAAACTAATAGATAAATATATTGATTTTATTAAAATTTTAGAATCAGAAGACCACCAAAAATCTTTCAATTTAATGTGGGCTAAATTTGATAAAAAGTTATCTACTAACAAGCATTTTCAAGATGTAAGAAAGTATTCTACTGCTTACAATCATGCCGTAAAGTACTGTCAAGATCGTATGGAAGATAAAAACATTACTATAGGTTTTCCAAAACTCATTATTCAATCATCTCGTCCAGCTTCCTTTCGCACACAGGAATGGTTTTCTGATGGTAAGGACGTACTAGATTTCTATTTAGACTGGAGTAAACGATTAGAAGCTCAAACTAATATTGATCTAACTTTAAACGATGTATTTTTAAGTCTTATTTTTCATAGTGCAGTACTAAAAGTGTCTGTGCTACAAGCAATATTGAAGCAGCTATCTGATGACTGCTTAATGATTGAACAAGTCTATGGTCTACCAATCATTGCTGTGATTGTTGACGATAGCTCCTATCATACAAACACTTATGTAGGGACAGAAGCTGTACACCAAACGCAAGTTTTTATATCTCCTCTATCAGCACATATTCTTCAGTCCTATATCAAAGAAAAAGCAGTACCAGTCGCAGATAAGCTAAAAAATATTAACATTCATAATTTATATCAAAGCATGCGACAGACACTAGAAAATAGCGTTAATTTTGGCTTAAGACGATTCTTGATTGCAGCAGTGTATATTTTAGAAAACTACCTTTTACTTAATTTGCCCGAGTATATGTGGTATATCGTTACGGGCAAAGAAGATACATTTAGTTTACCAACTTCCAATTGGCAATCGCTCATATATGAGATTCGGCATGATACAACTAATCAAGCACAGCTGAGTAACCAAGTACCTAGTACTTCTAATAATATTTCTACAGTAACAAATTCTCAATTAGCAGTTGAGATAGCGAAGATTTTTAAAAGTGATAGTAATAATAAAATTTCTAAAAAACTATTTGTTAAAAAATTAAAAAAACTCGATAGCGAACTTAAAAATAGTTATGCGCCTTTAAACGAAAGGGCAATCGTTGGTTGGCTGCTATCAATGACAACCAGTCATATGGTCTCTAGCATTCAGACTTATAGCAATAGAATTACCAATCGATGGTTAGCCCTGACAGAAAATGCGAGTCTAAAGGACTATCAAGAAGATGATTTTGTAGCACTATATACTGAGATGATCGAACTTAGTAAAACTCCAAAGGCCGCGAACGCAGCTGCTGAATTAATTGATAAAATTCATCAGTATATGGTTGCGCATCATAATATAGAATCTATACCTTCGTTTGCTACGAGTGAGAGACCTCATCATAGAGTCGGTTACATTTCAGAAAGTATATTCCAAGTTATACTCAATAAAATTGATAGTCTCACTATGACTGTTGATGAAAAGCAGGCTATAAGCCTAACACTGATACTAGGTCAACGGTGTGGTCTGCGGATTGGTGAAATCGTTAAAATAAGAATAAGAGATATTGCAGAGACACAGAACTATCTAGAAGTTCGAAATAACAAATTCGGAAACAATAAAAGCCTCTCTGCACTGCGTCGTATATCACTTTCTCAATTATTGCTAGAGTCTGATATGCAACTCATAAGACGTGTATATATCAAACGTTCTAGGTACAAAAACCAGACGCTCATAGCAAATCAAGCTGGCACGCCATATAACTCTAATGCAATCTCAAAAATAATTAGTACCCTTATAAAAGAAGTTACTGGTCTTAAATACCTCACTACGCATCATTTAAGACACAGCTGCCTGACTAATTTTCAATTGATGTCCTTTTTATACGATAAAGATTATAAATTCAATAACCATTCAAGTGCAAAATTCTTAAAAAGCCTACTACCTTATGAAGATAAGCAGGCTGTCAATATTATCAATCATTTCGAGACGAGTCTCGCCTACAAAAAAGTATACGCCTTAGCAGGAGTAGCAGGTCACGCCAGTCCTAGTACAACGTTTGCATCCTATGTGCATCTTACTGATATTCAAATTGGACTACTGTTATATCATGTAGATTTTAAACTATCTGTTAAACATGCTCCGCTACTAAAAACTCCAAGAAGAATAAAATATGAAATTGAAAACGTACCATTAAAAATTAATGAATATCTTATATACAAGATGAAACTACCAGAGTTACCACAGCCTAAGAGTAGTAAATCAGTTAGCGAGAATCTAACCAAACAAACTGATAAGACCAAAAGATATGCTTTCGATGAAGTGAATCAAATTTTGGAAGCTTACACCGAAAAAGGTGACTATGAATATCTCATGCATATCTACGATGTCAGTCAAGATACGTTTGAAAAATGGCTTTACAATGCGCAGCAACTAAGGAGGGCATCAGAGTTTCAAACTACAAAAGGTAATCCTAGACTATTTGATCCAAACAATAAGCACAGTCTACTACCTGTAAAGGATAGATACGGTGATGATAGAAAAAATATGATACGAATGACAGATAAATTTCGTGATATTTATAAAGGAAGTAATGATAAAGGTGCTATTAATAAGTTTGTTTTTCATACCCTTATTAACGCTCAACCCAGTAAGAACTTTATCATTTTTAAGCATCCTGCAGACATTTACAACTATCTTGAAATTGTCTGCCAGCTAGTATACAAAAAAGATATTAGCTTAAAGGTCTATAATTATGAGCAGGCCTCAGAGGCAGATCAAACCTCTTGGAATCTTGCATTAAAGACTATACCTCGATCACAAATGGAGTTTAATGAACTCGATTACGCAAAAGGTAGATCATATCAAAAGAAGATTCGAGCTGAGCTTTCACTAACGAGCCAAACTCAGCCTATAAGAATTGAGAATAGACTGGATTCTAATATTCCTATTAGCCAGTGGAGTGTTCGGACATTACAAATATTCTGTCATTATGTATACATCATGATAGGCGAAAAACTTAATTAGATAAAATCTAGAGGTTTAAATAAAATGAATTTATCCGCAAAAACCATCAGATTTAAGAATATTACTAAAATTGACTTACATCCATTGGCTAAAAAACTCTATGAGTTGATTATCGAAGCATATGTTGCAGGAGGGCAAGAAGAGTATCTTAAGCTGATAAGCGATAGATTTGATTGTTACCCTAGTCTACCTATCCATAATGTCTCACTGATAAGTAAAGGTGCTAATAAATATCTATTGATTGGAGGTTGTTTTTCACCTCTATTTAATCTTAGAGAACTTAATGAAAGTAATACGCTTTTTCTCAGTTATAAGACGTCTAAAGATAATACTAACACTGAACATAAAAAGCGTATTGAAAAGGACTTCAATCAAGATGTAGTTGATTTTATTTTTATGGATTTTATTAGATCTATGTCTTTAATCTCGCTCAAAAGGCCTGGCTCTATAGAATCAGCACTAAGAAAAATTACTCAAGATTATAATAGTAGTATTTGGAACGAGGTGTTTGATAATAGGAGGAACTACTTGCGCCAAGCTGATTACTCCGAACTGTTAGATATGGATCGCAACACAATTAAAAATCACAGTAATCCTCTATGAGAATCAATAGTTACGATATGAATAGCTATAAGATTGTTTTATCAAAGTATCAAAGTTCTCTAAGCTAAAAGTTAACAGACCTTCCAATTTTGTGGGCAGCTCTGAGGAGCAATATAACATTTTAACTGAAATATTAAGATATGTGTCAACGTCCGACCATAGCACTGACAGAGCTTAACTTTAGCAATAAGGTGGCAAAAACTAGTCCTGAACTGTTTATAGTAAGGAGCTTATACTAAAATAACTGCTAGTTTACGACCGGATAAAAAGGCTTGCCCCAGTCCATTTTGCTATGATTTGTCATCATGATCTCTAGCATTAATGGCAAGATAGCAGCTAAGATAGCGCTACTGTCTTTGATTTGTGAACGATTGACTTGGCTGTTGTGAGTGGCACCGCCATGCATGATTTGATTGCGCAGGGTATATAACCTATCAAATACTACCGCCAATACGGTATCTGTATCTTTATTACTAAGTGCACGGCGAGCTTTATCTTTGGCACGTTTGAAATCTTCTTCCCATGCTTGATGACTAATCAGACCATTTTGATAATCCCAAAATGGCTGAAAAGTGTATTGATTATCCAGTAATATACGAATGCTACCTGAATACTTCTCCCAAACTAGCTTATAGACCTTCTGGTCAGTGTCTAGACGGCATATCAGTTGTATAAAGCGCCGAAACTCACTACGCTCTGAGCTGGTAGCAAATAATGCTACTTCCCGAGCATAAGCGGCATTAAATGCTATCCATAGAGTGATGAAACGTATGTCGTCATCATTGACTCTCACAGCTTTAGACAGCCAACTTAATGAGCGATGCATACGCAGACGAAAGGGGTCAGAGAATTCAGACTTCTGGGTTTGGTGATTATGTTTGAGACTCTCTAATCTCTGGTAAGAGGTACTACTATCATTATGCATTAGCTATTACTCCGTAATCTATTCATAGCACTCTCTAACGCATCATCTCCCTCTGTATCACTTAATGTACTTGCGAGTAGTGTGGTATTTTGGCGCATTGAATGAACACTATTCAAGTTAAGCTTTACCTTTTGTAAAGTCTTCATAGTATCGTGATAGCCTGCTTGTACTAGTCTATCGACTGTTTCAACTGAAAAATCGAACATCGCCATCGTGCCGCCTATTTCGATGCTAGGTCGGACCTCTATAATAGAGGTATCAGAAAAGTCATGTCGATGCCACAGTGAACCATCAGCTAAGTGCGTCACAATAATATGGCGACAGCCAGCTTCTATCAATGGAGTAATTGGTGTATTGCCCTGTGATTTAAGGTAACCCCCTTGTCCACCATCAGTATAGCGTCCATTTTGACCATCACTGAATGCTTTAAAGAATAAGGGTACTGCAGCAGAGGCTAAAAGCACCTCTTTTTGTTCTTCTAATGATAAAGACTGTATGTGTCTAAACTCTGAAGGAGCATTGTCTATTCCTGCGAGCTCTACTTTAACAACATCTTTTATAGCTAAAAATAAGTCTATAAATGCTTTACCACTTTGTTGCTGTTTAAAAATCGAAACATATAGGGGTATAGAATGCTGTAGATGTTCTATATCTAAATATTCCTCTAACATCATTCTTAATGTGTCATCTTTTAATATATTTTCAACACCAGAAGTTTTAAAACCAACAAATACAGAACTTAACAATCCAAGAGGACTACTAAGCCTTAACCCAGCCGATAGCAGCAGTGTAAAATAAATCAAATAATTAAACTTACTATTTGAGATAGATTTAAGTTTGAACCTAGAGGTCAGAGCGTTGCTATCAAACTGAATAGGCTTAAGGTGAGGCAGCTTATCCCAAAGATTTCCTATACGTTTTACGCCTTCAGCAAAATTAGGTGCTGATGCCAGTACAGCACCGTTTAGTGCACCAATACTGGCACCTGATATCATATCAATGCCAATATTCATTTCATTGAGCGCTCTAACAACGCCAACATGATAAGCGCCTTTTGCACCGCCACCTGATAATACTAAACCAACCTTATTATTAGATTGAGTATTTAATAATTTGTTATTCATAACCCAATCCCTATTAGTCTAGAACTCTCTATACGATTATTCATTTCACCAATCATACGTTTAGAGACTCTGTTGATATCTATCATATTTAGACTTAGATTTTTATACTCGGGCTTTTCATCTTCTGGTAAATCATGATACTGGGTAGCCATAAATACGATAGGAGACTCATTAGGTGATAACCCGCTCCAATCGCCTTGATATGCTAGGGCATGCTGTAATGCCTGAGTCTCCTGACGCTCATTAGGTAACGATAACCACTCACTTTGATGTAAATCTTCTTTGGCACCAATCTGAAGGTTCTGTTTAAATGTACCTATAAGCTCATTTTCTAAAGTTTCTAGCAGCTCGACTTTCTTTTTATCATCCTCATAAGTACGCAGATATAAGCCAAAGTCACCCCAATATAAGGTATCTAAAGTTGTATAACATTGTCCTAAAAGAGATAGCTTAGAAAACTTCTCAGCTTTTAATTTAGCAATTACGTGACCCATTTGAGTGTAAGCATAGCCATAGCTTTCAAGCCTATCCAGTCGATTACTAACTTGGCATACTCGCTGTTCAATCTGTTGCTGAAATTCCAAGACATAACCAGTCAGCTTAGACACTCCTAGTTGAGTGTTTTTGAGCTTTTGATGAATATCAAGGATGGCATGAGTATGACTATCTTGTGACTGCAGGACTTCATTAAAATAATGCTGGCAAGCTTCCAGACCAACGATAAGGTGATCATTGATATTCGCTTGCGCCTGTTGAGTTTTTCCAGACACTAAAGATAAGTTGCGAGAGAAAAAACTACTAGGCTGCATGGTTTTGCTGTTTAGCTCTGAAGCCGCGTCTAAACCATTAACAAAATCAATGACCATCTTATCCGTAAGGTAAGGTACGTTTTCTTGTATAGACTGCTGATAAGTTGATAAGTTCACAATAAATACTTCCTTTTAATACTCTAAGACATAAATAATAATTTTCGTATAATTGGCGAGGTAGACTAAGCAGCAATATCGCTCTTAAGTCGAGTGTCTACTTTCTCAACAGCAAACTTATCTGACAGATTTTCCCAGTTCTCTTCAGTCTGTTGACTAGAGTTTTGAAGTTTTACAATTTTTTCCTTGTATTGCTTTTTCTCTTCTAAATCAGGCATCTTTTCTTGGATAATAGCATTGTTCATTTCTTGCACTACATCCTTTATAGTCTCATTAAACTTATTAATAGAAGTAATATTTTTATCCAAAAGCTCTGATAGAGTGCTTTCAATCTCTTTACCTAATGGAACAATAATCTTTTCTTTTATAGTAACTTTTATTCTATCGTTCATATCTCTTTTATTGATAGTATAAGTCTCTATATCAACTTGATAAGTCCCCCAACTCTTCCCAAACCAACCTCCAAACTTCCTTTTAATGCCCGATGTTATTCCACTTTCATTTCTGGTTTCGCTAATTTTTTTATATGAAACGTTTAGGTTTAAGTTTTCTAATACACCGTTTTGATTCTGCTTTATACGCGAATCTATACTTTCTATTTTTAGCTCTTTTAAGCCTTCTCTATTAAACTCGTCTTGCAAATTATTCAATAGCTGGTTGCACTTTCTATATAGCTCTGTAGTTATTTTTTGCGTATCTTCTATACTTTCATCTAATATTGAACTGTAGACGTTAACAACTTCTTTAATTAAATCAGATGTCATTGCTTCTACACTTTTTTGAAAGGCATTAAGATCAGATTTTGTTGAGAAAACTAGTGCATACTTACTAGACTTTGCAAGTTCTTTAGCTTTATCAAGTTCTGCCAACTTTAATTTTCGCTCGTCAGACTCTTCATGGTTAAAAAACTTTTGTAAAAGAGTCTTATTTATCGTTTCATCTATTTTTCCAACTTCTTTTTTAATTTTTTTACTTTCAATACCAAACATATCATTTAGCCTTATCTCTATGATTGGCATTATTTTTGTGGTTTCTTCTTTTTTTTTCATCTCTTTCTTTGCTTTTTGCTTTATATCTGAGAATGTTTTTTTCATATTTTCAGACAGTACTTCTGACTCATTAATTTGCTTCTCTAAACTTTTTATGGTTTTTTCTAACTCAACTATCTCTTCATTCGTCATTTTCTCTTTTTCAGCGAAATGTCCACGAATATTGAAGAAGTTATGTAGCTTTTCAAATACATCACTTGCCCCTGCGAGAGCAGACTGAATGGCAATATAAGGAGCGTTTTTTTGCATATTTACGATAACATCTGTTAAAGGCTCTGACATGCGACTATCGTCTATCAATGCTCTTAGCTCCTCAGAGATGTCCTCTGCGTCCATCTTTTCATATTTTTGTTCAGCTCTTTTACCCAATACTTGCTTAGCAAAGTCCTCTATCCAAGTCCCTTCTTTATAGTCAGGTTTGTTTTTATTCTCTAACAGGTAACTTTCCATCCGATTGGCTAAATAAGCATCTCTTGCTGATATAGGATAGATATGCTCCAGATCAATTTTGTCTTTGAGTAGGTTGTTGAAAATATGTTTTTTAGTGGTTTCAGCGTCATCCGCATTGGCTGACTCTTGATCAAACTTATTAACTAAAGCAAACAGTCTTGATTTTTGGATAGTAGGAATGGCTTCTATCTCATTTTTTATACTTTCTTCGGCTTCAGAGTTGAGCTGCGTATAGTCCAAAACCAGCATGACTGCTGAGCTACGCTTTAGCTGCTCTCTCAACAGGCCTAATAGCTCTTTATGACCTGACTCATTTGGCCCAGCTGTATCTAACAGCATAAAGCGACCATTAGTTTCAAAGTCGTCTTGTAGTCTAAATGCCACTTCAATCATTGGTAGAGCATCTATGTTTTGATAGCTGTCATAGGGAAATTTTAATAACTCATTATCAGCTATACTATTTATCGTAGTAGCAAGACGAACTAAATCATTCAATCGTTGTAAAAAATCAAAGATGTCAGTTTCGCCGTTATAGGTATCACTAAATGAAAAGCCTTCTTGAATGAACTCTATTAGCTCGACAATTTCTGGACTTGGATTTTCAATACTACAAACTCTTAGCGCACTTTTTACTTCAACTAAAAACTTGTTAATAGGTTGACTATTAAAATTTAGCTTAGGTGTTGTTTGTTCTTTATTATGGCAGATTAAAGTAGGGAGGGATGTCATTGGACGATTGCGATTGGGTAGTATCTCGCGCCCGACAATAGCGTTAATAGTAGTGGATTTACCGGCTTTCATTGTGCCCACAACAGCTAAGACCACATCAAAGTTTTGTAGCTTATGAACTTCACCCTTCAGAACCTGCTTGAACTCTTTACAGGTCTCCGGGGTTAAAATACCTTCACTTTTAGAGTCATAATTTTTTGACTCCTCTTCTTTACTTAAGATGTCAGACTCGATATCTGAGAGCATGCTTATCTGGGTTTGCAATATTTTAATAGCATCATCTTTATAACCATTAAGCGCTAATTTTGTCATTCCATTATTCGCAATACTCATCATTTCACCTTAAAGTCTTTCAATAATTAATGTTTGGGTTTTTAGAGCTTTTCTAAATAACCTTTGAGCAGGTCTTGCATTTGTGTTTGAACACTACTAGGGCTAATCACACGAATATGAGGTATCCAATATTGGACGATAGGCACAACTTCTCTTGGGTGCACATTTTTACAGGCTAATAGCAAATCACCACTATCCAGTTTGCGTATTAGCTCTTGATTGGGCAGTAGATCACGACGCTCAAAATAACCGGCTACCTCAGCATTAACTTGTAATACGATCTCATTGATATGATTATCAAAGAACAAGCTGTCAGTTCTGATTAAGTCAGCCTTAATTTGCTCGTCACATTCGAAGCACTCATTAGTGATTACTAGATTGCTGATTTGCGTGAAGCAAAAAGTACGCGTTTGGTGATTACGTCTACCCACTACATACCAAATACCATTTTTATTTAGTAAGTGATAAGGCTCTAAATAATGGTTCTTGCTATAGTTAGCAGAATTCTGTTTGCCAATTTTTTGATAGTCAAAATTAATATATTGACTATTGGCAATAGCCTCGCTGATAGCTTTAAAATCTTTACTTCGACTGCTAATATCTTCATATGCAAACCCTTTGACTAATACACTTTGATCAAGTTTTTGCTGAAAGAACTGACGATCAATTTGTGGTAGTAGGTCTTGGATACTGGCAAAGCTAGCAAAACGTTTGATGTCAACTAGCTCAAAACAGCCGATATTTCTGGTGGCAAGACGATAAAATTGTGGGCCTGATTCACTGAAATCTAAAATTGTCAGACGATCCTGAAAATCTCGTTTCAATGTGCGAGTAGAAACCTTATAAGTATCTGCCAACTCAAAAATATCTAAGCGCTCACCAGCGTTTAGTCGAATGATAATGTCAGATAAACGATATGCGAGACGTTCATGCTTTTTTAGTTCCATTAATCTTACTCAATTAACACCATATAAAAACCTGTAACAATATTACATGAACAATACAGAAATGTAATTATGCACTTTTATCTGGATTTCTCAATCAATATTTAACGCTCTTGAGTCATATTTTATGTAGGTTATTGATATTCATACTCTTTACATGGTAAAGATAATTTATGGAAATAATAATAGAATATTAAAGTCGCCAATTACGATAGTCTTTTTCGTAAAAAACAATGGGAGCATGAAGACGCGGTATCAGTACGAACTTGGAATTCACATTTATTTGTCGAGTGATAATACGTTGTCCACGACAGCGCAGAAACTGGTGTAAGCCTCTTGTATCTTCAATAATTACATTGCTATTAAGGTTGATACGTTGACCAGAATCCAATTGAAACCAAATAGGAATGTTTTGAGGCAGGTGCCGTGTTATAGAAAGATCGCTTAATAAGAAAAGTCTTTTATCTCTACAATTTTTCCCTAAGAATTTTTCTAGGTAGATCATTACTAACACTCATAAATACAGATTAAGCATTAGTCTAGCGTAGGGGTGTGACAGGTTGTGTCAAGAATACGAAATTGGAAAATAATTTTGGAGGGTGTTTGGGAGTATCGATTCGTAAAGGAATGAATGAATAAAAATGCAGCTATATCCAGTCTAATGGATTATGCTGCGGCTTCTTAGATTATAGTAACAACACAGATATGAGTGGGGGCGAATAGACAAAACGACCAGTGTAATTAGAATAACTAAGCCCATTTATTGGGCATTTATATATTATGAATGCCCAATAATTACACTATGGTAGCGACCAAAATATATATTTTATCCTTATTGAGATATGTTAAAGTACGCTAAACGTCCTACTAAAAAATCATCTATAGCTCTTTTGGTATAAAGCTTTGTAGGTTAATGTTACTTAATACCATTTAATGAAAAATGGTGGGTCTAGCCTGTCACGCCGGGGGTCGCGGGTTCGAGTCCCGTCCGCTGCGCCATATTTAAAACTTAGTTTTAATACAAAAGTTTCAACCTCAAGTATTAGTTTACTTGAGGTTTTTTTGTGTCTGAATTTTCTCTTAAAGCCTTTATCTATAAAGGTCGGTTATTCTGTGTGTATCAACCTATAAGAAGTAGTCTACTCTTTAATAAAATATTCGCGATAAGTTTATATTTTTATTATACTTTCAAAATTAATGATCACCTACTAACGGTAAGAACAAAGCATCGGCTCTAGCGGCGCTAACACTGGTAGCATAGGGTGGCCTGATCGCTTATGTGATTTTGACTCTATCTTCTCTTATATTGGAAGCTGACGCATGGCAGGTGGTGACATTTATGCAGGCATCACTTAAGTCTTGGCTGTCGCTTAAATCTATTGTCTATATCTCAACGCTGATTGGCTTTGAACTGTAGGCGCACCTGCTGGCGCAAAATATGGCTTCAAAGGTTGCATCATTTGCCTTGTTGGTGTCTGTATCCGGTATGGCAAACTCAGTGCTGCTTATGAGAGAAGTTGTAACGTGGTGAAAGATCCGGCTATAGTGCTGATTTTATCTTGGCTTGTGCTGGCAAATGTGAAGATAGGGGTAGATACAAAGTCTGCTACTAACTAAATCGTGTTAACACTCTGTCTTTTAGATAAGGTATAGTTTTAAACAATACATCAAGACAAGCATATTCCTCAAACATTAGCTTGTTTGAGGTTTTTTGTATTTGATGACTTGCTATTAAATAGGGGAGTATTACTGTGGCATACTTCACTAGAAACGATATTAATATTCTTTATCTATCATAGGCTTACAATGAAAAATTATATTCTAGAAATAGAATACTGTATAAAGTAGAGTATTGTATAGTCTACAAGTTAGAATTCATTAAACTGTAATTTACGTATTCTTTAATAGATTCAGCTTGCGTTGTCTTTACGAGAGAGTTATGGTTGTTATATAGCTGATACTAAATAAAATAAATACGCTGTATCTTTATACGATAATGGGATAAGTTTTTTAAGCGCTGTCTTTGTTAGGCAGTGCTATAAAAAGTTATTCTAATATCATTATATTTTTATTTTAAACGAATGATATATAGTTTATACACCGTTCTCAGGCTGTATAGTCAGTCCACTATAAAATGAATACAGTGTAAGTGACTGGGGTAGATTTTACATAGCTTCTGGCTGTAACGACACCGCAAGCAAGTAACATGCGCACCAGTAACAGGTTATGATGTTTGTACTTTTTTTATTTAAGGATAGCTACACTCAAATATATTCATATGAGAGAATAAATTTGAGTATATGGTAATCGTTATTGCTTCATTTGATAGAAGTCTTCTAATCAAATGAGCTTAAGATAATTATCAAAATTTTAAATTCAATGTCGAACCTATTCGGCAATGAACCAATGATCCATGCTTTTGTAACATCAAAATAAACAGCTGTAATAAATATTTAGCTAATGGAGAAATTGAGATGACTAAAAAAGACAAACTTACCTCAGATAAAAAGTATCCTAAATCTACAGAATACAAAGGACGTAAAATTAAGTTTTCTGATCTTTCAAGCTCTGAATTACAAAGCTCTGAATTACATGATAAAAAAGCACATGAAGTTGAGAAACGTGCTGGTCTACATGATAAAAGAGCACTTGAAGTCGAAAAACGCGTTGACCACAGCCAAAAGCACTTACGAAAATTAAAAGTTGAAGTTGATGAAAAAGAATTTGAAGTTGTAGAGCTGCAAGAAGGAGTATTTGAGTCTGGCCTATTACCATATTCTTCATACGAATCACCAGTTGAATTGGCACAAGACGTGATTAATTACGTATCAGAGTTTAAAAAATAACGCCTCTTAAATATACAGTTTGTTCAAATTCACACTGCCTGGACGTTTGCTTCTAGTCACTAATGCCTAGCATTTGTTTCCAAGCATATTAAAAAGGAATTTTCACTCATGACTTGTAGAAAAAATGTGAATGCTCTGACGACAGAAGAAAAGGCCGCTTTCATTACCGCTATTAAGCTTATGAAAGCGGAAGAGTACGTATATGTTGACAATCCAAACGATCCCGCACATGTACGTGATAGATATCCTAATATAACCAATACTTATGATAAGTATGTACTCGATCATCATATCGGTATGTATACAGGAACCCCAGGGGGCTGGGGAAGCAATTTTTTAACTCGCAATGCAGTGTACCGTGGTCCAGCGTTTTTACCATGGCAACGTGAGTTTATACGCCGTTTTGAGCTGGACTTGGATAGATTGGTGCCGGGGGTGACTTTGCCCTATTGGGACTGGGCGTCAGATGCCGCGGATCCTATGAATGCCGCTATCTGGGCTGATGATTTTATGGGCGGCAATGGATCTGGTGCGAGTAGAGTGGTGCAAAGTGGGCCATTTGCTTACGATGATGCAGATCCAGAGAACAGTTGGGTTATTATCAATTATTTGGGACTGCCTGACGGTGGGTTGGTTCGGAATTTTGGTTCTCGGCGCAACACTCCAGATTTGCCCACGCAAGCTGACATTGACGAAATCCAGCAGATATCCACCTATGATAGCGGTAACTTCAATACGAATAGCGTGGGTTATCGCGGCGCGAATGAAGGACGCATACCTGTCAACGGCAAAACCCCTCCGCCTGGTAATACCCATGCCCTCGTACATGAGTGGATAGCTGGCTCTATGATGCTTGGTACATCGCCTAATGACCCGATATTCTTTTTGCATCATTGTTTTGTAGATAAACTATGGGCTGATTGGCAAGCGCTGCATCCAACAGTGCCTTATGTACCCGACGATACAGCAAGCAATGATCTCAATGGTCATCGTTTAAACGACGAGCTTTTTGGTTTGGGTACGCTGATATCTGCGACACTAGATCATCACGCTATGGGATACTCGTATGATACGGATACACCACCCATAGTAACACCGGTCAATACGGAATTAGTGTTTAACGACACGCCTATAGGTACGACAGCGGTACAAGCTGTAACTTTTAACATTAGTGCCCCCATTCCTGATAACAGCTTTTGTAGAGATCTGGTATTCACTATTACGGCTGGCCCGACAGGTACAGGGTTTGGCATTCCTAACGGCGATAGAGTCGTCATTAATAGAGACAATACCAATGTAGCAGAAGTTTGGTTTTCTTACACGGCTACTAGCGACACTGATCCAGTCACAGGAACCGCACAAATTTCCTGTGTGCAAACGGGGCAGACTTGGTCCATTAATTTATCTACCAACACTATGCCTGCCGATAATACTACTAGAAAAAATTTAAATACCCTAACGACAGAGGAAAAAGCTGCTTTCATTAATGCTATTAAGCTTATGAAAGCGGAAGAGTACGTATATGTCGATAATCCAAACGATCCAATATACGTACGCACCAGATATATTAACATTACCAACACCTATGATAAGTATGTACTTGACCATCATATCGCTATGTACACGGCAACACCCGGAGGTTGGGGTGGAAATTTCATGAATCGAAATGGAGCGCATCGCGGTCCCTCATTTTTGCCATGGCATCGCGAGTTCATACGCCAATTTGAGCTGGACTTGGCCAGATTGGTACCGGGGGTGACCTTACCTTATTGGGACTGGGCGTCGGATGCCGCGGATCCTATGAATGCCGCTATTTGGGCCAATGATTTTATGGGCGGCAATGGATCTGGCCCGAATAGAGTGGTGCAAAGTGGGCCATTTGCTTACGATGCAGCAGACGTAGAGAACAGTTGGGTTATCATTAATTATTTTGGACAACCTGATGGCGGATTGGTTCGGGATTTTGGAGGTAGTACGCCCAATCTGCCGACTCAAGCTGACGTTGACGAGATTCAGCAGATCTCTACTTATGATAGCGGTGATTTTAACCAAGCCAGTGTGGGCTATCGCGGGGCGAATGAAGGGCGTTTACCTGTCAATGGCAAAACACCTCCGCCTGGTAATACCCATAACCTCGTACATGAGTGGATAGCTGGCTCTATGTTACCTGGCACATCGCCTAATGACCCGATATTTTTTATCCATCACTGCTTTGTCGACAAACTGTGGGCTGATTGGCAAGCGCTGCATCCAACAGTGCCTTATGCACCTGACGATACAGCAAGCAATGATCTCAATGGTCACCGCTTAAACGATGAACTTGTTGGTTTGGGTACGCTAGTATCTGAGACGCTAGATCATCATGCTATGGGATACTCATATGATACCGATAGCCTGCCATAATGACATCGCTCAATACAGCGTTAGCGTTTGATGACATGGCTATAAGTAGTACAATCATGTAAGTTGAAAGTTTTAATATTGATACATTCAATCATGATGGTAATAGCGTTGTGATTGATACATAAAAGCCAAAGGGACGACATAGATTGTCCCTTTGGCTTTTTAATGCTTAGCTTTTATAGCTTAGTATTAAGAGTTAGGTGATTCCTACTTTTCAATCAGTATATTTTTCATTGTAAACCTTTTCTTATCTAGCATAGTGCCAATTAGTGTAGTGGCAATAAATAAGTATCTAATTAATCCATCGACATATAATCCATTACTTATGAATGTAGCCTTGGCTCATTTAAAACATTATATTTCTCCTCAAACAACATTAATCTACTATTTCGTTTTTACTTCACACTTATAAGTCATTCTAAAAATCGTATTTAAAAATTGTCATGCATCATTCCACGAGATAAATTTTATTTATTGAGTATATTTGTAATTATAAATCTATTAGAGAGCCAAATTTTTTAAATAAATTAACAATAGTTTTTAAGATATTAATACAACGCTTACCCTCGTTCAAAGCTATGTATTCAATGCTTTATTCTTTTCTACTATCAATACTAAAAAATACCAAAACAAACATGGACGGACAAATATTGTTAAGCCACTAATCAAAACCTCTGCTAATGAAGCATTATAGGTTTGACAATTTAAATTAGACTGTGTATAGCTAAAGGTGATAAACCCTTGATGTAATGGATAATTTCCAAGCATTAGTACATTTATTTTATGTGTTTGGTAATCATTTCTACATCTGCTCGTGCTGCTGACTTTCAGTTGTGATGTCTGCCGCAATGCAACGCTAAACCAAATAATCGTAATAAATATCTGGCTAATGGAGAGTTTAAAATGATTAAAGACAACAAGCATATCCCAGATGAAAAGTATCCCAAATCCATAGAGTATAAAGGACGAAAAATTACCTTTTCTAAACGGCCAATCTCTGACAAAAGCCGAAAGATTTTACAGGTATTAAAGGTTGAAATAGACAATAAAGCATTTGAAGTCGTAGAGTTTCGCGATGGACTATTTGAGTCCGGTTTAATGCCGTATTCTTCGTACGAGTCGCCAGTTGAATTGGTGCATGATGTGATTGATAACCTACCGAATTTTGTAAAATAATCAATTTTGCCTACATGGTTTATTTAAGCTCACAATGCCTGGACCTTTGCTCATCGTTATTCGTTTCAAGCATCTAATTCCAAGCATCTAATAAAGGAATTGTCACTCATGACTTGTAGAAAAAACGTGAATTCTCTGACGACAGAGGAAAAGGCCGCTTTCATTAATGCTATTAAACTGATGAAGGCTGAGTTATACGCATACGTCGACGATGAAAATGATGCCGCACACGTACGCGCCTTATACCCTTTAATCAATAATACCTATGACAAATATGTACTTGACCACTATATGGCCATGAACTGGGCAACACCAGGGGGTTGGGATTGGGCTTTAGATCCAATGAGTCCTAGCCTGTTCATGATTCGAAATGGAGCACATCGCGGTCCAGCGTTTTTGCCATGGCACCGTGCGTATATACGCCAGTTTGAGCTGGACTTAGACAGATTGGTACCTGGGGTAACATTACCATATTGGAACTGGGCAGCAGATGCAGCGGACCCTATGAATGCCGCTGTCTGGGCAAATGATCTTATGGGCGGCAATGGATCTGGTGCGGGTAATTTTGTTCAAGATGGTCCATTCAGAGCAGACATTTGGGATATTGTAGTCGTTGACGTTGATTTTAGAGACCTAGATTTGACCAATCCACAGGTTAGAATTGACGAAGATCTGGTTCGACGGTTTGGCGCTAGCGTTAGGGCTCCTAACTTGCCCACTCAGGATCATGTTGATGAAATTCAAGCGATAACGCCATATGACAGTGCTGATTTTGATAGAGTAAGCATAGGTTATCGAGCTGCGAACGAAGGGCGTATGGCTCTTGCAAGCGGAAACTCTCCACCACTCTCCAACACTCATAATCTCGTCCATGAATGGGTAGGAGGTTCTATGCTTCCAGGCACTTCTCCCAATGACCCAGTCTTTTTTTTACATCATTGCTTTGTGGACAAACTATGGGCTGATTGGCAAGCGCTGCATCCAACAGTGCCTTATATACCAGGCGATACGGCAAGCGATGATCTTGAGGGTCACCGCTTGAATGACGAGCTCTTTGGTTTGGGGATGCTGGTATCTGAGACGTTAGATCATCATGCTATGGGATACTCGTATGATACGGATACGCCGCCTATAGTGACACCTCTCAACACGACGTTAGTATTTAACGCCACACCTGTAGGTAGTACAGCGGTGCGGGCTGCAACTTTTAATATAAGTCCTCCCGTTCCTGACAACAGTTTTTGTAGAGAACTAATCTTTACTATCACGGCTGGTCCTACAGGTATGGGGTTCGGAACGCCTGACGGTGATAGGGTTGTCGTTAATAGAGATAGTACCAATGTAGCGCAGGTTTGGTTTTCGTACACGGCAACCAGTGTTGGTAGCTCAGGTCCAGAAACCGCGCAAATTACCTGTGTACAAACTGGGCAAGCGTGGTCTCTCAGTTTATCTGCCACGACTATCCCCAAACCAACGGTCGCCACCGTTTTGGTATTGGATAAATCTGGTAGTATGGCTTGGGACGCAGGCGATGGTCGGTTACGTATTGAAGTGCTCAAAGACAGCGCGCCTGTATTCGTCGATCTATTGGGTGACGAGGACAGTATTGGTGTGGTGTACTTCGACAACGATGCGACTCTGGGGACTTCGATTGCGGTTGCGGGCGCGTTAGGGACGGGCTCTGGGCGTATAGCTGCGAATGAAGCCATCACGGATCAACCATCACCTGGCGGTTCGACGTCTATTGGTAGTGGGATCGAGTTGGCCAGTAGCGAGTTGGATGATTTGACTCCTAGCAGCTATAATCATACCGCTATAGTGGCGCTAACGGATGGTCGCGAAAACCGAGCGCCTTACATTAGCCAACTTATAGATGATGGTATCATTGATGATAGCGTCTTTGCTATTGGCTTGGGCACGGCGCTACAGATCAGCCCTGCTGCTTTGGAAGCATTGACTGGTAGTACAAATGGTTATGTCTTAATGACTGGTACTTTGGATACTGATGACTACTTTACGCTTCAAAAATATTTTTTGCAGATATTGTCAGGGGTTAAAAATACGGAGGTAGTGATGGATCCCGAGGGTTGGATTCAACCTGCCCGCGAGATACGTATTCCGTTTAATCTTAACGAAGCAGATATCACAGTAGATGCAATCTTGTTGACGGGAGACGCTCTACCAGATGTTTTTGACTATATGCTTGAAACTCCGAGTGGCAAAATAATCGACCCAAGCATTGCCAACGCTTCTGTTGAGTTAGCGTTTTTAGCAAGTGAACATGTGCAGTTTTATCGCATGACTTTACCGACCGCTGTTGCAGGGCTTGAAGAACGTGAAGGTCAATGGCATGCAGTCCTCAATCTGAATGAAAAAGTGTTCGCTAAATATTTAGCCGGCCTCGAAAATGACCGTGAAAAATTTGATGAGGTCAAGACACACGGGCTACGCTATTCTTTTAATGTGCATTCTAGTTCTGATCTAAGCTTTAGAGCGCAGCTTGAGCAGGCTACCCGAGAGCCAGGCGGCATGATAACTTTATCAGCTCAATTGACTCAGTACGAGCGCCCCTTAGACAATGGTACGTCCATCCGAGCAGAGTTAGAAAGACCCAATGGCACTAAAGTAAATTTAACCCTATCGGAGGTTGAGCCTGGTGTTTTCAATGTCGCATTCCATGCTGGTTCAGCTGGTGTCTATAAGGTGCGGGTTTTGGCGAAAGGTCAATCAATACAAAACAACCCCTTTACAAGGGAGCAGCTCTTAAGTGCTTCTGTCTGGATAGGCGGTGATGATCCGTTCCCAAGCAGTAATACGGATGGATATGATCAAAAACTCTGCCATCTGCTTATGTGTTTGCTAGAGAAAGATAGTATTCGCAGCTTTCTCAAACGACAAAAGATTGATGCCGAAGAGGTGAGCGAATGCCTTAAAAAAGCTTGTGCAGATAACCGTCGATCAAAGTTACGACCAGAGGTTACTAACAATACAGAATTGACCGATGCCTTGGTCGCGTTTGTTAAAAACCCAAGCCTCATAGTAAAGTGGCTTAGAAATGCAAAAAACAAGCCGTAATCTTATGGACGTATAGCAAGATGGATGTATAACAAGCCAAAGGAACGGCATACTGCGTTTCTTTGGCTTTATAATTAATATATGAATGATTTTCAAAAATTTTTCAACATTACTCAGATTGGTACCTAAGTTTAGATTGTTACTTGAGTTTAGATTGGTATCTAACATGGTAGTTTTGATAAATATCTAAGTAACTTGACCTTTATGTTGTATTGTTAAACGCAGTCGTTTTCTTTAATACTAAACCCCTACAAATAACAATGGTTTATTACCAACATGGAATAACTACTATGAAATAACTGTGCTATATTCTAATGAAAGAATACGACTGTGCACTCATTGGTCATTAATAATTAATCCTCACTCATATAAGGAAGTTTTTTATGTCAAGGTCAGATGTTTCGGATAAAAAAGTTGCTTTAGTAACAGGTGCGCTTGGTGGAATTGGTACAGCTATTTGTGAGAAGTTAGTGACTAATGGTTATCATGTCATAGCGACCTTGAGTCAAGAAGATCCTGAGCGTACAAAAAAGTGGTGCGAAGATAATGGATTTGACTCGGATAACTTTGAGTTTCTTGCTGTTGATTTGAGTAATCACGAAACTGCGATGGCAGCGATTAAGCAGACAATCGATAAGTACGACAGTATTTATGCTTTGATAAATGGAGCGGGTATCACTCGTGATAGCAGCTTCAAAAAAATGAGCTTTGCGCAGTGGCAGCAGGTGATAGAGACTAACTTGACGTCTCTTTATACCATTGTCCATCCAGTTTTCGTCAAGATGCTAGAACAAAAAACCGGTCGCATCGTCAATATCAGTTCGATAAATGGCTTACGTGGTCAGTATGGTCAGACGAACTATTCAGCCGCCAAAGCAGGTATTATTGGATTTACTAAGGCATTGGCATACGAAGGAGCTTCTTCATCAGTTACCGCCAACGTCGTTGCTCCTGGTTATACATATACACCCATGGTAGAGAGTGTACCTGAACATATCATGGATAAAATTAAAGAAACCATTCCAATGAATCGTTTGGCTAGTGCAAACGAAATCGCTGCTGCTTGTATGTATCTTATCAGTGAGGATGCCATATTCGTCACAGGTGAAACCATATCAGTTAATGGTGGTCAGTATATGTCTTGACTTTACTGTTAAACATTTTTGTTACAGTACTGTATAAAGTGACAAACTTAATAATATTATAATGTTTTCTTAACCTTCAACGCATACGATTTTTTCTCAACCGTCAATATACGGAGCAATAAGATGTCACAACAAACCCCGCAAGATTATATGAACCAGTTCAATGAAAATGCAAAAAAAATGTTCGAACCTTGGACAAAGCTAAACCAATCGTTCGATACAAGGAGTAATGATATGTCACAACAGACCCCGCAAGATTATGTCAATCAGTTCAACGAAAGCGCCCAAAAAATGTTTGAACCTTGGACCAAGTTGAACCAAGCTTTTTTAAAAAACGCTGAAATGATGACCGAGTTTTCACTTAATACTATTAAGACCTACGCAGAAATGGGTTTAGAAAACATGCGTCAAGTTTCAGAAATAGACTCTCCAGAAGCTGCCAAAGACTTTAGCAGTAAGCAAGCAGAGATGCTTAATACTATCAGTCAGAAAATGCTATCAGACGCTCAGCGCATGACAGAGCTTGGCAGCAATATGCATGATGACGTTATGAAAGTTTTGGGTGAAGTTCAGGGTCAAACCAGTGAGCAAATGCAGTCAAGTATGCAGAAAACTGCTGATCAAGCAACAAAAAAAGGTCAAGAGTACGCAGCAAACATGAACAAAATGGCTGAGCAGTTTACTGAACAAGCCACAAAAGCTGCGAAAACTGCGACTGGTGCAAATACCAAATCAGGTGCAAAGACAAATACCAATACTAACTCGAATACCTCAAATACGAAAACGAGCACAAAGACTGGAACTAGTAATACCAGCAGTACTGGAAAATCAACAAATAAGTAATTGTAATTACTGATAAATTTAATCATCTTATTGGTTGTTATTGATGAGATATCATGTAATTATTAAACCTAAAAGGTGGGTTAGAGAACTCTATCCCATCTTTTTTCTATTGTGCTAGCTTTATTGGATCAATAGGCTTGCACTTTTGTACAAATTAGAAGTGTTTTATAACTATATATCGTTTAAAGCTGGATACTGTTTAAATCCAGTATCGTTTATGGATAGGAAAATAGGTAAAGATATGGATAATCATAAGTCCGATAAAAACAATCAGCAATCCGATGACCAATCAAATACATCATCGCAAAAACCAAATACACAACAGTCAAATACACAAGATAGTCAAAACAACACTAGCGATGCCTTTAACTTTAATAGCTTTGGTCAACAATATTTAGATCAGTTAAACCAAGTAAATCAGCTTAATCAATCTTTATTTGATCAATCTAATCAAGCTTCAAATCCGTTCGAAGCCAACATGAAGCTATGGCAGAACTCAATCAATAATTTTGGCAATTTTATGATGCCAAGTACTTCTGAAAACGTTGATTCGCAAAAGCCAGACTCACAGCAAGGTGATCAAAACAAGGACCAACAAAGCGCTGACAGCGATATGGGTGATCTTAACGAGTTGTCCCAAAAGTTTTTTAGCGAAACGTTAAAACGAGTTGGCCAAGATGACAACATAAGCCAATCTCTGATGCTCAATATGATAGATGGATGGCAGAAGTTTAGCACAGGCGTAGCAGACAAAAGCCCCACTGCATTAATCGAACAACAGATGAATTTATGGAAACAACAGTTCCAGCTGTATCAAAATACCCTGATGAAGGGCTCTGAAGACCAAATACAACCTCTTGTCACTCCAGAAAAAGGCGATAAACGCTTTACAGACGAAGAATGGACCAACAATCCTATTTTTGACTTTCTAAAACAAAGCTATCTTCTAACCGCTAATGGCATGATGGATACCATTGATAATACTGAGGGAGTTGATGAAAAAACCCGTCAGCGCTTATCATTTTTTACTCGTCAATGGTTAAATGCAATGGCGCCAAGTAATTTTTTATGGAGTAATCCTGAAATACTGCGCTTGACCATGGAGTCAAAGGGACAGAATCTGGTAAGAGGACTCAAGCAGCTAACAGAAGACATGGAAAAGAGCTCCAAAATGCTGAGCATTCGCATGACGGATCATGATGCTTTTAAGCTTGGTGAAAACATCGCTACAACGACAGGCAAAGTGGTGTTCCGTAATCGGTTGTTTGAGTTGATACAATATAATCCAACGACAGCTAAAGTTCATAAACGTCCTTTATTGATTGTACCGCCATGGATTAATAAATTTTATATCATGGACCTAAAAGAGAAGAACTCATACATTCGTTGGGCGCTCAATGAAGGCCATAGTGTCTTTGTGATGTCGTGGGCCAATCCAACGCGGGCTTATAAAGACGTCAATATGAAGGATTATATGCACGAGGGACTGCTGACGGCTTTAGATGTCATTAAGGAGATTACAGGGGAGTCAGCCGCTAACGTCATCGGTTATTGTATCGGTGGTATGTTACTGGCGTTGACGCTATCTTGGTTGACTGAAAATAAGCAGGCAGATCGTATAGCCAGTGCAACTTTTTGGGCCACGATATTTGACTTTAGCGATCCTGGAGACTTAGGCGTATTTATTGACGAACGTACGGTCAGTGCGCTTGAGCAAGAAGGAGAGCAGCAAGGGGTGTTTGACGGACGTCTGATGGGCGCCGCCTTTAGTCTATTACGTGAAAATAGCCTTTATTGGAATTATTATGTGCAAAATTACCTAAAAGGGGAGCGTCCAATTCCTTTTGATCTTTTATATTGGAATTCTGATGCTACCAACGTGACTGCTGCATTGCATAGCTTTGTATTGCGCGAGCTGTATTTGGGCAACAAAATGATTGAAAAAGGCGAGTTGGCATATGACGGAGTAAAGGTTGATTTGTCAAAAGTGACTATCCCAACCTATGTCGTCGCAACATTACAAGACCATATCGCCAAATGGAAAGGAAGCTATGCGTCTACACAAGTGCTGGGTGGTGATGTTACCTTTGTACTCGGTGAGTCAGGGCATATCGCTGGCATTATCAACCCGCCAACGGGTAAGTATGGCTTTTATACCCATGAAGATTATGTCGCCGATCCTGATGAATGGTATGCCAAAGCAGAAAAGCACGATAAGAGCTGGTGGCTACATTGGAGCGAATGGATCAATCAGCACAGTGCAGGTGAAGTAGATAGCAGACAACCGGGTATCACGTATACAGGTAAAGAGTGGCAGATACTCTCTGATGCTCCAGGGGAGTATGTACATGTCAGGGCAGATGAAGCTTTACGCTCAACTGAACCTTAATAAATCTTGTCTGTTAGTAAACAATTAGCCTTAGTGGAATTAGCCTTAGAGGATAATCAATAATAGCAGTATATAAAAAACATTATCGTCAACTCAAAATTGGAATCACCTATGTCAGACACTATTGAAAAAAATATTGAAAATCCAAACAAAGCCGAGGTGTGGTTAAGTCGTAGCAACCCACATCATAGAGCTACAGGTTTGATACCAAACTTTCAAGAGATGGTAAACCATCAGTTTTACAAAAATGAAAATACCATAGACGAGCTCAACCTACAAAATAACTATAGAACAGACGGCGCAGGTTTACTGATAGAGGTTACTTGTAAGCATTTACAACAAAATCATAAGCAAATTCAAGAAAATATCCAGACACTGAATCAAGATAAGAATGCCATCATAAAAAGTTGGCAGAAGATCTCTACGCCAAAAAAACTATGGCAAGAATGGTTGAGCTACAGTACAGATAGTAGTAAACGACTTTTACAAACAGTCGATGTACTTAAAGAGCGTGGTGATATTTTTCTTGAGCATGAGCTGGCTGGCTGCCCGCCAGTCTTAGATTATGACTACCAAGTAATCATGGATGCAACCAAGTTTGAACGCCCATGCAATTACGTCTTGCTAAGAATAGAACCACCTAAAGGGATTGTCACCAACGACGATGAGCGCCCTTATATCGTGATTGACCCCAGAGCTGGCCATGGTGCAGGTATTGGTGGCTTTAAGCATGAGAGTCAAGTCGGTGTCGCACTTAACAAAGGCCATCCTGTGTATTTTGTGGCATTTAAGCGTCTTCCTGAGCCGACGCAAACCATTGCCGATATTACTTATGCTGAAGGAAAGTTTGTCCGTGAAGTAGAAAAAAGACATCCCCATGCACAATCACCAGTAATCATTGGTAACTGTCAAGGTGGGTGGGCGGCGCTTATTTTGGCTGCAACCAACCAAGATATCAAAGGGCCTATCGTCTTGAATGGTGCGCCCATCTCAGCTTGGAGCGGAGAGGTTGGAGTCAACCCGATGCGTTACAAAGCAGGCGTCAATGGCGGTACTTGGCTATCTATGCTTAGTGCTGACATAAATAATGGCGTATTCGATGGGGCAGCACTGGTTGATAATTTTGAAAAAATGACCCCTTATCGTAACTATGTCGGAAAATATTACGATCTTTACAAGAACCCAGAAGCTAATCGTCAGCGCTTTCTTGACTTTGAGCGTTGGTGGGGTGGTTTCTTTTTAATGAATGACAAAGAAATTCAGTGGATTGTAGAAAACATCTTTGTTGGCAATCGTCTTGCTCGCAATACCGCACAGTTAGAAAAAGGGACAAATATTGACCTGCGTAATGTCAAAGCACCTATTATCGCTTTTGCTTCACATGGTGATGATATTACCCCGCCTCCTCAGGCATTATCGTGGATTCTAGATGCTTATAGTGATGAGCGAGATGTTGAGGTTTGCGGTCAACGTATTATCTATATGATTCATGAGCAAGTAGGCCATCTAGGTATCTTTGTCAGCTCCAAAATAGCCAATCATGAGCATACAGGTATAGCCTCAATCATGGATATGATTGAAGTTTTACCACCAGGATTGTATGAGTTGCACATTGACCATATTGAGGGATCGGGGCAAGAAAAAACGTTTACCGTTGATCTAAAACGTCGTACTTTTAAAGATTTAAACCAAGCGCTAGGAGACGACCGAACCGATGAAGAATTATTCAAAGCGGTACATCGGTATTCTATGACTCAGACTCAAGCTTATGAACATAATTTGCGCCCACTAGTAAAAGCTATGAGCAATGAAACTTCCGCTCAATTTCTTCGTACTATGCACCCATTGAGACTCCAAAGAAGTATATGGAGTAGTAGAAACCCGCTAGCAGTAGCTACTTGTCATTTGAGTAAAGCAATGACTGGTACAACTGATAACCAGCAGAGCGAAGACTTCGTCCCTGCAAAAAAAGCTAAAAAAGCGCGTCATTCTTCTGATAGTTATGCCAGAGTGAAACTGCCAGCCATCGAATCTATGCAGCAGGACAACCTTTTCTTGCAAGTCGAAAAAATGTTTATGGATAGTGTCAGAGTGACGCTAGACTTTTGGCGAGATTGGCAGGGTAGATATACAGAGAGTATGTTCTTTGGGATTTGGTCAATGCCTTGGTTTCGTGAATATGGAGAATCAGTAGGCTCACGTCGTCTGTTGAATAAAGACGAACTGCATGAATTGCCAAAGGTAGAAGAGGCACTGACCAAAATCTCTGAAGGCAGTTTTAATGAAGCTGTCGTGCGTATGATGATTTTGTGTAATATAGTTGCTGATGACAATATAGACCGTGACCAGCTGATGCGTTTGACTGAAGTGCTGACTGAACAAGAACCATTTAGTCAACTTTTGAACACCGAATTGGCAGCCATGATACATACTCAGACGCTTATCGTTCGTTTTGCTGAAGATGCCTCTATTGAGTCTTTGAACACACTCATCGAAACCAAGTCAGAACGCATCAAAGCATTCAAACTGGTTTATTATGTGGTTGGCGATAAATCAGAAGATAGGAATTATAGGACGCTATCGATGATGAATGGTATCAAAGCTGCATTGGGTTTAGCTGATACTGATATTAAATAGTAGTTTTCACAAATGTGAAAACCTCAAGTATTGGTTTACTTGGGGTTTTTTTGTCTGATGGCTTGTTGAGCATAGTGCATGATTAAATAAATATTTTTGCAGCTTGAAACTATGCTGTTAATATTAGCTAAATAACCACTTTGCATAACGGTTGCCAGTGGATAAGGCTTAGCATTATCTATCATTTTCTATTATAAAATGGACAAGACATGGAATATAACCATATACCTAGACAGTCGTTAGGATTTTTCCCAACACCATTAATTGAGCTCAAAAGATTGAGTAAAAAACTTGATGGCCCTAAGATTTTTATGAAAAGAGATGACAATACGGGGCTAGCATTGGGTGGTAATAAAACCCGTAAGCTTGAGTTTATCATCGGTGATGCGCTGGCCAAAGGCACTGATACCATCATTACGGCGGGTGCTGCGCAATCCAATCATTGTCGCCAAACGGCAGCTGCTGCGGCAAGCTTGGGTCTTGAATGTCATTTAGTATTAGGCGGAGAGGAGCCTGAGCAAGTCAGTGGCAATCTATTATTGGATAAAATATTTGGTTGTCATATTCATTGGGCAGGAGCCAACCGCAAAGGTGAAGACATTCCTCAAATCGTTGAGCAATTAACCAAAGCGGATAAAAACGTTTATGTGGTGCCTTATGGTGGCTCAAGCGAGCTCGGTGCTCTAGCATTTGTAGAAGCTTTTAAAGAGCTAGAGTTGCAGCGTGAAAGTATAAACGAGACATTCACTCATATCGTCTTTGCATCCAGCTCTGGTGGCACACAAGCAGGCTTAATGCTTGGAAACAAGATTTTTAACTCGCCCTATCAGATAGTAGGCATCAACATTGATAAGGGCGAAACCGATAAAGTGCCGTTTGATCAATATACTGTCGCACTTGCTAACAGTACAGCAAAACTCATCAATGCAGATTATAAGTTTTCAGAGTCCGATTTGATGCTTAATTCTGATTATGTTGGCGAGGGTTATGGGGTGGTTGGCAAACTCGAAAATGAAGCTATTGAGATGATGGCGCAAACAGAAGGAATATTGTTAGATCCGGTTTATACGGGTCGTGCGATGGGTGGTCTCATAGACATGATTCGTACGGGCCAAATCAAGAAAACGGATCGTGTTTTGTTTTGGCATACGGGCGGTGCGCCTGCTTTATTTGCCTACTCAAGTGATTTGGATGTCACTCAGAAACGCTAACATGAGTGACGTTTAAAACATCCAAAAAAAGAGCTACCCAAGATTATGCTTATAATCTTGGGTAGCTTATTTCTTATGCAAACACTTTTTTATTTACTATAATCGATACTAAATAAAATGGATACGTTATTTAATAACGCAAAACTGGTATGAATTTTACTTACTTACTGTAGCTAGCAGATAGATGCTGCGAAAAACTCATACCAGTCGCCCTATATCTTGTTATCGTTACCTTTTTATTTACGATAGCTGTTCGCGATCATGCGGCGTATTAAAGTCAAGATAAGGACCGATAGGTACGATACCAGTTGGGTTGATGTTGGCATGACTGGTGTAATAATGGGCCTTAATATGATTCATATTGACGGTCTCAGCTATACCTGGCACTTGGTATAAATCTCGCAGGTAACCCCAAAGGTTAGGGTAATCAACGATACGGCGCAGGTTACATTTAAAATGACCGACGTACACGGCATCGAAACGCACTAGGGTAGTAAACAAACGCCAATCGGCCTCGGTAATGGTATTACCAACCAAATGACGCTGATTCTCTAAGCGCTTTTCTAATACATCTAACGCATCAAATAGCGTATTCACAGCTTCTTCGTAAGCTGCTTGCGTGGTTGCAAAGCCGGATTTATAAACCCCATTATTGACAGCAGAATATACAAATGCATTAATCTCATCAATCTCTGCTAATAGCTCTGACGGTATAAAATTACCTGGTAGCGCACCAACCTCATCAAAGGCTGAATTGAACATGCGAATGATTTCAGATGACTCATTGCTAACGATAGTGTTGGTTTTTTTGTCCCATAAAATAGGGACAGTGACGCGCCCTGTATAGTCTGATTTTGCTCTAGTGTATATCTCATAAGCGTAGTTAGCATGTGAGATAGGGTCGGCAATGACACCCGCACCTTCTCTAAATGTCCAGCCGTGATCACCCATATAAGGATGAACGACCGATAGCGAAATCATATCTTCCAAACCTTTAAGTTTACGATAAATAGTCGTACGATGCGCCCAAGGGCATGCTAGAGATACATACAGATGATAGCGATTAGGCTCAGCCTTAAAGCCACCTGCACCTGTTGGTCCTGCGCTACCGTCTTTGGTAACCCAGTTTCTAAAGCCTGACTCTTCGCGTTTAAAATGGCCGCCACTAGCGTCGGTATCGTACCATTGGTCCTGCCATTTACCATCGACTAATAAGCCCATACCGATCTCCTGTCTATTTTGATTTTAGTATTGATTTTCAATTTAAGTTTGAATTAAAAACGACGATAACTAATATTGACAAAGATAGGTGATCGTTCAGCTTGAGTATTTATTAAAAAGGGTATGCAAAGAGGTGCTATCTTCTTATAATTTTGTAGTTATCACCAAGCGTTTATCTCGTTCGTAATCAATCCTACCGTTATATAGTCATTATAGTTTATGGGCTATAGACAGATAAACAGCAATAATCACAAATGAAAGTTCTTGTTTAAAGAACAATGATAAACCAGGTTAGGATGTATTGGGCATTAACGACAAACCAGCCGTAAAAAATAGCGAAGCAGTAAGCTTTTATTTTTCACCCCAAAAGTTACCGTTCGCTATGTCTTGTACAATGCTTATTATTGAAACTTGGACAGTACCAAAATCCAGTCAGTGTTACTATTTAGCTGTGACTTACTTGAGTATCATAATCAATCAGTCGCTCTGGTTCAGACGACTCACTAAGAATACGATTACCAACGACACCAGAAGTAATTGAGCCACTAACATTGACTAAAGTACGCATCATATCGATTAATGGTTCAATAGATATCAACAAACCAGCGAGCTCTAGCGGCATCCCCAAGGTTGATAACACGATAATAGCTGCAAATGTCGCTCCGCCACCAACTCCTGCAACACCAAAAGAGGCAATCATAGAGACGCCAATGACGGAAGCTATAAATCCTATCGACCAAGGGTTAAGTCCCATAGTCGGTGCAATCATCACAGCCAGCATGGCAGGATAAACGCCAGCACAACCATTTTGACCAATGGTCGCGCCAAACGATGCTGAAAAATTCGCAATAGGTTTAGCAATACCAAGCTTATTAATTTGCACATCAATATTTAAAGGAATAGACGCTGCTGAACTACGTGAGGTAAAAGCAAATGTAAGTACAGGCGCAATTTTTCTAAAGTGTTTGATGGGTGAGCGCCCGGTTAATAAAATGATAAGTGCATGCATAATCAATACAATGAATAGGGCAACGTAGGAGGCAAGGAGGAATTTTGCTAATTGCCAAACTGCACTGGCATCGGTAGTGACAATGACTTTAATCATTAAGGCAAAAACGCCATAAGGAGTCAAACGGATAATAAAACGTACCAGTGCCATCACCCAACTTTGCAATATGCCGATACCGCGAATGATTACCGCACCTTTTTCAGGTTCTTTTGCATTAACCGTTAAAGCGGCTATCCCTAATAAACTGGCAATGACCACAGCAGATATCATCGAAGTGCTTTGTAAGCCTGCAAATGTCGCGCCGATACTAGTGGGAATGAAGCTTAAAATTAATCCTGGAATGGTCAGATCAGAGACTTGAGTGCTGCTCTCAACCATGCTTTGTCCACGCTCAATTTCTGCTTGACCAGCAACAATAGAGCTGGCATCAAGATTGAATAAATTGGCAATAATCGCGCCGTCTAAAGCAGCAAGCCCTGTCGTAATTAGTAAGGTGCCAATAATCCAGAAGCTCATAGAGCCAATCATGGACGCTTTTTCTAAACGAGCGATGGCTGCCAAGATTGAAATGAATACCAAGGGCATTGCAATCATCTTCAGCAAATTGACATAGCCATTTCCGACAATGTTTACCCAGGGTAAAAAATTACTGGTATCAATATTAAGCGCTGAAAGCGCCAAACCAAAACCTACGCCGACAAATAAACCTAGGAAAACACTACGACTTAACGAATCACTCTGACGGTGATAACGCCACAAGCCATATAGTAATGCGACAAAAACAGCCACTAGTAACAATAACTGCATTACAAACTCCTAAGAAATCAAAAAATGAATAACAAAGGAGTGATTATCCTGATTTTTGGAATAAGGTCTAACACCGAGTTATCATGTAGTTATTCCATTTAGGAATAAACGGTAGGGCTAATTGGACTCTTAAAAAACTTAGTTATTAGTCGTGCACATCGATAAGTAAAACTGCCGATAAACAATCGTATCAATAATGGAAGTCAGACTTTATTTATTAAGAGCATAAGCTTGTAGGTGGTATTAGTACGCTAGTATGATTTAATTAGTATTCGCTCTGTGCTCATAGGGCTTGGCGTCATTAAAAGGTGTATCTTTGGGTGAGAAGCCAAAGTGTTGTTTGTAAATACGTGAAAAGTAGCTTTGATCGGTAAAACCAACTTGATAAGCAACCTCAGCAACAGAGCTATAATTGGCTTTGGTTAATAGTTTGTTTGCAGCCAGTAACCTGGTCAGTTTGACCCATCCTGAAAACGAGTAAGGTAGGTCTTGAAACAACAGATGAATATAACGTTCAGAGATATGACAAGATTGTGAGACCAGTTTAGGAGAAATCTGAGGATTGGCTAAGTTAAAATGTATAAAGTCTTCGATCCGTTGTAGATGCGCGGCTTTGATCGTTGAGTTTTGACTATCTGCTAGAGATAAGGTGGGTCGATGTAGAGTATGTATGATTAAGTCTAATAGTTGTTGCTCGAGAAACTGAGACTCTGTAGAGGATAATGTAAAGTTAGTGGCAAGGTGCAGAGCATGATTGATTTGATGATTAAGTAGTCTGCCCGAGCCTTGTTCAGTAGTAATGGCCTGAGCAAAATACTGCTCTATTAAACGCTGATGGTTTTCTAGTCTGGCTATCGGTACTTTTAAGACTTGTAGCTTTACCGTTTCGGTATGATAAAATTGATAAGGTTGGTGAGATAGCTCAATAAAGAACTGACCAGGGTGACAAGTTAATAACCGTTTTTGTTGTTCAAAGCACACTGAGCCATTCAGTGGAAACGTAAGCAAAATACTATCGCAAGCCTTGGATACATCCTGTCCACTACGTTGATAATGTACAGAATCCGCGATATAGCCTGAGACACCCATTTGGGTTAGGATGGCTTGTTGAAGTTGACCTGTGAACTGGTTGGGGTTTTTAACTTGTACCTTTAAGTCAAAATAGGTATCACTAATTGCGTTTTGCCAGCCATCAGCATTTAGTAAAGGCTTGATTGGTTTTTGAGTGCTACTGGTGTTATCTATATGCTCATAGAGTTTTTTGCTTATGCCTTGACTATGTTCCATTTGCATTCATCCTTAAATGCTAGGTAATAAGTTTACAGCTCTTTATTCTCTCCACTTGGTTTTCAGATTTATCTTAACAAAAACGATAAATACCCTTCTCCCATAAAGAGAGAAAGGCTGAAATAGTTATGACTATTATATCCACATTATTGAATTTTGCTCAACTTGTATGTTCCAGATTGATGCAAATCAGCTTGCCAATTAGGTTTAACCACAATAGTTGTGGTTGGCTCTTCAATCAAAGCTGGACCGGTAACAACCGCTCCTGCACCCAGTTTATTGCCATCATAAATAGGGGTTTGCATCCATTGATAAGTATGGTCATGTATCATCTTGCGCTCATCCACTTTAGCGCTCTCCACCGATCCAACTTGAGTATCTAGGGTAGGTAGCTCAGGTTTGTTGACTTTCCCAATGATTGAAACTTCTACATTGACAAGCTCTACAGCACTGTCTCGTTCATCATAAGTATACAATTCTTTATGACGCTTGTGGAAGGCTTGTAGGATATCTTCGGCTGCATTACTATCTATGTTGCCGTTTGGCACGATGACATTGCATTCATGGACTTGTCCAACGTAGCGCATCTCCATAGCGCGTTCAATTTCTATATCTTCGTCACTAAATCCATCTTCTTTAAGCTTTGCAATACCGTCTTGCTCAAGCCTTGTAAGGGTATCGTTTAATGTTTCTAGCTCAGCATCTGCAGACATAATCATAATTTGAGTGGCTAGATACGAGTATTTGACATCAGAGATGATTTGTCCAAAAGCGCATAGGCAAGAGGCTGACTTAGGTACAAGTATTGTATTGATACCCATCTCCTCTGCTAGTGAGATAATATGCATACCCGCAGCACCGCCAGCACAAACTAAAGCGAAGTCGCGAGGGTCATAGCCTTTTTCGATAGTAATACGGCGAATACCATTGGCCATGTTTTGATTGACAATCGTACTAATACCATAAGCTGCATGAGGTAAATCGATATCTAAAGGCTTGGCAATATGCTCATCGATAGCAGCCTTTGCTTTATCTTCATCTAAAGTGACAATCCCGCCTAGTACGGCACCAGACTGCAAATATCCCAATACTAAGTTTGCATCGGTGACCGTCGGTAGTGTGCCACCTTTACCATAACACGCAGGTCCTGGGGTCGCGCCTGCACTTTGTGGTCCGACCTCTAACATGCCAAAGTTATTGATATGACCAATAGAGCCACCGCCAGCACCTAGGGTTTCGACATGAATCATAGGTACACCAATGCGATTGCGCAAAAAGTCAATATCGCGATTTAGACTGGTTTTGCCATCTTTTGCTAGTGTAATATCGAACGAGGTACCACCCATATCGACAGTAATTACGTTATTAATACCGAAAGGTTCAGCGATATACAATCCCGCTTGCGGGGCAGAGGCAGGCCCTGAGTTGATCGCGTTAACCGCACGCTCTTTCATGACTTCACCCAATGCAAGCCCGCCATTAGATTGGAAGTAACGTACTGGTTGATCAGCGCCAAGTTGTTTGAAGTAATCATCTATCTTATATACGTAAGATGACATAATCGGACTGAGATAGGCATTAACTAGGGTCGTTGAGGTACGCGTATATTCTTTAATCTGCGGATAGACCTCACTACCGCAGCACACAAATACATCTGGCATATGCTGCTGTATCAGCTCTTTTGCTCGTTGCTCATGTTTGGTATCGCGTATTGACCATACAAAAGAGATGGCCACGCTTTTAACGTTTTGGCGTTTTAGCTCTTCTATGGCTGCTAAAATATCGTCTTCATTGAGCTCTTCACGCTCTGTCCCATCGGCAAGTATTCGACCGCGAATAGGGAAGCGCAAATCCCGCGGCGCTATTTGCGGTGCTGGCGGGTAGCTTGCATCGTAGCGGTGGCCTTCTTCTTTATGGCCCAGACGAATCTCAATGCTGTCTTCATGACCTTCCGTACAGAGTAGTCCTACTTTTACCCCTTTCATTTGAATCAGAGCATTTAGGGCAACGGTGGTACCATTAATACATAAGTCGCAGGCTTGGATGATCTCGGTAATTGGGCGATTGAATTTTTCGGAAATCTGTTGCAGCCCGTTAGCAATCGCTTTAGTACCGTCCTCTGGGGTAGAGGGGGCCTTAAATAGATGTATATCACCCCCGTTTTCAGCCAACACAAAATCTGTAAAAGTACCACCAGCATCTACGCCTAAACGAAATTCATAACTCATAATTCATCCTTAAACTTTTCTATTTTATATGTAGAGTCAGTACATCCCTGTACCAACTATGCCGCCTCTGCCCGTAATGCTTGAGTCGCTTTTTCATCTAGTTGCATGGTTTTGCTATCAATGACGACACCGTATTCTTTTGCAGCGGCAGTCACAGAGACAATCCCTTCGATGACGTCACGTAGCACCGCTTCAGGCTCACGCTCAAAAGAGCGACCAAAGCCGCCGCCACCAGGATTGGTATTCCGCGCGCGCTCTCCTGACTTAATCTCAATTACCGTATTGTGAAGATGAGTATCGGTGGTGCCACCTTCACGGAACACTTCTAATTTTCCTAACTTGAGCTCTGGAGAGATTTGCTCAGCACCGCCTGCACCCATCGTTGGGATATGACGCCCTTCACCAAAAGCAACAACGGTCATGGTGTGATCGAGGGGTTCTACCTCCCAAACTGTACCGCAGCCGCCGCGCAAGCGTCCTGCGCCACCACTATCTTCTGCCAGTCCATACTTATGGACGACGATAGGATATTGATATTCTAATAACTCGATATCACCTGAGCTTAACGCACCAAAGCAGCACAAAGGCCCGCAAGCATGCCAACCATCCATTTGCTGAGTGGCGCCTGCGCCTGAGATAATAGAGGCGAGTACCATGGTGACATATTGCTCACCCGTTTTTGGATCAATGCCGGCGATGTTGACTCCTGACGAATGTCCCCATGATGCCGTTACGCGCTCAGGCGCTGCGTCCTCTAACGCCTTACGAACTGCATCTGTCAGCGTCTCCATCGGTGTGGTGGTACAGTTGACGTGAGGCGCTGGCTCTTTGGCATTACATAGCGTGCCATGTTCACCTAAATCAACGGTGACGCAGCGATACAGACCTTCGTTATAAGGAGGGTCCACTTGCGCGAACATCATGAGGCCAAGCAAGACGCCTGACATCGAGTTGCCAGCATAAGAGTTAATAAAATAAGGGACTTGTGGCGGGCTATCTATCTTGATGTGTACATCGCTACCTTTGATAGTGATGTCTGCACTGATAGTCAAATCGCCAAGACCATGCCCTGAATCTTCCAGAACGGCCTCGCCATGATACTCACCATCATTCAGCGATTCGATGAGCGAGCGCATATGCTTATCAGCCATGTTTTTCAGCTCTTCGATCGCTGCACGAACCGTCTCTACGCCATATTTGTCTAGCAACGCAATCATGTTGCGCTCACCAACCGCGCAAGCACCGTACTGGGCATTCAAATCGCCTTCCTGATTGCGACGTGAGCGCATATTGCTATGAATTAGGTTGATAACGTCATCACGTCTAACGCCTTTTTCCCATATTTTAATCGGTGGAATGCGCAAGCCTTCGGCATAAATCTCTTTGGCATCTGGGTTATATCCAGCAGGTACAGGGCCGCCAATATCGGTGACATGACCTTTGCATACCGTCCAAAATACCAGCTCACCGTCATAAAATACAGGCTTATACATACAGCAATCTAAAATATGACTGCCCATAACGACAGGGTCATTATGATAAATAATGTCGCCTTCATGAATGTCGTCACCATAAAATCCTGCCACCGCTTTCATGGCTGGCATCAATGAGCCTAAATGGATAGGGATATCTTGACCTTGCAGTATCATCTCAGGTAGATGATCAAACAGCGCATTACTATAATCATGCGCTAAGTTAAACACACTAGAGCGTGCTGTTTTTTCTAAGGTAAGTGTCATCTCGCGCTGCGCGGTTTCTAATGCGCCGCGGACAACGGATAAAGTGATAGGATCGAGGGCCTTGGTTGAAGCGGTGGTCGAGGTGTTTTTAGCTTGATTCATGATTCACTCCTTGTAATCTTATTATCGCACTGGCTTTACTATAACAATGCTAACCACAAATAAATGGATTGAGCAGGCACAGTATTTGACTGTCAGTGCACTTTTTATCTCATTTATTTAGCCAGTCGTTGTTTTTGGTGAGAGTTGTAAAACGTGTTGCTGAGTTTTGGGCATCAATATCGCGTACAGGACAGTCGCTGTAATAAAGGTCAAGGTCGCATACCAATTGACCCAGCTGCCGCCCAGATTCATAAGCACGATTCCGACGATTGAGGCTGCTATCCAAGCGACCAATCCTGACTTATCAAATGCTGGCAAGCGCTGCGGATCAATGATGGGAACCGCGCCAAAGATGTCTTTTCGTTTAGGATAAAGAATATGGGTGAGGGCAATCGCCACCCAAGCCACCACAAATACACCTTGATAGGCAAGCGCTTGTAACAGATAAGCAAATACATCGAGTAGCATCAGAACGAAAATAAAAGTACCAATTAATAAAGCGCCAACAAATTTTGGAATTTGAATATTGATGGTATCTTTGAGGAATGCTTGCAGATTGGTTGTCGCCAATAAGTAGTTGGCAGTATTAATACGAGTTTGTGTAACGACGACAAAGATAAGACCGAACACACCCATCAATTTTACCAGTCCTAAAGTGATGGACACCTCGGATAATGCGCCTTCTAAGGGGATAGTGCTCACTAAATAAATCCCCGCCAGTCCGCTCAAGAAAAAAGCGACTAGATAGAAGGGGATGCCGAAATTAAACCAAGATAAGAATTTGCTGTCTTCTTGCTTGCCATAACGCGCATAATCAAAGGTATACATCATCAATACCCATATGCCCATGTAATATACGGCAACGTTCCACCAGCCAAAAGGCAGTGCTTCTTCAGGCCCTAAAGACAGCCAAGCACTACTATAACCATACTCATTGGTCGCCATGACGACCGCCGCAATGAGCCCGATAATGTAAAACGGCAAGAGCACACCATTTAGTTTGTCCAGCCAGTTTTGGACACTGCCCATAATCATAGGCACACTATAAGCCACCACGATTAAAGCGGCGATCCAGTAAGGAACAGAAGGGTAAGTTTGGCTAAAGGTGACGGCAATGACAGAGCCTTCAAATACCGCGTAATACATCGCCGTGGCAAAAAATATCAGTGTCGCTAAAGCTGCGCCTTTATGACCGAATAATACGCGAGAAAACAAGGCCACTGACATGCCTGTGCGAATGGCATAGCGAGTGATGATTCCATTTATGATTCCGTAAGCGCCGCAGCTTATCAATAAGCCGATAATCGCATTCTTAGTCCCATAGTTCTCTGCCATTGCAATACCAATGACCAGATAGAACATGGCGCTACAGACGCCCCACCATGCCATGGTTAAGGAACCTTTGGTGGCTCGGTCTGCATTTGATACCAACTCTTGGTTAGGATCAGAAGGGGTAGCAGAATTATCCTGGCCCTTATTCTTTGGTTGTATTACACCTGCCATATCACACTCCTTATGATAGTCTATTGGTTGTACCGTCGTCGTAATCGTCTATCGGCTAAACATAATTAGCAAAGACTTCTGTTTCGTTGACAGTAGCCACACCATGTTTTTTACGTCCTGTAAAATGGTGTTATTCCTACAATATCTCTATAACTAAAAAGATAAATGTAGTCATTTAACTATAGACAATACTTTAAGAAATAAAATGACTGGAGATGCAGTATTTTTGATTGAGGGTGCAGGTTTGTTAGAATTTTTCGGTTGGTGGTTTGGGTGGACTTTGAGAGATTGGTTTATGATTGCCAAATCAAATTTGTGTTACCTATTAAAAGAGTAAAGTGTGCTTAATAAACGTTACTGCACTGATCTAGTTGTTATCCGCTGAGCTATCGATGATAGTGAAGGGCATTTGCTATGATTATTGGTCTATTGTTCTTTAACGATGATCTGTAACTGCGATTACGTCTTAATCAATTATTAAAGTTTTAAGCATACTGAAGTTACATTCTTCAGTTGGATGTGTATTGCGATTAATACCCCAAAGTTCAAACAATTTACCTTCATAACGAATATATGTATGCAGCGTTTCACCATCACTTAATACGTCATTATTCTCAACTTTTACTAAGTACTGTTGATAGAGTTGCTCTAGTATTTCTGTCGCTTTTCCATGGTCATCAATGACTAAATTGATAGCTTCAGTCATGCCGAACTTTTCCTGATTAAGTAATTGATGTCCGTACTTATTTCTTTTACGGTAATCTATTGGACTATAATATATTTTTTGTATTTTTTCTGGATTAAGACCATCGCTGTTAATAGATATTTTACTATTAATATCATTTAGATCAAACCTAAGTTTATAATGATTCGTAAAATATCCTTTACTTTCTAATAAAGAGGCCTCTAGTTTTTCAATGAATAGGTCTTTGAGTATTATATCAATAGGTTCATCTCTTAATACTCCTGTATCAAGAGCAGTCTTTTTCAAAACTAAAAAAGGATCTACTGATTGTTCATAACAAACTACTGGCTTATCATCTGTTTTAGATTTCTTTTCCATTTTTTTTTGAGTGTCTAAGCTCGTGCATCCTACAAGTAACGCTGAAATAGCTATAAGAATATTTTTTATATTTTTCATTGAGTAAACCTTTTACAGAATATTTATAGTCATATTCAAGCGTCAGAAGAGTTCATACTTCTGTCACTACGTAATATATCCCATTGCCATTTGAAAAGTGCCCACATATTTGGACAGTATGGATTATTTACATCTTCTTCTTTCTGCTCAGGACCCCATTTCTTATCATAGTCCATTAAATTGTCAGTATAGCCTCTATAAAAAAATGCTTATCGGAAAATATTTCATCAAAGCTATGTGGTAGACTAAAACTATGACCTACTTCGTGAACCAAAGAATATAAGTCTTCATTACCTTTATTAAATAATGCAATTGTATCGCCATAAAATACAGAAGGGTATTCCTCTGAGCCAATTACCTTACCATCTGCTCTTCCGTATACAATGCCATCCTCCTCCTTAACTATATAGTCTGTAAAAATTATAAAAGTAGTCTTAGGTTTCTTACTAACACTCAGTTTTTGGAATTTTTCATCTCCAACTGAACGGTCAGTTAGATTAAATAGCTGACATAGTGCCATTATATCTTCTAATAGTGCTTTAGACTGACTACCGTAAACCATATCTTCTGGCTTGTAGTCTGCTAAAAAATTTTTAATCGCATTGTTTTTTATAACTTCAATATCTGAAATTGTATGTGCTTTAGATTTTATTTTGTAAAGATTATGCAAATCAGCGATATTAATATGCTTTTCATTATTTACCTGTGTTTTTATCAAGGCCTGATTAAATGAACGTGCTTCAAGGAATTCTTTATAGTTTTCTGGTGTAGGTACTGGGTTTTGTCCGGCAGTAGTGCAGAAGTTTATCGTTTGGATTTCTGCTTTTTTAATATCACTATTAGGATAGAGCATAAGCAGTCCTACATGACGTTTTTTATTACCTTTTATGGCAACAACCTTGACATAACCTGCTTTGTTATAAACATCAGTTGCCTTTATATTAATTGTGACTGCTTCATCTTTGTAGTAGTAGACAGTTTTCGTTTTTAGACTTGAGTCAGTAGCAGTAAGGATTCTTGGAGAAAGCGATTTTTTACTAATAACATCTCCTAAATCTATTTGTGTTGGTGTTACAACCACACCAAAGCTAGTCTCAAATTTTAATACTGTTCCATCAATGGTTAAATCAGTGATATCGTCACCTATCTCTTGATCGATTTGTAAATGTAAGCTAACGCCATCTCTATTGATTGGGTTGGAAGTTGGGAATACAGAAAGCCAAGCAGGGATATAAGTTTCTTTATTTTCTGTTACGATTTCATCAACTTCTTCTAAGTTGTTTGCATCACTAGATTTTAAACGAGTATATTCTTTTATTAAGCTATTAATATTACCTCGATACAATCTTTTCTTAACATCTCCTTTTTCAAATACATTTTCAATATCATATACATACTCATCCCTTAACCAGTCAAAGCCGTAAGAGCCATCATAACCAGATTTTATAGGCCGGCGGAAATGAACTAAGAACTTTCTGAGTTCAGGTCCTGTTACTTTTACAACTTGATTGTTAGTACCGGTTTTCAGCTTTCTAGTTGTTGTTTTAGGTTCATTTACTGCCATAGTTATGTTTCTCAATATTTAATCAATCATTAAAAGTGCTTCGCAAATTAAACAATCAATTACTATCAGCTCAAGTTACACGAGCTAAAGTTCAAACCCCAAGATAATAACCAGTAGGTGTGCCAGAATATGTTTGTATATAATCCAGGGACATCGTTGCTTAATATTTAGATTGTTGTCATAGATAAACGAAGATTTACAGTTCTACTTAAAAGTTATCTTTCTTACCCTCAGTCTGCCATTTAAGATCAAGACGAACGTCAATCTCATCCTCATTATCAGAATGGAAGCGAGCAGACCAACCATTTTCATCGGTAGTGCCCTTAAAATTTTCACCAGTTGTCTTGTTCACTGCCGTATAAGGCGTATTAGCATAAGGTACTTCGTCATCATCAACAAACTGATACGCTAAATTATAAACCCCATCCATTAGCGTTTTTGCATAAGGTATCAAACTCGGCAACACCCCAAGCCTCAAACCATCCATTCCACCCCCAGCCTTACCATGCTTACCGCCTTTCTCGACCACCTCTTTTGCCGCAATCGTAATATCAGCACCATCAAGGGTGATACTCGCACCTCCCGCCATGATCGTAATCTTATTCGTCGTCACCACTTCAACCTCTTTGGTTGAAGAGGCGATGTTCACATCTTGCTTGGCCGTTGCTTCAAGTTTGCCAGTATGGGCGGAGAGGGTGATATTGTCTTTCGCGTTGGTCATAACAAATTGACCATCGGCTATGATATTCAATGACTCACTACTGATTTGGTTATGTGTCTCACCACTACTGATCATCATATCTGCTTGCGTAGTGCTGATCATCTCTCCCATAGAGCGTTGGATAAGGGTATCGCTACTCACATAGCTGCTATCTGCTGCGCTATCGATCAGGGTGAATGGCGTCTGTTGGTGGGTCTTAGTTTGTTGTTCTTTAGCGATCGTCTCAAGCTGGGTTTTAATCGCTTTGTGATTGTTAACCTGACGGCCTAAGCCTGTTGCTAACTGCGTAAGGCGCTCCGCCAAGTGCTGACCGCCAAGAGCCGTTTGGGTCAAAGTAGGGGTATGATGTTGGTAATTGTGCTGTCCTGCCTGCGCATGGGTTTGTGGCTGGGTTGACAGCACCATCGCTTCGTTTGATTTAATGTTTATTTGCGCGTTGGTTGTCGCATTGATACCTTGGCGTTTGCTGCGCTTTGCTGAGTTAATCACGCCCATCTTGATATGAGCACTCACTTGTCCGTCTTTAACTTGCAATTGTGAGTAGGCTTGCTCACTTCTATGATCGCTGATCCATTCGGATAAACCGTTATCCGTGTTGCGATAGCCGCTCTCAATGGCTTGCTCATCAGTTGTGGCAAATAGACTAGGATGGGTTATTCAGTGGATTTAATAATTAGTTGCTGAAGAGCTTGCTTTTAAGCTCATTCTTGGCAGCTTCAAAGTTCTCACTATTACAAGCTTCATTCAATATTTTATTGGAGGGAATACTAGACCAACCAGCTTTATAGTCAAACTTATACGCTTCGTAATTACCTTCGTCTGAAAAACAACAAGCATAATATCCAACCAAAGCTTTACATTCTTTTCCTGATATTTTTGCATCGATTATATTTAGGTTTGGTGTACCAAGAATTTCCGCAGAAAAATAATCAAGTCTCTTATCGTTACTAGGCATAACCTCATAAATAATATCTACACCGTCCAAATTTAGATCGTAATAGCTAGATTTTCCATTGTTGTAACTTAGTGAAGGAGTTGTAGGAATATAAGTCACTAGTGCATCTAGTCGGGTAGGAATATTAGCCTCTTTAGAGTACAAGGTTCTAGCTTTATCATCAAAAGAAGCTATGAATTTATTGTTCTTTAATATAAAGATATGTTCAGGATTCTCATCATTAGATAGTATGGTAAATCCTTTAGTCTCATATTTTGTATAATTATCTGAGAATATATCGCTATTTTTAATTTTGCTATCAAAGTCCTTAATATCTTTAGTTGTAAACCCATATCTTTCTAAATCACTTTTATCAATATATTCTATTATTGATACTTTTTTAGGTTCAGTTATGTCTGAGTTATAACTACAAGATGATAGAAAAGCAATAACAATAGGTATTAATAAATACTTAATTTTCATGGGTGGGCTGTCCTTATATCTTAATTACTGGCTATAACATTGATTTCCTACGTCTTTCCAAGCTTCTTCAAAAGTATCATAATTGTCCCAGTTCATATAATCTAAGCATCTTCTTACACCTGGCATAGAGCTCAGTTCTTGGTATTTTAACCTTTCGCCAGTAGCCTTATACCAGTTATAATCTTTTAGAAAAATGTTCCTTATTTGATTAATACTTGCTTCTCCACCTACTAACATTGCTTGTAGAGCACCTAAAAGACCACTAGGAGCATTCGAATACTCTTTAAGTAACGCAGTTACTATTATATCTGTAGTCCTGTCTTCAATATTGCTAATTTGATCTTCAGAAATATAAGAAACTTTTTGTACCACTTTATTCTGGAGCTTAGCTTTAGTTTTGTTGCTGGTATATCTTCTAGCGTGAATAACTGGATCACTCATAAAAACCCCTCATTTTTTGCCATGGTAAGTGTAAACTTACTTCAATTTCATCTTCGCTTTCTGAGTAAAACTCTTCAGTTAAACCATCTTCATTAGTAGTACCATGATAGACTTGACCAGTTCTTTTGTTTTTACCTATATATTTAACATTTGCATAGGGTATGTTATTAGCAAACACAAATTGATAAGTTAAATTATAAGACTTATCTGCTGTTGTTTTTTGCCAAGGTAGATCTAAATGGACTTCAATTTCATTTTCAGAATTTGTATAAAATTGTTCAGTCCATCCATGTTCGTCAGTGACCCCATTAAACGTTTCACCAGTTACAATATTTTTAGCTGTATAGGCTACACTAGCGTAAGGTATATCGTTTTCGAAAACAAACTGATACGCTAAATTATAAACCCCATCCATTAGCGTTTTTGCATAAGGTATCAAACTCGGCAACACCCCAAGCCCCAAACCATCCATTCCACCCCCAGCCCGACTATGCTTACCGCCTTTCTCCGCAAACTCTTTGGCCGCGATAGTAATATCAGCACCATCAAGGGTGATACTCGCACCCCCAGCTGTTATCGTCACTTTATTAGTTGCCACCACCTCAACTTCTTTGGTGGAGGAGGCAATGTTCACGTCCTGTTTAGCTGTGGCTTCAAGTTTGCCCGTATGGGCGGAGAGGGTAATCGTCTCTTTGGCATTGGTGAAGCTCACTTGACCATCGGCTATAACATTCAGTGCTTCATTGCTAATCTGCTGGTGAGACTCGCCACTACTGATCCTCATGTCTTGCTGAGTGGTAGTAATTATCTCACCCATTGTTCTATGAACGAGCGTGTCGCTACTCACATAGCTGATGTCGGCACTGCTATCTATTAAGGTAAGTGGCGTGGTTTGATGGGTTTGGGTTTGTTGCTCTTTGGCGATACTCTCTAATTGCGTTTTAACAGCTTTATGGTCGTTAACTTGTCGTCCAAGTCCGGTTGCCAACTGCTTGAGTCGCTCCGCTAAGTGCTGACCACCAAGTGCCGTTTGAGTAAGGCTTGGAGTATGATGTTGGTAATTGTGTTCTTGCACTTGTGCGTGGGTTTGCGGCTGAGTGGATAAGACTAAAGCTTCTCCTGATTTAATACTGATTTGCGCGTTGGTTTTGGCGCTAATGCCTTGTTTCTTTATCGTGCCATCACTTTGTGAATCGATAATACCCATCTTAAGACTGGCAGAAATTTCTCCTGCATCGACGTTGAGTTGTGAGTAGGCTTGCTCACCTCTATGATCGCTGATCCATTCGGATAAACCATTATCCGTGTTGCGATAGCCGCTCTCGATTGCTTGTTCATCATTTGTGGCGAACAGGCTGGGACGACTATTAGACAGTAAGCTACCGGTATTAATCAGATGCTCGCTATCACCGATGGACTGGATTAGGGTTTGATCATCTTCTCTGTGGTTGAAGTGGCTGCCATAATTGCTTCCTGCTTGGGCTTCTAATCGATTGATAGATTGAGCAGGGCTATCTAATAAATAGTTGCGTGTCGGCGTCATATGATTGCGACTGTCCGTATCAGACTGGCTATCTGCGATCCCTGTCATCGGAGGGAGTACTTGTCTGCTATACAAAGGACCGACCCAAGGGGTGTCGGTGGTGATTAGCCTGAGCTGGGTTAAATGAATACCTGCTTCTAGACTGGAGGCATGACGCTCGTGATGACGACGGCTATTGGTCAACCCTGTTACATGAGCGAGGCTATTGCGTGCTAAATGCACGATATGAGTGGCACGGTAATGCTGATTAAGATGGCTATGACCCACTAGGGTAAAGGTGTCCGCAATGTTTAAATCAGTACAATGAGCAAGCGCATGGTAAACGCTGTAGCGACTGTGGTGACTGTTTGCCATGATAGTAGCGTCATCGATAGACTCAGTATTTGTCACAGGAGCAAAGGCGGCTGGAGTGTCTAAGGTTAGGGCGTTTTGTCCTCCTTGATGACTCTCTTCGTTATCACTTTGACCAACAGCAACATCCGCTGACTGAGTTGGGTGCGCCACGCTAGCGCTATTAAAGCGCTGCATTGTAATCGTGTTTGGTTGGCTACTGATCTGCTCACTGAGGGCTAGGATAGGCGCGTCGACACGGTCATGCAGAACTTGTTGGTAGCGCACCGGACCGATGTTTTGACTGATACCGTCCTCATTGCTGGGATAGGCTGAGGTGATGATAAGGGTGGGCGGGGCATGCTCCTCAGTTTGAGCATGACGCAGGTAAGCGGTGAGTCCTTGTCTTGAAAGGCGCTCACAGATATGACTCCAGTCACTGTTTTGCCACTGAGTCATACGCGCTGGGGTCCAACTGGCGTTTTCTTCACTACTGCCCTCAGTGCCACTGTCATCGATTACGTCTATTTCTTGCATGGCGACGCGTTCTGATACCATGGCTTGTACCGACAAGTCAGTATCTATCTGGCTGCGGGTATGTTGATGTAAGCGATAGGTGATGGGCTGAGCGATGAGTCGATAGTAGCCATAGCTACCATCATGATCTAATTGTCGTGTTGCAGTGATATATAGATGACGATAGGTAAGCCCACTTGGGGTATCAAAGCTGAGGGTTAAGGGGCTACCAATCAAATGGGTCAGTGGCATAAAAGAGGGGTGATTGAGCTCATGGATATAGACATGCAGCACGTAGGTGTCGATACCGTGCTGCTCTGACGATGAAGGTCTGCCCGGACTACTTGGGTTGAGCTGGGCGATGATATCGTCTTCACAGGATCCATGAATCAGCTTATGTAGCCACGCTTGATGCGCACTGATATCTTGATGGCTACTGGCATAGGGTGCTTGAGTGCTGCACACGCTAGCATAGAGTCTATCAGGATGCATGGGGAGCACGGTATTGGTCAAGCGTAGCATGGTGGTTGTCCCTATTGTTAAGCGAAAGCATTATCAGCTTGAGTACTTATTTGCTATCGTCGTATATAGCGGTATTATTGACCAAGGAGAAATTCGATACGGCGATTACGAGTACGCCCCTCTTCAGTCTCATTGCTGGCGATAGGATCAGCGTCGCCTTTTCCGGTGGTACTTAGACGAGCAGCATCTATATTACGACCGATTAGATATTGCTTGACCGCTTCGGCTCGCTCATTGGATAGGGCTAGGTTGGCAGTAGGGTTACCCACATCATCAGTATGACCAGTGATCGTAACTGGCTTATCACCTAGACTTTGAATGACGCCTGCCATGTCGTCTAAGATTCCAAGACCTAATGGGGTGAGGTTGGCGCTGCCTGATTCAAACTCGACGATACGGTTGCCGAGAGTGTCATCTATTAAACGTTGTTCGCCTTCTATTACGACTAGCTGATTTTCTAATTGATAGAGATCGGTCAAACGTGTATGGATGCGATTTTGGATCGCTTGCCTTTGCTCAAGACTGCTGACTTTGCCATGTAAGCTAATAGTAGTGCCATGAATATCGATTCGGCCTTGACGAATATTGGAGATATCGCTATCGATAATGGCTGTTGCTATCTGTTGCCAATTGGTCGGTATGCTGATATTGGAGCGAACTTCAATTTCATCTCTGACTGGTTTATTAGGGTATTGTGCTTTGAGCTTTTCAAGGAGCTGCTGCTTATCCGAGCTAGTAGCGACGACACCTTTAATGACGACCGGCACATCTTGAGAGCCATTTGTAATATGGGCATCGTTGTGTTCTGCAAAGACAACGGCACTCATAGGAAGCGTCATAGCAGCAGCCAATAGGAGACTTTTTTTGCGACCTGTTAGCTTAGGTATTGTCGTTATGGAGAGGACTTTCATTAAAGTACCTTTTTAATCTAGATGTTATTAAACAGTTATTAAACAAATTAATCTTAAACATAGTCTCAAAAAGCTATTGTGCTAAGAAGGTTTTTTTGAACAGTTGTCTGGTATCATACAGGTAAAGATTGTCTTGCAACAACACTTTATTAAAGCGGGTCAGACCGATATCTTCATCGATATAACCTTGTGTCCAGTCACTATTAGCGATCCAGACCCAGTCATCAGGTTTTGTATCTCCGCTACTTGTTAGTTGGCTAAGTACGCGTCCGTCAGGTTTAGTGAAGTTCAGTAACAAACGATAATGATTAGAGGTGCGATATAGATAAGTGTTGAGACAGATTTGATGTGGCTGGTAAAACCCACTTATCAAGTCATGCCAAAAAGTCGCCATATGTATAGCGCTGGCTTTATCAGAAGTTAGTGTCCAGCATATGGATTTGTTGAGACCGTTGAAGCCTTTAGCGAAAGTAGGCAAAAACAACAAGCCTGTCGCGATAATCTGCTGTACCAGTTGCTGTTTACTGATATCCATTAATACCGAAATGTCTTGTAGAGTCATGGTATTAATAAAATCATAGTAGTGTGTGCTGGCATTGTTATCGATAGTCAATAGACAGTCGTTTAAATTGTCAGTCACTTGTGTATTATCGCTCTGAGTCTTTGCCGCACTCAACGTTGCATAAATATCATCCCAAATAGTAAGCGATTTGATAGGAAGGTAGTTCGTCCAGCTTTTGGGCTTATCCAAATGGATAACGCCAAAGCCGATAAGAGGATACTTTCTATGACTACTATCATGACTGGGTATGAGCACTCCAGTAATGATTTGATTTACAGCAGTATCGACGTGACTGAAATTTAAAAAGGGAGGCTCTTTGGAGGGTACATCACCTTCTGATGACTCGTTCAATATGGAGCCTGAAGTAGTCAGAGCTTGACTTACCCACTGATCAATAATGTTGGTTTCATTGATATGAGCGCGCGCACGCACGAAGTCTCCGCGAGCAGGCAGCTTGCCAAAATAAACTAAAGGTAGTGATTCGGGCATCATCGCGTTTGCTCCTGCTGCTCAGATGGTGCAGAAGTGTTATTCGTAGTTGCACTACCTTGTTCATTGCTTTGATCTGCTAAATTATTAGCTGAAGAGCTGTTATTGTCAGCGTTAGAATTAGCAATTGGCTTTGCACTACGCGTAACGCCAAGGGCGATTACATCAGCAGGTAGTTTCATGCCAGTAAATGGATTGTTGGAGCGACCTTGACTGGCAGTATTACCACTGATAACTCTAAAGCGGACAGAGATAGTTGTGCCATCACCTGACCATGCCATCTCAAAGATGTCATCGCCAAGCTCGGTCCGGCGTGCGCTATTGATGAGGCGTTCTACCCCGAAGCTTCCGGCTTCTTCAAAGACAGTAAAGTCTCTGCCATCATAGTCCTTGGCTCTAATACTAGCGCCAGGCTGGCTACTAGGGTTTGGCCATACAAAAGTCGTCCATGCTTGTGTGCCCATACGATAACGCAGCTGCTGACCGTCGACTACGATTGTATACTCTGTCAAGCCGCTCACTGGTAATGGCATAATCTGGAACGTTGTTTGATTGGAAGCAGCACTAGGTCCAGACGGGCCTGAGCTATTGCTACCAGTATAGTTGACAAAGTAACGACCGAAGTCAGCGACGAACTGTGGGTTCAGACCTAAACCTGCACCATTCCAAATCTTACTCGAAATTTGATCACCGCGACGAATGATAAAGGGCGATAAAGTCTCGTTAACGAATCTCGACACATAGCCATCTTCCCCAAAGAATTGACCAATCTCTGCTGGTGTCGCCTCTAAATTAGCATTGGCAGTAAATGGATATTTTTTCTCTAAATTATCGAGGAACGGTTTGCGTACTTGCGCTTGCCAGACTTTATTAATCTCAGCCTTAGTAGGTGTAAGCAGCATATTGAATGAGCGAGTCAGCGGCTCACTTAACAATGGGCGAACAAGCTGTTTTATCTCCGAATTGGCTTGACTTAGTATTTGTTCATCTAAGATCTGTAGAGACTTGGTTAGTTCTGAGCCGTCAGGACTTAGGGTCTGTGAAGCAAACAATAGGGCATCAGGACCGATATCGTCACTACGCGCTATATTATTAAAGCGTGTTCTAATATTTCCTAAGCTTACTAGGTAATTGTCTAACAGCGACAGATCTTGATTATCCTCTCTTGGCGTGACTAAAGCATGAATAGAGGAGAATTCTTGTGCGATCACACCTGAATTGGCTTGCGGAGCAGAATTTGTGTCACTAGAGCTACTACCGTTGTTCATTGACGCTTCTGCCATACGCAGTTCAGCTGGACTTTGGCGCAGTATGGTCTGCTTAAACCAATTTACAAATGAGCGTCGAGACTGACCACCATTAGCAGAGCCTAGGTTAGCAGCTTGGTTGTCCCATTGAGTTTGACGATCAACCGTCTCAAATAGAGTTTTTAACGGTGATTCTTTTGCGTTAGACAATTGATTTAACAAGACAGCATGGTCATCGAATCCCTCGCTATCACGAACGTAAACTTGCGATATAAATCGTTTCCATTCAGAGATATATTCTTGCTTATAACGATTGACTAAATATTGTCGTATTTGTTCAGGGCTACCAGTCAACGTGAGATCATCTTGGCTACTGGTTGCCAGCACCCAATCATCTGCTACTATTCTAGTAGTGGCAGCTTTATCAATCTCATCACTAACGAAAGACTCCCACGCTTGCTTGGTAAAGGTACCTGAGATCACATAGCTACCAAGTAGTGCTTCATTGGCATCATTTTGAGTGATCTGTGCAACCGTAACAGAAGGGAAGCGAGCAGATGAGCGCATTTTGATTTCAGAGTAGACGCGCTCACGTGCAGGCTGGCCTTTGCTGACTTTAGATAGGTTGCTACGCGCTTTATCTATCAGTCCTAAGTCATTTTGGATGAGCGGGAAAGCGGAGTCGTCGACATGTGCCAGGGTAAAGCTTAAGATGCGCTCAGCTTGGCGAATCATTTTGTCGCGTGGCATGTCAGCTCGATTGGCATCGAGCCAGTTACGCCAAAACCTTGTCATTTGGTCACTTAAATGACTGGTTTCTAAATTGTCGTGATTACCTAGCATAAGATAAGCTTTTAACGCATTATAAGCATCTTCAACATCGGTCGGATCGGACTGAATATAAGCGTCATTAGTCGTAGTCTCAGTTGTATTTTCAGTTGCAGATTCCTCTGTGCGTACTGTCAGTTGCGCCGCGTTAGTATTTACCTCTGTCAGGAACTTTTCTATATTTTGTTTGGTAGGGGCTAAGACGATGATGCGGATGCCGTTATAGTATTCTGCTAGTAGTTTTTGTTTGAGCTTGCCGCCTTGATAGAGACCAAGACTCAAAGACAGTGGTTTATCTTCTTCATAGTTCTCAAGCTGCTCTATTCGGCTTTGTAAAATACTAAGTGACTCAAGCTGAGACTGCAGATCACCATTAGCGTTTTTTTGTAGCTCGGCAACTTGTTGTAAGTCGGCTACTACGCGTTCAGTTAATTGCTTATTATTAGCATATGACCATGTCCATAGGCTGACAGCCGCGCACAATGCAACTACAGCGCCTAATGTAGCAATAGCACGATGACTGCGTTTATTACGGTTTTTGTGTTGTTTGACCAAATGCTTGTCTTTTAGGATGACTTTAGAAAATAAATCTTGTAAGAAATAAGGTTTATCAGCAGCTTCTTGTTGGGTATTGAGGGGTACAGCTGGTGGATGCAAGTCGTAATTTTGCACCATTTGCAAAGTCATCTGACTGCTAACCTGCCCATCTTGTAAGGCGCTAGTAAAGTAAAATCCGCGCAATATGGGCTTAAATTGAAAAGGGTTGTCCTCAAACAAAGCATGCATGAGCGTCCTTATCATCGGACGTAGCGACTGAAATTCCATAGGAAAAGTCATCAGACTTGGCGAGACAGTACGCTGATGACGCAAAGACAATTTTGTCGTACTCAAGTCTTTTAAACCGTTGACCAATACGCCAAAATGCTCTTCGAATACGTCAGTGATGTTGATGTTTTCGGGATCTTCAGGGTAAGGGATGGTCGCGCCCCATACTTGACTACGCTCTTCTTGTTCATAATCATTAAAAAAGTCACGAAAGCCTGAGACCAAGTCCATCTTGGTAAAGACTACGTAGACAGGGGCGTAGACTTCCAACTGTTCGGTCAAGTCTTGGACACGGCTGCGTAAGTTTTTGGCTAAGTCTAAGGCATAGCTTGGATCATTTTTGGTAAGTTCGGCGATACTGACAGCGATAATAATGCCGTTAATTGGCGCTTTAGGTCGATTCTTTTTGAGCAGATTTAAAAAGGATAGCCACTCCAAGCGATCTTCTTCGTAGACAGAGTAACGGCCTGCGGTATCAAGCAAAATACCTTCGGTTGAAAAGAACCAGTCACAGTTACGCGTACCGCCAACGCCTTTTACCGATAGCTTATTGGTTTTTTCCATAAATGGAAACTTCAATCCAGAATGCAGTACAGCTGAGCTTTTACCTGCTGCTGGATTACCAATAACCATATACCATGGCAGCTCATATAATGCCGCCTTACCGGTTTGATCACCAATCTTTGACTTCCGGATAGTCTTGATAGCGTCTTGCATTTGTTGACGTAGCGCTTGCACTTCTTGTGCATTTTCATCTTTGGCCTTGTGAGCGCTATTTTCGTCGTGACTCTCATTACCACTATCTTCTACCAAGTTCGCAAGTTCGTCTGAAGCTTTTTTACGCCTTTTCCATAAGTAGTAGCTAAATACCCCTAGCACTGTGCATGTCAACAATATACCAATAATGATGGTAAAGGTTTTGATGGTCACATAATCATACAGCAAGACTAGAGCGACTATGATACCCAAGACCAACAACACTCTTGGGTTATAGATAAGATGAAAAAACCTTGAAAACATGCGTGCTACCTAGTGTGATCTTAAGACAATAAAATAAGTATTTACAACAATGAAGCGTCAATTTTTTCATAAGAGCTACGCTTAAAACGCCTAGGAAAAATCTGCTAACCAAAGCATAGAACATCGCTTATGTTGGGTTTCTAAAAATATATAATCTGACTCTTGTTGGTTGGTATTAATTAAATTGACGAATAATGATAAACCGATAAATGGTTTCAACCAAAGGTTAGATGGCATATAATGCCCTAAATAAAGCTCATTTACTAGTATATCTTGTGCTGTCAGTGCATCAATAAAGCTCATATATACTGACATATCATACGGTTGTTTCTCCGGATTAATGTCAGTTATAGATGTAACACTAATATTTTGAGGAAGAACATTAGTTTTATTTATGGTATCGTCTAATTCTGTTTGAGTGTGCGTCTTGATAGTGGTTGATGACAGTGAAAAAGAGTTGTCTAGCAGTAAGTCTTTGATCCTCATTAACCGATGACTATAGCTACGTCTGCTATCAAGGCATACTTCTGATTGGCTATGGTCGTTTATATCTGCATTTTGTGTACTCATGTCTTTAACATCAGGAGCACATATTTTAGTTAATAAAACGTTGGCATAAGTGTCGATATCAAGTACGTCTTGGGCTGCTTGATTGCCAAAGATAAGCAGTACTCCAGCTTCGGTAGGAATGATGGTAGAGCTATTATTTGAGTACAGCTGTAATTCTAGCCACTCATCATTGATCTGTGTGTCTGCAATGATCAATAAGCAAAGCTCAGGAGACGCTGATTGGGCCAATGGCATCACATGTTCATTGATAAATTGCATAGAGTCGTAAGTGATATTACGTTCTAGATCAATATCATTAGTGACAATCGGGTTAATAGTAATTAAGGATTCTAAAAGCCCATAGGTCGATAGCTGCTCTTTTGTGGCTGCGATGAGTAGATCTGTGTCTGCACCTTCAGGCACGCACAGATAAATGGAAAGTTTAGAGAGTGAGCTATCAGTAGGAGTGACGGTGGGTTCTGCATTGTTTGTTTTGTCTGCACTAACGAGGTAATGCTGCTGCCAATCAGGATGAATATCGATGGCTGAATTGGGCTCAGAAACGTCTTGATTGGAGTGTTCGTAAAAATGTTGAGCAATGCTAGATAACGTCTTATCACTTAAAGAGAGCTGTTCATAAATCAATGAACATAAACGCTCAGTTAAGCCGTTTAAATCTGAATCCGCTAGGTTTGTAGCCTCCATATACTCGTATGGTAAAGGTGCGACATCGGCAAGCGTTGCAATCGGTTTTGTCAGTATTGGCAATCCATCAAAGTCTGTCAGCTTCTCATTTAGTAAAGTAAGATCCTCATCGTTGTCAACTACATCAGACCAGTTATCTCCTTCAGGCAGACAAATGCTGCTGTATATAAACAAATTATAAGAATCCGGCGGTTTGGGGCTTTTTTTCTCACTACTGATATCTGATACATCGGCAGCACTGCTTGCTACTTTTTTTTGTCTCCATCGAAGCGCTAGCATCAAGGCAAGCAATAATATCGGGACAATGACAAACCAAAGCAATAAACCAAATAAAGTAAGCTGTACGGCATGGTCTTTGAAGTACATCCAAGCCAATATGACATAAATGATCAGGAGCAACACTAAGAAATAGCGGGCATAAGATATTAGTTTATTCACTACCACTCTTTTTACCCCTATTTACCGACTTTTTTTCTTAAGTTTTATGAATTAATCAAAATTTTTACTACTGCTTTGTAATATAAACTCAGTCAATAATATAATATTCCCTTTTATTGTTCGACTAAAAATAAGTAATTTTTAGCTTATAGGATTTTTTAGACCAACAGTTTATACAGGATGATTCTCTAAATTGAGTGATTTTCCTTTTAAAAATACGGTAAGAGGAGTAAAGACAATGTAAACATAAAAAGTAATAGTGAAATTAAGTTAGCTTATTTTAAAGCGCTTCATTTGTCTATATACTATCTATAAAATAATGATTACCAACGACTGTTTGTATTTTTATGGTTTACTTAATTGTTTCTGTCTTTACACTGATATCAGTTGTCGTGGTGGTGGTACTTTTTGATCCACAACTGTGTACGCAGATATTTGATAAGGTAAAAAACAATGTCCAGCAGTTATCTGGTTTAAAAACAAGTTTCTTATCAAAGCAGCTACCAGTAACGTTTTCCCGCTCTACTATAAAGGGTACTCATCGTTTTATATTACCTATCAATATAAAGCGCATCCCAATCATATCTACACTGTCACTGTTAATTATTGCGGCGACTATTGGCCTATGTTATGCCCTTATCACGCATAACTCTCTTGAGGTTTACCATGCCAAAGATGCTACGCACAGCACAGCTAATTCACAGATTAACCAGCTACTTGTAGGTGAGCGTCTGCGACCACCGCCATCGCCACCAGAAGAGCTATTTGCTGAACTTGAAGCTGAAATTGCAAGCTATCAAGCCGCACAGACTGAGAAAGGTTATTGGCTCGATGAAAAAACGGATTTTTCTCAAGTCGGAAGGCCGCTCATATTACCTGAGCCAGATTTGTCCACTCTAAATGCTCAAGATAGTACGACTGGCTATCCAGGAGACATCTTGGCTTCGCACCTGCACAATGGTCATATCAATATCAAAAATGCTGACCGCAATTGGAAAAAGATGAACTCAGAATTTGTTCAACGGCTGTTAACTGTTTATAAGGTAATGAGCGATCAGTATGGCTATGATATGGTGCTTTTAGAAGGCTATCGTAGTCCTGCAAGGCAAGCAAGATTGCTTAAAAAAGGCACACACGTAACCAAAGCGGGCTCTTATAAAAGTTATCATCAGTTTGGTCTTGCAGGGGATAGCGCGTTTATTAAAAACGGTAAGATTGTCATTACTGAAAAGGATCCTTGGGCGATGCGAGGCTATAGATTATATGGTAAAGTGGCCAAATCAGCTGGACTTGTGTGGGGAGGAGACTGGCGAATGATGGATCTTGGGCATGTTGAGCTGCGCAAAAAAGGGGTGCTTGGTCGCCCAAAAATGGCAGAGATTTTGACCAGTCAATAATAACTATAGTATTTCAAGGTAAATTGAAAATATGAACATATGTAAGATATTATCCATAGGATTGATGACAGCTGGTTGTCTGTTGAGCGGCACGCTAGCAGGATGTAGCGCTGATAAATTAAGCAAACCAAATAGCAAAGTCTCTACGCTGGCGGGCGAATCTACTATTGCTGATAATATAAAAAGCATCATCAGTAATGGCAAAAACAGTGACAATGACGATCTGCAAAACTTAAAAGCTCAGTTAGAAAAGCAGCAACAGCAGATCGAAAACATGAATATCGAGCAGCAGGCTTTGCAAGAGCAGCTAAATCGGCAACAGGTTACGCTAAATATCAAACCTATGGCCAATGCCAATGCAGGACGTGCCAAACAAGGTACTGCGAGTATCGCTTATATTGCATTTTTAGCAGAAGAAAGTCAGTTCACCGAAGTTGAAAAACTGGCTGCGAAAGAAGTCAGTGTCATCCCCAATCGTGAGACCAGTCTGACTTTAAATATTCCTCAAGATGCACACTTTATGGCGGTTAAAGTGGGACTTAGATACACCAAAAAACGCTCACAGCTCCTTATTCCGCTTAATAGTCTCAATTTTGATAAGCCACTGGTGCTTCATATAGGCGCATGTGACGTCAATATCGTAGAGGGTATCAGCCCAAAGCTTGCGCCTGCATTTACGACCAAACTTAAATATTATCAGCAGCCATTAGTCAGCTGTTTGTAGGAGATTGTCTTGAGTAAACATAGAGTACTATGGGGTGAGGGGCTGTTTTTAAGACCTCAGCATTTTCAGATTCAAGACACGTATCATAACTCACAGCGCGCCCTGAGTATGATGCTGATGCAGCCGTATGCTTACGGAGTATCCGATGTTCAGATAGATAAACAGCTTTTAGAGAGTAACTTGTTAAGCTTTCAAAGTATTTACGCTGTATTGCCAGATGGCACAATATATCAGGCACCTCGTATAGATGCATTACCAAAAGGTATTACGCTAGATAGTCAAGATCATGGTGATGAGGTCTTTGTATTTTTAAGTTTAGAGATTGTCCATAATGACAGCAATAATATACAGACAGAGCATAGTGATAATCCAGCGCGCTATGTGAGGGGAGCTATTGAAGCAAAAGATTTATATAGTCAAGCAGCTGAAGCGGTCATTGATGTTATTAAATTGTCACCGAGCCTGCAACTGAGTCATTCTGCGCAAGCGCCCAGTCAAGATACCCTATCGTTGTTAGTTATCAAACTGGTGCGCACAACCCAAGGCATCTACCAAGTGGACGAAGATTATATCGTCCCTAGCGTTCATATTAAGAGTAACCCTGCGCTCGTTGGCCAAGTTTATCGTTTGATGACCATGATCAATACCAAATCGACTTCATTATATGATCATCATCGTCAGTCTAATAATGATTTACTAGAATTTCGCTCATCAGACATTGCATCTTTTTGGCTATTACATACGCTCAATACTGCATACTCTCAGCTAAGTCACTTATATAACAATGCTAAAATACATCCAGAGCGCCTTTACGAGACACTATTAAATGTGGCCAGTCAATTGGCCACTTTTAGCTCATTATACAAAGTAGGCGATCTGCCGTCTTATCATCATGACAATGCTAATGAGTCGTTTAATAGCATCATCTCAATCATTCGTGAGTTACTCAACACCGTGATTGCGAGTAACTTCATCTCAATCCCATTGCGTCAAAATAAATCGTCTTACTATACAGGGGAGCTGAGCGGCGACAAAATCACACGCAGCTCACAGCTATATCTATCTATTAGCTCCTCACTGCCGATGCATGAATTAATCGATATCGTACCACGCCGCTTTAAGGTCGCGACCCCTGATTCGGTAGAGAAGCGTGTCTTATCAGCGCTGCCCGGTTCATCTGTCTCGCATGTGACTCAAGTACCTAGTGCGATACCTGTGCGGCCAGGATTTAGTTACTTTACCATTGAGCCTGTAGGTGAGCTGTATGATGAGATGATAAAGTCTGAATCTATCTGTATCTATGTGCCAAACGGTTTTGATGATTTAAAAATAGAGCTAATGGCTATCGTACAGTAGTGGATTTTAGAAGCTACTATCGAGCAGCGTTATAAATCGCTACTTGTGTATACACGTTAATTGATAGCTGTCGTTAATTAATATCTCCAAAACCAGTATTTTCAAAAATTAAGCATTAGGAACGATCATGTCAGAGAATAATTCAATTGGTTCTGCGCCCTCATTGTTAGATTCAGGTGAGGTGGCATCAAAGGTCTCAGCAATCGGTCTTGATAAACGCATCAGCAGCCAATCGCTGGTTGATATCATGTATGACGGCTTTTATTTAGTGTTCTTACTACGCAACCACTACTTTAGTACCGAACCACATAAGTTTCGTCAAAAGATATACGACTTCCTAGATAAATTTGAGATAAATGCGCGCAAAAAAGGCTTTTTATCAGAAGATATTCATGAAGCCAAGTACGCTTACTGTGCGCTGATTGATGAGACCATCATGACCTCGCAGGAGCCAGAATTTCAAACGCTAAAAGACGCGTGGGAGATGAACCCTTTGCAACTGGATTTATTTGGCTCACAAATCGCTGGCAACGAATTCTTTGAACGCTTAGATGGCTTACGTCAACAAGGGGAGAAGCGTTTACCTGCTTTAGAAGTCTATCACTATGCAATGCTGCTTGGTTTTCAGGGAAAGTACCGTCTTGAAGCACCGGAAAAGATTCGCTATCTAATCTCACGTTTAGGCGATGAAATTGAGCATCTTCGCGGCAATAAAAACGAGTTTTCACCGTTTTGGGCGATTCCGGATCAGATTAAGCATACTCTCACTAGCGAAACACCGTTATGGATTATTCTCGCGGTCATGGCGGTATTATTGACTATAATATTTGCAACCATGTGGCAATTTACTAATAGTTTTTCTGACAACCAGCTATCAGCGTATGACAATGTGATTAAAGAAAACAAAGAGCAAGCGCATATTTCAATTTTCTTACCGTAAATCGTATTTAAATATGTTACCAAGCCCATAGAGTTAATACTTCATTCAGCCTCATAACAAAAAAAGCCGTTTCATTTATACAATGGAATGACTTTTTTTATTGTACGGATTTATTGCCTGAAAATTGACATATAGTCGATACCAAATAAAATCGACACGTTGTGACGTGATGCGTAACTGGTATAAATTTTTATTGCTTGCTGTGTCTACGCTGACAGAGGCTGCAAAAAATTTATACCAGTCTCGCTGTATCGTTTTTATAGCGAATCGACTATATAGTATAGCTATTAATAACACTTGGCTCTGTCGTTAATAGGTCGTTATTAATAGCTTGTCAATGTTACGTTTTTAACTTCGCCAAGCCATATCTGTTATAGTTATTTATAGTACTATTAATGAATATAACCAGCTCAATCTTTATAACCAATACCATCATAATAATTATTAAAAATAGGGCTTAAAAAGATGGATACCTTAAATATCCTATACCTAGTGGGGGCATTGTTAATTTTTGCCAGTATCATGGCAAGTACACTATCAGCACGCTTGGGCGTTCCGTTGTTACTGCTGTTTTTAGCAGTAGGCATGTTGGCGGGCGAGCAGGGTATCTTAGGAATTGAGTTTTCACAATATAATATTGCCAACTTCGTCGGGCAGGCGGCCTTAGCTTGTATCTTGTTAGACGGTGGATTGCGTACCTCGTTTAAATCATTTCGAGTCGGTCTAAAGCCTGCGGTCACTCTAGCGACTTGGGGCGTACTGGCTACCGTTATGGTGCTAGGGGTCTTTGTCACTTGGCTGCTTGATGTGGATTGGCGCTTTGGTTTGCTGATGGCAGCAATCGTTGGTTCAACCGATGCGGCAGCGGTGTTCTCTCTATTACGAAATGGCGGGGTCAAGCTCAACGATCGTGTTCAAGCCACGCTCGAATTAGAGTCTGGTGCCAACGATCCTTTGGCTATCTTGTTGGTTACGGGCTTAATCGCTCTAAATGTAGATCCTGCTGGGCAGACCGTATTTGGATTTCTAGGATTGCTATTACAGCAATTGAGCTTTGGCTTGGGAATGGGTTTACTCTTTGGTTATCTACTCTCTAGGCTATTACCCAAGGTTCATTTAGCAGAGGGTATGTATGCAATTTTGATACTTTCTGCTGGCTTGTCAGTCTTTGCAGCTACCAATTTAATCGGCGGTAGTGGCTTTTTGGCTGTCTACCTCACTGGTGTGCTAATTGGCAACCATAAAGTGCGCTCAACTGAGCATGTAATGCGAGTGATGGATAGCTTTGCATGGTTGTCGCAAGCGGTGCTCTTCGTCGTTTTAGGACTATTAGTCACACCATCAAACGTCATCAATGTTTGGCATTATTCAGTGGCAATCGCCGCCTTTATGATTTTGGTTGCCCGACCTATCGCCGTCTATACCAGTGTTAAGCCTTTTAAGTTTAAAGATAGGGAGATTGGTTTTATCTCTTGGGTCGGTTTGCGCGGTGCTGTCCCTATTACCCTTGCCATTTTGCCAGTCATGGCGGGAATAGATGGCGCTTTTATGTTGTTCGATATTGCGTTTGGGGTGGTGGTCTTATCGTTGATTTTACAAGGAACGACCATTCCTATTATGGCAAATTTATTTAAGGTGCGTATTCCGACTAATAAAGACCCAAAAGAGGAGCACGAAGTTTGGGTGTCAGACAAGGCAAGTATCACTTTATACGAGTTTGAAGTTCAATCAGGGGCGTTTGCCATCGGTCGTCATCCTAAAGGCATCTCCAACCGAGTCAGTCCTGATGAGATTAGTATTTTTGCGCTAGTGCGTGGACAACAAATAGTCATTGTCGATGAAAATACTAAGCTGAAATTTGGTGATAGCGTCTGGTACGCCATGAGGGGCAATCATGCCAGTAAGATTGCCAAGATCTTTAATGATACGACGTTAGATCGTAAAGCCATTGATGACTTCTACGGAGATTGGTTGTTATCACCCAGTGTAAAGCTTGGGGATTTACCGTTTTTTACTGGTGTCATGGCATCCGAAACCCTCACACATAAGCTCAAGTCTAAAGCTGACGACCCATCAATAAACATGTGGCAGCAGACCGTGGCTGAGTACGTTAAAGAAAGCTTGGACACGGCTCCAGTGTCGGGTGATACGGTCACGATAAATGACGAATGGTCGTTAGTTATTAAAGAGGTCGATGACAAGGGAGCGCTTAGAACCATTGGCTTAAAACACCAAGAATTGCCAACGATGGTCTAAGACAATAAACAAGCTTTGATACTGTTAAAAAACCAAGCTATGCAAAATCAGGCCATGCAAAATCAGGCCATGTCTGACAAAGGGTAATGCTTCTGAACGTAGGCAATACACAGCTCATAAAAGGCTTGCGCTGGCGGTGAGATGGTTTTATTCGCTAATTTAAAGATGCCGATCTGTCTGTCCAGAGCTGGTTCCAGCAAATCAAGCCATACCAGTTCAGGCTCGTTAGAAGGGAAGGCGAGCTTGGGCAAAGTCGTGATACCAAGGTCATTGCGCAGTAGTGAAAACAAGGAGGTAATGTTTTCGACCGTGTAGCGCGCATTGCGGTTAAGCACCTCAGCAGGCGTGTTTTCAAGTAGCCGACAAGTACCATTATAGATAAAGGGCTGCGCGACTAATTGTTGCCATTTAAGCCCTTTTTTTCGTGATCTATTTTGTTGCTTTTCTGACTGATTTTTCAACTGATTTAACGAGTTACTGTTTAAGCAAACGACGCCTATTGGGTCTGAAATGAGCGGTGTAAAATCTATATCCGCCTGATCTATACTAATACAGTTACCCAATGCTAAATCTACTTCTCCTGCCAATAATCGATTGGCCACTCCAACAGAATTATCATCTATCAATACAATCTCAATATCAGGGTGCTTTTTGGCGTATTCGACCAACACGCTTGGCAACAGCTTGGTGACGAGCGATGGCACGCTGGCAATTCTTATTTTACCTTTGTCACCAGAAGCAGATGCTTTGAGATCATCTTCTAGTGCTTTATAAGTGGTCAGGAATTGCTCAATCTTCGGTAAGCAGGTTTCACCAAAAGGGGTGAGTGTGGCTTTGTTACCACTTTCAAATAAACGCTGACCGAGCGTCTTCTCCAGCTCTTTGATGGAGGCTGACAGCGCTGCTTGTGATCGATTGGCGCGCTCAGCCGCAGCACGAAAACCGCCTTCTTTTACCACAAATAAAAAATGCCGTAATTGCTGTATTTTCATATTTTCTGCCGCCGAAATCTGTTTATCAATAATATATCTACTATGATAGATTAAATCTATCAATTTTAATATTTAATTAGTTAGATTTGTCATTATTAAAAGGGTAGCATGGATGCAACATCGCAATACAGGCTATCAATTAAACAGATGATGCCGCCATTTATCTAAGGAAGAACACCGCATGACGACTCAAACCACTAAACAGCCCGTTAAGACCTCACTTTACGCTTCCAAATCTCCGTTAGAGTGGGCAATTACTAACAATGGAACGCTGTATACCGCACAGATTCCTATCGATGAAAATGGTGAAGTGGTCGCAGGTGGCATTGAAGCACAAACTCGGCAAACGCTAGACAACCTTAAGCACACGCTAGAATGTGCGGGTGTCAGCATGGATTCGGTATTGCAGGTGCTGATCTATGTGACGGATCGCGAGTATCTCAAAACTGTCAATCAAGTGTATGCTGAATACTTCGAAGCACCATATCCAAACAGAGCGGCTCTAGTGATAGCAGGACTGGCTCGTGAGGAGATGCTCGTAGAGCTGGTCGTTTATGCCGCTGTGCCTTAAGTTTCTCATAGATTCTCCAATGAATAATAATTGTACGTTTTCAGTATTTTAATTATTCAAATAAATTTTCCAAGCTTTTGATTTTAATCGTTTTACTAAGGATGTTCTTATGTCAGCTCAAACTACCCAAAAAGTATTGCAACAAGATCCAGCCAAATCCATCTATATCAATGGTGAATGGCAAGCGGGCGCTAATAGCATTGCCAATATTAACCCATCTGATACCAGCGAAACCATTGGTGAGTTCGCGCAAGCCAGTCAGGATCAAGTCAAAGATGCTATTGCTGCTGCGCGTCAGGCGCAGCCAAAATGGGAAGCGACGCCACTTGAAAAGAAGCAGTCTATCTTACAAGCGATTGGTGATGAGATGATTGCCCGTTGTGATGAGCTAGGTACTTTGTTGTCACGTGAAGAAGGTAAGCCGTTTGCTGAAGGTCGCGGTGAGATTTATCGTGCTGGGCAATTTTTTCATTATTATGCCGCCGAAGTGTTACGTCAAATGGGCGATCTTGCTGACTCAGTACGCCCCGGTGTCAAAGTGGAAGTCACGCGTGAAGCGGTGGGTGTGGTCGCAATTATCTCGCCTTGGAACTTCCCAACCGCCACTGCAGTATGGAAAATCGCGCCAGCTTTAGCATTTGGTAACAGCGTTATTTGGAAGCCTGCCAATTTAACTCCTGCCAGTGCGGTGGCAATGGCTGACATCATTCATCGTCAAGGTTTGCCTGAAGGTACGTTTAACTTGCTATTAGGTGGCGGCTCTAGCGTAGGTGATGCGCTCATCAATTCTAAAGACATTGATGCGGTCAGCTTTACAGGCTCTGTGCCCACAGGTCGCAAGGTCGCTGCTGCTACGGCGCCGAACTTCATCCGCTGCCAGCTTGAGATGGGCAGTAAAAATGCCTTGGTCATCGCTGATGATGCTGACTTACAAACGGCCATCGATACAGCGGTTGCTGGTGCATTTGGGGGCTCAGGACAAAAATGTACCGCCTCTTCACGTCTTATCGTCATGGACAGTATCCATGATGCCTTCGTCGACGGTGTGGTCGCCAAAATGAAAACGCTAAAGGTTGGTCATGCGCTTGACGACGGTATCTTTATGGGACCTGTGGTCGATGACAAGCAGTTGGCATCAAACATGGATTGGATCGAAAAAGCCAAGCAAGCCGGTGCCAATTTAGCCTTTGGTGGTGAGCGGTTAGAGATGCCACATGACGGCTACTATATGTCGCCGACCTTGTTTACTGAGACTGACAACAGCTGGGATATTAACCAAGAAGAAGTATTTGCTCCGCTGGCCTGTGTCTTGCGCGTCAAGAATTTAGAAGAAGCGATTGCCATGACCAATGATACGCGCTTTGGTTTGACTGGCGGTATCATCACCCAAAGTCTGCGTAATAGCGCGATGTTTAAAGAGCAAGTACAAGCGGGCTGCGTCATGGTAAATCTAGCGACTGCTGGTACCGATTACCATGTGCCGTTTGGTGGCCGTAAAGAATCGAGCTTTGGCCCGCGTGAGCAAGGTCAATATGCCAAAGAGTTTTATACCATCGTCAAGACCGCTTATCAAAAAGCATATTAGCCTTTGATAAAAGGTAGAGGCGTGTTTTGCGTAGGGTGGGTTAGTTTTTCAAACTCTTGCAAAGAGTGCCGACAAAACGTAATCCGCCACTTTAAATATAAATTGTCACATATCGGCGGGTTACGCTACCGCTAACCTACCCTACGACAGAGTTCAGTCGAAAAACGAGTCATAAGAAGGATAACAAGATGTACCAAGATCATATCGTCATCGACGGATTACAGTATAGCCATTGGGATCGTGACTACTTCAAGATGCTAAAAGATAGTGGTATCAATGCGGTGCACGCAACCTTGGTCTATCATGAAGACGCGCGTCAGACCATGACCCGCTTTGCTGAGTGGCACGAACGTTTTGAGCAAAACAGTGATTTGATCTTGCCTGTGTATTCGGTCGCTGATATTAAAACGGCAAAAGAACAAGGCAAAGTCGGTATCTTTTTTGGCGCGCAAAACTGCTCACCAATCGACGATGAGATTGGCCTAATTAGCGTCATGCGCCGTATGGGTCTCTTGATTATGCAGCTGACTTATAACAACCAAAGCTTGCTAGCAACTGGCTGTTATGAATCAAAAGACAGCGGCGTCACCCGCTTTGGTCAGCAAGCTGTTAAAGAGATGAATCGCGTCGGTATGATCGTCGATATGTCGCACAGTGCCGAGCAATCTACGCTTGAGGCGATAGAAGTCTCCTCGCGTCCGATATGTATCAGTCATGCTAACCCAACCACCGCTCATGATGCCTTGCGTAATAAATCAGACACGATTATTAGCGCCTTGACCAAAGCGGGCGGGCTATTAGGCTTTAGTTTATATCCATTCCATTTGCCGAATGGTAGTGATTGTTCGCTTGATGATTTTTGTACCATGATTGCTAATTGTGCTGATAAATACGGTGTCGAGCATTTAGCGATAGGTAGTGATTTATGTCTCAACCAGCCGCAAGCAGTGCTTGAGTGGATGCGCAATGGACGTTGGTCAAAGGCAATGGATTATGGTGAAGGCAATGCCAATAATTCAGGTTGGCCGGATACCCTGCCTTGGTTCGCTGGCAAGGACGGTATGGAAAATATCTATAACGGTCTGCTAAAACACGGCTTTAATGAGGCTGATGCTGGAAAGATCATCGGCCAAAACTGGTTTGATTTTTTAGAGCAAGGTTTAAAGCCTTTGGCTTAAATATTGATACTCTAAAGCTGATTTTTAAAGGTTCATTTTTTAAAGGTTCATTGTTTAAATCTGAACTTTACAAGTTATCACTCTAAAGCGCTATAAGACAAACGACGTTTTATAGCGTTAAACTCCTTTCATTTTTATAGTGGATTGACTATACCTCCGATTTAAACAATGTAACGTTAGCATATGGAGCCACATCATGGCCGATTTAAAGGGATTTAGTAGCGATGAGCAAGGACGCTCAGACGTCGACAAAACAACAGGCACCTTAACCCATGTAGAGGGGCCGTCCGATACTTTAGGTCTCAAAAACCCAGCGTTTTGGTACAGTGGCGGTTTTATTACTCTCTTTGTTTTGATGGCTATCTTTGCTGAGGAGCAACTAGCAGAAATCGTCAATGTCAGTTTTGCTTGGTCGGTCAACATTTTTGGTCCCTTTTGGCAAATACTGTTATTAGCGACCTTCGTCATTGCTTTGGCTGTTGGTGCTGGCCGCACAGGACGAGTTATTTTGGGCAATTTACCCGTGCCGGAGATGGACAGCTTTAAGTGGATGGCCATTCTTTTTTGTACGTTACTTGCTGGTGGCGGAGTATTTTGGGCGGCCGCTGAACCTATTGCGCATTATGTGACGGCGCCGCCTTTATATGGTGAGTCACCAGACTTACAACAACGTGCATTCAATGCTTTGTCACAGTCTTTTATGCACTGGGGCTTTTTGGCGTGGTCGATTGTTGGCAGCTTGACCGCTATTGTAGTGATGCATCTGCATTATGACAAAGGCTTACCACTTAAGCCGCGTACCTTACTTTATCCTGTGTTTGGTGAGCGTGTACTGACGGGTCAAGCTGGCGCCATTATCGATGCTTGTTGTATCGTCGCGGTGGCGGCGGGCACCATCGGTCCTATTGGATTTTTGGGTTTGCAGACCAGCTATGCGCTCAATGAGTTATTTGGTATCCCTGATACCTTTACCACTCAGCTAATTATTATCGTATTCGCTATTGCGCTTTATACCATCTCAGCAATTAGTGGACTGACGCGCGGTATGCAGCTCTTAAGCCGTTTTAACGTTACGCTGGCTTTTGCACTGATGGTGTTTATTTTGATCTTTGGCCCGACCAACTTTATCGTTAATGGCTATATCCAAGGTGTCGGCAGCTTGATTGACAACTTTATTCCGATGGCCACATACCGCGGTGATGAAGGTTGGCTTAGCTGGTGGACGGTATTCTTTTGGGGCTGGTTTTTGGGCTATGGCCCGATGATGGCTATCTTTATTGCTCGTATTTCACGTGGTCGTACCATTCGAGAGTTGATTACCACAGTATGTATCATTGCACCGCTCGTCACCTGCTTTTGGTTCACTATCGTTGGTGGTTCGGGGCTGGCGTTTGAGATTGCCAATCCTGGTAGTGTGAGCGCCGCCTTTGAAGGCTTTAATTTGCCAGGTGCGCTATTAGCGGTCACGCAGCAATTACCGTTTCCTTTGATTACCTCAATTCTGTTTTTAATCTTGACCACGATCTTTATCGTGACGACAGGGGATTCGATGACCTATACCATTAGTGTCGTCATCAGTGGCGAGCGTGAGCCAAACGCTATGATTCGTACCTTCTGGGGTATCATGATGGGGGTTACTGCTATTGTATTGATTTCGCTTGGTTCAGGCGGTGTGAGCGCCTTGCAGTCCTTTATTGTCATTACTGCGGTTCCTGTGTCTTTTGTTTTGCTACCGTCTCTATGGAACGGACCAAAAATCGCCCAGCAAATGGCACGCGATCAAGATTTGTATCGTCCTAACAGGGTTGTGGTTAATCATCGCAAGGCGGAGGAAAAGCTCGCTAAACAAAAAACTATTGAAGAAAAGTAAATTGTTGAACAACTATCATAATAGATCTATTGTGTATAACATGTTGATTATGATAGTAATTTATTTACAGTGGTTTGATTAAAATGGTTGGTTTTTAAATGGCTTTGATTAAAAGCACTTCGTTAAAACGGTCAGCCAGTCAACTGGTCTGACATATTATGTAAGGTAGTGGCATTATGAATTTGGTTCACGCAAACAATGAGAGCATTGACGTAGCGACACTGTCTTTACGCAGCCCCGATGTGGTCATGAATGCTGAGCGACTGGGCGCGATGCACCAGACGCGTATCAGCTTTGTACGTACATTACTGCGTAAAATTGATAGAGAAAAATGGACACTGAGTACGCATCTGTGGGATTTGGATGACAAGGGTTATGGACAAGTCATCTACCGTTTGCAAACCCCTGAGCATACTTATCATCTGGTGGTGTTTTGTAATGAGCTGGCCGATGACGAGCGTAATGATCGAGTGATCGCTCAAAAGTGGGATGTCACCTTTGGCCTCGTATTTGGGGAGATTGGTCAGGAGCTGCTCGATAATCTCAAAGCCAATGTACCGCTACAAGAGGCAGGTCGCAATTCCAACATGGTGATGGTGCTGGCACGCGCTAACAAAAGCGTGCGAGTGTTTGATCATATCGTGAGCGCCTTAGCTGGTGGTCAGCAGCCGGACCTTGAGGTACTTGCGCAAGTCGGCTATATCCTGCGTACCACGGCAGTCTATGGCAATGGCAAATTTGGTATTTATGATTTTAAGCCATTAGATCATAGCGAAGATTTTAATCAGTCGTTTCGCGCGCAGATGTGTGCAGTTTATTTGCTACGTGAATTTAGCCTTGATTGGGTTGATTTTTTAGCCAAGAAAAAAGGCGGTAATAAAGCCGTCGCGCTCCATCCAGAGATTAAGCGTTATCTAGGAATCGGTAACGCGACGGGTCTGGGTATGGCACCGTATCTAATCAATCACCCTTGTATCGTCGATCAGTGGCTCACCACGCGTGAAGAAGCGGTGCAAGCGACCTTGGTCTGTGATATTGAGTCAGAAAAGGTGGCGTATTTTTCTAGCTTGCTTGCGCGCGCGATTCAGCATTTTACCGAAATCGTTACCATCAATGAGCAGCAAGATCAATTGAACGCGACCGTCGTTATAGAGTTGAGTGTATTACAAAGTAAGCTTATGAACATGATTGAAGGTCATAAAACATGGGCGGAGTTCTTGCAAGCTCACGACCACTTAAGTTTTGAGAGCCAAGAAGTCATCATCTCTTGCTTAATGGAGCTATATCCTGAGCGTGTCGATGCGTTTCAAGAAAAGGTCAACGCGGATGAAGCCTTGTCACTACCAAAAGGCAAAGTGATTCAAGATTTGCTTGATGTATTAGAGTCACGTTATCAATGGGCGATTACGATTGATTTTGATGAGCCTGATAATCGCTATTGGTTTTGGTATCGCTCGGTGGATAAAGAAGAGCCACGCATGGGCGTACGCGGGCAAGAGCCCGGTGATGATCGAGAGCTATCATTAGATATCGGGCGGCAAGCAAAGAACTTGTATGTGGCTTTACAACAGGCCGATCCACAGCAGCTGATATCCGAGTTTATGCTAAGCAAGCCTAAATACCGTTCTATCGCTCGCCGCGTATGGACCATGGGCCACAAAAAAATGGGTGACATTCAGATGAATGTTTTGCATAAGCATACACCGCCTATGCATCTACTACGTTGTAAGCTATCGATGTTTGGCGCGACCAAGTTCGATCCTAGGTCTGATCGCTGGGTACGAATCACTTTGTTCCAAGGTGCGCCTTTATTTAACGAAGTACATAGTGATGAATGGCTGTTTCCTTTATTACCTAACTTGTCTACAAAAGATTCATTTACAGAAAATTCGTCTACCCAAACACTGCCCACTCAAGACTCAACCATTACCAAGGAGGTTTAAGACATGATTGTATCGCACAATGAAATCGTGACAATGGTGTATAAAGCCTTTACGGGGATGCACCGAGAAGTCGGCGAGGCTGATGTCATCGCCTCTATGGTGGCTGAGCTTGAGATGGCAGGATTGGATGGTGTGCGTCATTTTAATAATGCCACGCCCTTTATCTTAACTGAGCAAGATACGCCTATTGATATCGTCCATCAAGAAACGGGCGCCATTCGCTTTGATTTGCATGACAGCAGTTTGATTTGTCATTTGCCTGCCATCATGGACTACGCCCTAGAAAAGATGGGTGATTTGGATCATTTTCAGATTTATTTAATGAACTGTCATAATCGCTGGTTGGCGTATAGTGAGTTGGTCAAGCTCGCTGATAACGGTATCGCTTGTCTGGCCAAATGGGATAACGGCTCAGCGCCTAAGCATACTTTATTTACCCTAAATCAAGGCTTTGTCTATCCTGATATTTACTTCTTTAATAAGGCGCAAGCCAACTATAATACTGACGATATGATCATTGAGCTGGCCACCTCAAATTTTGATATCGAAGACGATATCCAGCACTTCGATCATAAGATATCGACGGATGAGCTGTACGCCACCCATCAGCGCTCATGGAAAGAGGGCATCTATGTCGATGATGAACAGTGGGCAATACTCAAAAAAACAGCGGCTGCCATATTGGTTGAGAATAGCGAGATGTCAAGTAAAGGGGCGGGCGGAGTATAAATCTGACTGGTCCATTTATCGACGTCAAAACCTGCTATATTTTTTAGCGGGTTTTTTGCTGTGGGTTGTACGTTGTTAAAAATTGGATTATCAAAAGCATTTAAAATGCTACTTATAAACATTTTTTATTTATTGTTTATTGAATTATTTCCACATGTCTGTATTATTGGACATATGGAAATAACAACTGCTATCGCAAGCTTCGCGGCGCTCTCTCAAGATACTCGTCTCAAAGCCTTTAAACTATTGGTCAGTCAAGAGCCTAAGGGTTTACCTGCGGGTGAAATAGCCCGTCAGCTATCTGTGCCGCATAACACCATGTCGGCGCATTTATCCGTGCTGGCACGAGCAGGATGGGTGGTATCAAAAAGACAAAGTCGGCAAATTATCTATCGTGCGTCGCTGTCGCATATGGAGGCGGTCGTGCAGTTTTTGTTGCAAGACTGCTGTGCAGGACATCCAGAGCTGTGTGCCTCGCTGATGGATAGTTTGGGTGGATGTGAGATTGTCAAACCTAATAATCAAGACAGTTTTTAGGGCAAACGCTAAGTCGATAGCTAATTCAATAGACATATTCTTAATAACTCTAGTCGATTTCAAATAAAACAAATACATTATATTTCAACGTGGAACTGGTATAAATTTTTCTTGCGTGCTGTGCCTGCGCTGCTCGATGCTGCGTAAAATTCATCCCAGTTCCACTGTATCGTTTTTATGCTGAATTCTCTATAGATTCAAACAATAGGTAAAATTGCTATGAAACCATTAATTTTTCATAATCCAAACTGCGGTACCTCTCGCAATACGCTTGCCATCATAAAGGCATCAGGCGAGCAACCAGAAGTGGTGGAGTATCTAAAAAACCCGCCAACCCGTGACTACTTGGTTGAGCTATTGGCAAAAATGAATATCTCACCAAGAGAGCTGCTACGCAGTAAAGAAGCCCTTAATAAAGAGCTGGGCTTAGACAATCCTGAGTTGTCTGATGACCAGATTATCGATGCCATGATGGCCCATCCTATCTTAATCAACCGTCCTATCGTAGTCACGGATAAGGGCGCAGCGTTGTGCAGACCGTCAGAGCGAGTGTTTGAATTGTTAGAAAATCCAGTAAGCAGTTTTAACAAAGAGGACGGCGAGACAATTTATCATGACAAAAACTAATAGAGACCAACCTCACGCAGATGACTCATTTAATCTAGATGACTTGCCCAATATTGATGCCAGTCAATTACAACCGATTGATATTGAGTCGTTGATTGCGCCAAATGACCCACGTCATCCGCCTAAGATACTTGTCCTATACGGGTCTTTACGTGAGCGCTCGTTTTCGCGGCTAGCGGCCGAAGAGTCTAGTCGGCTGTTGCGTTGGTACGGCTGCGAGGTACGAATGTTTAATCCATCAGGTCTGCCGCTCCCAGATGATGCTGATAGTGATCATCCAAAGGTGCAAGAACTGCGCGAACTGGCGCAGTGGTCAGAAGGTATGCTGTGGGTCAGTCCAGAGCGTCATGGCAGCATTACCAGTATTATGAAAGCACAAATAGACTGGATTCCGTTATCACTGGGCGGCGTACGTCCAACCCAAGGCAAGACCTTAGCGGTGATGCAGGTGAGCGGTGGCAGCCAAAGTTTTAACACGGTCAATCAGCTGCGCATTCTGGGGCGTTGGATGCGCATGATTACTATCCCCAATCAATCGTCTATTCCAAAAGCCTTTTTAGAGTTTAACGACGATAACCGCATGGACAAGTCGCCTTTATATCTGCGCCTCGTTGATGTCTGTGAGGAGCTGGTGAAGTTTACGTGGCTCACTCGTGGACGTTCAGCCTATCTGACTGATCGCTATTCAGAACGGGTGGAAAGCGCTGAAGCAGTGTCGAAACGTGTCAATCAAAAGTCGCTGTAATATCTCCTAGTTATAATCAACACGCTGTAAATAAGGTTGCTCCATGCTCGCATTAACTATCTTTATCGTGACTTTGATTTTGGTGATATGGCAGCCTAAAGGATTGGGGATTGGTTGGAGCGCGATGGGCGGAGCATTGGTCGCCTTAGCTTTTGGTGTGGTGCATTTATCCGATGTCGGTATCGTCTGGGATATCGTTTGGGATGCGACCTTTACCTTTGTGGCGCTTATCATCATCTCGCTTATCTTAGATAGAGCGGGGTTTTTTGGTTGGGCAGCGCTACATGTAGCCAGACTGGGCAATGGGCAAGGACGCTTATTGTTTCCCATGATTGTCATATTGGGCGCGTTTATCTCCGCGTTTTTTGCCAATGATGGCGCTGCACTACTCCTGACACCGATCGTCATCGCGATCTTGCTCCGGCTTAAGTTTTCGCCGCCGTCGGCATTGGCTTTTATCATCGCCACAGGCTTTATCGCTGATACCGCGAGCCTGCCGTTAGTGACTTCTAATCTGGTTAATATCGTCAGCGCCAATTATTTTGATATTGGCTTTGGACGTTATGCGGCGGTCATGGTGCCGGTAAATATTGTCTCTGTCATCGCGACATTAGCAGTGCTGTGGGTGGTCTATGCCCGCCAAATCCCAAAACACTATTCCATTGCCAATCTTAGCGCGCCTGCATCCGCTATTGAAGATCCGTTGGTTTTTAAAGCCGCTTTTCCGCTGCTTGCCTTGTTATTGGTTGCTTATTTTACCACCGAGTCACTAGGTATTCCTATCTCCCTCGTAACTGGTGCGGCGGCATTGGTATTAATGGCTATTGCAGGCCGTTGGTGGCAAGGCGGACGAGATGCCGTTGTTTCGGTGTCTAATGTCGTACGTAACGCGCCTTGGCAAATCGTATTGTTTTCAATCGGTATGTATTTGGTGGTGTATGGCTTGGGTAACGCAGGACTGACGGCTTATGGCGCAAAAGTTTTAAATTGGTTAGGGCAGCAGGGTGTCGTTATCGCAACGTTGGGGACTGGATTCCTTTCGGCTATCGTGGCTTCTATAATGAATAATATGCCATCTACCTTAGTTGGTGCACTGGCTATTGATAGCGCGCAAGTACCCGCAGCGACTCGCGAGCTGATGATATATGCTAATGTGATTGGCAATGATTTGGGGCCGAAGTTTACGCCCATTGGTAGCCTTGCGACCTTGTTATGGCTGCATGTATTGGCAGAGAAAGACTATAAAATAAGCTGGGGGCAGTATATGAAAATCGGGCTGCTCATTACGCCGCCAGTATTATTAGCCACGCTGTTGGCCTTGGTGTTTTGGTTGCCGATGCTACCGAGTTATTAAGAAGCTATAGTTGATTCGCTTTAAAACCGATACAGTGCTCGCTACAAAATCACCTCAACTTGGAAGTAATAATCATCTTTGATAGTAATGCTGACTTTGCCGTTATGGGCGTTGACGATAGCTTGCACAATGGATAATCCCAGACCTGATCCTGCGTGCATAGCCTTGGTTTGATCGTGACGATGAAACCGCTCAAATAACTTATCCGCATCGCTTTGTGCCAGTGGCTCGTCCAAACGATTGGTAATAGTTATTTTTAATGACTGTTTTTTTGTGCAAGATGTAACATTTTTTGATAAGTTGTCTTTGTCAATCATGGCCATTTTATGCGCGGCAATAGTAATGACGCTATCGTTAGCCGCATAATAGATAGCATTTGATAGTAGATTGGCAAACAGCCTTTGCAGCAACCCTTCATCACCTAACACACTGCCAAAGTCTCCTAATTTGTCAAAAGTGATACCGCGCTCATCGGCGATCAGCTCAAAATAATCGACAAGTTTGCCAATCAGCCTGTCAGTATCGACAGTACTAAGCTGCGAGTCACTCAGCCCCTTTTGAGTCTTAGCGAGCAGGAGCATATTATTAATCAGACTCGATAACTGCTCTAAAGTTTCATGCTGGTGATGCAGCTGCTCGATATACTCAGCGCTATCTCTAGGTTTACTGAGCATTACCTGTGTTTGGGTGCTAAGGGTCGCAAGTGGGGTGCGCAGCTCATGGGCAATATTGTCAGAGAAGCGTAGCAGGGAGGCAAAATTGCTCTCAAGCTTGCCCATCATTAAGTTATAGGATTCAGCAAGCGGACGCAGCTCCAATGGCATGTCATGAGCGTTAATTCTTTCATCCAGCCGTTCAGGGTTGATGCCTTTCATCTTTTGCATAATAGTAGATAGAGGCGCAAAGCCCCAGTAAACACTTAATGCTGCCACGGAGACTAACAATAGGGTAATGGCCATTAAGATCATACTAAGCTGACGGTTGAACTGTAATAAATATTGGTGATGAATATCGATGGGTAGGGCGATAAATGCCAAGGTATGGTGGTCTTTGATAATGATGGCTCGATAATTTCTATCGTTTATCTCAACGACGAACTGCTGCTCCTGATGCTCTTTCCATAATGATAATATATTAAAGCTGGCTGGCAACTCATCGGCAAAGCGGCTGGGTATGCTGGTCAAAAGCTGCCCCTCTTTATCAGCAATGACTTTTTTTAAATCATAATCGCGCCAAGAGGGGTGCAAATGGTCGTTGTCTGCTGGAACTGTGAGGGTAGATAAGTTAGAGGTAGCCGTTTGATCATTAAAATCAGTTAGACGCTGACGCAAATCAAAAGCAGCATGGGTGATAATCTCCGCGTCCATCTCCTCAAAGTGACCTTTGACAGAACGTTGCACCCAGATATAAATCACTACTTGTGAGAGAATCACGAAGAAGGTTAGTAAAAATATCGTGCGCCATAATAAAGGCCAGCGCCGATTATCAGATTTCGCTTGAGTATCATTAGGTGGTGTTTTATTTAACATCGATTTATTCAATCGTCTGTATCATGTGTATCTAAAACGTCCAATTTATAACCCATGCCGCGCACGGTATGAATCAGCTTTGTAGCACATTCATCATCGATTTTGAGTCGCAGACGTCTTATCGCCACATCGATGACATTGGTATCGCTATCAAAATTCATGTCCCATACTTGCGAGGCAATGACGGAGCGCGGCAGTACCTCACCGCGACGCTCAAGCATAAACTGTAATAAAGCAAACTCTTTAGCAGTCAGCTTAATAGGGGTATCGCCTCTATGTACAGTGCGCTTGGCAATGTCCATTTTTAGATCTGCTATTTGCATAATCGTACTTTTATAATCTGCTTGATTGGCGCGTCTTAGTAGGCTTTTTATTCTGACTATTAATTCTGCAAAGGCAAAAGGCTTGGTTAGATAGTCATCTCCGCCGATTTCAATACCTTTGACCCTATCGCTTAACTCATCTTTTGCCGTTAAAAATAAGACAGGCGTATGCTTGCCAGCGGCTCGATAATTGCATACCAGCTCAAAGCCACTAATATCAGGCAACATCACGTCCATGATGATGACATTAAAGTCTTCGGTCATAAGAGCATGATAGCCGTTGAGTCCTGTGGTCTGATGGTCAACGATAAAGCCGGCTTCGCTGAGCCCTTTTTTTATGTACTCACCAAGCTTTATCTCATCTTCTACTAGCAATACTTTCATAGGCTGGCCTCCATTAGGCGGATCAATTTAATGCGGCTCGTTCTCGCTATTACTTTTAGCCTTACTGTGGTCTTCATACTAAAGGAGTATACTCGGCATGAAAATCTAAAGCGACGAAGATGACAAAATTGTCATCTTATTGTCATCTAGCAGTCAGAATAAATAAGACATAATCTAAGCCAGTAACATGGCTTTTCACCAAAAAATAAGGATTTACCATGTACTCAACCAAATCAATCATCATCACTGCTGTTGCTCTAGTCGTTTCAACGTCTGCTATGGCTCATGATCCCAAATTCCATGCCGAAAAGGATCAAATGAACTGTAAAAAGATGGAAAAACATATGCAAATGATGCAAAAGATGGATCATAGTAAGATGGATATGAACGACCCTGCTATGAAAGCAATGATGGCCAATATGGGCAAAATGAAACAGATTTATCAAAAACACTGCGTCAGTAGTGACAACGGAAGTAATGACAGTAAATCTTAAGAATTTTAAATATAGTCCTATGAAACATACATCACTATTAGGCAGCTTTACTGAATAAGCAGTTTTATTAAGTAAATAGCCTTACTAAATAATAGTGGTGTATTAACAAAAATAGATTTTTAGGATAAGTACATGAAATTCTTATTGGGGATAATTTTTACCCTTGTTGTCGCAATTACTGGTGTTTTTGCTGTCATTACTGGTGGTGTTATAAATATTGGCGCCGATCAAGAGCATAGTCCAATGGTCTACAATTTCTTGGAAACAGCTCGTAATCGTTCTATAGAAAATGCGAGTAAAGATATCATCGTTCCAGATTTAGAACAGGTGGACATGATTAGCAGTGGCGGTGCAGATTATAAAGACATGTGTGCAGGCTGTCATTTGTCTCCTGGCGTAGAACAGACTGACCTTAGTCAAGGCTTATATCCAAAGCCACCTAATTTTACCAATATTGATGTTGTTGCGCGTTATCAAACGCAGGCTGGTGCTAGACAAGGGTTTTGGGCGATTAAACATGGCATCATGGCGTCTGGAATGCCAGCATGGGGTGCAACGCATGATGACGATAGAATGTGGGCCATGGTCGCTTTTATCAGATCGCTACCTAAATTAGATAAAAGCCAGTACACCATGCTAACGACTAGGTTGGACGACGATATGCTGGATATGTCGTTCAATAGCGACATGATGGATATGTCAGACGACGGATTTGAAATGCAGCATTAGTTGTTTTCAAGATCATGGTTTTTAGTCTTATAGCTTTTAATACCTAGTTTTTAATGTCAAAAATACAAACAGACGCTTAGGAGTGGCTTTATGAAGCGCTATACCAATATGTTTTCTAGCGAACACAACCAATTATCTGGTCGTGCTCTTTTAGTGATGGCGACATCTTCATTATTATTAGCGGCTTGTAGCCAATCAAATACGAGCGCTGCTGATTCTCAGCCTGTACAACCTGAGCCAACAGTTGCGACACAATCAGCTCAGATAGCACAGCCCCAAGCTGAGCTGTCAGCGGTGACGGCTCCTTTGATAAACCAATCAGAGCTTCTTAAAAATGTCTCGGCTACGGTCTATAAAGATGCTAATTGTGGTTGTTGTAAAGAATGGATAGGCCATGCAGAAGATAATGGCTTAAACGCTACCGCGCAAGACGTTGCAGACTTATCGATATTTAAAGAGCGTTATGGCGTACCGCCGCAAATGCAGTCTTGCCATACCGCAGTCACCACCGACGGCTATGTCTTTGAAGGCCATGTCCCTGCTAAGCACATGGCGCAGTTCTTAGAGAACCCACCTAGCGATGCTATCGGTCTTGCCGTACCGGGCATGCCAGTCGGTAGCCCTGGTATGGAGTATCAAAATCAGTTTATGCCATATCAAATCATGCAAATCAATAAAGACGGTACAACCAGCGTCTATGCTGATATTGAGTCGCCGCAGCAGCAATTGTAGTTTGATTGATGTTTGAAGTAGATCGTTTAGTACAAACTCAATTCCCATTTTATGGATTAAGTTAGGTCATTATTATGAATAATAACAGCATGCTTAACCGCAGGCGTTTTTTGACAGGGTCATCGACGCTACTTGGCGCGTCTATGCTATCGACGCTACCAACCATTGCCAATAGTGCGTTGGGTGCAAATCAAAAAAACGTCGTCATTAACAGTGATAAACCTGATCATAAAGTACCCATACTGACAGGCAAAGAGTTTGATCTTTATGTCAGCAAAAAGCCCATTATTGTTAACGGCAAGTCGAGCATGGCGACTCTCATAAATGATTCATTACCAGCGCCAACGCTAAAAATGCGCGAAGGCGATACAGTAGTGATCCGCGTCCATAACCAGATGAATGAATCGACCTCTATTCATTGGCATGGTCTGCTCGTACCGTTTGAGATGGACGGTGTGCCAGGTATCAGCTTTGATGGTATCCCAGCCAATAGTACCTTTACGTATAAATTTACGCTGAAACAAGCGGGCACTTATTGGTATCACTCGCATACTGGATTTCAAGAACAAACCGGTATGCGCGGGGCCATTGTCATCGAACCAAAAGGACGCGAGCGTCATCCTACCCAAGAAGATCATGTCATTTTACTCAGTGATTGGACGCACCGTGACCCACACAATTTGCTGAAACTATTAAAACAGCGCGCAGACTTTGATAATTATCATTTGCCAGATTTCAAGAAGCTATTGTCTGATATTGCCGCAACGGATTTAGAAGCTGCTTTTGATAAGCGTAAAATGTGGAATCAGATGCGCATGATGCCAACAGATTTTACGGATCTGTCTGGTGAAACGACTTTTACTTATTTGATGAATGGTAAAACGACTGCGGCTAACTGGACGCAACTTGTCAAAGCAGGTCAGCCAGTCAAGCTACGCTTTATTAATGGCTCAGCGCAGACGATATTTGATGTACGCATCCCTGGTCTAAAAATGACGGTAGTCGCGACAGATGGAATTGATGTGAGTCCTGTCGATATCGATGATTTCCGTATTGGAGTGGCCGAGACTTATGATGTCATCGTTACGCCAACTAAAGATGCCCATACGATATTTGCCCAAAATATCGATCGGACAGGTTATGTAGCGACGACGCTTGCTACTAAAAAGGACGCGCGTGCACCAATACCTGCTATGGATAAAGTTGAATGGTTGACCATGGCTGATATGATGGGTGCGATGGGAGACAAGGGTTATGACGCTCGTCATGCCAATACAGAGTACGACTTTAAGACGGATATGCGCGTCGATAGTCCGCGTATGAATCTTGATGATCCGGGTATTAATCTACGTAATATTGATCGGCAGGTTTTAAACTACAGTCAACTGCGCTCTGTTGATGAGCATATTTTAGCTGAGCAGCAAAAACCGACTAGAGAGCTTGAGATTCACCTAACGGGTAATATGGAGCGTTACATCTGGGCATTAGATGGGGTTATGTTTCGGGATGCCGCGCCGGTCAACATCAAACCTAATGAGCGCGTGCGTATCACCTTAGTCAATGACACTATGATGAATCATCCGATGCATTTGCATGGTATGTGGAGTGATCTGCGTGCGCCTGATGGTGGCTTTCAGGTTCGTAAACATACGATCACGGTACAACCTGCCCAAAAGATTAGTTTTGATGTTACGGGTGAAGTTGGACGCTGGGCTTGGCATTGTCATCTGCTTTATCACATGGAAGCTGGGATGTTTAGAGAAGTTGCCGTTGTTTAATAAACCTTCGAATATGAGCCTTATTATGAAAGTATATAAAGTAGGTCTACCGTTTATTGGCATGTTATCTTTGATGTTATTAATGTCACCTTTAGCAAATGCTGCTGAGATGTCGCACATGGATCATGGCAGTATGGATATGTCTGGTATGGATCACAGCAGCATGGATATGTCAGGTGATATGTCGGATATGGACCATAGTGGCATGGACATGTCAGGTGGTATGTCAGACATGGACCACAGCGGCATGGACATGTCAGGTGATATGTCAGATATGGACCACAGTGGTATGGATATGTCAGGTATGGACCACAGCAGCATGGATATGTCGGGCATGGATCATGGCAGTATGGATATGTCTGGGATGCAAGGCGGCGAACCACCAGCCGATGCTCGTAGTCCAGATTATTCAAATGGCGTTCCTTATGGAGAGCATGGTAAGCCTTTAATGATGGGCACCTTGCCATTATGGGGCGTGTCAGTAGACGATTTGGGTTATCAGTTTGACGATGATCAAATCAATTATGAGTTTGAAGGTTGGTACGGTACAGACAGTAACCGCGTAACGCTACGTAGCGAAGGTAGTATCCAAACTAAAGATGATAAAGAAATTGATAGCTTAACCTCGCTATCTTACTGGAAGCCACTTAGTATTTTTTGGAATGGGGAAGCCGGTGTCGCTTATGATACCGAAAATGACAAGCCTGCTGTGATGACTGGTATTGTAGGCACTGCGCCATACTTCATCGAAACTGACGCTAGAGCGTATTTATATACCGATGGGCAAGTCCGTCTGGATCTAGGTGCGGAGTATGAGTGGCGCTTAGATCAGCATTGGGTAGTCATTCCAGAAGTAGAGCTGACGGCATTTAGTAAAGATGACACAGATAACAATATTAGTAAGGGATTTAACGAACTAGAAACCGAAGTTAGGCTGACTTATGAGACATTGAGTCGACAGCTTGCACCTTATGTAGGTATCAGCTACGAGACTGCTTTGAGTAACGCACGAGATTTGCGGCGTCAAGAAGACGAAGCCGTTGATTCTAGTAGTGTGACAGCCGGTGTAAAGTTTTGGTTCTAGTGTTAACCATGTAAGCAAAAACAGTTATAACACTAGCGCTAAAAACGGGCACCTCTTCATTTAGGTGCCTTTTTTACTAAATTAAGGACAAGAATATGAATAATCATATGGATAATAAACAGAAGCAAATGAACCCCTATGTGAAGTTCACAATCATGATTTTAACATCGACAGTAGTGATGTTTATCATGATGTATTTTAATACTTATCAATGGGATCACGTTTATTTTAGCGAAACTAGAGCTTATATGGCGTTATATATGGGCGCTATGATGGCTATTATTATGCTCGCCTTTATGACCAATATGTATAAAAAGACTAAGGTGAATCTTATGATTTATGGGATTAGCGTCGTACTATTTGCCTTTTGTTTATGGGGCGTTAGATCACAGCAAACGGTTGATCAGGTCGATTGGATGCAAGCGATGATACCGCATCACTCGATTGCTATTTTGACCAGTACCCGTGCTGATATCGAAGATCCGCGCGTACGTAAGCTTGCCGATGACATTATCGAAGCACAAAAGCGTGAAATCGATGAGATGCAGCAATTAATTGATGAATTGAAATAACTAGAATAGAGCATTATCAACTTTGAGTATTACGTATTCGATATTTTCGAGTAACTAGCTAATTGAAAGGTATACGATCACACGCCAGTACTATATCATTACTACTATTAAGGGAATAAAAAGTAAGGAGTTATTTTAATGGTAATTATGATGCATGGTATGACTGATGCTGTTATGTATAGCATGATGAATGGATCAATGCATGGTGTGGGGTGGGGAAGATCCATAGTCTCCCTATTGTTTACGGTACTGGTTTTTGCTGTACTGATATTGGCTATTTTGGCACTGATTAAATATCTGCGTAAACCAGACTAAGTCTGAGGCTCAATTGAATGGTTAGGCATGTAAAGCAGAGTAGAAACCACGGCTATCAGCACTTGATATAATTGGTTCAAAATCTCTACTCGTTGTCTTCAAGGAGTGATTTTATGAAGCATGTTGACGATACAAAGTCTATAGAAGGCAGACAGTACGATAAAGTACCTACTGGCTATAATGGCACAATCTTTATCTGTCCAATGCATCCAGAAGTTAGAGATGTTGAAAAGAGCGATTGTCCAATATGCGGTATGTTTCTGCAACCTGAGAATGAATTTGCTAACTCAAACAATAATAATCACGACCACAACCATAAACATGCATATAGTCATGGAGAAGGCGCGGACAGCAGGGAAGTAAAATCCGTCATCAGACAGAACTTATTCTTCGCCTTTATCTATAATACGCTTGACGTACCGATTGCTGCTGGCGTGCTCTATCCGGTGTTTGGTCTGCTGCTAAGTCCTATGATAGCAGCGGTAGCGATGAGCTTATCGTCAGTCTCGGTGATTGGTAACGTAACGCGCTCAGGTTGAGGGGTTTGGATTTATCGAAATAGCACTGGGTATCAAGATCGAACATAATATGGTTTAAAAATACCTAAGATAATCTAATAAGAAACACCGTTTGAAAGGGCTAACACTGCATGCAGTGGTGGCTCTTTTTTATAGACTATAACGATAATTGAACTGTCAAATTTATAATCTTTTAATTTATAAACTCTTCTTGTATCTGAGATTTTAAACTTAAATCAGCATATATCTGTTTGAATCTGCGGTTCTCTTTAAGCTCTTTTAGACGCTTCACATCAGATGCTTCTATACCACCATATTTAGACTTCCATTTGTAGAAGGTTAAACTAGTGATATCGTATTTACGGCATAGATCTTTGGCAGAAAACCCCACATCAGCTTCTTTTAAAATGGATACAATTTGCGTTTCAGTGATACGTTTGCTCATGTTAAAACGTTTTATGGATGTTTTATAAAAAACTCTATGGCTAAGGTGTATTAGTTTAGGAGATAGTTATACGAGCATAGAATTTTTATAACCTTTCATCAGCAACTTTTATGCTGATCTCTCGTATATGTTTCTTAGGTTTGTAATTTGGCCTTAAACCTTCTTAATAAAATGATGTCTATTGCACATAACTGACATTAACTGCTCTAGTAGAGCTATGCATTCACATACAAATAAGATACCATCGACAATATCTTCTTAGTCGACTGGTGTACAGCCTACAATATTGTATTTACAGCGATATTTATAACAACTTTATATTAACCTTTTGGACAGTGTTCTTATGAAATTTAGAAAAGATATTAATGGCCTTAGGGCAATCGCAGTTATCGCTGTTCTGCTATTCCATTTCAACCCTTCTTGGATGCCAGGGGGATTTGCTGGCGTTGATGTCTTTTTTGTAATTTCAGGGTTCTTAATGACTGGAATAATATTTAAAGGGATTGAGCAAGACAGATTTTCTATTCTAAAATTCTATGTTGCTCGCGCCAATAGAATCATTCCTGCTTTAGCATTGCTTTGCTTAGTCCTGATGATTTTTGGTTGGTTTTACCTTACGCCCTTTGATTACAGAGTATTAGGTAAGCATGTTGCCAGTAGTATAGGTTTTTTATCCAATATCATGTACTGGAGGGAAGCTGGATATTTTGATGCAGCTTCTCTTGAAAAATGGCTGTTACATACTTGGACATTATCAGTAGAATGGCAGTTTTACATTATCTATCCATTGATTCTGGTCGCTATGCGCAAGTTTCTGTCAATAAAGACTATGAAACTTATGATACTAGTGGCAACGGTTCTAGGCTTTATATTTTGTGTTTTTTCTACTTACAAATGGCCCAATGCCTCTTACTTCTTATTGACTACCAGAGCCTGGGAGATGTTGATTGGTGGTGTTGCTTATTCTTATCCTTTTACCTTAAAAGAGGGCAGAAAAAAGTTTGTAGAGTGGATAGGCGTAGCTTTGGTTGTCAGCTCTTATTTTTTAATATCAGCAGAAAATCCTTGGCCAGGTTACCTAGCGTTATTTCCGGTTCTAGGATCGTTCCTAATCATCCAAGCACAGCGTAATGACAGTATTATTACGAGTAATATAGTCTTCCAAAAACTAGGAGCTTGGTCTTACTCAATTTACCTTTGGCATTGGCCACTTGTTGTAGCTATATACTACTTCTCACTAAGTAGCTCTTATATTTATTTAGGTATGGCACTCTCTATACTACTTGGATTTTTGAGCTACAAATATGTTGAAAAAATCAATTTCAGAAGAGAGTTTGGCAACTTATTTACGTATTTAAAGCACAAGCCTATATACATGGTATTGGCAATTGGCGTCCTAGGAAGCTTTGTTTTTGTAGATAAAGGGGTTGAGGAAAGATTTTCGTTAAACGCGTCTGACGAAAATATTATTGATGGCCTAAAAATACCTTATAGAAATAACGGTTATTGTTTTTATTCATCTCACGACCCAAGTTTTGAGGTAAGCCAAAGTAAGGGGATTGATTGTTATTTAGGTAATAAAGAAAAAAATGCCAAAACATTGCTATTTGGTGATTCTTTTGCTGGTCATAATGAACCATTTTTTGACGAGGTATTTAAGGCTAATGACGCATCCTTTCAATCAATAGTTACCAATTGGTGTGTTCCATCTCTTACCGAAAACTTTATAGGTTCTAAAACGAATAAGGCCTATGAGCAATGCTTATTAAACAGGAAATACCTGAAAGAAAATATGCAAAATTATGAAAATTTAATATTCGCAGGATCATGGGGTAATGCTTTAGAATTTGAACAGTTTAAAGATGTGGAAAAACTGATTGATGAAGCAGCTAAGCTGGATGTAAATATATTCCTTATGGCAGCTCCTTATGATTACAAAAAAAACCCGTTACAAGGTTTTTATAAAAGTATTTATTTTGATCAACCATTTGATATAGATGCTTTCGATGGTAATGATACATTTGTAAGTAAAGCAAACATGAGACTGAACAATTTATCTCAAAAACATGACAATGTTTATTATATTGACAGAACAATGCTCTTTGAGAACAATAACACTTTCGATGTTAATGGAACTAATGTTCCGTACACTTTTGATGGAGATCATATCTCAGTTATAGGTTCAAAATATTCTGCAAAACACTTTATGAACCACAGTAATTACCAAGCTATGATAAATAACTTTGAGTTAAAGTAACTGTTTGAGGGCTAAAAGGGGGCGTATGCCCCTTATTGTGGCGTCATAACTAGCGATATACGCTAGAACTGTGGTCACAGCTATCAATACAGCGAACTTCTAGTACAAGGCACTATACATGACCAATAACAATCCCTTTAACCTTATTCCGCTCAATCCTACCGGCAGAAATGAAGAAGACAACGTCAATACTTATGCTCCTGAAGACATGATAACCATATACGAGCAGCAGTTTCTCACGCCAGTGTCTGAAGATGAGTTAACCGAGTTTTTACCCGCACTAAAAGCCTTTTACGATATCGATGACAATACGCTAGATGTTAGCGCGGTCATTTTTGACGCCATAGCTGACGCTACTATCATCTATAATCACAAGGTAAAAACAGGCGATTATCAGATAGTAGGAAGCTTAGTCACAGAGCAGATTGAAAACAGCGAAGGCAATGTAGACGATGAGAATAGTGATAGCCAAGCCTACACGATAGACTGTATGCGCACGTTTTTCATCAATGATGTAGAGATACCTTATCATTTTAATTTATTTATCCAAGGCGATGGTTATTCTACCTTGACCGAAAAAAACACCGTACTAGAAAAGCTATATTGGTTCGTCAATGCTGGATTTGATGAACACTTATTGGGCAACCCTGAAGATGTTGTAAGTTTAGAGTCTATCAACGAAGAGCTGGTCAGCTTAGGTATTAAAGAGATGGATCTGAGCACCATACATCAATTGGTCAATTATATTGAAGACAATCTTATCGATGACGATATGGCAGAAGCGTTAAATACCCTCATAGATGAAGCTGAATAGATTTGGTTTTAGAGTAAGTTATATTCCACATGCTCTATGAGATAGAGTCAATATATATAGCACGCAAGAAAAATTTGTACCAGTCTCTCATATTAATGCAATGTCTCTATTTTATTTAGTAACAACTATATTGTAGATTTTTTAGCATAGATTTATAAACCAACGCGCAAAAAAATACCGCTAACGATTTATGGTTAGCGGTATTTTAGTATTGGTACCAGTGGTCGGACTCGAACCGACACGCTTTTAAAGGCAACGGATTTTGAATCCGTCATGTCTACCAATTCCATCACACTGGCATGTTAGATGATAATGTTTATTAGATAAATATTATCGAATTGGGCTACAGGGTTGACTGTATAGGCTGCGTATTATAACAGCCTATTTTCAGTCGTCAAGAAATATTTATATAAATTGCATTTTAATATTATCAGCCTTAGCCACATTATCCTACAAAGGCACGCTCGACTGCATAATCTGCCTGTACGCCCATACGCGGTGAGACAGTAAGACCAAAGTCATCTAAAATCGCTGAAACTTCCGCATTGAAGGGCATACTACCGCAGATCATCACACGGTCATCTTCTTTATTCATCGGTGGCAAACCAATATCTTCAAACAGTTTGCCTGATTTCATCAAATCAGTGACGCGCCCAGTGTTTCTAAACTCTTCACGCGTGACAGTCGGATAGTAGATGAACTTTTCGCGGTACCATTCGCCAAAGATTTCGTCATTTGGTAGCTCGTTTTCAAACATATCTTGATAAGCCAAATCATCAATATGACGTACGCCATGAACCAAAATGATTTTATCAAAGCGCTCGTAAACTTCAGGGTCACGTGCTAACGCTAAAAACGGCGCAAGCCCAGTACCCGTTGATAGCATATAAAGGTGTTTACCTGGTAATAAATCGTCTAATACCAAGGTACCTGTTGGTTTTTTGCTGACCAATAGCTCGTCACCGACTTTGATATGCTGCAAGCGTGAAGTCAATGGACCGTCTTGGACTTTGATAGAAAAGAATTCTAAATGCTCTTCATAGTTAGGGCTAGCAATCGAGTAAGCGCGCAGTAATGGTCTACCATCGATAGCGAGACCGATCATCGCAAACTCACCATTACGAAAACGTAAACCGTCATCGCGCGTGGTTTTGATGCTAAATAGAGCGTCATTCCAGTGATGAACCTCTGTGACCGTTTCGGTGCGAAGTTTTGACATAAAGTCCTCGTTAATAGATTACTGACTACATTATTAGGTTTAAATGAGTATTAAATTAAAATTTTCAACGGTAGATTCAATACTCTAAAAGTCTATGTCGCTTATGACCATTATCAAAATCATGATAGAGACAGTGAGTGCAACCGCTTAAAATTTAAAATATTAAACTTATTAATCTTGGGTGTTATGAGTTCAATAGCATTATGAATCAAGCAAATAGGCTGCATTATAAACCGCTATTTTAACATTATTATTAAGCGTTATAAGGAGACCTGAATGCCTGTTAAGTATATGTATAGAGACGCCAGTATACGAATACAAACGATTCTCAATAAATTCCACGCTCATAATACCAAACTTTAAAATAAAAATCCGCTCAGCGGCTCTAAGCGGGCATGATAAAATAGAATATCGTTAGTAAATAATTTTGTATGATTGGATGAGACTGTTTTATAGTCAGTCTGTTTTATTGTATAAATCTGTTTTGAATAGACAAATTGTCACTATTGGCAAGTTTTTTGGAGAGTTTTTATGTCAGGTGACAATATGGTAGAGGGCAATCTACCGGAGGGCTATGCGTCAGAAGGCTATCACCATGCGCCAATTATTGGCTATCATCGTGCGCCATTGTCACAGAAGTTTGGGGCGCCAAGACAGCCAAATTTGGTGGCATTGACTAGCGTGATTGAGATGTTAGCGCCTTACGATACACCAGCGGCGTTTGTCGGATTAGAAGCCTTTAGTCATATTTGGCTCAGCTGGCAGTTCCATCATAACAATTTACATAAAAGTGGTCAGGTAAGCAAAGCCAGTCATGGGAGTACAGAAGAGCATGCTAACAAAGCGGATAGTAGTTTTCGCGCGCAAGTACGACCACCACGACTAGGCGGTAATCAGAAGATAGGGGTGTTTGCCAGTCGCAGTATGTATCGACCATCAGGTTTAGGGCTGTCTGTGGTTAAGCTTGAGCGGGTTGAGGTGGTAGAAGGTCGCATATTACTGATCATTAGCGGTGCTGATATGATTGATGGTACGCCAATTATCGATATCAAACCCTATGTCGCTTATAGCGACGCTGTTATTGAGGCAAAAAGTGGTTTTGCACCAACTGCGCCGGCGCTGCTCAATGTGACGATAACTGAGTCTGCTTACAAGCAATTTATGAATTTGGTTAAGATAGGGCAATCTGACAAAACCAACCATCAGGATGTTGGTACAAATAATGCTACGGTATCTTCGACGGTTTGCAAGATACAAAACCAATTGCTCATCTCTGATATCGACTCTATAAAAGCCTTGATCGCGCAAGATCCGCGTCCTGCGTACCGCCGTACGGAGATAAACAAAGTGTTTACGATGCGCTATAAGTCTGTGGATGTGAGCTTTCAGTTGATAGAGTCAGGGCAGTTACAAATCATGGCAATTGTGGAAGTAGCTTAGTTTTTTTAAATAGTTAGCTAACCAATGCAAGCAGTAGTACTCATTTTACCTAGATTAAAAAGAAGAAAAATATGTCCGCTCAGCAGTATTCGATAGTGATTGATTTACGTTGGTGTCTTGATGAACTATTGGCAGATAGGGTGATTGACCAGCGTGGCTATAATTTGGTGATTACTAGTCGCCGTGATAAGGCGCAGCATCCGCTACTGACGATTAGTGAATTTGGTTTGCCAAATGGTCATGCGCTTGATAATAGTTCCGAGAATAAATTAACACTGGCATGGCTCAACCAATGGCTGGCCGCCAAAGCAGATATGTCAATCGTGCGTATTGATCCGTTAAAGGTTGATGTGCCAGCGGTGACACAGTTGATGTCTTTTGAATACGCACGCTCGCAGCATATTTTGCCGATTGAGGTTACATTAAATGAGGTCATCATCGGTACCGATCAGCCGTTTTATACCGATTGGCACACAAACATCGAAAAGCTGATTAAATCTAAAAGCTATCGCACGGTCTATATTAATCCTGAACAAATTAATCGCTATCGGCAAGAGTTTTACCAAGTCACACAAGCGATTGCCGGGGCAAATAGTGTGCATAAGCGTGCGGCTGCTGATGTGACCAATGTTGAGGCTTTATTGCAGTTAGGCGACAACACCAATCCAGATGCCAATGACCAACATATCGTCAAAGTCGTCGATTGGCTGCTGCAATATGCCTTTGAGCAGCGCGCCAGTGATATTCATCTAGAGCCGCGCCGTGAGACAGGCAAAGTACGTTTTCGTATCGATGGCGTGCTGCATACTGTCTATGAGATGCCACTTGCGATTATAGTCGCGGTAACCGCGCGTATTAAAATCTTAGGACGTCTTAATGTGGCAGAAAAGCGCAAACCGCAAGATGGCCGCCTAAAAACCCGTACCCATAATGGAATGGAGACTGAGCTGCGTCTGTCTACCATGCCGACTGCTTTTGGTGAAAAGCTGGTTATGCGCGTCTTTGACCCAGAAGTGTTGGTGCGCTCGTTTGCTCAGCTTGGATTGTCGGGTAAGCAGCTTGAAACTTGGCAGGAGCTGACCGCACATCCAAACGGCATTATTTTGGTCACCGGTCCGACGGGCTCTGGTAAAACGACTACTCTATACAGTACGCTCAAGCAGCTAGCGACTGAGCAAGTCAATGTCTGTACTATCGAAGATCCTATCGAGATGATTGAGCCCGCCTTTAACCAAATGCAGGTCAATACGGGCGTGGATTTGCACTTCGCTGATGGTATCCGCTCTTTAATGCGTCAAGACCCGGACATTATTATGGTCGGTGAGATTCGTGATAACGAGACCGCCAACATGGCAGTGCAGGCATCCCTAACTGGACACTTGGTACTCTCGACGTTGCATACCAATGATGCACCAAGCTCCCTGACTCGTTTGCATGATTTGGGTGTCCAACCGTTTTTGACTTCGGCAACTATCTTGGGCGTGATGGCGCAGCGCTTGTTACGTACATTATGCCCACATTGCAAGCAGGCAGTTGATGTCAAATCAGATAGCGAAATGGCTATTCAGTGGCAGGAGTTGGTACAGCCTTGGCGCGCTGCTGTGCCAGCACAAATCTATACGGCGCAGGGCTGTGAGCACTGTCGCCATACAGGTTATCAAGGCCGCGTTGGTCTGTACGAGATCATGCCATTGTCGAATGAGCTAAAAAAGCTGGTAGCGGCTGATGCCAATTTGGATACCCTCAAACAACAAGCGTACCGCGAAGGCGTGCAACCACTACGCCTGTCTGGAGCGAAGCGCATCAGTGAAGGGGTGACGACCATAGAAGAGGTAATGCGCGTGGTGCCACTTAACTAGCTAACATGGTTTGAGCTATCTTTAGCGCTCCCAGCGTACATTTTGGCGAATGATTTTTGCAGGCGTACCCGCCACCATACAGTTTGGGGTCTCAATGGGTTTATTGACAAAAGCGCCTGCAGCAATGATACACCCGCTAGCGATAGTGACGTTTTTAGAGATAGTCACATTGGCGGCAATCCATATGTGATCTTCTAAGACAACATCAGCATGAGCATCATTTAGTCGCACATTAGAGTCTATATCGTAGACTTTGTGGACGTCAGTTGCCCGAATTTCAATACCGCGCGATATCATGCAAGCGTTACCGATAGTCACGCTCTTATCGCGTGCCAAAATATAACAGTTTATGGCAGTGGTACGCTCACCGATATGAATGTGCAAATGATTGCCAACGATTAATAATTGACCAGAGAATTTGACATGATCTGCGATAGTGACTTGATTGTGACTACCATTGATATCGATTTTTAAGGTGTTAAATTGTCCATGCTCACCGATGGTGATTTGGTTGTCATGGCCCTTACGAATGGTAATGACTGAATTGCCAATAATACGCGCATCTGTAGCAATATCGATTTGATTGTCGTGTCCGTTGTCCTGCAATAAGAACCGCTGTTTGTACAAATACTTAGGTAGCAGAGTCTTTATGATAGGTGGTAGGGTAACGGTTTTTTTATGATTCATAATGATAAGGCTTGTAAAGGGTGAGTAAAAGATGCGATGTTTTTGCTAGTGATACGCCATTATTAGCGTCGTGGGTTTATGAGGTTTTAGCCATGTTTACGGCATCTATAGAGCTAAGTTAAGTTTTATAAATAGCTATAGTCGATTCTAAATAAAATAGATACATTATATTTCAACGCGGAACTGGTATAAATTTTTCTGGCGTGCTGTGCCTGCGCAGCTCGATACTGCGTAAAATTCATCCCAGTTCCACTGTATCGTTTTTATACTGAACTCACTATAGCCTGATAGTTTACTGTTAAAGAACGCTTGAAAACAGTGCTATTTATAGCAATAAATAGTGTAGCGATTACCAAATCCATATTTTAAAAGATGTTACTTATTAACGAGATTGTTTATGTTTACTGATACCCATTGCCATCTAAACCGGTTAGATTTAACGAAGTATGATGGTCGATTGTCCGGCGCGATAGCTGCTATGAAAGAAGCCAATGTCACCCGTGCGATGGCGATTATGTGTGATTTTGCTGAATATGATGAGATTGCCAATATTGTCAGCACTTACGGTGATGAGACGTTAAATCTAGGCATGAGTGTGGGTATCCATCCTTGTGAAGATATTGGCATATTGCAATCAGCGACGGTTGAGCGTTTGATAGAGACCGCTGACGCTAAGCATGTCTGGGCAATAGGTGAGACGGGACTGGATTACTACTGGTCAACAGAAAATAAAAAAGAGCAACAAGCCAGCCTTGCCCGTCATATACATGCCAGTCAACGCTTGAAAAAACCCCTAGTCGTACATATGCGTGATGCCAAAGAGGATACTATCGATATCTTAAAAGCAGAAGGCGCTGAACATGGCATTATTCACTGCTTTACCGAAGATTGGGAGACAGCAAAACGTGCGCTGGATTTAGGGTTTTATATTTCGTTCTCAGGTATTGTGAGTTTTAAGAGTGCGCAAATGATTCAAGATGCAGCAAAAAATATGCCCAAAGACAGAATACTTATCGAAACAGATAGCCCGTATCTTGCACCTGTGCCCAAACGCGGTAGACCTAACGAGCCGGCGTATGTTCCTTACGTTGCCAGTTATCTTGCTAATATGTATGGCTGTAGTAGTGATGAAGTAGGGGCGCTGACTGCAAAAAACTTTGAAAATTTACTGGCACAGTATCATTAAAATCGTTATGCTATGACCAGTCAGTCATTAATTGTATAGTCTTTTTGCTGCGTACCCAGTTATTAAGTATAAGAGCGTAAGCGTATGATTATGCATAAATATAGTTAATTCGCTATAAAAGTTTATACCAGTTGCGCATCACGTTACCACGTATCGGTTTTATTCGGTATCGACTACATTAAGCGAATATAAATATAGTTCATTATAGTTTTTATGCAGTCTTTATACTGACATTATCATTTCACTATCTATTGTACTGGTTATCGCAATATGGTCACGTGCTTATTTTGGCCAAGTTTTAGGAGAGATTATGAGTCGTCAACATCAGTTTAAAGCGCGCGAAGAGAATATCTTAGCGATGGCTGAGCAGTTATTACTTGAGTCAGGCGACGGTGATATCACTTTAGACAGTTTGGCCGATCAACTGGATCTGGCAAAAGGGACGCTATATAAGCATTTCTCGAGTAAAGATGAGCTGTATCTGCGTATTATTATTCGTTATGAAGAGCAGCTGTTTGAGATAAATCGTATTGATGATTGTCCATCGGCAGGGATTGCGCGGATGATATTTCAGCAGCTGCTCAATCCACAAAAAGCCATGCTGCTCAATCAAATAGAAGAACGTCTGGCAGCTTCAGTGACTGGTCTCAATCGTCTGTTCGGTGAGCTATATGATATTCGCCGCCAGCGTATGAAGCGTCTGCTCGATATTATCAGCATTTATCTAAAAGATGAACGTAGCAGTTTGAGCACTCGTGATTATTTGTCTTCCATTTGGGCGATGGGTCAAGGCGGGGCTGGGCTATTGAACTCTAGTTTTTATCAGCGTTATTTAGGTCGCCGCGATACTCTACGTTATGTCTTTGTGCAGCAGATGCTTGAGTTACCCAGTCATTATCCAGCTGATGCGACGGACCAAGATGTATTGGATGAAGACATGCAAGAATTGGTTGAGCAAATTGATACAGAATCAGAAGAACATCGTAATACGACTTATTAATAACAGGTATAACATGCCGATCACTGTAAAGACTCATTCCCGCTCAGTGGTCGAGCATGCCTTTTGTCCCCTAGGCAATAAACTGTCTAGTATAAATAACGACATGGCTATAAAATTCAGTCATTGTCATCGCTGTTGTCAATCTCCTAAGCCTCAAGAAAGCTATTCGCAAAAAAAATATTTTCAAGCATTACCTAATCAAGTACCTTCTTCAAAAACTGTATTGCCAATACTAGCACGTTCACAGACTGGTTTTACTCTAGTCGAAATCATGGTGGTCATGGTTATCTTGTCTATATTTGCTGGCATGATTGCTGTATCAGTCGGTAGTAGTGAGTCCCGAAAAAACCGCGCCTTTTATGAGCATCTTACTGATTCATTGAGCTATGTCAGACTACTGGCAGCTGAGCGTATGCAGCCAATGGGTTTAAGCTTGCAAGCAGACAAGCAAGGTCAAGTAACGCCCTTTATCATGAGTTTATCAAACCCTTATATCGGCTATCAGACTCAATCGGTAATGCCAAACGGCGATAGTACACCCAAAAACGCAATGGAGTTATCTGCAGACTTGTCTGGTATGTCAGGCGCTAATGGCGATAACCAACCAACGCCCAGCTGGGAGCTGGAGACGGAAGTCACATTGCCACAAATGCCAGCTGGGGTCAGCTTAAGCATTCAAAGTCTACAGGCAAACAGTGCGTCAGGGCTTGAGTCCACTCAAACTTTACAGCCTTGGTTTAATGGGCAAGCAGTGCCGCAGGTATTATGGTTTGGTACAGGGCAAGCAACTCCTGTCACGATTGAGGTGCGCCATCAATCGCGATTGGTCGGAGAAGTCATCACTATTATGCCGGATGGTAGTATGACGATAGGACAAGGACTGTAGCTGATGACGAAGAATTGTAAGCCAACAGCGCACATGACAACTCGTAGCACACGCCAAACCTTACTAACAAAGCGTGAGGGTGGGTTTACATTGATAGAAGTGATGGTGGCGCTTGCGATACTGGCAGTGGTCGCTGTTGCCGCTAGCCGAGCTAGTAGTGCATATTTAAGCTCGGTTGAGGTACTACGTACGCGCACGCTTGCGCATTTTGTAGCACAAAACGTCGCGGCTGATTTACGGATTCAAGAGTCGTGGTTGACAGCCAATAGCACGCAAACGATGGATGCGCAAGGCCGCGCGTGGCAAGTAGCAATGACCGTCAATAGTACTTTGTCGCCAGCGTTAAAAGAGGTAAATATTAGCGTTGCGCCTATTGTTGATGGGCAAGTGCGCTCAGCGGTAACAGATATCGATGTGATCTTAGGCAATACAGAACAAGATGTCGGTAGCTTAGATCTGAGTAGTTTAAATCCAAGTGGAGGCAACTTGTGAGGCAGCAGCGCGGCTTTACCTTACTTGAGCTTATGGTCGCGATGGCAATATTTGCAATGCTTGCCGTCGCAGGATGGCAGGTGTTTGATGGAGTCAACCGTGCGCGCGAGCGGGCACAGTTCCATGCCGATCAGCTTGCGGTCTTACAATATGCGTATTTGCAACTGCAACAAGACATGGGTCAAGTCGTTGCCTATCAAGTCCCCTCTACGCAAAATAGTAGCGCGAATGGCTCCAACCTGAATGCCAACACCAATGGTAATGATGCTAACAACAATACTAATAGCGAACAAGACTCTGTAACTGCTGAACCTTTTATGAATTTAGATGGTGAGCAGCTTAGTTTTGTGCGTTTTGCCGATCCGGATCCGCGCTATCAAACCAGTCCAAGTTTGCAGCGTGTGGAGTATGTCTTTACAGATCAACGTCTTATTCGGCGACAATATCATAGTATCGAAAGGGAGGCTGATAGCGTCAGCCTAGATACAGTGCTGCTCAGCGGTGTCACAGCGGGGCGCTGGCAAGCCTACCTACCTGAGGTCAGTAATAACTTCCCTAGTACGGAACGCCAAGTCGGTAATAATGAGAACAACAATAGCGTTAATTCTGCTTTCGATAAAGTGGAGACTGTCTTACTTCCCAAAGGGGTAGGGATAAGCTTTACTTATCAAGATATGCCGCTTACATGGCAATGGGCGCTTGCGCCGCAACCTCTGCCAGTTAATAGTAGTGGACTTAATACCAATATAGGCGGTAATAACAACAACGAGAATAACCCTGATAACATGACAAACGGCCAATAATAGGAGGCGCTTATGACAATGACAGCAGACTCCCAGCGCGGCGTGGCCTTATTGACCATCTTGCTTTTGGTCGTCAGTATTACAGTGGTAGCAGGGGCAATGCTTGCGAGCCAAAAAATCGTTATTCGTCGCAGTGGGCTACTATTTAATCAAGATCAGTTGCTACAAGACCTTGAAGCAGGAAAGCAGTTAGCGATCACCATTATTCGTGCTGATGATAAGCTAAATGATAACGATAGCATGCAGGATATTTGGGCGCAGCCGATGCCGTCCTATACTTTAGGGTCGCACAGCATCACTATCGCGTTGCGCGATGAGGCCAGTCGTTTTAATATCAATAATCTTTATCATGATAACGCAGTCGATAGCGATGCATTGGAGGTATTTCAGCGTTTGTTAACCCAGTTAAACCTAGAGCCTGAAATCGCTATCGCGATACTTGATTGGCAAGACCCAGACAATGAAATCTATAACGATGGCGGTGATGAAAGTGTCTTATATGGTGAGCAAACAAATATTCGCGCAAATAAAGCACTGCCCAATCAATCATTGGTCAGTATCGACCAACTCCAAGAGGTACGCGGGGTAAATGCTGATACATTGGCAATTTTGCGCCCGTATGTTACCGCAGTCCCTTATTTTGTGCCAATTAATATCAATACAGCAAGCCCCGTACTATTAGCTGCATTGATGGATGAGGCGACCCCACAGCAGATGCAAGCGTTTACAGACTTGCGCACGCAGCAAGTGTTGGCCTCTGTTGATGATTTATGGCAGTTACCGCCATTCATCAGTATGAGTGCTGAGGCGCGTCAAGGGTTTGAATCGTTATTAGCGGTGGATAGTCAAGCATTCAGAGCGCTTATTACCGCAACTGGCAATAGCGATGTAGGCGTCTCGCCGCAACGGTTTGCCACAGTATTAATCAGTAAAACGAACTCTGAAAATGACGACGACGATATAAATAATAATGATGATGTTAACAACAGCGGTAACAATAATAGCAAAGCTAAGACCGTAACAGTCGTAGCACAGCGCTTATGGGCATTTCGTCCTAGTTTTTAACAGCCAGTACTATTATTCAAAAATGCATTGTTAATCATTAAGCTGCGTCTTTTCGCTTGACTTCCAATTGTAAGCACCATAAAACAACATTTGCGCTTGGCGAGTACAATTATGTAGCATTAATTGTTTTTTCTCCTCGATTTCTGCTGGATTCATCTCATCGTCGTGCTCTTCAGAATATGTGAGCTCTAACCAATCAATAATCCAAGAAAAAAACATATTGACCCCAGCTTCGGCCAATAAACGGCGGTCATAATCGTTGATATGCGTGAAGGCAGGCTGCAGTGCCAAATCCTCTCCCAAGATTTTTCCATGCATTTTTATTAGATTGCTAATGGCTTTACGGACAGCTTCTGAGCCACCAAAGCGCTCACTGACCAAAAACTGCCAATAACGAGGCTGTGCATTGACGGTTTGTAAAAACAATTGAATGCTTTTTGCAATTTGACGATCAAAACTGCGTTTGCGACCGATCTGTAGACCATCACGTAAGATCGCAAGGGTACCGCCTAGCTCTTCAACGACCAATGCTTCACCCAATGATTCCATGTCATCAAAATGACGATAAAATGCCGTCGGCACCACACCAACTTCACGAGTTACTTGTCTAAGACTAATGGAGCTAAATGATTGCCCTGTGATGCATAAGTCTAGCACTGCATTAAAAAATGCTCGCCGAGTTTGAAGCTTTTTTTGTTCGCGACTGCTCATAATATTTCAAAATTACCTAATAGATGTTTATCATACTCATTTCAACGCAAAAATACGAATGAAATACGTGGTTAGCGTCGATACTAACAGCGAGATTATCAAACCATTGTACCCCAATGACCCTGCAACTCTTGCGCCAACCTATAAGCTTCATGATCATTCATACCAGTAATAAAGTCTAAAATATTTAGAATATTATGATAAATATCCTCTGTCAGTAGGCGTCTGTTTTCATCAAGATGGGGCTGTAACAAGCTTAAGAGGCGTTGCTGCTCAAAAGGTTTTGATGCGCTTGTATGTGCCATCCATGCCAATGGCATAAATGAGTCAAGTAGACGATGTAAGCATTGGTTCGCCATAAGCTCCATGCGCACTTTACTTGGATGATTAAATATCTGTTCGCGTGCTAATTGCTTGGCTTGATTGATACCATTTTGCACACTTGCATCACAATGCGCAAATAAACTGCCATTGAGGGTTCCAGCTAGCAACTTATCGCTATTTACCACAAAAGCATCGGTCACGGTATTGACCAAGCGCATCATTGCGCGTGCTCGCAGTGAAGCTAGGCTCTGTCGCACAGAGAGATGTGCAGGTAAGTCAATACTACTAGGACGCTCGCCAATCAACTCATAAAATATCGTCGCCACCTCATGATAAGTGAGCATATTCAAATTGATTCCATCCTCTAAATCTATAAGCGCATAGCAGATATCGTCTGCCGCTTCCAGCAGATAAGCCAGCGGATGACGAGCAAAACCATCGTGCTGCTCTGAGCGTGGCAATTGCAAACAGTCCGCCAACTGCTCCAACTGTGCAGCTTCACTATAAAAACAGCCAAATTTTTGTATTTTAGGGATAGGGTCGTTTTGATAAGCACTCTGATGTTGGTTGCTGTTTATTAGAGTGCTATTTATCGGATTGCTGTGCGCCGCTAGCCATGGGTATTTCATAAAGGCGCCTAATGTCGCACAGGTTAGGCGCATGCCGCCCAAGTCAGGATGATGCTCATTACGGACCAGTAGGCGAAACCCTTGCGCATTGCCTTCATATGCAAACAGATCAAGACGCTCGTTATCGCTGATATTCTGTAAAACTGATTGGCGATCAGAATGCATAAACCAATCACGAATGGCGTACTCACCAGCGTGACCAAAAGGGGGATTACCAATATCATGAGCAAGACAGGCTGCTTGGACGATGACGCCTACATCTGCTGGCGTGACACCTGCAGGTAGGCCATTGCCTAATTTATCATGAAGCTTTTCTGCTGCCATGATTCCTAGCGAGCGCCCAATACAAGACACTTCTAAAGAGTGAGTTAGGCGTGTATGAATGCCTAGCTGATTGGTTAATGGATGGACTTGAGTCTTTTGATTGAGCTGACGAAAGGAGTGCGAGAACACCAAACGATCATAGTCTTTATGAAAGGAGGAGCGAGCACTGTCTTGGATAGGGGCTGGTTTTACACTACCTAGACGCTGTGCGGTGAATAATCGTGCCCAATGATCGGCTGGGGTAGTAAGCTTATTAAAATGAGCAGGCATGGTTTATATTCCATTATTATTGTCATTAACATTATCGTCTTTTGAGATACGCTTTATAAAAATGTGCGATGTCTAATGCGTGAGGTTTGACATCCGTTAAATCAGTATAATAAAAAAAGCCAGCGCGAAGGCTGACTTTTAGTTGTACTATGCTAAGACTGTGTAAGTCAGCAAGCAGGCAAAATGCTCATACTGTTGGGACACTTATACGTTAAAGCGGAAATGCATCACATCGCCATCTTGTACAATATAGGTTTTGCCTTCTAGGCGTGATTTACCAGCGGCAGCAGCCCCTTTTTCGCCGTTATATTCGATAAAATCATCATAAGCGATGACCTCAGCGCGGATAAAACCACGCTCAAAATCAGTATGAATCACGCCCGCCGCTTGCGGCGCTGTTGCACCAATAGCGACAGTCCAAGCACGCACCTCTTTAACGCCAGCGGTAAAGTAAGTCTGCATATCGAGTAAGTCATAACCACCGCGAATCACTTGATCCAAACCTGCCTCTTCCATACCCATGTCTTCTAAGAAGTCTTTTTTGTCATCTTCATCCAGTTGCGCGATTTCAGATTCGATTTGGTTGCATAAGGCGATTACGATAGAGTCTTCACCCGTGGCGTAGTCGCGTACAGCATCGAGATAAGGGTTGTTTTCAAAACCATCCTCAGACACGTTAGCAATATACATGGTAGGCTTTAAGGTAATCAGACCATAACTTCTGATCAGTTTTTTCTCATCGCTATCTAATCCTGCTGCGCGCGCCGCTTTACCTTCAGCTAAGAGCGGCTCGATTTTTTTGAACACATCGAGCATAGCTGATGCATCTTTATCACCGCCTTTGGCTTTTTTGGTTAAGTTGAAAATCGCGCGCTCAACCGCGTCCAAATCAGCAAGTGCCAGCTCTGTATTGATGGTTTCGATATCATCAATTGGGCTGATGCGTCCATCGACATGCACCACATTATCATCATCAAAGCAGCGTACCACATGGGCAATGGCATCGGTTTCACGGATATTGGCCAAAAACTGGTTGCCCATACCTTCACCTTTTGAGGCGCCAGCGACCAAGCCTGCGATATCGACGAATTCCATCGTCGTTGGCAAGACGCGCTCAGGATTGACGATGTCCGCCAGCTTCTTTAAACGTGGATCTGGCACTGGTACGATACCAGTATTAGGATCTTTGGTACAAAACGGGAAGTTTTCAGCGGCGATTCCCGCTTTGGTTAAGGCATTAAATAAAGTGGACTTGCCTACGTTTGGTAGGCCGACGATGCCGCAGTTAAAACCCATAGTAATCTCTCAATCATTTAATATATTGTGGAATAAAAATTGGCGCTATTGTAGCAAAGTTTAGCTGTTAGCGGGCGTATAGATATGCTAATTTCATAGTAAGGCATTAGTAAATAGTGCGGGACTGAGGCAAAGACATGAGTAGCTTAAGTGATAGAGAACTGGTATGGATGGCGTTGTCAGACTTGTTCGTCGACCATCGTATCAATCATGAGCACATAGCCAATCAAGTGGCTCATTTGACCATCAGCGAAGTAGAACAAATCTTATTTCATGAAGTCGCCCCTGTTTGTATGAGCAATTTACTGATGCCCACACCGACTGTCTGCGAGAAATTTAGTGAGAATTACGTCCTCTCTAGCATGCAGCAGCATTTGGCTAAAATGCAGTCCAATGGGTTTTATCGTCGTAAGGTCTTATTAAAGGCAAAGTTTTACAAGGTTTTTTTGAAGCAAGATTGGTTAAAGCTAATGGCCAGAATGCGCCGAGCACAAAAAAAGCAAGCAAACGAGTTACAAAATTTTGACTTTTAAAGTTAAGGCTTATTCTTTAGTTTCAACCACTCCAATCATCACACCCATCTCTTTTTTATCGTGCTTATCAATACTGGGCGCATATAATGCTGAAGCAACACCGCCATCTAAAAACAGCGCATCTGGACAGTTTAAGTTATCCTTAAATAAGGATGCAAACTGATAAAATGTCACAGGCTCATCGCTATTGACGAGCTGTATGCTGCCATCCTTACAAACGCCTGCACCGTTACGAAACTTACGTGAGCTACTATCAGGGTTAAACTTTGGATGTATCTCATCATTGATGACCAGCATTGGCCCTGATTGGGTGGCGTACCAAGGATCTACTTCGCCACTGTTAAGCTGCTCAGCTAAAGCATGACTTTCAGTGATTTGCACGTTGCCAGATTTATCCCACCACATGACTCCATTGGGTAATAGATGAAAATTACCACCGCCTGCGTTTAGATTTAAAGCGCGAATCTTGTCACCTTCAATGATTGTATAACCAATCGGTGCGTAACGCTCATTGTACATGCCTGCATTCATGGCAAAAACTAAGTTCTGTTTCTTTGGCAGCGTATTCAATAAATTAGCAAAAGTAAGTAATGGTTTTGAGCCATCAGGTTGTTGCCAAAACAGCTGTAGAGAGTAGCGTTCACTATTTAGTATCTCAGCATTGATGCGACAGGTACTATAAGTAAAGGGTGAATCTTGCGACTGGCATGACCAGCTTTGCGTACCAGTATTAGATTTGTCAGCATCTATCGGCTGGCAGGCGCTAAGGCTTACCGTGAGTAGGGTCAACAGTAAGGCAAACACAAAGCTTGATATCAATCCGCTATCTTTTGTCATATCAATAATAATAGCTCAGCCCCTATAAACTATTTTTAATGATTAGTGGATGGAAGGTCGCGAAAGGTATTGTTTACATTACCAATCAGTTGACCGCCATCGACTTCATCATACTCTGGGCTATTAACGGTTTTTTCTGTAGGGGCGCTGGTCTCTTTACCTTTATCACGCGAGTCTTTGTTATAAGCAATCAGCGCATCGTTGTTTGCCAAAAAGCTATTAGGGTTTGCCATGACCCACATCTGGTTAAAGACATCAGCACGAGCGCTTTGATCAAGTAGCGCCCCCTTATCTGTAAAGTAAAAGTACTTCGATAGTAGCTTAATTTGACCATCATCTAGGCGACGTGCAATATGATAAGGTTGCAATTGGCTTGGGTGCTCAAGACCAACTGCCCCGACAATACTGGCGAGCGATTTGAGTGTGTTTTTGTGAAAGCTTGCAACGCGCTCAGCTTTGCTTGGCACATCGAGCGCTTTTTGACGATACGGATCTTGGGTTGCAACCCCTGTTGGACAAGTATTGGTATGACAAGAGCGCGACTGAATACAGCCAACCGCAAACATAAAGCCGCGCGCAGAGTTACACCAATCGGCGCCTAGCGCGATTAGACGAGCAATATCAAAACCTGTCACAATCTTGCCACTGACGCCAAGTTTAACCTTGTCACGGACGCCAGCCCCAACTAAGGTGTTATGTACCAACAAAAACCCTTCAACCATGGGCATGCCGACATTGTCCATAAACTCAACGGGTGCTGCGCCCGTACCACCTTCTGCACCATCAATCACGATAAAATCAGGGTAATTGTCCATCTCTATCATGGCTTTGACAATCGCCATAAACTGCCACGGCTGACCAATACACAGCTTAAAGCCCACAGGTTTACCGCCGGACAGCTCGCGTAGCTCTTGCCAAAAATTCACCAGCTCGCGCGGGGTACTAAAGGCAGTATGCGAGGAGGGCGACACACAGTCTTGACCAGTAGAGACTTGACGCGTATCTGCAATCTCTTGAGTGATTTTTTCGCTTGGTAGCACGCCACCTTTACCTGGTTTTGCGCCCTGTGATAGTTTGATTTCAATCATTTTTACTTGTGGGTCAACCGCTTTTTCGGCAAAGGACTGTGGGTCGAAGTCGCCATTTTCATCACGGCAACCAAAATAACCCGTACCAATCTCCCAAATCAGGTCCCCACCGAATTTACGGTGATAAGGACTGATTGCGCCCTCGCCCGTATCGTGGGTAAAGCCGCCCATCTTCGCGCCTTGGTTGAGCGCCATAATGGCATTGGCAGACAAGCTTCCAAAGCTCATCGCTGAGATGTTAAATACGGACATATCATGCGGCTGGGTGCAATGCTTGCCACCGACGATGATACGAAAGTCTTTATTTTTTATAGGTGCGCTAATCGCTGATTGCAAAAACCACTCTTTACCATGCGCGTATAAATCATCGAGCGTTCCAAAAGCATTGGTGTCACTGACCCCTTTTGCACGCTGATAGACCAATGCCCGCTGTTGACGTGAAAACGGTACTTGTTCTTTATCGTCCTCAAGCAAATACTGACGAATCTCGGGGCGAAAATCCTCTAGTACGTAACGAATATGACCTGCGACAGGGTAGTTGTTTAAGATGGAATGCTTGGATTGAACTAGATCATAAATACCTAAACCTACTGCCAAACCACCAATAACAATCAACCACCAGTTGATTAATAATAGCCCTGCCAAAAAAATTAAAATAGAGGCACCAAAGGTACTATAGCGTAGTAGCAGTCCTGTGATGTAAGGGCGACTGTGTTTGGGTTCAGGATTTAGATTGGTACGAGATTGGGGCATAGCAAGGCTCGGCAGTAATACGTAAAGATTAAAAAGGCGATAATAATCGAAAGAGCAAGTAGATCAAAAAACCCCTCTTTTATCATTATTAAGCACAAATAACGCGCTCAAATTTATCGCCTATATCATACACATATGATATCACTGCATAGCGGTATTTGAGTAACAATGTGCTAATGTGGTTATTATAATGTTCATACTCATAGGTGGCTTAACAGACGACTTGCACCAGTATTTTATCGTCATCAATAGCATTAAACTTAATTTCAACGGGCAAGAACTGCTCAATCAACCACGCTTGCGTCTCAGTATGCCCACTAATCATACGCGCTGTAAATTCACCACCACCTGACAAGGCTAAAGGTAATAGTAGCTGATCGGTTGAATATTCGTCGACCAGCGCATCCGTTTGAAATAGATAACGTTTCACCAGTCCTGCTAAGCGGCTACCCACATTTTCCGCTGAGCTGCGTTTTTCTCCTAGCAAGGTAAAAACTTCTTGGTGCGTGTGCTCTCCAGTTTTGTGGGTTACTCTATGAGTGACGAGGGCATAACAAGTATTTCCCTCACCGATGCCGCGTAGTTTATTGCCTTGCGTACTAATAAGCGTCTCGTTGATACCTGACTCAATGAGCGCACTTTTGGCGCTGGCAAGCTCGCGTTTGCAAATATCATAGTCTAGATTGAGCACACTAGCGATCAGCTCTATGCTGATAAGCTCTCCACGTTTGGTTAGCTGTAATGATTTTGAATCAGCACGACGCATAAACGGTGTGATAGTCGCTTGAACCACGCCGCCACCAATAGGTGCAAAGCCAGCTTGCTGGCATTCAAGTTCGACTTGCATGCCCAGCTTCGCTAGTGCAGGTATAAAGGCCTGCTGTAAAAAGTCGCTGGTCGGTGCCATCGGATTATGGGTGCCGCCTTTAATGGTCACGGTTGATTTGCAATGTTGATCGGCATTGGCAAATAGTAGAGCAGGGAGCAGGGTTTGTAGCACCAGACTGGTACTGCCTGCCGAGCCAATATCAAAGGTGTAGTCACCGAACTTAACAGTATTTGGCGTAAAACTAAAAGCCGTGCTACCTAAATGCGCGCCTGATACGCTGGCGTTTGAGATTGCTTGCGATGCCTCTACGCACATCAAGTGCTGGCGCATAAGTCCGGGTTTGGCACGACCTGCGCGGATATTGCTAATCTCAATCGGCGTGCCCGTTAGCATCGATAGTGAGAGCGCGGTACGGATGATTTGTCCGCCGCCTTCGCCGGTGCTGCCGTCGATTTTTAGGGGTTTGGTTTTTGGCATAGGGTTTTCTTTTTAGCGAATGAGTAGGGCTTCGGCAAGTTTAATTTTGGTACTCTCTTATTCTTCATTTTCTAAGTATATTTTTTTTGTTCAAGAAACTTATTTTGAATTAAAATATCAGGGATATTGTTAAGAGCTTCCCTCTCGGCTTTGATCCTAACTGCAAAGACGAAGGAAAAAATGGCTGAACGTGTCAATTGCAGGACATGCTCGGCGCTCTCAACAAATTCGGACTCTGAAATAAAAACTGGTTCTTCATAATAGGCTAATGAGGTTTCAATATCTTCAGGTTTTTCATTCTCATAAACAAATACAAAACTATGCTCCAAGGCATTTCGCCATTGCTTGTAAAAACTAAGCTCACCTTCTAGCTTGTGATTTAAATCACAAGCTATGCTATATAAACCAATCAAACCTTCATTATCATAAGCTTCAAACTTTTGACGTCTGTCTTCGTTTTCAAGTTCCCAAAAGGTATGAAAGTATGAGGGCCTGACTTTACCTTTATTGGTTTTAAGTTGTAAATCAAATAACAAAGCAATGGCATTACCTATCTTATCTAGTATACCAAAGCAAATTCGAAAAGCAGTACGAAGCTTTTCGATGTTTGTTCCTAGCAGCTCGTTGTCATATAGCTCCGCATAGCAAGCATCATCGTCAATATCGTTATCTTTCTTATCAGATTGATGTTCATACAACATTAATCTAGCAAGTCCAAATTCGGATTTAAGCCTATTTAATACCTTCTCCATCGGTAATATAAAATCTCCAGCAACTGCTCTAGTGGGCACTGGGATATTCAAGTTATCACGCGCACTTCCATGACACTTACAATATAAACCATGTTCACTAAGGCTTAAAAAATTATCTAAACACCATCTACGATATTCTGACAAAGATTGATATTCCTGTTCGTCTAAATGTTTGTCATCTTCTATATCTATACCCAAATCCAAACAATAATCTTCGATCTCTTTTTCCGTGTGTTTAGCCTTATTGAAAAAGTTATTTTGCCAGTCATAAGGAAATTCACTCGAAACACTAGCATGATAATAGCCTTGAGCTACCTCTTTATATTGTTGGATCGAGAATACTTCTGTAATCTGATTTAATAGTGATAAACATTCACTGCGATTTACCCAAGATTCTGGAATGTCTAATCCCATACAATTGACCTTGTCAAACAAACTTAATGCTTCTGAAAATCTATACTGCAGATATAGATTTATTCCCATATTAACCATGACCTGTGGCGACAAAACATCTTTATTTTTTCTACGAATCATAGTTGCTTTGAGAAGTAATGATCCTACTTCTGAAAATCTTTCTATCTTACTGACATCAGTTTTACAATAGTTATTGGAATCACTTTGAGTCAAATTACCTTTAGCGCTTGCTAAGCAGTAGTAATAACTATCACGAGTTAAACAGTGTTCAAAGCTATTAGACTCCATTATTTCCAATCCGATTTGAGAAGACTCTAGGTTGGAATCCCTATTACCTAAATCAACAAATAGTCCAGCAAGTCTAAAAAATGCGTAGGAAAAACTAGGGTCACTGAGATCATGGACTTTTTCTAGAAGCTCCTTTAAATATAAGCATAACTTATAGCTTTGTTCAAACTGCCCTTTATTAATCATTTCAGATGCATTATCTAACTGCAAGTTTGTATATATAAGCTTAGACTGGATGGAATCTTCCATAATTTTATCCTTGTGATATTAGAAAATAATAGTTCCTACCTATCCTTTAACACAAACTACCTGCCGCAAGGTATGTACCACTTCTACCAAGTCGTTTTGCGCTTGCATCACGTCATCAATATTTTTATAAGCCGCTGGAATCTCATCAATCACATCCGCATCCTTTCGGCATTCTACGCCTTCAGTCTGTGCAATTTGATCGGCGACCGTAAATACCTTTTTGGCTTCGGTACGTGACATGATACGACCTGCACCATGCGAGCAAGAGCAAAACGATTCTTCGTTTCCTTTACCGCGCACGATGAATGACTTGGCACCCATTGACCCCGGAATGATGCCGTATTCACCGACGCGGGCACGTACTGCGCCTTTACGCGTGACGAATACTTCCTCACCGTAGTGCTCTTCTTTTGCCACGTAGTTGTGGTGGCAGTTCACCGCTTTTCTTTGGGCATTGAAGGGTTTGGTAACAATATTGCGTAGTGCTTTAATAGCATTTTCCATCATGATTTCACGGTTTTTAAAGGCAAATCTTTGTGCCCAACCAACGGCAAACCAGTAATCATCGAAATGCTCTGTACCCTCGGCAAAGTAGGCCAAATCTTTATCTGGCAAGTTGATAAACCACTTGCGCATGTCCTCACGTGCCAGCTCAATAAAGTAGCGACCGATGGCATTACCCACACCGCGTGAGCCTGAGTGCAGCATGATCCAAACTTGATTGGTTTCATCAAGGCACACCTCGACAAAATGGTTACCCGTACCCAGCGTACCCAAGTGCTTTAGGTTATTGGTGTTTTTAAGCTTAGGGTGCTTTTGGGTTATATAGTTAAAGTCATCAACCAGCGTTCCCCAACCGTTCATTACGGTATCATCAGGGTTTGCCCATGCGCCAACATCACGGCGTGACCCGCGACCACGCGTTTTACTACGACCATGTGGAATGGCTTTTTCTAGTTCGGTACGCAGACCAAGCAAGCTATCTGGCAAATCGTTTGCGGTTAGAGTAGTTTGTACTGCCATCATTCCGCAGCCGATATCGACGCCAACGGCAGCCGGAATAATCGCTTCTTTGGTTGGCAATACGGTACCGATAGTCGCGCCAATACCGACATGCACATCAGGCATCACCGCAAGCCATTTATATACAAAAGGCATTTTTGAGGCTTTGATCAATTGGTCGTGCGCTTTTGGATCAACAGGCACGCCCTTGGTCCAAAGTTTTATCGGGGTTCCGCCATCTTGAATGATGTTATGAGTGGTAGGTTGCATAGCGTGCTCCTTAGCGTTGTAAAAATTGTTTTTCTTATTTTATATAGTGCTAAGGGTATGCCAAATTTTCTATTCCCTAGAATTATTTTTATAAGTATCTGATATAAAAAGAAAAATAGTTTTACATTTTGAGAAGAGTTATATTCATAAAATAGCTTTGAACTTTAAAAATATAAATTATTCTATTGTTATATAATTTAATATATATTAGGTAAGATTAAAGTTAAGTAGTATTTGAATATATTTTTAAGTGTGTAGTTTAGAGACAGGTGTAGCGTAGATGATGGCTCACGGAGTGCAATACTACATAATCATCCGGTTACCTTATGAAACCAATCAGGACTTTGTATTTACAAATAAAACATCTGGCAGTTTGGCTTAAGTATTGGGACTATATGAGATGGCTATCGGGGGCAATAACTACATTGACGATGGGCAAGCGACTGATGAGCTAGATATGGATCAGCTGATAAAGATAGACAGCTAATTAAAGTAACTGTCTAAAAAGAATACGCTTGTTTTAACCTTATAAAAAACAGTATTAATCATTCGCCAAATGTTTTGCAGACTATTAATACTGTTTTATTACTCAGCGACTGGCTCTACCGGCTCAACTTCAGTATCTGGCGGTCCTTCAACTGGCGCTGCTTCTTCTGGTGGCGGCTCAGCACAAGCGCCAAGCAGTAATGTGGCTCCTAATAGACCATACATGATTTGGTTTCTCATTTTTGTTCCTTATTTATAATAGGCATTTATACGCTATGGTTATAATGATAGCTGGTTGCTTTGATTATAGCAGAATGTCCCTTTTTACAAAGCTCAATAGAGCAGCTGACTTATAATAAAAATATGCCTAATAACTCTCAGTCTAATATAAAACATCTTAACCAAGCTATCCCTAACAAAACCGCCATCATCGGCTTTCTCGGTACCACCTTAGACAACGGCTTTAATGACAAGCGTTGGCAACGCTGGCGACCGACGGTAAGTCTATGCCTGCACGATGATATGCTCGTCGATGAGCTGCATGTTTTATATAGCAAGCGTGATAAGCGCCTGTTTAAGATTGTCAAAGACGATATCGCCAAAGTCAGTCCGCAGACACAAGTCATCGCTCATCATGTGACGTTATCAAGCCCGTGGGACTTTGCCGATGTCTATGCCGAGCTATATGACTTTGCCACAGGCTTTGATTTTCAAGATAATACTGATTACTTGCTACATCTCACCACAGGCACGCATGTGGCACAGATTTGCTGGTTTTTACTGGTGGAGGCGGGGTTTATTCCTGCCGATCTGGTTCAAACTTCGCCGTGCCCAAGACCCGACCAAGCTGATCCGCAAGGCCGCTATCAAGTGATTGATTTGGATGTCTCACGCTACGATGGCTTGCGTGAGCGTTTTGAGGCCGAAAAGCAGCAACATTGGCAAACCTTACAAGCCAATCTGGTCACCCAAAACGCTGCTTATCAAAAGCTAATATCCGATATCGAAAAAGTCGCGACGCGCTCCACCGCGCCAATACTTTTAATAGGCGCAACAGGGGCAGGCAAGTCGCAATTGGCGAGCCAAATCTACGCGCTTAAAAAAGCCAAAGCCAATAGCAGCGCGCAAAACAAATATACCCTTGATAACTTTGTCGAGGTCAACTGTGCCACCTTGCGCGGCGATACCGCTATGAGCGTACTCTTTGGTCATATCAAAGGCGCGTTTACTGGCGCGGCGTCCAGTCGTGAGGGACTGCTAAAATCAGCCAATGGCGGATTGTTGTTTTTAGATGAAATCGGCGAGTTGGGTCTTGATGAGCAAGCGATGTTACTAACCGCTTTGGAGGAGCAGCGCTTTTATCCGCTGGGTAGTGATACGCCGATCAGTGTCTCATTTCAGCTGATGGCAGGAACCAATAAAGACCTGCGACAAGCAGTTGCCAATGGAGAGTTTCGTGCGGATTTATTTGCACGGCTCAATACTTGGACGTTTTTTTTGCCCTCATTAAAAGACCGCTTAGAGGATTTACCTGCCAATATCGACTATGAGCTGGCGCGTTTGGGTAGCGAGCAGCAACAGCAATTCCGCTTTACGGTTGATGCGCGGCAATTATACGAAGACTTTGCGACAAGTTCTGAGGCGACATGGCAAGGTAACTTTCGTGATTTGACCGCGAGTATGATTCGCTTAACAACGCTGGCTGAAAGTAAAGTGATTCGGAAAACAGACGTACAAGCAGAGATCGCGCGCTTGATGAATATTTGGGGTTTGGTAGATGGTTTGAATGGCTCGAATAGTTTAAGTAATGATAAAGGCAATGACGCAACTAAAAATAGCCTAAGTAATAATATTCAAGCAGGTTTTAATAGTGAGTTAGTCGAGCAGGGAAGTTATGACATTCTAAATAAATATTTAGATAATGAAACCCTTGCCACGATTGATCCGTTTGACGCAGTACAACTGGCGTATGTCATTGAGGTGTGTATCAGCCATAAAAACCAAGCGGCGGCGGGGCGTTATTTATATGCCAACTCCCGCGATAAGCTCAAAAGCCCCAATGATAGTGATCGTTTGCGTAAGTATTTGCTCAAATTCGGGCTTAAATTTGATGAGCTGGGGTAGAGTTTAAAAGCATTGTTTTTGCTGATTGAATATTAAAATAAAAGGAAGTAGTTATGAGTGATCCACGATGAAATCTGTGGCGGCGATCCTTACATTGCTCATGTTCGTAATCGCTATAAGATTAATGCCAATGGTTCAATAATGATTTACAGCGTTAAAGATGATAAATATCAACCGCTTTAATCCCCACCACCAATCCGCTCCGCCAATGCCTGCAACTTTGGCACTATCATCTCAGCATAGTCATCTGCTTCCCAGTTGGCACTTGGCACACTAGCATTGAGTGAATACGCATATTGCCCAGTGGCGACATCAAACACCCCAACCGCGACTGCTAATATGTCAGTAGAAAACTCTCCATCAGACACAGTATAACCGTACTGCTCATAATGCTCTGCTGCGCTGGCTAGAGTGCTTTGCGCATGGTTATAATCTTCGACAGACAAACTCTCTTGTAGATTGCTAATGATAACCGCCTGTCTTTCTTGTGAGCTTGCCGCATAAAAAGCCCGCCCGATGGCGGTGCGTGCGATAGGTACGGCTGAGCCAACTTGTAAATTGACCGATAGGCGAGCAGGGCTACGGCAGCAGGCAAGATAACGCATTTCGCCTGCAATCTCTGTGGCTAAGTTCACTGACACTTCGTTTTGTGTTGCAAACTGACGTAGCAAAGGTTCAGCAAATGCGACTACATCATGACGACTCCAAGCAGTAGCGCTTAATCGCACTGCGCTACTACCCAACTCATACTGACCGTAGGCGGTGATACGTAAAAATCCAAGCGTGGTTAAAGTGTAAATTAACCGAGTGATGGTCGCTTTCGGTAGTGCTGTCATTTGGCACAATTGCTGATGACTTAACTGCTCTTGCTGTTCAAAGGCAGCAAGTATAGACAAGCCGCGCCCAAGCGCCGTGACAAACTGTCTGTCTTCTGTCTCTTTGCTTTGCACAAGGGCATTATTCGTGCGTACTAGTAAAGGCGTCGGTTTTGGCAAGTTTTTTATCATTTTTTGACCGTATATATTCAAAAAGGTTTACAAGAGAGATAAATTTTGCTTAAATAGTTTTACATTATGGAACCAAGTTTCACATAGCGGAACTTGGTTGTCAAATAAAATTGTTGTCAAATAAAATTTGCTTGTGATTTAGCTGGTTATATAAGTAGTTTTTGATAAAACGTTGATGAACAGTTTTTACAAGCCGTCTTAAGTAAAGGAGTACGATATGTCAGCACCTACTAACCTACGAACGAATGCCAGCCCAAGTTTTGATTGGGAAGACCCTTTTTTATTGCGTGATCAGCTTACTGATGAAGAACGCATGGTCAATGAAAGCTCGCATCAGTTTTTTCAAAAAGAATTAATGCCTGGTATTTTGGAGGCCAATCGCAACGAAAATTTTGATCGCAATATTATGCGTCAAATGGGCGAGATGGGTCTGCTTGGGGTGACTATCGAAGGTTATGGCTGTGCTGGTTTGTCAAGTGTAGCTTATGGTCTTATTGCCAAAGAAGTTGAAGCAGTAGACTCGGGTTACCGCTCTGCAATGAGTGTTCAATCAAGTTTGGTGATGCATCCTATCCACGAATATGGTACTGAAGAGCAAAGAGAGAAGTATCTACCTAAGCTTGCAACTGGTGAGTATATCGGCTGCTTTGGTTTGACTGAGCCTGATTCAGGATCAGACCCTGCGTCTATGTCAACTCGTGCACGCGCTGTTGATGGTGGTTATGAGCTAACTGGTAATAAGATGTGGATTACCAATAGTCCTATCGCTGATGTGTTTGTCGTTTGGGCAAAGGATGATGAAGACAAGATTCGTGGTTTTATCTTAGATAAAGGTATGAAAGGTCTATCTGCACCGAAAATTGAAGGTAAGTTCTCACTACGCGCTTCAGTGACTGGTGAGATTGTCATGGACAAAGTATTTGTTCCTGAAGCCAATGCTTTTCCAGATATTCGTGGCCTTAAAGGTCCGTTTGGTTGCTTGAATAAAGCCCGTTACGGTATCGCATGGGGTTCAATGGGTGCGGCTGAATTTTGCTGGAAAGCCTCGCGTCAGTATACGCTAGACCGCAAACAGTTTGGACGTCCATTAGCTGCAACGCAATTGGTGCAATTGAAACTTGCTAATATGCAAACTGAGATTGCCCTTGGCTTGCAAGCAGCGCTACGTGTTGGTCGTTTGATGGATGAGCATAATGCAGCGCCTGAGATAATATCGCTCATTAAGCGCAACAACTGCGGCAAGGCGTTAGATATCGCTCGTGTTGCTCGTGATATGCATGGCGGTAACGGTATCTCTGATGAGTTCCATATCATTCGCCATGTCATGAACCTAGAAGCAGTGAATACTTATGAAGGTACGCATGACATTCATGCGCTTATCCTAGGTCGTTCGCAGACTGGTATTCAAGCGTTTTATTAATTTAAAGCGCTAGCAAGGTAATAAGTAGCTTTTGATTAAGTCATAGCTAAGTATCAATTTTCAACGACTAACGTACGTTACTGTTTAGCCTTTAACACAGCGCTTAACATTAGCGTGCGTTTTTTTATAAGCTGAAATAACAAAGTAGCAAGATATAAGCACTTAGAATAATAAACGTCTCAATACTTCTAAAAAGGTAAGGGAATATCATGAATACAACATCGCAACCTTCTATATCACAAACTGATGACCATGCAGCGAAAGGCGCACTGCATGGTATCAAGGTGCTCGACTTATCAAGAGTATTAGCCGGACCATCTTCTACACAAGTGCTCGCTGATCTTGGAGCAGAAGTCATCAAAGTTGAGCGACCCGGTATCGGTGATGAAACGCGTCATTGGGCACCGCCCAAGTTTAGCGATGATACTTCTGCTTATTACGCAACTATTAACCGTAATAAAAAATCGCTTACGGTCGACATCACCACGCCAGCCGGACAGACTATCATTAAGCAGCTTATCGCTGATAGTGACGTTGTGGTAGAGAACTTCAAGGTTGGTGGTCTCAAAAAATATGGCCTGGACTATGAGAGTCTCAAACAAGACAATCCGCGTTTAATTTATGCGTCATTGACAGGGTTTGGTCAAACAGGGCCAGATGCCAAGCGCCCGGGTTATGATTATATTATTCAAGGCTTATCGGGGCTAATGAGTATTACCGGTCCTAGCGATGGTGAACCCCATAAGGTCGGCGTCGCAGTCGTCGATTTGTTTGCAGGCTTGCAGCTGACCATTGGTATTCAGGCGGCACTGTTAGCGCGTCAACGTACAGGTCTTGGACAACACGTCGATGTGGCATTGCTAGACAGTGCGCTGGCTATGCTGGCGAACGTCGGTATGAATCACTTGGCATCAGATAAAGTGCCACCAAGACTGGGTAATCAGCATCCAAACATTGTGCCTTATCAGGTATTTGCAGCTCAAGGTGAAGAGCATTTCATATTAGCCTGTGGTAATGATAGCCAGTTTGCCAGACTTTGTGACGTGCTAGGCGTAGATTGGCATACGGACAGTCGCTTTATGACCAATCCTGCCCGAGTTGCAGAGCGTGAGCTGTTATGCGATGCGCTGGTCAAGAAGTTTGCCGAGCAGCCGCGTGCGTATTGGTTAGAGGCATTAGAGCAGGCAGGTATTCCTTGCGGTGCCATTCATAACATTGCTGAAGCTCTAGCGATGCCGCAAGCGCAAGCACGTGAGATGATTGTTGATTTTGCCGCACAAGGCAGTCCGGTAAGAGCGCTTGGTAGCCCTATTAAGTTATCAGCTTCTCCAGTAACTTATCGTACACCGCCGCCGCGACTAAGCGAGCATACCGATAGCACGCTTGCAGATCTTGGCTATGATAGCGAGATGATAGCCAAACTCAAAGCAGACGGTATTGTTTAGTTAAAATGGACAACAAAGCTAGGCTGAGCGTGAAGGTATAAAGCCTAAGCGCTGCTCTATTTGTTTGGCCAACTCAATCAGAACAGCACTCACCTCAGCGCGTTTGGCTTCATATTCAACTTGCAAAAAGCTGACTGCCATGCCAGCGACTGCGTGACCAGAGGCATTACGAATATAAGTACCTAAGCAATACATACCCTCGCGTAGCTGTCCATCATCTAATGAAATACGGCTGTCATGAATAGCTGCCATCTCATCGGCAAAGCTGACAAAGTTGTCGACGCCATTTGGGGTTAGCGGTTTAGGAAATTGCCCCTCATATATCGTCTCTATAGTATCTATAGGTAAGGTTGAGAGCATGGCTTTGCCCGTCGCCGAAAATACGGCGGGCACACGTACCCCAGCACGGAAGGTAAAGCCGAGCGGCGCAGGGGCTTCATGACAGGCCAAAAATACCACTTCTCCTAAGTCCAGTTTAGATAGCGTGACGGTATGCTGTAGTAGGGCAGGATACTGTACGATTAAGTCTTTAAATAGCTGGATCACACCTTGCTGCTGCTCATATTTGCCCGCCCAGTACATTAAATAAGAACCTAAATGAAAACGATTTTCAGCGTCTTTATAGATTACATGTTTGGTGAGCAGACTTTGTAAAATATTATGGGTTGAGCTGCGAGGAAGATCTAATTCTTTGGCAATATGAGCGGCTGTCAAGGGCTGGGTACTTGCCGTAATCAAATCTAAAATCTGAAAAGTTTTGTCTAATGCAGGAACAGCGGTTGAGCTCATAAGTGACCTATAAAGGTGAGTAAAATTAAAAACAATAAAAATAAAGCATTAAATAGTCATGAAAATGAGAATAAAGGTTGCAAAATGGATCCCATCATTCTTATAATGATGTCTCATATATAGAATCTATGTTCAGTATATTGAACAATATAACAGTTATCAATAATTATTTATGTAGAGTCGTATCAAAACGATTTCATTATTAAAGCTACTAATAACCGTTTTATCTACCTTTATAATATGCCATTAGTCCAATCGACAAGGAGCGTCAAAATGTCACAACGGTCACAATCTACTCTACAGTTGTCAAACCCAGACCTGCTTAAGCAACACTGCTTGATTAAGGATGGATGGCATGCTGCTAGTGATGAAGCCACTCTTGAAGTAAGTAACCCTTTTGGTGGGGACGTTATTGGCACTATTCCAAGTCTTACCACCGAAGACGTCAATGACGCTGTCGCTTATGCGCACGACGTACAAACAGCATGGGCTGCAAAAACACCAAAAGAACGTGCAGAATTATTGCAAAAATGGGCAGATCTCATTGATGCAAATAAAGAAGATCTTGCAATCATTATGACCGCGGAACAAGGCAAGCCTTTGACCGAGTCGCGCGGTGAGATTGGTTATGCCAATAGCTTTATTCGCTGGTTTGCAGAGGAAGGCAAGCGCGTTTACGGTGATGTGATTCCTGCCAATCAATCTCAACTGCGCCACGTCGTTCTTAAGCAGCCAGTTGGTGTTTGCGCGGCTATTACGCCTTGGAACTTTCCAGCTGCGATGATTACCCGAAAAGCTGCACCTGCATTAGCGGCAGGCTGTACGATGATTATCAAACCGGCCACTGAAACTCCATTTTCTGCGCTAGCCTTAGGTGCGTTAGCAGAGCAGGCTGGTATTCCAGCTGGTGTCATTCAAGTCGTTACTGGTAAATCATCAACGATCGGTGACATCCTCACAGGCGATACTCGTATTCATAAGTTATCATTCACAGGTTCTACGGAAGTAGGCCGTACTTTGATGGCTCAGTGTGCCCCAACTATCAAAAAGCTGTCATTAGAGCTGGGTGGCAATGCTCCATTTATCGTTTTTGATGACGCAGATCTTGAAAAAGCAGCCGAAGGCTTGATTGCTTCTAAATATCGTAACGCTGGTCAAACCTGTGTGTGCGCCAACCGTGTGTATGTCCAAGACAGCATCAAAGATGAATTTTTGGATGTGTTTGTCAAAAAAGTAGCTGAACTGAACGTTGGTAACGGCTTAGAGGAAGGCGTGGATATCGGTCCTTTGATCAACAAAAAAGCACTAGATAAGGTACAAGCACTACTCAAAGATGCATTGGATAAAGGCGCAACACTAATCGCTGGTGGTAGTATCAATAGCGCATCAGAGTTGACCTATAACCCGACTGTCATTACTGATCTTAGTAGTGATATGGATATTGCTCATGAAGAGATTTTTGGTCCTATCGCTACCATATTTACCTTTAACGACGAAGAAGAAGTGATTCGTAGAGCTAACGATACGATTTACGGATTGGCCGCTTACTTCTACAGCGGAGATTATGCTCGCTCATGGCGCGTCTCGGAAGGTCTTGAGTACGGTATCATCGGTCATAATACGGGACTTATCTCTACAGAAGTAGCTCCATTTGGCGGTGTGAAGCAGTCAGGATTTGGTCGTGAAGGCTCTAAATATGGTATCGAAGAATACGTTGTGACCAAGTACTGGTGCTCTGACGTCAGTTAATGATTTGACTGATGCATATGGTTTTTAACAGTCAGTTTTTTGATCCTCAGCTTCTTACATAGTTTTTGATGAATGTTAAGTTGAGGATCAATGCGTTAAAGAATTTTAGTGTTAAATAAAATTAATAAAATTTGGTATCTAGTATTTATTAGATAAATCGTTACTCAATAACCGCCACTCAATAACTGGCACTTATGTAAAAATAAAGAAAAGGACATTCCTATGACTACGAACAATCAATCATTGCTTGAGCGCCGTAAAGCTGTGTTACCAACAGGACTTGGTGTGGCGTTTCCTATTTTCGCAGAAAAAGCAAAAAATTCTGAAGTTTGGGACGTTGAAGGTAATCGTTATATCGACTTTGTAGGCGGTATCTCAGTACTCAATACTGGTCACAGCCATCCAAAAATCACCCAGCGTGTCCATGAGCAACTAGACAAGTTTACGCATACAGCCGCGCAAATGATTAACTACGAATGCTACGTAGATCTTGCCGAAAAACTTTGCAAAAAAGCCCCCATCAGTGGCGATACCAAGGCTTTCTTTTTAACGACTGGTGCTGAAGCGGTTGAAAACTGCATTAAGATTGCTCGCGCTAAAACAGGTCGTCCAGGTGTTATCTCTTTCGTTGGCGGTTGGCATGGCCGTACGCTAATGTGCATGAGCCTAACAGGTAAAGTGCTTCCATACAAAAAGAACTTTGGCCCTATGCCAGGACCTGTTTTTCATGCGCTATTCCCAGCTGAAGAGTTGAACGTCACAGAAGCACAAGCGCTACATAGTCTTGAGATGATTTTTCAAGCGGATATCGATCCAAGCGAAGTGGCCGCGATGATCATTGAGCCAGTACAGGGTGAAGGCGGTTTTCATCAGGTAACGCCATCATTTGCTAAATCGTTGCGTAAAATTTGTGATGAGCATGGCATTGTACTGATTTTTGATGAAGTCCAGTGTGGTTTTGCACGTACGGGTACTTTGTTCGCCAGTGAGCAGCTAGGCGTCGAGCCTGATCTAATGACGAGCGCTAAAAGCTTAGCAGGTGGTTACCCTATCTCTGCAGTCATTGGTCGTGCTGATATTATGGATGCACCGCAAGTCGGCGGTTTGGGTGGGACTTATTCTGGTAACCCGCTTGCATGTGTGGCAGCACTGGCCGTCATGGAAGTCATTGAAGAAGAGAACCTACTTGAGCGTAGTGTTGAGATTGGCGATAAAATCGAAGCATTCTTAAAAGATCTAAACCTTAGCAGTATCGGTCATATCCGTCACAAAGGTGCAATGTTAGCTTTTGAGCTAATCGATAGTGAGGGCAAACCTGATACGGATGCAACAGCTAACCTAAAAGCTAAAGCTTTTGAACAAGGTTTATTGTTAGCGTCTTGTGGTATGCATGGCAACGCGATTCGTGTCATGGTTCCTCTAACAGTTGAAGATGAAGTATTGCAAGAAGGTCTTGATATTATAAAAGGTATTTTAACCGCTTAATTGCTACGCAGTTTTAGGGGCTTTGTGCTAAAACATATCGTAACGATTGTATCGGTTTTAACTAAATTTTTAGTTTGGTTAAAAGGTAGGGTATAGATATAAAAGCAAGGACGCTTTTGGAGTATTAATTCTGAATATAAGCTCTATAACGGCGTCTTGTAAATCAAGACGCCGTTGTTGTTTTTGTCAGTTCATATTTTAAGTTACAGTAATGAGAAGCCATTGCTTGCGCTAATACCAAACAAGTAATATGAGTATTAGAGTCTAGGCGGTAGGTTTTAGATATCAAATCAAGCCAGCTTAACCGTAAAAGGTTGACACGGATGATACACGGACAAGGAGCAAGTTATGTCTGCAATGAAAAAATCGTTAGGGGTAGTCGATATTATCGCTCTAGCATTCGGTGCTATGGTAGGTTGGGGCTGGGTCGTTTTGGCTAGTGGTTGGGTAGTCTCAGCTGGGACGTGGGGCGCTATCACCGCGTTCTTAGTCGGTGGACTTGCGGTCGTTATGATCGGTGTGACCTATGCTGAGCTGACCTCATCCATGCCGATTACAGGGGGTGAGCACACTTATACCCACCGTGCTTTAGGGGTTAATGTCTCCTTTATATGCTCTTGGAGTATGCTCTTTGGTTATTTGTCGGTCGTGGCTTTTGAAGCCGTTGCTCTACCTACCGTGGTAGAGTATTTGATACCGAATTATAATCAAGGGTATTTATGGAATGTAGCAGGGTGGGATGTCTATGCGACATGGGCAGGCGTCGGTATGGCAGGCTCTGTTTTAGTGACTTGGCTGAACACACGTGGTATGGAAGTCAGTGCTTGGTTTCAAAAAACAGCAGTGGCTGGTATTTTGATTGTTGGTGTTCTATTGTTTATAGGGGCACTGCTCTTCAATCCTGAAACGACAAACACTGAGTTGTCGCCTGCGTTCATTGGTGGTATTGGCGGTATTATGGCCGTTATCGTAATGGTTCCCTTTATGTTTGTAGGTTTTGATGTTATCCCGCAGGCAGCAGAAGAGATGAACTTAACCCGTCCAAATATCGGTAAATTCTTAATTGTCTCGTTAATTGTCGCGGTGATTTGGTATGTTGCGGTCATTTGGAGTGTAGGCGTGACGCTACCGTTGGCGCTAGCTGAAACATCCTCTTTAGGCACTGCTGATGCAATGGAGACCGCATGGCAAGGCAAATGGGCAGGTGTCTTACTGGTCATCGGTGGTGTACTTGGTATTATGTCGAGCTGGAATGCCTTCTTGATTGGTGGTAGCCGTTTACTTTATGCGATGTCTAAAGCTCATATGCTGCCAGCCTTCTTGGGTAAACTGCATCCTAAGCATAAGACACCAATCAATGCAATCTTACTTATCGGTGGACTTGCTACGCTTGCACCATTATTTGGTCGTAAGATGCTAGTATGGATCGTTACAGCGGGTGGTTTCGGTGTCGTCATTGCTTATACCTTAGTAGCAGTATCGTTTTTGGTATTGCGTTATCGCGAGCCTAATATGGTACGTCCGTTTAAGATTCCAGCAGGCAAAGTTGTCGGTATGATTACCATTATTCTCAGTTTGGGCTTGTTTGTATTATATCTACCCGGAATGCCATCGGCACTCTCTGGAATTGAATGGTCAATATTCGTCGGCTGGACCATATTAGGTATCATTTTCTTCACTTATGAGTCGATCAAAAATCCAGGCAAGAGCAAAGTGGTCATGGCAGCTGAGTTAGAAGAGTTAAAGATTGTCAATCAGCAGTGGTTACAAGAGAATCCTTACAAGAAATAAGTTTGTTACGGTTCTAATTGCAAGAAAGCCTAACATCAAATGTTAGGCTTTTTGTTTGTATAAACAATGACTCTATTAATTACGATTTATCACGAATCAACTTATAGTTTAAAAACTCAGTGATACCAAGGGTACCAAGCTCGCGACCGAATCCTGAGCGTTTGACACCGCCAAATGGGGTGTTGGCTTCAGAGCCAGACGGTGAATTAATCGTTACCATACCCACTTCTAGTTGTTCAGCGATCTGTGCTGCTAGAGCCGAATCTTGGGTCTGAATGGACGCGCCAAGACCAAACGGAACATCATTGGCAATTTTGATAGCATGAGCGATATCACGGGCTTTATAGATGACCGCGACAGGACCAAATAGCTCCTCGCGATAAACATCCATCGAATCATCAACGTCTGTCAGTACAGCAGGGGCAAACCAAGCGCCAGGCTTATCTTTAACCATGCCGCCTTCAACAAGCACAGTTGCACCTGCTTTAATAGCGCCATCTAACTGCTCTTGCAAATTCTGCGCTGCACTTTTTGATGACATCGGTCCAATGAAAGTTTTTTCATTATGCGGATCCGCTAGGCTCATTCCACGTACCGCGTCGGTAAAGCCTTTAACAAACTGATCATATACGCTATCAACGACAATTAAGCGTTTGGCTGCATTACAAGCTTGGCCGGTGTTACCAAAACGACCCTCAATAGCTCCTTCAACAGCTTGCTCAATATCAGCATCTGCTGCCACAATAAAGGCATCAGAACCACCAAGCTCTAAAACGACCTTTTTAAGCGCGCCGCCCGCTATTTTTGCAACTGCTTGTCCTGCGCGCTCAGAGCCTGTTAATGAGACGCCTTGGACTTTACTGTCTTCAATAATGGTCGCCGCTTGCTCATTGGTAGCAAAGACATTGTTATACACACCATCAGGCAGGCCTGCGTCTTTTAGGATATCAACGATGACTTCTGCGGTATTCGGGCACTGGGGCGCATGCTTTAGAATAATGGTATTGCCTGCCATGACGTTCGGCGCGACAAAACGTGCGACCTGATAATGAGGGTAATTCCACGGCATAATGCCAAATAATGTACCAACTGGCAACTTTTCTACAGACGCTGAACCTTGATCAACATCGATCGTATTCGGTGCCAATAGTTGCTCAGCATTGTCTGCATAGTAGCGATAAATTTCAGCGACCAAGCCGATCTCACCTTTTGCTTGCCCAACAGGTTTACCCATCTCATTGGCAACGATACGTGCAAGCTCATCTTGACGATCAATATAGATGTCAGCGACTTTATTCATTATCGCACTACGTTCGCTAAGAGAGGTTTTTTGCCACTCTTGATAAGCATTGTCTGCTTGTTCAATAGCATGCTGAATATCTTGCTCAGTCGCTGTTGGGTAGGTGGCTTCGATTTCACCAGTCGCGGGGTTGCTAACTTGATAGTCGCTCATAAATATTCCTTTGGTTAAAATCCATATTGATTATTATTCAAACAATTAACGTTTAAAATTTAATTTTACACCACTTATAAGTGTTCTGATAAATGGTAAAGCCCATTACAGTAACATATTAAACTGTATGAATAGCATAATGTCTTTAGTAAAATTACTATTGTTTAAGCGTTAGCGTTTAAGGGCTGGTTGCTGCTGGGTAATACAATGAATATTACCGCCTCCAAAAACAATCTCTTTTGTCTGTACTCCCACTACCTGATGACGAGGAAAGATTTTTTCAAGCTGTTCAATGGCCAAACTGTCGTTAATATCATCATATTGCGGGACAATGATGGCCTCATTACAGATTAAGAAGTTGGCATACGAGGCAATACATACATCACCTGTATGGCGCGCTTTGGCATCATCAGACTGTACTATATCGTAGTTTTCAGGCAACGTAACTGGCTTTTGGGTACAGCAAAGCTTATGAACTGTTAGACGTCGGCCTTTAGCATCTTTCATGTTTGAGAGTTGTTTATAGGCTTTTTGAGTGGCCTCAAAAAACGGATGGTTGGGGTCATCGGTAAACAAGCAAACCACCTCACCCGGACGAGAAAAGCAGGCGATATCATCAATGTGTCCTGTGGTTTCTTCAGGATCGATACCATCATCAATCCAGAGCACCTTTTGGGTATTAAGATAAGTGTTCAGCTTGTCCTCGATTTGAGTTTCGTTAAGATGGGGATTACGGCCAGGACTGAGCAAGCACATACGTGTGGTCAATACTGTGCCTTCACCATCGACATGAAACGCGCCACCTTCCAGCACAAAATCTTCGGTACGGTAGCGTTCGATATTCAAATAATCGCATAGACGTGCAGCTAACTTATCATCGTCATCCCAAGGCGCATAAAGGCCATCGTAGTCTCCGCCCCACGCATTAAACGTCCAATCACAGCCGCGTAGCTCACCTGCATCATTGATTAAAAATGTCGGTACGATGTCCCGCGCCCACGCATCATTGCTCGGCATGGAGATGACGTCAATATCAGCTGGCAAACTATCACGACAAGCTTGGTAGTCATCAGGGTTGACTAAAACTGCAACCTTACAATAGGGCTTAATAGCCATTGCCACCGCTTTGTAAGCTGCTTTGGCAGGGACCGCCTTTTGACGCCAGTTGTCTTCTCGATAAGGCCAGATCATCCACACTTGCTGTAAGGGCTCAAACTCGGCTGGCATATAAAAACCGTCGTCTATCGGAGTTGAGTCTTGAATGAGTTCAGACATATAAGTCACCTTGTTAGCAGTAATCTTTTAAGAAACAATTTTGTATAACCTATCTCAGTCACAGTTTGACATTACGTGCAGCTTAGCCATGAGTCAGTAACGTGCCATACATAGAAGGACGGCGATCACGAAAAACGCCCCATTCTTGGCGTTCACGAGCAAGTTTGTCTAAATCAAAGGTGGCGCTGATGACTTCATTATTATCTGCTGATGCTTCTTGAGCTATCTCGCCTCGGCCATCAGTGATGAATGAGCCACCATAAAACGACATCACGCTATCAGCACCATTTTGTGTGACGGTCTCAGAGCCAATACGATTAGATGCAACCACTGGCATTAGGTTGGCTGCTGCATGTCCTTGCATACAGCGCTGCCAATGCCCCTTTGATTCGATATCTAGTGTTGGCTCATCACCAATAGCAGTTGGGTAAAATAATATTTCAGCACCCATCAATGCCATGCTACGCGCGCATTCAGGGAACCACTGATCCCAGCAAATTCCGACCCCAATTTTGGCGTACTTGGTTTGCCACACCTTAAAGCCAGTATCGCCTGGGGTAAAGTAGAACTTTTCAGCATAGGGAATGCCATCTGGTATATGCGTCTTACGATAGGTGCCAAGTATCTCGCCATCGGCATCAATTATGGTGATACTATTAAAAAACGTATTGCCCGACTTTTCATAGAAGCTAATCGGTAAGACCACTTCTAGCTCTTTGGCCAATTTTTTGAAATGAGTGATGGCAGCATTATCTGCGACAGAGGTAGCAAGTTTAAAATAATCAAAATCATGAACTTGGCAAAAGTAGGGCGTCTCGAACAACTCTTGGAGTAAGATAATATTGGCACCGTCCTTAGCTGCTTTGGTAACCAAGTCAGTTGCCGTATCTATGTTTTGTTGAATATCCCAACCACAAGCCATCTGTGTGGCAGCAACAGTTACAGTACGCATAATCTAATTCCTTTTATATATTAGCTAAGAAGTAAGGTCGGACAAAAAAACCATATTAAATAGTTGATAATGGACAATGACCAAACGGTAATTGCCCATAGTATAACGGTCTGATAACAACACTATGCTATATCTAGGCCATCATAAACCCTAAGCCTAAGAAGGTTGCGACAGACAGTACCGCACCTAGCATAGCGTAAGGGAACTGTGTAAAGGCATGCTGCATCGGTGAACACCCAGCGCCTTGTGCTGCTAGTAATGATGAATCACTAAAGAAACAAGCATGACTACCAAATGAAGAGGCAGATAACAAGGCACCAATCATAAGTGGCGTACTAACCCCCAGCGCCATAGAGATTGGGAAGACAATTGGCATCGCTAAGACATATAGACCCCAGCTTGACGACGTTGCAAATGTTAAAAAAGCCATGACTGCAAAAATGACAGCAGGGAAGATGATAATGGTCATATATGGTGTGATGGATTCAATGACATACATAGTCATGCCAAGCTCATCGTTGATGGCTTTTAGAAAAAAGCCTCCAATTACAGTTGAGAGTGGGTATAACATGACCTTAAAGCCTTTAAAAATAGCTTCAACTTGGGTCTCAAAGCTCAAAATTCCTTGTACCCAATATACAAGAACCGTCACAAAGCACGTCAATAACGCGCCTCTTAATAAATCAATTTCAAAGTAGATGGTTGAGACGATCAATAAGATCATAGGAAAAGCAAAATTTAAGATATTGGCTTTGAATGATAGCTTACGTTTGGCTTTTACGTTTGAGATTAATTGCTCTTCTACAAAGGCTTCAGGTACAGGGTTACCAGCTTGTGCACGTTTTTCAGCCTTTTTCATTGGTCCCCAGTTGCCAAATATACCAGTTGCAACTAAGAATACGATAATAAGGGCAAACCAAGCATACGCCATATAAGGAATAGCACTGATATAAAGCCCTAAACCAGCGCCGTCTCCTGCGACGTTATTTTCTTCCAACAAGCCTGCAAAATAGACTGCCCAAGTAGAGATAGGAACAATCACACACATGGGCGCTGCTGTAGAGTCAACGATATAAGCCAGTTTTTCACGCGATACGCCATACGCATCTGTTAATTTTTTGACAGAAGTCGATACGGCCAGACAGTTGAGATAGTCATCAATAAAGACCACAATACCCAAAGCAAAGGTAGCCAAAAGTGACTGTCTACGTGATTTGATGATCTTTTGTAGCCATTCACTAAAGCCATCTAGACAACCGCTGATCTCAAGCAGTTGAATAAGCCCGCCCATAAGACCACACACCAAAACGATCCAGATAATCGTCTCATTACCTAGAACCATGGAGATATTGTCAGCGAAGGGGGAGACCAGATCAAAAGGATTGAGCATGACCAGGCCGGCGACGCAGCCTGCTATCATTGATTCAAACGGGCGTCTTGAGACAATAGCAGTGATTAAGACTAGTAGCGTTGGTAATAATGATAATGCACCCCAAGATTCTGATGCATCTCGAGTACTTGAAAGCCAGACGAAAGCAAGGTAGATAGCTATACCTACTACCACCGTTAAGAACACTCGTTTGTTATGAAACAGTCCTTCAACAGCGTCGTTGAGCTTCATATTCATGGTTACACTCCTTGTAAAACCTCATTTTTTATAGAACAAAATATGCTCTTTAATTTATGCTTGATAACAGTTATGAATTTACTGGTATCAAGCTCATCACAACACTCCTTTGCTGTGATGGTGTAATGTAACAACGATCCTCAAAAAATTTAAAAAATGAACTATTATCTATTAATTTATCTTATTGGTCTACATGCCAGTACGATCTTTTAAGGCATACCACCATGATCCCATCATCGAATAAGGTACTCTTAATGCACGGCCCCCTGGGAAAGGTATCCATGGTATCTTGGTAAACGTATCAAACTCTGCAGTCTTGCCATTGATAGCGTCTGCCAATATCTGTCCAAATAGATGCGATCCTGTCACGCCATGACCACTATAGCCATGCGCGAAAAATACGCGATCATGTAATTTACCCAGCTGGGGCACACGAGAAAAAGACAAGGCAAAGTTACCACTCCACGCGTAGTCTATTTTGACATCGCGCAATTCTGGAAATATCTTATTCATATTGGGTCTGATTTTAGCTGTAATGTCAGATGGGTCTTGACCACCGTAGACGGTACCACCACCGAATAACATACGCTTATCAGCAGAAAGACGGTAATAATCCAGAATATAGCGCACATCTTCAACACAAACATCGGTTGGAAGCAGTTGGTCTGCCAAATCACCCAAAGGTTCGGTCGCGATGATTTGCGTTGATACTGGCATGACGCGATCCGTCAGTTTTGGAATGACTTTATTTAGATAAGCATTGCCGCAAATTACAGCCTGCTTACAAGTCACTGTACCAAATTCAGTGATGATTTTGATAGAGTCATCGAAGTATTCAATATCAACGACCAACGTATTTTCATAGATGGTACCGCCGCCTTGTTCGACAGCAGCGGCTTCACCGAGTGCTAGATTGAGTGGGTGAAAGTGCCCGCCTGAATGATCAATGACACCGCCCACATAAGCATCTGTTTTTATGTGTTCTTGAATGCCAGACTTGTCCAACATTTCTCGATCATGCATGCCATGGCTTTCCCACAATGCATGCGTTTCTTGTAAGTCCCTTAGTTGTCCATTGTTTAGAGCTGCAAAGATGTTTTTTTCTTTTAGATCGCAGTCAATATTGTAATCAGCGATAAAACGACGAATAATTTTGCCACCGCGAGTCACTAGTTGACCGACGAAGTCTGCGTTTTGTTGACCATAAGATTTTTGAATCTTTTGTAGGCTGGCGTTAAGGCCATTGACGATTTGTCCACCATTACGTCCTGATGCGCCCCAGCCGATCTGCGCGCCTTCAAGAATGACGACTTCATGATCGGTCTCGATCAGATGTAGGGCGGTTGATAAGCCACTATAGCCACCACCAACCACACAAACCTCCGTTTGAATGTCATTTTTTAGCGTCGGTCTGTCAGGCTTAGGATTACGACTGGCGGCATAATAGCTATCAGGATATTTCCCTTTGTCTGAATAATGCGGAATATTGCGCTTATTATTAGACGGCTTGTTCGGCTGAGCATTTTGCTCCATAGGCGGTGTAACATTGCTATTTGACATATTAGACATCCTGTAAATAGGTGAGGTATTCAAGGTTAGTAACTTGCTGAGCAAAGCGCTTGGCTTCTTGTTTTTTGACAGCGATTAACAGCTCAATCATCTCACTTGGGAACAATGAGTCGATTAAATCACTATTTTCAAACTTACGAATGGCTGATAACCAGTCTAAAGGTAACGTTTTAAGCTCACTATCGTCATAAGTGATACTGTTGATGGGTTCTGGGACTTCAAGCTTGTTTTCAATACCATATAGCATGCCTGCCAAGACTGCGCTACAGACTAAATAGGGGTTGGCATCTGCACCAGACACGCGATGCTCAATCCGGCGTGCTTTAGAGTCGCCGCCTGGGATACGTACGGCTGCCGTACGGTTTTCGTAGCCCCATGAGATATTATTTGGTGCCAGTGTCCCTGGAGTAAAGCGGCGATACGAGTTGACGTGCGGTGCAAATAATATGGTGCAATCTGACATGGTTTTTAGAAGGCCAGCTACCGCATGACGTAGCATATCTGACCCAGCTTCTGAGCCATCATCAAAAACATTGTTGCCATCTTTATCAAGCAGACTACAGTGAACGTGAAAGCCATTACCTGACTGCAAACCAAAAGGCTTTGCCATAAAAGTTGCGGTTAGTTTACGACGTGCAGCGACAGCTTTGACAACCTGTTTAAACAAAATGGCATCGTCTGCAGCTTTTAATGGATCGTCGACATGTAATAAATTGATTTCAAACTGGCCACAACCATTTTCAGCCAAGGCAGCATCAACAGGAATATCAAGCTTTTTACACTGAGCATAGATTTCATCTAAAAATTCATCGAATTGTAGTAAGTCGTTGATACTTAAAATCGATGTTTTATTCAGGCGTAGCCCACTTTTTGGACGAATAGGGGGTTTTGGGGTTTCGCCTTCAGTGTAATCAAGCAGATAAAACTCAAGTTCCGTTGCCATAACTGGCGTGAGTCCAAGCTCTTTGAATTTTTTACTGATGTAATCTAAAACGTGTCTAGCATCACCATAATAAGGCTCGTTGTCTTCGGTATAAAGCCAAACGGGTAGCAAAGATGATGGTGCACTAGTGTTAAGAAGGGGATATGCTGCACGGCCTGTAGGACGAGCAATGGCATCTATATCACCATTGCATTGAGAAGACTCAATGACATCAGCACCCCATATGTCGACGCCTAAGATTGACAAGGGCAAACGGATGCTACCGTTCTGAGCTTTTTCCATTTGACTAAAAGGGATGCGCTTACCACGAAGTAAGCCATTAATATCACCTGCAGCCACATAGACATATTCAGTGTTGTTTGCAGATTCGACCATTCCATTGGTTGTCGTCATGTCTCTAATTCCTATTGATTTTCAAGATTTTTTGAGTTGTTGCTACTAAGCCTTTAGTAGCTGTTGTGTATCACTTTTTTATAAAGGTTATCGAAGATTTCAAATAAAACAGTGACTATAAGTGATGTCATAAATAAAGTTTATTGCCTCGTTACCAGTTACTGCTAAGCACGTTTTATTTATCTTCATCAATAATATTAATGCCTTAGTGTCTTTTTACATCACTATTTATCAATACGCTTAATGGATGAAATGTATCTTTTGTCTTACTGATGTCATTCAATATATGATTGAAATTTATATATGTCAATTACTATTTAAAACTATTAATAAGTAACTTATTATAACCATTATGGATACCGTAGCATTAATAATGAAGTTTATAGTTTACATTTTATGAGCGAGTATGTTAAATTTTAAGCCATTATAAGCTCATCCAATCTGAAGTTTTAGGTTCGGATGTTACATTCAAGGAAGATTGACATGCATACTTTTAGACCTGTAATCGCTATTGTTTCTTGTTATAAGATGGTTGATGGTCAGCCATCACAGTCGGTTTATCAAAAATATATCGATGCTGTGAACTTTTATGGCGGTAATCCTATATTGCTACCAAACACAGCTGCCGATAGTGCAAACTTCGACGCATTATTAGAAATTTTTGATGGTATTTTATTGACGGGTAGCTATAGTAACGTTGCGCCAACCCGTTATGGCGCAACGCATCTTGAAGAAAAACAAGATTTGGGTCGTGATGATCTGAGCTTTAAGTTACTGGCTCATGCAGATAAGACAGGCACACCTTTATTAGCGGTTTGCCGCGGTCTACAAGAGATGAATGTACATTTTGAGGGAACGCTACATCCAGACTGGCGCGAAGTCGAAGGGTTTTATGAGCCGCATCTAGAAGACAGTACCGCGCCTCTTGAGGTACAGTATCAACCTGTACACGATGTCTTAATCCAGCCAGAAGGACGGTTGGCGGAGTTTGGCAAAGAATGGCATGTCAACTCCTTGCATAAGCAAGCCATCAATAAAGTCGGAGAGCGCTTATCTGTGGAAGCTGTAGCACGTGATGGGCTAGTAGAAGCAATCAGCTTAGTACAACATCCTTTTATGATTGGTGTACAATGGCACCCTGAGTTAAATTATGCGCAAGATAACTTGTCCAAATTTTTGTTCACGGAATTCATTCAACATGCCAGCAAAAAACTCTCTAGATAATGTTTCAGATACAACCACTTTAGACGATACAGTCGCCGCCGAAAAGGCTCAGACAGCCATGGAGGCGGATGAACGACCAGAAGAAGATATTGGTAAAAAGATTAATCAGCTGCGACTTGCTAAAGGTTATTCACAGCGTAAGCTTGCAAGGCTTGCAGGACTGACTAATACCTCAATCAGTGCTATTGAGCGTAATAAAGTGAGTCCGGCTGTCAATACATTAAAAGCGATTTTAGCGGTGCTAGGCTCTGATTTGACGACTTTTTTTAGTGATGAATGGAAAGAGCCTAAAGCAAGGGTGGTGGTAACTCCCAAAGATTTGATTGAGCTTAGTGAACCAAATAGCAGGGTATCACTCAAACAGGTATACAACTGCAGCACAACCAAAAACTTGGGATTTTTGATTGAAACCTATCAGCCCAACAGCTCAACGGAAGAAAAAATCGCTCACGAAGGAGAAGAGATCGGTACGGTCATTGAGGGCAAGATTTTGATTCGTATCGAGGAGACCACATACTTGCTAAATAAAGGGGACAGTTATGTGATTGATACCATGAAGCCGCATACCTTTATCAATCCTAGCGATACGGTGACTCATATAGTGAGTGCGCATACACCAACGACTTATTAGATAAAATGATTATATAGGGTTGCTGCTATACTAAAAAGTAATGCAATTCGTTCTTAACTGTTATTGCTTATAATCGTGTTCCGTTTTACTTTTATCCATTTTACTTTTATTAGTGACGACAGCTTTATCATTAGCAGTCTGTTCTATATTTGCCACTGAGTCGCCAGTTATTTTTGGCGGCTTTTTTAATAGATTAATCTTTGTATTTATTGTCCTTTTATCATGAGTATCGATAAAAGGAGAATTGGCCACTTTTAGATGCTTTTTGGATCTTTGTAAAGAGTGAGCATCTAACAACGCTTTTTGTTCTTTTTGCAGTGCTTCATACAGACCTTGATAGACTTCAATGGTCTCTTTAATCATTTGGCGCATGGTAAATTTATCTGTCATCTCAGGTCGAGTGACACTTTCTAACTGACTTTTGACAACTTTGCATAGAGCCTGAGCATTATATTTTTTAACCAAGCCCTGCGGGTATAACGGCTGCAAAATCTCACTAAAAGCCGCCTGATCCCAACCAATCACGGGCGTACCTAGATGAATGGCCTGCAGGGCATTAATACCGATAGACTCAGGCTGGTTGGCAAGTGCCATAACGATATTGGCCGCTGATAGCCACTCGCGCATGTCGTTACGTTTACGACCGACATAGGTAATACGTTCGGCCAGACCCAACGTATTGGTGCGTTGACGAAAGTCTTCATGCGCCACATCACCATCTCTATGGTCTTCGTCCATAATGATAGCGTGAATGTTGGGAAATTGTTCTTGCAGATTACCTAAAATATCAATCAGCCATTCTTGTCCATACTCATTACCAATGATAGTCGGAAAAACCAACCATTTCTTGTGTTCAAGCTCTGGATATTCTGCAAAGGTACGGCGCAACCAATATACAGAAGGGTTGTGCCGATACGGATAACGACGCGTATCAACGCCGCGGTAGATACGCTTGATGGACTTTGGATCGATCTCTTCGCGATGTAGACCTTTTCTCAAATAATTCGTCACACTATCTGATACCGTAATAATAGTATCGACATCCAGTAGTGCTTGTGAATATTTATTAATTGAATAAAAACCATACATGGTTGAGACTAGCTTTGGTCGATGTTTTACGCGTGCTCGGCGCAGGGCTAAATGCAATATCCAAGCAGGTGTGCGTGAATGCACATGGATAATATCAGGATTGTATTGTTCGATAAGATGACGTAAAGGGGCAACTTGTAAGATTGATAACCATGATTTTTTATACATATGCAGCTGATGGTATATATTGCCATCTCGCTCTAAACGTTTGACCAAATCGTTATCATCATCGGCACTAGAGACAATAATAGAAGTATGCCCGTTTTTGGCCAAAGCACGTCCAAGATGAAAAATCCCACGTTCGGATTCATCATGCTTTAAGGACGACAGTAAGCGCATAACTTTCATAATAGCGTGGGCCACCAGTTAGGATATCAAGCTGCTATTGTCAGTTAAAAATGCTGAAAACTCAACCATGAAGACCGATTAGAGGTGACAAATCGCCATGCTGGCTCAAGTTTTTACAGTTTAAAGAATTGATGAGTGGCTAACGACGCTTTTGCAAGTGTTCAGCATTGGGCAATATTTGCTTTTCGCTTAAGTATTTCCAATAGCGCTGCGGTAAATACTGTCTGTGCAAACGAGGGTTTTTGCGCTCTTTAATGTTGACGTTGGTAAAGTAACCTTGCCAAAATTTTTGATAGCGCTGTTCGTCCTCACTATGAATACTGGCAGGATGACGAAGGACTGCCTCATCAAGCTCAGTGATGGTTTGTAGGGCAGCGGGGCGCGTGGGCGTGCTTTGACTCTTATTATAGTAAATGCCATAGTCACGAGCCAGATCATAGATGGCCCAATGCTGATCTTGATAGCGCTGCCGAAAATGCTCCCCAATCAGCGGTAAGACGTTAAAATCAGGCTCAACACGGGCAAAATAGATGTCACTGGTTGTATGCTCAAAACGCACAAAGGCTTCCATACGGTGCTTTTCACGTCCGACAGACTTTACAGTTTGTACCAGCTCAAGTATGTTCAAGTTACCCAAGTCCTGCATAACATGGCGACTAGGGTAGCCAATAGCATATTTGACTACTTGAAATAAAGTGGTACCAATGTCGTCCTTTTCAGACAAAAATCCCCAAAGTAAATTGCGCATACCTGAGCGACCTAATAGCTGGTTTAATTTTACCAATACACGTTCAGCATTTTCTTCATTAGGCACAACGCTGGTTGCTTGAGCAATCAAAGAAGGTACATAACAGTCTTGGGCAATCAATCGTAGTGCTGCATCGTCTTGTAATTTATTAGCATAAACATAGAAGACAGCACTTAGCCAACCTTCAAAACTTGGCTCGTAAAGCACAATACTGGGTATCAATTGACCAACAGAGTACGCGATGTTTGGGGCCAGCTCTAGCATATATGCTCCTTTTTAAAACAGTGCTAATTGCCCACTGCGTTGATCCTTGTACTTAGTCTGCGTCTGCGCCAGTACGTATTGACGAAAGTTGTCACGTGTTAGATGCGCGAGATGCTCGTTTTTACCAGTGGTTGCGATAAAGTATTTGGCACGATTGACCGCAGCGCCCATTTTTTTGAGATGGTAAAGCGTCAACTGATTAAACTTACGTGCTTTGACTATTTTTTTGGCGGTTTTGGTGCCGATACCTGGAATGCGTACAATCATCTCGTAGCTTGCTGTTTGAATATTGACAGGAAAATGCTCGCGTTGACGGATAGCCCAAGCGAGTTTTGGATCACAGTCTAAATCCAAAAATGGCGACTCAGGCTCAACGATTTCATGCGCGCCAAAACCATAGAAACGCATTAACCAATCCGCTTGGTATAGGCGGTTTTCGCGCACCATAGGCACCGGCGTACCGATCGCTGGCAAGCGGTTGTCAGAAAGCATCGGCACGTAACCTGAGTAGTAAACCCGCTTTAAATCATACTGCTTATAAAAATGACTCGATAACTGAATCACTTGTAAGTCGGTCTCATTGCTCGCGCCAACAATCATTTGACTGGTTTGACCCGCTGGAGTGAACTTTGGTGCTTTTTTGTGCGTTTTACGGCTTTCACGGATGGTAATGATCTCTTCTTTTACCGTTTCCATCGGTGCTTTTAGCTCGTCGTGCGACTTTTCTGGCGCAAGCAAAGCCAGCCCTGATTTGGTTGGAATTTCAATATTGACGCTGAGACGATCAGCATAAAGCCCTGCTTCTAGTAGCAGCTCTTTTGACGCGCCAGGAATGGTTTTTAGATGAATATAACCGTTAAAGCGCTCACGAGTACGCAGGATTTTAGCGACCTCGACCAGTCGTTCCATCGTATAGTCGCCACTTTTAAAGATACCAGAGCTGAGAAACAGCCCTTCAATATAGTTACGGCGATAAAACTGCATGGTCAGATCAACCACTTCCTCAACACTAAAAGCGGCGCGCGGTGTGTCATTGCTTTTGCGTGAGGTGCAGTACGCGCAGTCATAGATACAATGATTGGTCAGCAAAATTTTAAGCAAACTGACGCAGCGACCGTCTTCGGTATAGCTGTGACAGATTCCTGTCGCAGAAGCGTCACCGAGTCCGCCACCTTGATTTTTACGCGTGCCAGCTGAGGATGAGCAAGAAACATCATACTTAGCAGCGTCCGCTAAGATGTTAAGTTTGCCTTGTAATCGATCGTAATTGATGGTTGCCATAAGTTATAGTGCCCATTCATTAGTAGAGTACTATTTTATCAAAATTAACGCTAAGTCATTGGATTTATAGAAGAATTAGGGGTATAACACGACAGATAGTGTCGTATAAAGAAACAAGAAAAGGTCTTGAACATTCAAGACCTTTTATAAAGTGATGTGTCAAAACAGCATACGCCATAGTAGGATAGATGATTATTGAACTTTAGCGCGTATAATCACAGTCTGCGGCGTATTGGCATCGAGGTTGACTAAGTTCCATTTGAGACCAGAATAATTCTCTTGAACAACGACAGTATTACCAACTTGTTTGATGGTCTGATAGTTGTCACCACCAGTGGTCGCAAACGTCGGTAGCGAGCTGTTTAAAGACACCAGTTTGACGCCGCTTGGTAATGACACCTTTGCATTGATATCACTCACTGGCTGCGCAGTCGTATTGATATAAGTGGTGTGGTATTCAATAACATCACCGGGCGCGACGTGATTGGCCGGTACGGCCATGTCGCGGCCCTCGCTATTTTTTAGAATTTTCATGATTTTAGTTTGCGCGCCAACGATATCGGGTGTGCTAAAAGTTGGTTGTAGTTGTAAGGTATCTAAAGATGTTGCTATAGAGACGACTTGGTTGGTCACTGCTTGGCTAGTAACAGTTTGATTAATGGTTGGCTGGGCGCTAGTTGTTTGATTCAACACTGGCATCTCATTACTAGTAGCAACAGGCAGTACTTGGGCTACTGTATTTACAGGAGTGGTTAGGACACCTGCTTGAGTAACTTGTTTGGTCACTGGTATGGTATTAAGAGGTAGCGTATCAACTGGAACTGTCGTGATCGTTGTACTGCCCTGAGTGGTGCCTTGATGAATAGTATAGCGTGGCACATTGGAGATTTGAGCGACTGAAAACGGTAGACCGTCTTGCATCGTAATACCATTAGGCATCGCAGTAATGGTCGCGTTTTTGCCATTAGAGTGCTGCTCGACCACAGTAGTATTGCCAGTAGTAGGCTGACCAATAGCAATTTTAGAAGCAGCATTTGCCATAGAAGTAGCAAGAACACAACCAATCAATATGCTAAAAAGAGTTACTCTCATGTATACGAACTGATTTTTGTTAAGTGTTTTTGGCGCACTAATATTCATGGTCATGACAGAGTCCTTTCAGATGATAGTAAATAAAGCTAAGATAAGTATTATATAAATAGAAAAAACCCTTGTAAGCTAACACTGTAGACCGTGTCAACCCACAAGGGTGGAAATCTTAATGGCAACCGCCAGCTTGACAGATACCAATCACAAGATAGGTATTAATTTGAATCCAAACAATTATGCACTAAAAAAATATCAGTAGAAAAGCACAATTGTGTAATTTACAAAAGCTAAATAGCTGTCAAAGGACTCTATAGTCAGTAGCTAATAAACAATAATTCCAAGTCTCTATACTAACCATAAATGACTTTCATTACTTCATATTCAACCACACCTTTTGGCGTTTCAATACGAGCTTCATCGCCTTCAAACTTACCGATTAAGCCACGGGCAATAGGGGAGTTGACAGAGATTTTACCCACTTTAAAATCAGCTTCGTCATCGCCGACGATTTTATAATGTTTTTCTTCTTCAGTATCCATATTTTCGATGACGACAGTGACACCAAACACCACACGACCTTCTTGTTTTAAGGTTGTAGGGTCAATGACTTGAGCTCCGCCAAGCTTGGCTTCGATATCACGGATACGTGCTTCACAAAATCCTTGCTGCTCACGGGCAGCATGATATTCAGCGTTTTCTTTTAAGTCACCATGTTCACGAGCTTCAGCGATAGAAGCAGTAATACGTGGACGGTCGACGCTTTTTAGTTGTTTTAATTCGGCTTCTAAGGCGGCATGCCCTTGTGGAGTCATAGGGTAACGTTGCATGGTTTTTTTCCTTAAACCAATAACATCACACCACCTCATAATGAGATGGTGTCGATGTTATTACAATAAATGTGAAATATAAAAAAGATGGTTTTTGTGTTGTTCAATCTTTAAAACGTTAAGGATTCAACAATTGATTTGGTATCTTACAATAAACTTACGTGATAAAAAGCATAGTCGCAATTAAGCCACTATGCTTTTTAAAAATTATACTATTAAGGTAAGGTTACGATTATGGTTAATTTACTGAATTTATTCAGTCGCGTCAACTACCTTTGCTTGCTCATGCAAATCTTGTAACTTATAGACATCAAACGGTAAGTCAATCGCGTAAGATTTGCAGACGGCATCAGCGGCACCTAAGGTTGTGACATAAAATACTTTGCCCTGTAGCGCACTACGGCGGATGGAGAACGAATCCTCCTGTGCCTGTTTGCCTTCGGTTGTGTTGATAATAAGGTCAATCTTACCGTTTTTCAAGGCATCAACGATATGCGGACGACCTTCAGTAACTTTATTGATCTGCTGACATTCAATACCTGCATCGCTCAGTACTTTTTGGGTGCCAGTAGTAGCAACGATATCAAATCCAAAGTCTGCCAACTGACGTGCGATAGGAGCGATTTGTGCTTTGTCACTATCACGAACTGAGATAAAGGCAGTCTTGGTTTCGCCTGCCGTTGGCAAGCCTGGCAGACGCTCATTACTACCAATAACGGCTTTATAAAATGCTTCGCCAAAGGTCTTACCAACGCCCATAACTTCACCGGTTGATTTCATCTCAGGACTTAAGATTGGATCGACACCAGGGAATTTGGCGAATGGGAATACAGCTTCTTTTACTGCATAAAATGCAGGGACAATCTCTTTGGTAAAGCCTTGATCTTTAAGCGAGGTACCAGCCATACAGCGCGCTGCGACTTGTGCCAATGACGTACCGATACATTTAGAGACAAACGGTACCGTACGGGCAGCACGTGGGTTAACTTCTAAAATATAGACCGTTTTGCCTTTTACGGCAAACTGTACGTTCATCAGACCGATAACGCCAAGCTCTTTTGCCATAGCAACGGTTTGCGCGCGCATCACGTCGCATAATTCATCAGAGAGCGAGTAAGGCGGCAGTGAACAGGCAGAGTCACCAGAGTGTACGCCCGCCTGTTCGATATGCTGCATGATACCGCCGATTACGACATCATTACCGTCACAAACACAGTCCACATCGACTTCGATGGCATCGTCCAAGAAGCGATCTAATAGGACTGGTGCTTCGTTGGATGCTTGTACGGCAGTGCGCAAGTAATGTCTCAGCTCATCTTCGTTATAGACAATTTCCATAGCGCGACCACCTAGGACGTAAGAGGGGCGTACCACTAACGGATAGCCAACGTCTTTTGCTTTAACCAAACCGTCTTCTAAACTGGTCGCCAACGCATTTGATGGTTGTACTAAGTCTAGTTGTTGGATCATGTGCTGGAAGCGCTCACGGTCTTCAGCACGGTCAATTGCATCAGGACTGGTACCGATGATTTTAACGCCGGCTGACTCTAGTGCACGAGCAAGTTTCAATGGGGTTTGACCACCGAATTGTACGATGACGCCGTCTGGGTTTTCGATACGCACAATCTCTAACACATCTTCTAAGGTGATTGGCTCAAAGTAAAGACGATCTGAGGTGTCATAATCGGTCGAAACCGTCTCAGGGTTACAGTTGACCATGATAGTTTCAAAGCCATCTTCGCGCATGGCAAGCGCTGCATGTACACAGCAATAGTCAAACTCAATACCTTGGCCAATACGGTTAGGACCACCACCGATGACCATGATTTTTTTCTTGTCGGTTGGGTTAGCTTCGCATTCGCTGTCATAGGTTGAGTACATATAAGCGGTGCTGGTAGCAAACTCTGCGGCACAGGTATCGACGCGCTTATAGACTGGATAGACGTTTAGATCCCAACGCTTTTTGCGTAGCTGCTTTTGCGATACACCAAGTAATTTCGCCAGACGCAGGTCTGATAAGCCTTTACGTTTAAAGCTACGCATATTTTGTTCAGTTAAGCCGCCAAAGCCTAAGGTTTTCACTTGTGCTTCGGTTTTGACAATGTCTTCGATTTGTACCAAAAACCACGGGTCAATTTTGGTAAAGTTGAATACTTCATCGACAGTCATACCGACGCGAAAAGCATCAGCGAGATAGTAAATACGCTCAGGCGTTGGAATAGTCAGGCGGTTAATAATCTCAGAACGCGCTTTGTCAGCAGGTACTTTTGCCAGATCGATTTGCTCATCAAAACCATCAGCGCCTGTCTCCATGCCGCGCAGGGCTTTTTGCATAGACTCTTGGAAGTTACGACCGATTGCCATGACTTCACCGACTGATTTCATTTGCGTCGATAGGATATTATCCGCTTGTGGGAACTTTTCAAAGTTAAAACGCGGTATCTTAGTGACCACATAATCAAGCGCAGGCTCAAAGCTGGCAGGAGTCTCGCCACCAGTGATGTCGTTTTGTAACTCATCTAGGGTATAACCAATCGCCAGTTTTGCTGCGATTTTGGCAATCGGGAAACCTGTGGCTTTTGATGCTAATGCTGATGAGCGTGAGACGCGTGGGTTCATCTCGATGACAACCATACGACCCGTGTCAGGGTTGATACCGAACTGTACGTTTGAGCCGCCAGTTTCTACACCAATCTCACGCAGTACTGCTAATGATGCATTGCGCATGATTTGGTATTCTTTATCGGTCAAAGTTTGTGCTGGTGCAACCGTGATAGAGTCGCCAGTATGGACGCCCATTGGGTCAAAGTTTTCAATGGCGCAGATGATGATGCAGTTGTCGTTTTTGTCACGAACCACTTCCATCTCGTACTCTTTCCAACCGATTAATGACTCATCGATAAGCAATTGATGGTTCGGTGATAAATCAAACCCGCGCTCACAAATCTCGATAAACTCATCGCGGTTATAAGCGATACCGCCACCTGAGCCGCCCATAGTAAATGAGGGGCGAATGATACATGGATAGCCCATTTTTTCTTGAGTAGCAAAGGCTTCTTCCATGGTTTCAGCAGTCTCAGCGCGCGGACATTCAAGGCCAATACGCTTCATGGCTTGGTCAAACAGCTCGCGGTCTTCTGCCATCTCGATTGAATCTTTGGTGGCACCAATCAACTCGCAGTTATATTTGGTCAGTACGCCATGCTTGTCTAAATCTAGCGCACAGTTAAGCGCGGTCTGTCCGCCCATCGTTGGCAAAATAGCGTCAGGGCGCTCAGTGGCGATGATTTGCTCGACCGTCTGCCAAGTGATTGGCTCGATGTAGGTCGCGTCAGCCATGACAGGGTCGGTCATGATGGTGGCAGGGTTTGAGTTGACCAAGATGACGCGGTAGCCTTCTTCTTTTAGCGCTTTACACGCCTGCGCGCCTGAATAGTCAAACTCACATGCTTGACCGATGACGATAGGGCCTGCGCCAATGATAAGAATGCTTTTTATGTCGGTACGTTTTGGCATAGTTAGGGCTACCTTCGTTTAAATAATATTTTAGTGAATCTATACTTTTATAGGGCTTATCATGTTTTGTATGATAACGCTTAAACCGCTATTAATGATTCAAGCGTTATATTTATTGTTCGACAGTTGACTATCTACTTATGGTTAATGACTGGTTGTCAAGACTTTAAGCCTTCGCCGTCTTAGCAGCTGCCATCATCTCTGCAAATTTATCAAACAGTGGCGCAGCATCATGCGGGCCAGGGCTGGCTTCTGGGTGACCTTGGAAGCTAAAGACTGGTTTATTGGTCAGCTCAATCCCTTGGTTAGTACCGTCGAATAATGAGCGATGGGTAGACTTCACATTGTCAGGTAGCGTATCTTCATCAACCGCAAAACCATGGTTTTGACTGGTAATCATAACTGTACCAGTCGCCAAATCTTGTACAGGATGGTTGGCACCATGATGGCCAGTTTTCATTTTGATGGTGTTGGCACCACTGGCAAGACCAATCAACTGATGACCTAAGCAGATACCAAAAGTTGGAACATCGGTTTCTTCAATGATGTGACGTACCGCATCGATAGCGTAATCACAGGCAGCAGGGTCGCCAGGACCATTTGATAAGAAAATACCGTCTGGATTCATCGCGAGCACGTCTTTGATCGGCGTTTGTGCTGGCACGACAGTCACATGACAGCCACGATCTACTAGCATACGTAGAATGTTGGTTTTACTACCGAAGTCATAGGCAACAACGTTATATTTTGCTTCAACATGCGTACCCAAATGCTTAAAGAAGCCGCCTGTACCGCTATCATGGCTACCGGGCACGTCACGGTTGAGTAGAGTATCTGATAAATCCCAGCTGCCTGCTGTCCACTCAAACGTTGTTGGCGTACAGCATTCTTTTGCTAAGTCCATGCCTTCTAAGCCAGCAAATTCTTGTGCTAGTTTAATGGCTCGCTGCTCGTCATCGCTGCTGATGGTTTCACCATTAGAAGCCGTCAGGATACAGCCGTTTTGCGCACCTTTATCACGTAATAGACGCGTTAATTGACGGGTATCAATATCGGCAATAGCGACTGTATCATGATTTTGCAGATAATCGCTCAATGATTCTGAATTACGAAAGTTTGAAGTAACCATCGTCGCATCGCGGATAATCAGACCGTCTGCCCAGACTTGATGACCGTTACCAGACTCAACATCTTCAGCGTTAGTACCAGTATTGCCAATATGTGGATAGGTGAGAGTGACTAGCTGGCGTGCGTAGCTTGGGTCGGTCAGGATTTCTTGGTACCCTGTCATGGCTGTGTTAAAAACCACTTCGCCGACACGATGACCAAGACTACCGATACTGACACCGCGAAAAATCGTACCGTCTGCTAGTGCCAAAATTGCTTGTATTTCTGTCGATGAACTCAAGGGGTGCCTCCACTATTATTGGTGAGTGCCATGATAATGTGTTGATTCAAATATTGGCTTACAAGTGCTTTTTAGACTGTTATAACTGCTGTCAAAACCAGAATAAAAAAGGGCTAAAGTCAAAAATTTTCCACAAAAAAGCGAGAAGACATTATTGATGAAAACTACAAAACTCACTGGGTAGTGAATAGGTAACTTGCATCATGTCCGCTCGCTTAGGCACAGATTTTGCGCATTATATACAATATATGCCAATATAGCTAGCCGATTAACAAGCTTAATAATCACTTATCAAAGGATAGTTGCAAACAGGCCTTTCAAAATTATAAAAATAGCCTAAGTAAAAGGAATCTAACTCTCTACTCAACATCAATATAGCCACACGTCTGCTATCAAAATGGCTGGATTTTACGACATAGCTTTGCCACAATGGACGGCAATTAATTATGTCCAATAAACAATAAAGCCAACACGTACAACTAAAACAAGGATTCGTTATGATTTATCGGTATTTAGACAAAACCCCTGAGTTTGCTAGTCCATTCAATGGTTGGGTCGCAGATTCAGCACGCGTCATCGGTGACGTTTATCTGGGTCATCAAGCCAGTATTTGGTTCGGAGCGGTCATTCGCGGTGATAACGAGCGCATTCATATTGGTGATTATAGTAATGTGCAGGAGAATAGCGTTATCCATACCGATGAAGGTATTGAAGTCAAAATTGGTAACTATGTTACTATCGGTCATTTAGCCATGTTGCACGGCTGCGAGGTAGACGATAATAGTCTGATTGGCATCGGCGCTGTAGTATTAAACAACGTCAAAATTGGCAAAAATTGCATTATTGGTGCAAAGGCTTTGGTCACTGAGGGCAAACAAATTCCAGATAATTCTCTCGTGATGGGTGCCCCTGCAAAAGTTGTCAAAACTCTGACTGATGAGCAAGCGGCTATGATAAAAGAGTCTGCTATGCATTATGCGGCGCGTTGTCAGAAGTTTAAAACTGGTCTAAAAGAGATTGAGCAACCAGAATAAAACAACTTTAATAACGATAAGTTAATAGCGATAAAAAGCATAATGAGTTCAATATAAAAAAGATACAGCGGGACTGGTATCAGTTTTTCTGGCTTGCTGTGCCTACGCCGACAGAGGCTGCAAAAAACTGATACCAGTCGCGCGTCATAACCTAACGTATCCATTTTATTTAGCATTAACTATATCAATCAATTGAACGATATCAAAACGTCCTAACCAACATTTATTTCTAATGAGCATTTTCATATGAGCACCAAAAACATCGACCCCGCTTTCGTAGCACGCACCTTAGCGTTATTTGACTTAGACCACACTTTACTCGATGTCGATAGCGATTACCTATGGGGCGAATATATCGTCAAACATGACCTCGTCGATGAAGCCGAATATCGCACTGCTAACCAAAAGTTTTATCAGGACTATATCGAAGGCACCCTTGATGCGACGGAGTATAATGAATTTGTCGCGCAGTTTTTGAGCAGTTTGCCGATGGATAGACTGCATGAGTTGCGAGAAGATTATATTAAAAGTGAAATCGAGCCTCATATTCGTCCAAAAGCGATGGAAGTACTGTGTCAGCACATTGAGCAAGGTCATGATGTTGTGATTATTTCTGCGACCAATGACTTTGTGGTGTCTGCCATTGCTGAACGGTTTGGCATTACGGATGCCAATGTGCTTGCTACACCGCTTGAAATCAAAGATGAGCGCTATACTGGCAAATTGACTGATAAGCCAAACTTCCAAGCGGGCAAGATTTATCATCTTGATAAATGGCTTGATAAGCAGCAAATAGCAGGGGTTAAGTTTGAGAAAACTTACGCGTATTCAGACTCCAAAAATGACATACCGTTATTAAATTGGGCGGATATTGCCATTTGTGTCTCACCTGATGATGCCCTGCATGCGCATGCGCTTGCCCATCGCTGGGCAGTAGAGGATTGGTCGATTTAGGCTGTGTAAAGCTTCTTAATATAAACGCTGTTTAATACAAAGACAGTAATAATTAGCCAGACATTGTATGTCAATCTCATTTAATATAACGCCATATCAGTAAGATATTATCAATCCATTATAAAATAAATACAGTGTTACTGGGATAAATTTTGCGCAGCCTCTGTCAGCGTAGACACAGCAAGCAAGTAAAATTTATACCAGTGACACGTTATAATGTTTGTACTCTTTTTATTTAAGATTAACTATATTTAATATTAACGAAACAGGAAAACCTATGGAAATCAATCCGTATCAGGAACAAATCAAGGATCTATCTGAGCGTGGGCAGGACTTGCGGAGGTATCTTTGACTTCGATGGTAAGCAAGAACGCTTAGAAGAAGTCAATTTAGAATTGGAAAACCCTGAGCTATGGAATGACCCCGAGCGTGCCACTAAGATTAACAAAGAAAAAAGCCAACTTGATGGGGTCATCGATGTCGTGGTTTCGCTTGAGACCACCTTAGAAGATGCATCTGCCATGCTGGAGCTGGCAGTAGAAGCAGAAGATGAATCGTTGCTTGCTGATGTACAAGCCGAGCTCGACGATGCGGAGAAGCGCGTTGCGGACTTAGAGTTTCGTCGCATGTTTAGCGGTGAGATGGATCCAAATAACTGCTACTTAGATATACAGTCGGGCAGCGGCGGCACCGAAGCGCAAGATTGGGCCGAAATGCTACTGCGCATGTATACGCGCTGGGCAGAGGCGCATGGCTTTAAAGTCGATGTCATTGAGGTGTCGTCAGGTAGCGTCGCTGGTATCAAGTCAGCCACGATTGAAATCAAGGGCGATTATGCGTTTGGTTGGTTACGTACCGAAATTGGCGTGCATCGCTTAGTCCGTAAATCACCATTTGATAGTAATAATGGCCGTCATACCTCATTTGCTGCTGTTTTTGTTTCGCCTGAAATCGATGATAATGTCGAGATTGATATTAATCCAGCGGATTTGCGTATTGATACTTATCGTTCATCGGGCGCGGGTGGTCAGCACGTGAACACCACGGATTCTGCGGTACGTATTACTCACGAGCCAAGTGGCGTAGTCGTGACTTGTCAAAATGAGCGTAGCCAACATGGTAACAAGGCCACTGCGATGAAAATGCTACGTGCTAAGCTTTATGAGCTTGAGATGCAAAAACGTATGGAGTCGCAACAAGCGGTTGAAGATAACAAATCTGATGTCGGTTGGGGCAGTCAAATTCGCTCATACGTGCTGGATGACTCACGTATCAAAGACTTGCGTACCGGTGTTGAAACCTTTAATACCGGTGCGGTACTAGATGGTGACCTCGATCAGTTTATCGAAGCGAGCCTAAAAGCTGGACTGTAGGGGTGTTTTTAAGAATAAATCCCTACTCTTAATTCTCTACTCTTTTTGACGTAGCCACCGCCTACAGCAATTCATAAGGTTGATAGTTGGGTAACAAAACAAAAATTACTTAAGGAAAAATTATGCTAAGCGTAAATAATTATTTTGATGATAAAGTCACTTCTATTGCCTTCCAAACGGCGACTAAGCCAGCTACTGTCGGTGTCATGAGCATTGGTGAGTACGAATTTGGCACTAGCGAATTTGAAACCATGACAGTCGTTAGTGGAGCGTTGACGGTAAAGCTGCCAGAGAACGATGAATGGCAAACGTTTAATGCTGGCGAGCAATTTACTATTGAAGCCAATAAGAAGTTTAATGTCAAAGTTGAAGTAGAAACGGCTTATTTATGCACTTATGGTAAATAGTGGCTTTTAGATTCGTATTAGAATAATTAACGCCAAGTGTTTAACGCTTGGCGTTTTTTTATGGGTGTTCAATAAGCTAGATTTTACACAGCATTACACTTTATCTGTGGCAAGTAAACAGCAAAAATAATCACAGTTAATTATGCTAAAACAATAACTTTCAATAGGCGTACTGTTTTATGGCAAAGGAAAACCAGCAAGCAATTATGGAAAACACACGTCATGATTACGAACATTTAGCGCGCCGTGCTAATCTGCGCTATGTGAGCGACGATGAACCTGGATTTACACGTAGACGTTGGGGGCGCGGGTTTACCTATCGTGATGCGACTGGCAAGACTGTGAAGGACAAAGCTTTGCGCAAGCGTTTTGATGCTTTGGTTATTCCACCGATGTGGTCAGAGGTTTGGATATGCCAAGATGACAAAGGCCATCTGCAATCAACGGGTCGCGATGACAAAGCACGTAAGCAGTATTTGTATCATCCATCATGGAATAATATCCGTGATCAGGCTAAGTTTGATGCCATGATAGGTTTTGCAGAAGCACTACCAAACCTACGTGCACAAGTCGAAAAAGATTTAGAAGCTGAACCATTGTCACGAGAAAATGTATTGGCTGCAGTTGTCAAATTGCTTGAGACGACCTTGATTCGTATTGGCAATAGTCGCTATGCTAAACTCAATAAAAGCTATGGTCTCAGTACGTTACGCAGTAAGCACGTGAGCGAAACAGACAACGGGCTGGCATTTGATTTTGTCGGTAAAAGTGCCAAAGAGCACCATATTGAGTTGCAGGACGAGCGTTTAATTGACATTGTACAGGCATGTAGTGAGCTGCCCGGTTATCAGATTTTCAAATATTTGGATGACAATGGCGATAAGCAAGTCGTTGATAGTGCAGATATTAATGACTATTTACGGATGCACACTTGCGACAATGATTGTGAAAGCAAGATGTATAGCGCAAAGGACTTTCGCACATGGATGGCAAGTGTGCTGGCGGCCAGCTACCTTTACGATGAGCTGCAAACGTCAGTAGGCAAGGAGATACTGACAAGTGCGCCTGAAAGCGACGAGCGCCAACAGCTCATTACAGAGATGGTCAAAGATGTGGCGGATGAGCTAGGCAATACACCCGCTGTATGCCGAGCCTCCTATATTCATCCTGTCATTCTTGAGAAGTTTTTAGCGGGAGAGTTTTTTGAGACTTATAAACAAGCACGTCGTGGACGTACTAAAGAATATCAACGCTGTGAAGAGAAAGCGTTACTTGGGTTTTTAAGTACATTAGAATGAATTTATAGCTATTAGAAAGCTTGCATTTAATCGTAAAAATGATACGTTATGTATTGAAATAAACATAGAAATGCGTTACTAATAGATTATATTAAATGTAAGAATAAGAGACGGTCTATAGGATAGGACCGTTTTGCTATTAAAATTAACACAGATCCGACTTGAGCCGTTGCTCTTTATTTATAAATCGCTAAAGGATTAGCTCATGACTACCTCATCTTCAAATACCAATTCATCTCAAAACATTACTTCAAACACTTTAACAAGCTATGCTGATTATTATAATAATTTTGACATGGAGGCGTTGTTAACAGAAATCTTTGGTGAGCATCTGGACGATCGGCTTAATGCTTATATGGCCTGCTGTGGCCGTCATGTGCGTGACGGCCGTGCTGATAATATCGCGCTGGTACACGAAGATACTGCGGGCAATGTAACGCGCATGAGTTTTGGTGAGTTAGATAAAGCCAGCGCACAGGTAGCCAGCTTATTACAGTCTTATGGCGTGCAAGTCGGTGACCAAGTAGCCACCATGCTACCGCGTACGCCTGAGTTATTAATCATTGTACTGGCAACTTGGCGTTTAGGTGCGATATATCAGCCTCTATTTACCGCTTTTGGCTATGATTCAATTAAGTACCGGATGGACAAAGCTAACACCAAAGTAGTTTTCACTAACGCTGATAATCGTAGCAAGTTTGAAGATTTGGCTGAGCAGACCAAAATGGTCTTTATCGGTAGTGCAGCTGATAGTAAGGCTTGGGGTGACGACAATTATAACGAGATGATAGCAACACAGTCGCAAGAGATAGAACCAATCTTGTTAGATACAGATGCGTCATTTTTGCAGATGTTTACCTCAGGGACCGTTGGCAAGTCAAAAGGCGTCAGTGTTCCATTAGCCGCGTTGCCAGCTTTTTATCTATATATGCGCTATGCGATTGATCTACGCGAGAGTGATAACTACTGGAATATGGCAGATCCAGGCTGGGCGTACGGTTTGTATTATGCGATTACCGGACCTCTACTATTAGGTGTCACGACTTATTTTAATGAAGCGGGTTTTGATGCGACCAATACGCGCGACTTTATGGTGCGTCATAAGATTACCAACTTAGCTTCTTCACCAACGGCATTTCGCATGATGAAATCAAGCGGTGTCTTTGAAGAAATCACTGATAATAATCCTTCGACATTATCATTACGCTGTGCCAACTCAGCAGGTGAGACTTTAAATACTGAAGTAGTAAGCTGGGTGCAAAACCATTTAGGCTGCCAAGTCTGCGATCAATATGGGCAGACAGAGACCGGAATGACCTGCTGTGAACACCATGCGTTAGAACATGAATGCCCAGTCGGATCGATGGGTATGGCTCTGCCAGGACATACCCTCGTCGTGTTGGATGATGATATGCAAGTATTGCCTGATGGCGAGCAAGGCCAGCTAGCAGTTGTAGTCAGTCAATCGCCAGCGTTTTATTTCCGTGGTTATAGCTGGAACGAAAAACAGGCATTCTTTGAAGACTATTATCTGACAGGAGATGTGGTCGAGCGCCATAGTGATGGCAGCTATTGGTTCTCAGGGCGTGACGATGACATCATTACGACGGCAGGTTACCGTGTCGGTCCAACTGATGTTGAAAACACTGTATTAGAACATGAAGCTGTTGCTGAGTCGGCCGCCGTCGGTGTCCCTGATGAGGTGCGCGGACACAATATTAAGTCCTATGTGGTGCTAAAAGACGGCATCGAAGGCAGTGACGAGATTGCCCAGCAAATTAAAGACTTGGTACGTAAGCGTTTATCAACCCATGCTTATCCACGTGAGATTGAGTTTGTTACAGCATTACCAAAAACGCCAAGTGGCAAGATTCAGCGCTTTTTATTACGTAGTTTGACTGCTGAATAAGCTACTAAATGAACAGGCTTAATTGTCAAGATTTTTAATACTTTCAACTAAAATTTTCCAACATTTTAACTAAAAATACTAAATCTTAAATGGTTAAGGAATAACAATGCAAATTCAACAACACAGCTTTTTAGTCACCGGTGGTGCATCAGGACTGGGTGAGGCAGTCGTTCGTGCCATCGTTAATGAAGGCGGCAAAGTCGTTATCGCTGATTTGAATGAGTCGACCGGACAAGCATTGGTCGAGGAGCTGGGTGATAATGCTCGTTTTGTACGCTGTGATATCACCAGTGGCGAAGAGGTACAGGCGGCTGTCAATAAAGCCGAAGAAGCATTCGGCGGGTTGCAAGGATCTATCAACTGCGCAGGTATCGCTGTCGTACAAAAACTGCTCGATCGCGGAAATAATCCAGCGGAGCTTGATGCCTTTAGTCGCGGGGTTAATATCAACCTTGTTGGCTCTTTTAACGTGGCACGTTTGGTCGCAGCTTCCATTGCTAAGCGCATAGCGAACAACAGTGATACAGAGAGCGTGGCAGAAAAGAACGCTGACAATGGTGTCATTATCAATACGGCATCTATCGCTGCTTTTGATGGGCAAGTAGGGCAAGCAAGCTATGCATCATCTAAAGCGGGCGTGGTCGGTTTGACCTTGCCACTCGCGCGTGAGCTGGCCCGTCACGGTATTCGCGTCATGACGATCGCGCCTGGGGTCTTTGCAACACCTATGATGGATACCATTCCTGAAAAAGCGCGTGAGCAGTTAGAGGCGGGCGTTCCTTATCCTAAACGTTTGGGCGCTCCTAATGAGTTTGCCAAACTGGTCACTCACATTATTGATAATGCTTACTTAAATGGAGAAGTCATTCGCCTGGATGGTGCCATTCGTATGGTTTAATCTGTATTAATTGGCTGTAAAATCCGATAACTCCTTGATATAAATTTCTTATTTATAAAAAAGACACAACATTTAGCATAGCGCTTTGCTATTTATAATAGATGCAAGATTGGTCGATATAGTAATATGGTTGCCCAATAAATATCGATTAAGAGTAAAGCGCTTGTCATCTCTCTGTATTTTTCTCCAAATTACTCGTTATAAGTTCATCTTTTATCTAAATTGGATGAATTCTGATTGTTGATGTAAATGCAGTTTCAACAGTCCAGGTCAATAGCATTAACTGCCAAAAGATACTCTTCTATCTTTCTAAAGCTACTCTTATAACACAATTGTGGATAAAGTCCTTATAAATCAAAGGTTTGTTCTTAATTCTGTGCACGCCTTGTGGCTATTGACTCTTATTGATAATTACTATCTATAATTTATCATTTCAACTCATCAATAAAGCGACTTTAAAGTCACTTCTTCAACGATAAAACCAGCTATGGAGATTATTATTACCCTATTACAGAACCATATATCAACGTTATAGTACCGTATATCTAGACTATTTTATGTTACCTCTTCCCTTTTAGTATTTCTGTGCTATTGTCTATAATCGCTTATCTGAATATAGAGAGGAACCCGTGTTTGAAAAGTATACCCACCATGAGTATCGAAACGACATTCAAGGACTGAGGGCCATAGGGGCTATTATCATCATGGTGTTCCATATCTGGTTTAATAAGGTATCAGGTGGGGTTGATGTATTTTTCGTCGTTTCCGGATTCTTAATGGCTTCAATAGTATTAAAAGGCTATTTTTTAAATGGTACGGTAAGTCCGTTTCCTTTTTGGGGCGGCGTTATAAAAAGAGTCGCGCCATCAGCATATATTGTACTTGCAGCGACACTTATTGCCAGCTACTTTATCTCATCGCCAGTTCTTATATATACCGTGTTACATGAGATCATCGCCAGTGCCTTGCATCTTGAAAATATCCAGTTAATTAGGCTTTCTGTCGATTATCTATCTACTGGTAGACCGCCAAGCCCGGTTCAGCAGTTTTGGGCGCTGTCTATTCAAATGCAGTTTTATGTGGTCTTTCCACTGGTTTTGATTCCTCTTGCTTATTTTGCGAAGAAAAGACAAACATCTACGCCTCTTTTTTTGGGAATAATTGTTATTATACTGGCATCCTTTGCCTACGCTACTATGCTGGTCAAAGACGATCCAGCAATGAGTTACTTCAATCCATTGTCTAGAATTTGGGAGTTTTTCTTCGGTTCACTCTCGTTTCTTTTAATATCCAATGCCAAAAAAATAAAATATAGACAGATTTTAGGCATCTTAGGTATTGCTTTGATTATTGGCGGTGCAATCTTTATACCTAGAGGCGCAAATTTTTCAGGTCCTATATCTTTAATTCCTGTACTTGGTGCAGTTTTTATTATTATGTCAGGTGTCGGTGGTCAGGGCGTTGTAAACAAGCTATTGTCCAATAAATTCCTAGTATTCTTAGGGGGGATATCTTTCACTATCTATCTATGGCATTGGCCTATCCTAATATTTTATAAAGAATATTTTGGTTATGAGTCTATTAGTCTGATACAAGGGCTAATGATCATGAGCGTATCTACGATTTTGGCTTACTTTACCAGCAAAAAAATAGAATCTCCTTTTAGAAGAATACCAAGAGAAAAAGTACTGGTGAATTTTTCAATCGGAATTCTATTTTTCTTACCTGTGATGGTAGCGGCTTTCGCTTTTAGACACGAAGTCGTCTCTACTACTGAAAGCGCTAAAATAGAATTGGAACAAAAATCTATTGAACCATTTACAGGTGATAAAATTTACTTAGAAAATGAAAGCTTCAAACCAGATCGTGAACGTCTGCTTACGATAAAGCAAAGGGTCCCTGCTGCCTATGCTGCTGGTTGCAATCAATCTATGGATGGAGAGGAGGTGACTACTTGCGATTTTGGAGACTTGTCATCTGATCGTGAGATAGTACTGGCAGGAGGCTCTCATGCAGTACAATGGATCACCGCACTAGACAGCATCGGTAAAGAGAATAACTTTAAAGTGATCAATATGACAAAAGCGGGTTGTCCTTTAGGAGTGGTAGAAGAGTCTAACGAATCTTGTCACATATGGAATGAGGAGGCGGTTGAAAAAATCATAGAGATAGCGCCTCATGCTGTCATCACCAATTCTACTAGAACCGTAGTAGACCAAAAAGAGTTTATCCCTCAATCTTATATTGATACTTGGAAAGTAATCTCTGACAACGAAATAGATGTGATTGGGATAAGAGACAATCCACGCTTTGGTTTTGATGTACCAGACTGCTTACATAGAAGTAGGAACGCAGCAGATACAGATGCGTGTGTCATAGACCGGACTGAGGCTCTATTGCCAACTGATCCTACTATAGAGTATCAAGACATTATTACAGGTATTGATATGTCAGATATGTTCTGTACCGCCGAAAAATGCCCGACTACTTTTTCTGGAAAAATAATGTATCGTGATGCAGAACACATCAGTATAGAGTATGCACACTTTATAAAAGATACCTTTGAAGATAAATTAAAAGAAGCGTTATCTACGGTCAGCTAAAAATATTCAAAATGTTAAGTTAATACAGAAAGAGCCCAGCGCATTGGTTAAATCAACGCTTTGGGCTTTTTTGTGTTAACAGCCTCTAGAGCCGTAGATTTTATAATTTCTTCTTACCATATTCTTCTCTTGAAATAGCTATACAACACACCAATTGATAGCCTATAAGTAATATCATTACTACTGGCAAGGTTTAAAACAAAGCCATTGTAGTTGGTATATGTGAGCACTATTACCAATAAGTCATTATCTGGTGTTGACACTAAATATATTTAGTTGAAATACAATCCGATATCCCGCATATACATAGCAGACAAACAGAAGGGCCATATTATAAGCCCATTATAAAAACTGTTAAAAATATGAATTATAAAAGGATAATACTATGAGATTTGAGAAGTTTACGCAAAAGCTGCAAGCCGCCATTCAAGAGGCGCAAAGCCTAGCGTTAGGACGTGATAATACTGGTATCGATCCAGTGCATTTGCTTGCCGTACTGCTGCAGGATGAGTCCAATTTGTCTATCTGTCAGCAGGCAGGTGCCTCTATTCCTGCACTAAAAAATGGTGTAGCAAAAGCGTTAGACAATCAAGCCAAAATTAGCGAGCCGACAGGAGATGTCAATCTAAATCCAAACTCGGTCAAAATTCTAAATCTTGCAGATCGTCAAGCGCAAAAAGCGGGTGATGATTTTATTGCTACTGAATGGGTCATATTGGCACTGGCTGAACAGGGCGAGACCAAAAAGATATTTGAGAGTGCAGGGGTGACTGCTGATAAGTTAAAAGTAGTTATCGAGCAGTTACGTGGCAACGACAAAGTAGATAATCAAAACGCTGAAGATCAGCGTGATGCCCTTAATAAGTATACGATTAATCTAACCGAGCAGGCAGAGCTTGGCAAGCTCGACCCAGTCATCGGCCGCGATGAGGAGATTCGCCGTACCATTCAGGTGCTATCACGCCGTACCAAAAACAACCCAGTGCTCATTGGTGAGCCAGGTGTCGGTAAGACGGCTATCGTTGAAGGCCTAGCGCAAAAGATCATCAATGGTGACGTGCCGGAGGGTCTGCGTCGTAAAGAAGTACTGTCGCTTGACTTGGGTGCACTGATTGCTGGAGCAAAATTCCGCGGTGAGTTTGAAGAACGTCTCAAAGGTGTACTGAGCGATTTAGCTAAACAAGAAGGTAACGTTATCTTGTTTATCGATGAGCTGCATACCATGGTTGGTGCCGGTAAGACGGATGGCGCGATGGATGCTGGGAACATGTTAAAACCTGCATTGGCGCGCGGTGAGCTACATTGCGTTGGGGCGACGACCTTGGACGAATATCGTCAGTATATCGAAAAAGATGCTGCACTTGAGCGTCGTTTCCAAAAGGTATTGGTTGATGAGCCGACGGTTGAAGATACCATTGCTATTCTTCGTGGTCTCAAAGAGCGTTATGAGTTGCATCATGGTGTTGATATTCAAGACAGCGCCATTATCGCGGCGGCGCGTATGAGTCATCGCTATATTACTGATCGTAAGCTGCCGGATAAGGCCATCGATTTAATAGACGAAGCAGCCAGTCGTTTGCGTATGGAGATGGACAGTAAACCTGAAGCGCTAGGTAAGCTTGATAGTCGTCTTATTCAGCTAAAAATGCAGCGCGAAGTGCTCAAAAATGAAGAAGATGCTGGCGCACGAGCTGAGCGTAAAGTGCTTGATACGCAAATTGATGAGCTTGAAAAAGAATACGCTGATCTTAACGAAGTCTGGCAAGCAGAAAAAGCGCTGGTCAAAGGCAGTCAACAGCTCAAAGATGAGCTTGACAAAACGCGCATCGCTTATGATAAGGCAAGCCGAGAAGGCGATTACGAGACCATGAGTAAACTGCAGTATGAAACCATACCGCAGCTTGAGCGCCGTATCAATGAGTCTGACTTGGCTGAGCAAAAGGAGCAAACAGGTGAGCCTGCTGGCGTAAAATTACTACGTAATAAAGTCACTGATAATGAGATTGCTGAAGTGGTGGCCGCGGCGACAGGTATCCCGGTCAGTAAAATGATGCAAGGTGAGCGCGATAAGATGCTAGCAATGGAGGACAAACTCCACGAACGCGTTATTGGTCAGGACGAAGCAGTTGAGTCGGTTGCTAATGCAGTGCGTCGTAGTCGGGCAGGTTTGTCTGATCCGAATCGTCCTTCTGGCTCGTTCTTGTTCCTAGGGCCAACAGGGGTAGGTAAGACTGAGCTGACGAAATCTCTAGCAAACTTCTTATTTGATAGTGAAGAGGCGATGGTGCGCATCGATATGAGTGAGTTCATGGAAAAGCACAGTGTCAGTCGCTTGGTAGGTGCTCCTCCTGGTTATGTCGGCTACGAAGAGGGCGGTACATTAACCGAAGCTGTACGCCGCAAGCCTTATAGTGTTGTGCTATTTGATGAAGTAGAAAAAGCGCATCCAGATGTGTTTAATATCTTATTACAGGTATTGGATGACGGGCGCTTGACTGATTCGCAAGGTCGGGTGGTAGACTTTAAGAACACGGTTATCATCATGACCAGTAATTTGGGTTCACATAAAATCCAAGAGATGGTTGGTGAAGACTACCAAGACATCAAAGCGGCAGTAATGGATTCAGTTGGTGAGCATTTCCGTCCTGAGTTTGTCAACCGTATTGATGAGATCGTAGTGTTCCATGCGCTCGGTCAAGAACAGATGGCCGGCATTGCTGATATCCAACTAGAGCGTTTGCGTCGCCGCTTACAAGATCGTGAGTTAGATATTACCTTATCTGATGAAGCAATGAGTCAGTTGGTCGCTGTGGGTTATGATCCAGTATATGGTGCACGTCCACTAAAACGTGCTATCCAGCAAGAGATTGAAAACCCATTGTCATTAAAACTGCTGGCAGGTGACTTTGTCGCAGGTGACATTATCAAAGTCGACGTAGATGTAGATGATAAGCTCACCTTTGATAAGCTTAGAATGAGTTAATAACGCTAAAGTGTAGTACAAAACTGACCCCTTACTTGCAATAGCAGGTAAGGGGTTTTTTTATTTAAAAACATAATTTGTACCTTGACGGTGTTTTCACTTGCTATATTAGATAAAAGCAGATCAATAGGGAGAATATGATGACAACCATTACCAAACGTATCAATGTACCTTTGAGCATAGTAGCATTACTATTTAGTGCCTCTGCTTGCTCTAACTCAACCACCTTAAATACTGATACAACGCCCCCACCAATAAAAGCGTCTGATGATGCTGCTAATAGTGCGCAAAAAAGCACCAACAAACCTGAATTTACGACTAAAGAGTTTGCGACCTTCAATGAGCCATGGGCAATGGCAGCGCTACCAAAAACAGCTAATGACCCTCTCAAACTACTTGTGACCCAAAAAACAGGTGAGCTCTTTATCGTTGATACTCAAACGAGCAATAAGACACAAGTCGATGGTGTGCCAAGTGTGGCATATGGCGGACAAGGCGGTCTTGGAGATATTGTGTTAGCGCCTGATTTTGCAACGAGTAAGATGGTATATATCAGTTATGTTGAAGCAGGTGACGGTCCCGGCAATAACACATTTGGCGCTAAGGTCGTTAAAGCCAAACTTGTAGGGCTAGACACTGATTCGCCAAGTTTGCAAGCTATCACACCTATTTGGCAGCAAACCCCAAAAGTAAAGGGACAAGGTCATTATAGTCATCGATTACTATTTTCTCCTGATGGACAGTATTTATACATCAGTTCAGGGGAGCGTCAGAAAAAGGACCCTTCACAGGATATGACCGTTAATTTGGGTAAAATAATTCGGCTAAATGCTGATGGGTCTGTCCCTAAAGACAATCCATTTGCTGGCAATACTCGCAACATTGCTTCACAGTTTTGGACAATAGGCCATCGTAATGTGCTTGGTATGGCATTTGATGAGTCAGGCAGATTGTGGGTCAATGAGATGGGACCTCGTGGCGGTGACGAGTTTAATCTCATTAAAAAAGGCAATAACTATGGCTGGCCTGTGGTTTCTAATGGCCGTAACTATTCGGGTACTGATATTCCTGATCACGACACCCGTCCTGAGTTCGAGCCGCCTAAAATTACATGGACACCGGTTATTTCACCCTCATCTATGAGTATTTATAGCGCTGGTAATCAAAACAATTTTCCAGAATGGCAGGGTGATGCGCTTATGAGTGGTTTATCATCCAAGGCTTTAATCGTAGTCGATATGAAAGAGACAGGCGATGCGTCTGAGCGTTATCGTTATGATATGGGTGCTCGTATTCGTAATGTTCTGACAGTCGATGGTGAAGTGTGGGTATTAGAAGATGGCGATAGCGGTAGATTGTTACAACTCTTACCAAAATAAGAATATGCCTCTTTATTTGATTTATATACTTTTGCCATATAAATGCTGCGATGATTCCTAATTGTTAGTATATAAAGAAGTAGAATGTTTTAAGACACATCTGTAATAATAAGAGGTATTGATGCTTAATTCTTACTATTATTACTGTTTTTAAACTGGTTATAAGCCATTAATCCGCAGTATTGCAGTCAGTTGCAAACTTGTAAGTAGTTGAATTAGATTTGATAGTTAAGAAATATCTTGTTATTGTGTGCCTCACAGGAAATTAAGGTAAATTTACAGATGGACCATGTAAAAGTTGAGAGATTGGGACCGTTTCCGCGAGTGAGTAAGCCCGTTTTTATTACGTCAGGTATTTTAATCGTCGGTTTTATTATCTTTGGAGTGCTATTTACTGAAACTGCTGGTACTCTTTTTGGTTTTTTGCAGGGTTTTATTACTGATAAGTTTGGCTGGCTTTTTATTCTATTAATGAACTTGGCTTTAGCGTTATGTATTTATTTAGCCATGAGCCGTTATGGTGACATTCGTTTGGGTCTTCAAACAGAGGCACCACAATACAGTCTATTCTCATGGATTGGCATGTTGTTTTCTGCGGGTGTCGGTATTGGTTTGATCTATTGGGGCACCGCTGAGCCTTTATACCACTTTATGGCGCCCCCATTAGGTGAGCCAAATAGCGTAGAGACGGCTAAACAAGCTATCAACTTTACCTTTTTGCATTGGGGATTACACGCTTGGGCACTGTATGCGTTTGTTGCATTGTCTCTCGCCTATTTTCATTATCGCCGCGGCTTACCTCTATCAATTCGATCAACGCTCTATCCGTTATTAGGCAAAAAGATCTTCGGTCGATGGGGGCACGCTGTCGATATCCTAGCAGTATTTGGGACAATGTTTGGTGTTGTAACATCTTTGGGTCTGGGGGTTTTGCAAATAAACTCAGGACTTGAGAAATTATTTGGTACGCCTAATAGTTTAACAGTACAAATTGCTTTAATCGCTTTTATAACGGTTTTAGCCGTTATTTCTGTGTTGATGGGTTTGGATAAAGGTATCAAACGCCTAAGTGATATCAATATCGGACTGACAGCCATCTTACTTGGCTTTATGGTTATTCTAGGACCAACGTTATTTATCTTCGATAGTTTCCTTGAAAACGTCGGTAACTATTTATCAGTGTTTGTTCCATTAGGACTGTGGGGCGAAGCTTATGAAGGTCAAGAAAACTGGCAGTCTTCATGGACGATATTTTACTGGGCGTGGTGGGTGAGTTGGGCGCCATTCGTCGGTATATTTATTGCCCGTATTAGTCGCGGCCGGACCATTCGTGAGTTTGTGTTAGGGGTCATGTTAATACCAATAACAATCTTGTTTTTTTGGTTTACGACTTTTGGCGGCGTTGCTATTCATATGGAGTTGCTTGCTGCTATTGATCCTGCATTGGCTAGTCCAGGACTCGTTGAAGCGGTACAAGCAGATTTTGGTAGTGCCATCTTTAAGCTGATCGAGTACTACCCATTAACCAAACCGATTACTTTTATAATTGTCATTATGATTGTACTTTGGTTTGTAACATCATCAGATTCGGCAAGCTTTGTCATTGATATGCTAACAGCCGGTGGCGATACCAATCCGCCAAAAATTCAGCGCTTATTTTGGGCAAGTACAGAAGGCGTCATAGCTGCAGTTTTACTTGCAGCTGGTGGACTAAGTGCTTTACAGGCAGCAGCTATCGTAGCAGGTCTACCATTTGCTTTAGTCGTATTTGTGATGATGTACGCGCTACTACGTGGTTTAAGTAGAGATCAATTGATACTGTATAGAGCTCAGCAGTATTACATTACTGCAGAATCAGCAGATCATAATACGGCGAACGAGTTCGTTGATGAAAATCTATTGGAAGGTCCGCCTAAGATTGCTAAAGGTGACTAATCTATATTACCTGTTATCGTTATTATTAGAATTTTCATACACAGATAGCCCTCACATTTAGGGCTATTTTTATGCGGTTATATATATTTTTTAGGTTTGATAGGTTGTTTATATCCAAACATAGTGGCACAACTCTATTTTAGGAAGGTATTATGAGTGAACTCAAAATTGGTCGTCTAGGACCTTTTCCACGAGTTAATAAGCCTGTTTTTATTGCCTCGGCAGTTTTGATCGTGGGTTTTATTATATTTGGCGCTCTGTTTCATGAGCTGGCTGATTCAGTATTTGCTGCAGCACAGGGTTTCATTACTCGGCGATTTGGCTGGCTATTCGTTATCTTAATGAACGTGGCAGTGGTGTTAAGTTTGTATTTGATTTTTAGTAAGTATGGTGACATTCGCTTGGGTCATCAGACCGAAAGGCCACAGTATAGTCTGCCATCTTGGATCGGCATGTTGTTCTCAGCAGGTATTGGTATCGGTATCATGTACTGGGGCACCGCAGAACCTGTTTATCACTTTATGGCACCACCTCTTGGCGAAGCTGAGACAGTAGAGGCCGCCAAACAAGCGATGAACATCTCGTTCTTGCACTATGGTATCCATGCTTGGGCTATTTATGCCATCGTGGCGTTGTCCCTGGCATACTTCCACTTTCGCCGTGGTCTGCCACTCTCTATTCGCTCAAGTCTGTATCCATTGTTGGGTAAAAGGATTTATGGCGGGTGGGGCCATGCTGTTGATACGTTGGCTGTATTCGGTACGATGTTTGGTGTAGTAACTACCTTAGGTTTTGGTGTATTACAAATCAACTCAGGGCTTGAAGGATTGTTTGGTTTACCAAATTCGGTAACGGTACAAGTTATCTTGATTGCTTTGATTACTATGCTTGCCTGTGGTTCTTTATTAATGGGATTGGATAAAGGCATCAAGCGTCTTAGTGATACCAATATTGTTTTGACCTTTGTGCTGCTAGGGTTTGCTTTTATTATGGGCCCAACCCAATACATTATGGACAGCTTGGTTGAAAACGTCGGTAACTATGTACAAAATATCGTTCAATTAGGCTTTTGGAGTGAAGCTTATAGTAAGGGCGATTGGCAGTCATCATGGACTATTTTCTATTGGGCTTGGTGGATTAGCTGGTCACCATTTGTTGGCGTGTTTATCGCTCGTATTAGCCGTGGTCGTACCATTCGTGAATTCTTATTAGGCGTATTATTTATTCCTATGGTTATCCTGTTTTTCTGGTTCACAACCTTTGGCGGTGTGGCTGTAAATATGGAGCTGATTGGCAATCCTGGGTTCATTGAAGTGGTACAAAATGACTATGGAAATGCAATTTTCAAATTAATGGAATTTTATCCATTTACGCAAGCCACAACGATGTTGATCATCATCATGATTGTTTTATGGTTTGTGACCTCTTCAGATTCAGCAAGTTTTGTGATCGATATGCTAACCGCAGGTGGTGAGACCAATCCGCCCAAGATCCAACGTCTGTTTTGGGCGATAACTCAAGGTTTTGTTGCTGCTATTCTACTGGCAGCGGGCGGTTTAGGCGCCCTACAAGCGGCTGCTATCGTGGCAGGATTCCCGTTTGCCGTTGTCGTTTTTGTCATGCTGTACGCTATGATACGAGGATTCAATCGTGATGAGCTTATATTGTACCGTGCAGAGCAGCGCTTTATCACTGAAGAGTCGGTCGAGCACAATACGGCTAACGAGTTCGTTGATGAAGAACTATTAGAAGGACCACCTGAGATTGCTAAGGGTGATTAAAGTATAGTATAAAATTGCACGTCGCTACACAAAACCTCAATCTATTCGTAGATTGGGGTTTTATTAGTTAATAAAGTAGTGAATAGAGTCAGGCTACTTTCAAACTTTTCTTGATGAAAACTCAACCGTAACGACACTGCGTTTGATAAGTAGGCAATATCTTGATAGGGTATCGTTTTTTTTAATTTTGGAAAAATCTATGGATCACGTTAAAGTTGGTCGATTGGGCCCTTTTCCAAGGGTAAGTAAACCAGTATTTTTGTCTTCAGCGATTTTAATTATCGCGTTTATTATCTTCGGTGCCTTTTTTAATGAGCTGGCAAGCGTAGTGTTTGGGCAAGCAAAAGCGTTTATCTCAATGCGTTTTGGCTGGTTCTTTATTATGGTAGTCAACTTAGCCGTGGTCATGAGTATCTATCTAATATTTAGCCGATATGGTGATATTAGGCTCGGACATCAGATGGAAAAGCCAGAATACAAACTCATCTCTTGGATTGGTATGTTGTTTTCAGCGGGTATCGGTATTGGTTTGCTTTACTGGGGTACGGCTGAGCCGTTGTACCACTTTATGGCACCGCCGCTTGGTGAAGGAGAGACGGTCGCATCTGCCAAGCTTGCGATGAATATCTCGTTTTTACACTACGGTATCCATGTGTGGGCAATTTATGGCATGGTGGCTTTAGCATTGGCTTATTTTCACTATCGCCGTGGTTTACCACTCTCCATTCGCTCAACGCTTTATCCATTATTAGGTCAAAGAATTTATGGACGTTGGGGTCATACTGTTGATACGTTGGCTGTGTTTGGCACGATGTTTGGGGTGGTCACAACCTTAGGCTTAGGTGTGTTACAGATCAACTCTGGTCTTGAGAGTCTATTCGGCATTCCTAATAACATCACAGTACAGATTGTCTTGATTGCGGTTATTACCGCGCTTGCTGGACTGTCGCTATTGATGGGACTGGATAAAGGTATTAAGCGTTTAAGTGACATCAATATTTTTCTGACTATTGTGCTATTGAGCTTTGTGATTATCTTAGGTCCAACGCAGTTTATATTTAATAGTTTTGTAGAGAATATCGGTAATTATCTGCACCAAGTTGTTCCGCTAGCCTTATGGACAGAGTCTTATGAAGGTCAAGAAAACTGGCAATCTTCATGGACAATCTTTTATTGGGCATGGTGGATCAGCTGGTCACCGTTTGTTGGCGTATTCGTCGCCCGTATTTCTCGTGGTCGCACGATTCGTGAATTCATATTAGGGGTGTTACTGATTCCGGTTACCATATTGTTCTTATGGTTTACAGCCTTCGGCGGGTCGGCAGTGCACATGGAGCTAATGGCTGCAGTCAGTCCTGACATAGCCAGTCCTGGACTGGTTGAGGCAGTACAAGCAGATACTGGTAGTGCTATCTTTAAATTGATGGAAACCTATCCCTTTACTCAAGCAGCAACTGCCTTAATTATTGTCATGATCGTACTATGGTTCGTGACCTCATCTGATTCTGCCAGCTTCGTCATCGATATGTTGACATCGGGCGGTGATACCAATCCACCTAAGGTTCAGCGCCTGTTTTGGGCAGGGACTGAAGGTGTGATTGCAGCGATATTGTTAGCAGCGGGAGGACTTGGGGCATTACAGGCCGCAGCTATTGTGTCAGGGTTTCCCTTTGCTATTGTCATGCTGGTCATGATGTATGCGCTACTTCGCGGCTTGAGCCGAGATCGTCTGGTGTTATATCGCAATCAGCAGTGGTTTGTCACTGAAGAATCAGCAGAACATAACTCAGCAAACGAGTTCCGTGATGAACATTTGCTAAAAGGTCCTCCTAAAGTTACCAAGTCTGATTAGTAAGATTGTAAAAATGACGCGAATAATAGAAAACCCCAGTTTATAAATAGGCTGGGGTTTTTTTATAAGTATAACGCTAGATTTTTTAAGGCTATTAAAAGTTTAGATACATTTCCCTGGTACATAACCTATCGCTGCAGTTGTGCCACAGGCTGAGCAGGCATTACCTGCCGTACGATAACTGACTACCGAGCCAACTTTAGTAGTAACGCAAACAGGGTCGTATTGCATGGTACACATGTTTTGCTCTGGGTTGTGAGGCGGGCACTTAGTAAATAGATTATCACTGGGTGCTGGTTGATTAGTGGCTGGTGTATGAATTGGAGTAGTGTCGGGCTCGGCGACACTCGGAATATTACTACAGCCTGCTATTGTCATCGCTACAGATATTCCAAGTAACGACAAGCATGAACGCCAAGATGTCCAAAAATTATTATTAAACATAAGATGTCCTTATTTACGAAAAGCATAATGTATGAAAGTCGCAATTTATGAAAACTACAACGTCCTGTTGTAGTGGATGAACTAATAATCGGTTATAAAGCAGACTCTTCTGCTATATCTGCTTTTATAAGTTAAAGACGGCCTAAGCTTAAATAGCTTAAGTTTCCTAAGTACTAGTCTAATTGTAGTCAGTCATCTGTTAAAAAGATAGCCAATAAAAAACCCCAGTCTATAAATAGGCTGGGATTTTCATTTTCGGATTAGATAATAGGGTGTTTATTTAGACGACTTATCATCTTGATTGAGCTGAACATATTTATCAAAGTTTTGTGCATAATCAGTCAAATTGTCACTTAGCATCTGACGGTACTGCTTAACGTAAAACTCTACGATATCGTCTTTTTCTTTTGCAAAGTCATCACCCTTTACAAAACCAATAGAGGCGACCGAAGCGCTATAACGCGCAGCTGCATAAAGCAATGAAGCGCCGACTTGCCCTGAATGAGCATCAGGACCCAATTGGCTATTCGCAACACCAATGATGGCGTCAGCACGCTGATAAAATGCCTGCATTTCAGGGGTGATTTCAGCCAATGCTTCAGCATTGTGATTTTGAGCATTGTTATCAATATTATCTTGAGACATAAGCGACTCCTATTGAGTGTATTTGAATATAGATTTATAGACCTGCATCTGCTTTTAGCAATTCAGCTTTGTCTGTTTTTTCCCAAGTAAAGGCAGTCTCAGAGCCAACGCGTCCAAAATGTCCAAAGGTTGCTGTGCGTTGATACATAGGCTGGAGTAGGTTTAGCATTTGGGTAATGCCATAAGGGCGCAGGTCAAAATGCGTACGAATCAGACGAATGATTTCATCAGAACTGATTTTACTCGTACCAAAAGTATTAACTGATATAGAAGTAGGTTCAGCAACTCCAATCGCGTAGCTGACTTGTACTTCACAGCGCTTGGCCAAACCTGCTGCGACGATATTTTTGGCGACATAACGTACTGCATAAGCGGCACTGCGATCGACTTTTGAAGGGTCTTTACCACTGAAGGCACCGCCACCGTGGCGAGCCATACCGCCGTAGGTATCGACGATGATTTTACGTCCGGTTAAGCCTGCATCACCGACAGGTCCGCCAATAACGAACTTGCCAGTTGGGTTGATGTGGTAGCGAGTACCAGCATGCAACAGGTCGGCTGGCAGTACTTGTTTGATGATAGATTCCATGACTGCTTCTTGCAGATCTTTTTGCGAAATACTTGGATCATGCTGAGTAGACAATACCACAGCATCAATTGCAGTCGGACGATTGCCATCATATTTTAAGGTAACTTGTGCTTTTGCATCTGGACGTAACCAAGGCAGGTCACCAGCACGGCGTAGCTCAGACTGACGCTCCATAAGACGATGTGCAAACTCGATAGGAGCAGGCATTAACACATCGGTTTCATTACTAGCATAACCAAACATTAAGCCTTGATCACCAGCGCCTTGCTCTTCTGGGCTGTTACGATCGACACCTTGAGCGATTTCAGGTGATTGCTTGCCAAGCATATTGATCACTGCGCAAGTCTCACCATCAAAACCAAGATCTGAGTGATGATAACCAATACCATTGACCGTATCACGTACAATACGCTCCAAATCAATGTTGGCGGTAGTGGTCACTTCGCCTGCTAGTATCACTGCACCAGTTTTGACCAGCGTCTCGCATGCTACGCGAGCTTGGATGTCTTCACGTAAGATGGCGTCAAGGATAGCGTCTGAGATTTGGTCGGCCATTTTATCAGGATGGCCTTCGCTTACAGATTCAGATGTAAATAAGTTGTATTCACGCATAGTTAGATCGCTTAATTGCAAGGACTGTCATTACTAAATCAGTCATAATTGAATGTTAACGGAAAATAAGAGGCAAAAGTGAATCAAAAAATTAGCACATTTTACCGTGAATCGAGTGAAAACTCTAGTGTAGCTATTGTTGCTATCAATCGTAAAAATCATCGAGCTGGCTAAATTTCTGCTAATAGTTATCTGTATTGTTTTTCTTTGAGTTGGGTTATCTCTATTAGACAATACTAGCTATAAAGAATTTCAAATCTCTACAAACGTAGCTTTGTCCTTAAACATACATTCTTCATAAACCGGACAGGCTCCGCATTTAGGGGTACGCGCTTGACAGGTATAGCGCCCATGCAAAATGAGGTAATGATGAGCGTCAACCAATAGGTCTTCTGGAATACGCTCGACCAGCTTTTTCTCTACTATTAAGACGTTCTTACCAGTAGCCAGCCCCGTGCGATTGCTAACACGGAAAATATGCGTATCGACTGCCATAGTTGGTTGTCCAAAGGCAGTATTCAAGACCACGTTAGCGGTTTTGCGCCCCACACCAGCGAGCGACTCTAAGTCTTTACGGTTATCAGGTATGGTGCTGTCAAACTTCTCTATTAAATCGCGACAGGTTTTGATCACATTTTTGGCTTTGGCATTATATAAGCCAATATTTTTGATATAAGATTTCAGACCTTCTTCACCCAATGCCAATATAGCCTCAGGAGTATTGGCGACAGGGTATAGCTGCTGGGTTGCAATATTGACACTCACATCAGTCGCTTGTGCAGAGAGTATGACTGCGATAAGTAGCTCAAAATTATTACTATAGTTTAATTCGGTAATGGGATCGTCAATAGTAGCAGCCAACTTCTCAAAGAACGGTCGTACGTTACGATTGGGCAATCGTCTCGATGGCGGTGTGTCTGCAGTTTTGTGTTTGACAGTTTTACTCATAGGATATAGACAATATTTTTATAGCTGTTGATGTTAATAGTGGTTAAGGTCGATACTAAATTAGATCAAATAAGATAACAGGATACGGACAAATTATCCCTAATACTAACACTATAACTGAGACAGTTGATCTTGCAACATAGCCAACTCAGCGCTTTTTTTCGGATTAGGACGGACGCTTAGCTGTTTTTCTAGTTTTTTGATTTTGGTACGTAGTTTGGCGGCAGCAATAGTATTCTTTGCTTGCTGCTCGTCAATGTCAATCGCTTGTGCGCTGGCGTTATTTAGCTTGGCTTCTACCATACTGACGACAGGTCTACTATTATTACTGTCGGCCAGTTGCTCGGTGACGCGCCTAAGATGCGTGTGATAACGTTGTCGCAGCTCGTTTTGTTCTTGCGTGCGCTCTGCTGCTGACAATTCACGCTCAATAGGCACAAGATCGATGCAGTCAACAGGGCATGGTGCAATACACAGCTCACAACCAGTGCATAAGTCTGTAAAAATCGTATGCATATGTTTGCCAGTACCGACGATGGCATCGACCGGACAGGCTGGGATACACTTCGTACAACCAATACAATCATCTTCACGAATGATGGCGCGTACTTCGTGCGGACGCTCAGTCGTGGGGTCTATTGGCCACTTTGATGGTACAGCACTCAAGCGTTCTTGCTCGTTACTTGAGTCTTGGCTTTGTAAAAAGACCGTATCTAAAGTAGCATGATCTGCGTCTAAAATATGGCCAATGGCATCACTGACAGGTTGTCCACCAGGTACACATTTATTATGCGGTTCACCATTTACGACGATAGCGGTAGCATAAGGTAGACACCCGTCGGGATGATCACAAAGACCACATTGTGTCTGGGGCAGGCACGAGTCAACATACGCAATTTGTTGTTGTGTGTCGGCTGGCAGCGTCTCTAAAGTTAATGTATCAAACAGTATCGGCAGGTTTGTTAGACGGGTATGAATATTACTGGGCATTTAATCAAAGGCCTTAAAACTGGCGTAAAGAATTGGCGAGAGTTACTATTGGTCGTGACTAGTATAGATAATCTATCATAAAAGAGGATTGTTCATAATGGCATACTATTGGTTACACACGAATATATTCTATAAAGCTAGAGTATTATGCCTTGTTCGTGAGCAATTTGTGCAATTAAATCATAAGCAATACTGCCCTTAAAAGGTATCTTTGGTAAGTTTGAGATATCAAAAAAGTCGGCGTGCGAGAGCTCATCTTCTTGTATGACTATCTGACCGCTAGTGTAAGACGCTCGAAACCCTAGCATTAAGTTTGAGGGAAACGGCCATGGTTGACTGCTGACGTAGCGAATGTCAGTCAAGCAGATACCTACTTCTTCAGCGACTTCACGTACTACCGCATGCTCTAAGCTTTCACCCACTTCTACAAAACCTGCAATCAGTCCATACTGAAGATGCGTACTTGGTTGACCATAGCGGTGATGGTGTGCCAAGAGTATTTGCATCTCGCCGGTTTGTGGGTTTGGACGAGTGATGGCTGTGATGACACAAGGTTGTACTCGTGGATACTGGCGTAAGCGGCAGACTGGACAGACCATCGCACGCTCACCAAATTTGGCTACCGTAACCGACGCGCTGCAGCGACTACAAAACTGAGTATCTGCTTGCCAGCGCAGCAATTGAATCGCTTGACTCAGCTGCGTAGAGAGCGCTGCTGGCAGTTGGGTGATAAGCTGCCTATAAGTAATAAAGTCTATCTTTTCAGCACCAGCCAATGGCGTCTGCAATACGGTTGACTTATGAGAGTCTTCAGTTAAGTGAGGAATAGCAATGCCGTGAGTTTGCGCATAATCGTAAGTAATGGCAATGGTAGCGGGTACATCATTGCCATCAATCGACTCGGGATCAGTATTCAACTCTTGTAATTCACCTGTTTCCCAGTGACTTGCTGCTAAGCTTGCCAGTAACTCAACACGGCCAACCTGATAAAGCTTACTTGATGACTCTGCTGCTTGGTCTTTTGTGACAGTATCGTTTTCAATAGCCAAAACAGGAACTTGCACAGGCCACCAGCCTTTTGCAGTATAGCGGCACAGTACAGTCTCGTTATCAATTACAAAAGCGGTGGTCATAAATAGCTATCCAAAGCAGCAAAAGGGTTGATAAAAAGTTGCTTATATTTATCTGCAACGATTAAGCGGCAAGTAGTTGGCTCAAACTATCCTGAGCAACATCAAGCGATTTTTTGCTCACAGGATGGTTGTTCTCAAAACCATCCAAGCGATAGTCTACTGCCATAAGTACATCAGCTATATGAGCAAGTGTACGATCATCTATACTTTGACCATTTTCAAGGCGTTTTTGCATATTGATGGTCAACTGATTAAGCATATTTGCAGGTGTAGGCAATTGTAAGAAGCGTATTGCACCCGCGACTTGATGTATCAGATCAGGTATATTTTCAAGGTTAAGCAGGTCGCGATTGTCATCCAATAAATAGTCGTTAATTGCTTGCTCTGCACTTGATATGGCTGTACGACTCTCTTGTACCAACGTATCATAGGCCGTATCGATTTGGTGTAATGAGATATGCTGACTGTGCGTTGCCAAATGAATAGCGCCTGGCGTGTGTATTTTCGCCATCGCGTTCGAAGCATTCTCGGCATGCATTAGCGCCAATAGCAGAGAGTCAAACTCATCAGGGGCTGGCGTTTGCCATTTTGCTACAGCTGAGGCGACATTTTTAAGAGAGGTTGCTGCATCAGCCAAACATAATAACTGCAGTACTGAGCTCAGCTCTGTAAGATCGGTAGCTATTGAGTTTACTTGTGCCGCCGCAGGGCTAAGCGTGTCACCGCGGGCATAACTATCAACTTTTTCTTTGATAGTGCTGATTTGGTTTTGAATAATATCATTTAGCGTATCAGTAATGGCACGGTTTGGTCCAAACAAGAAGCGCTGCATTTGCTCAAGCTGTGATGACTCAAGCCGATTATTTGCATACTGAATGCGTAGCTTTTGCGCTTGTTTATTGTCACGCTGACAGGCAAAACTTACTAGGTCTGCAAAACGGGCATCCATGATTGGCAAATAGCTATGAAACTGCTGCTCTAAGTAGATTAGTGTATGTTTTTGACTAGCATTTAACGGTAAGATGTCTTTGATATCTGTGACAACAGCCGTTGCCGCTTGCCAAAACAGGCTATCAGTATGGGCGGCAATCACTGCACAAGCGGCACTCATAGCATCTAGTTTTTGCTGGGTATCTGCCGTTAGTGGTGCATGTTTGGCAAGAACGACATTTAGACCGCTGCGATAAGCATTGGTGAGTAAGTCGCTATCCAAGCTTAACTCGCTTAATGGTTTAAAGTTCTGTTCAGGATTGGCAATGATGACGCTGCTGCTACCAAAGTCAGAAAAACAATCGGCATCGATCGTATCTTGCTGACTATGAGCATAGAGTTTGTTAATAATTGGTAAGAGTAGAGTTGGCTCAACTGTCTCGGTCAATAGTACAAATTCAACATAACGATCAAGTGTCATGATCGCCTCTGATAGATCCATAATCAAAGCGGTGTCGCCGTTATTATTATTGTCATAAAGCTGTTGTAGACCTTGTGCGATGGCCGTACTCAACAGCTGTCCGCCAGTTAATGCAACCAATTCAAAAATACAAGACAGTTGTGTTAACACACTAATAGAATCTAATAATAAAGAGACTTGTTCTTGATCATCGTTAAATTCGCTAAGATGATTCTCAGTATCCTTTAAAATGACTGTAATCTCATTATGAAGCAGATGTAGAGAAGGTAGGTTAAAGTTAGTAATACTAAGGGCAGGGGTGGTCAATATTGTTTGCTCAGACTGGCTCATAGTTTTTTTCCATAAAATATTGATAGAGTCGACTTTATCAGCAGATAATTATTGATAAAAACAGGCTTTTTAGTATGTTATTAGATATTTAACGGGCGCAAGCCAATTAATCATGCGCAGTAACGCGCTCTACCACTGCGATAGCCTAGCGTTTAAATCAGGATAATCTTCTGCTAACCCTGCAAACCAGTTTTGATTGGCATGGTTGTCTACGGTTGACTCTAGCAATAAAGATGCCAAATTCGCAAAATTAGCATGAGCGGTGTTGCCACCCTCTGTTTGAGTATCTTCTTCGATCGCTAACGTTACCTGTCCTCCTGTCATGGCCAGATAAACTTCAGCTAAAATCTCCGAATCCAACAAGGCGCCGTGAAAAGTACGATCTTGCTTACCGACATCTAATCGGCGAACCAAAGCATCTAGCGTGTTTTTTTGTCCAGGGTATTGCTGCTTTGCCATTAATAAAGAGTCAGTCACTTGTACACGCTCGGCGAAGTCTGACAGACCCACTTTACTAAACTCCATGTTTAAAAAGTTCATATCAAACGTGGCGTTGTGAGCGATGATTTCTGCGCCATCCATAAAATCATATAACGACTTAGCAACCTGATCGAAGGTTGGCTTATCTGCCAAAAAAGCTTCAGAGATACCGTGAATACGAATGACTTCTTCATCCATACCGCGCTGCGGGTTGATATAAACATGGAGTTTTTCGCCCGTAAACTTACGACCGACCATCTCGACAATACCGACCTCAATCACGCGGTCACCTTTGAGAGGGTCAAGCCCTGTCGTCTCTGTATCCATGATCAGCTGACGATTGGGCTCGCGTCGATGAATAGGCTGTGGTAGTAGCGGACGAAAGTTGGGGTTAGCACGACCAGTATCACCATCGAATTTTGGCAAGTCTACTGACACGTTGGTTGTATCGCTGTTTGTATTCGTCTCATCTGATATCATGGTGTTGATACTCACTGGCTGCGTAGTATTATTTAATTGTTTGACTTGAATAGACTTTGAGTCACTGTTGTCTGACATCTCATTTAAAGAATCTTCGTATAACAATTCTTCGTCTGAATCCTCATCCATCATATTAAAGCCTAACGGGTCATCGTTTAACCAATCATTGGCTTTTTTTTTAGCAGTGTCATCGTCGTTACGTGCAGAGTTACCGACAGATGGTTGCTCGCTGCTAGACGTGACGCCTAGATTGGCCAGCTCATCTGCTTTTTCGTTACCCGCGTGCCCAGCGTGACCTTTAACCCAGTGCCAATCAACATCGCGTGCTTGACAAAGCGTATCCAACTGTTGCCACAAGTCTTGATTGGCTACAGGCTTTTTGCTCGCAGTCTTCCAGCCACGCTTTTTCCATCCTTCAATCCATTGGGTGATACCGTTTTTGACATAGCTTGAGTCGGTCCAAATTTCAAGCTTTATATCTTGAGGACTGTGTTCCAAAGCTTTTATCGCACCCATTAGCTCCATACGATTATTGGTGGTTTCTTTATCACCACCGTACAAATCTTGCGTATGGCCATCGCTAAAAATAAGGTGCGCGCCCCAGCCACCAGCGCCAGGATTACCTTTACAAGCGCCATCTGTATAGGCGACCGTGGTATTTGCTTTTACCGCCAATGGATTGGTCGTATTTTGCTGGCTTATGGTAGATACATTTGCAGGTGTGCTGGCAGATGCAGTAGAAGGTGAGGATGATAGAGCAGGATTGTCTGACATAATGACCTAAAAGCTTAATGGATAATCAACTCATAATAAATAGCGACACTCTTAACTACATAAGACTCTTGTCGTAGAGGACGTTTAGTCGTTATCTGTGCCTATACTATCGTAGATTGATTATAATGTGATTGAATGACTGCGCTCAATTATAGCAAATACGGGGCTCATATGCGCCATCGCTTGCCGTAAAACTATGAAACTAAATATCAAAACAGTAAGAGGGTGGTTTTCTGTTAAAATGAGTAGGATAAGGACATGACATTACTTGTCAGCTAAAGCGGATTTATCTATATCACAGTCTCTTTTAACGTAGGATAATATTATCATGTTCAATCGCTCAAACGTTATGGGTCATAAGTTTAGGATGCTTGCCATCAGTGCTATGACCATTAGTGCATTGCTATTAGTAGGTTGCGATGGTACCAGTACGACTACAGAAACAGAGGCTGCAAAGACTGAGACGGATTTGTCCGTATTTGAAGGTTGCTATACGGTTAGCAATGATGAGCCTGCCCAGATTAAGGTCAGTCAGCAAGAAGGCAGGTGGGTCATGCAAATGAAAGAGCCTGCGACTGCCAAGCGGGTGTGGGACAAAGCCGAGCCACTAGAAGTTATAGAGAATAGCGAGATACCCAATTTTTTCTCCATTGACCCTGACAATGTTGACGCAGTCATCGGTCGTCCTGATAGAGTGCTGGTCATGGCACATGTCAAACCTGTTTATGCCAATATCGACCCTTTGCTTGATAGTGAGTATTTGTCTTATATCTATAAAGGAGCCAATACGATTTATCAGGTAGAGTGTGATGAAGTTAATACGGACATCTTGGCCAACCCACATGCCAATATTATTATTGATAATGTCGGGTCAAATAATAAAAGCCTTTAACCACAGGCAGTCTTCAATAAGAAATATAGCGTAGTCCAAGCAGAATATCTTGCCAGTCATTAAGCAATAGAGTTATATTATATGAATTTTTTGAGTTATGTCGTCTTGGGTGGATTGTCTTATGCCGCTGGCTGGGCGATACGTATATATATACTTGGTAAACAACCTAAGCCTGCGCAGCCCTATGGTTTAAAACATCCTGTCATCTTAGGGTATCTGGGCGCGTTTTTTATTATTATGCTTATTGTCTCTTGGTTGATTGGACGCTATCTACTTGGTCACGTCACGATTGACTTACCCTTTATCATTATTAACAGTCTGGTTGCGACATTCGTATACTCATTTGGTCTCAACCCAGAAAACGCCAATTATGAGGTACCTGATTGATGGTTAGTGATCATGCACTAATGATGGTTTACTAGCTTTAAACTTAATGCGCATAAAACACGGTCAGTGATGAACTCATTGACCGTGTTTTTATGATTACAGATAGTATTAACTACTGTTTTAACAATTACGATTTTGTCTTATCTTTTATATTTTTGTCTTTATTATCAGACGCTTTATCTTCAGACTTTGCCCCATCTTTAGACATTGATTGCTCGCTTTTCCAAGCTTTATATTTGTTCAAGTCTTTCTCCATCAGTCTTAAGCAAAACCCAATTACCAAGGCGTCATCAACTTGACCAATAAAAGGTATAAAATCTGGAATAATATCAATAGGGTTTAAGACGTATAACAATCCAACCACTGCTGCTGAAATAGTTTTATAAGGTATATTGCGATAGTTACCTTGGTAATAATCTTTTACCAAGCTCATCAGTAGCATCAAGTCTTTAGCATAACGCTCAAGACCGCGATCCTTGTCGACTTGATTCTTTATGCTGTCTTCTTTACTTAAGATGAGTTTAATATTGTCTAAAAGCGACTTATTATCCTTTTCTTTATCAGCCATACTAGCGTTCCTATCATTATTGATGAATTATTTCTTACTATTTACTATAACAAGAGTAATGGTAAGTACCAAACATGGTTGTTTAACGATTTGTTGTCGTTGTAATAAGCAATGGTTATAGGGTTATGCAACCATTGTCGCTATTAAAGCTGCCAAACCGCGATATTTATATAAAGTTAAGGTTAAAAACGTTGATAATTAAATCATTATTCTAAAACCATTATTCTAAAATAAGTTTTGAGGTAACAGCTTAGTATGCTTATGACAAATCCAACTCTTTTACAGCAAGCTGATATAACCACCGTAGCCAATAAGGAGCTTAGTCGTCGCCAATTCTTACGTCGACTAGGCGTGAGTACAGGTGCTGGACTACTTGCAACTCAGGGTATTGCTCAAGGATTGACGGTCAAAACGAGCGATAAAACGAGCGATAAAAACGACAGCATGCAGTTGACCAAAGATGATCTGCCAACGGCGCTGCCAGATGGTAATCAGTCAATAGCGTCCAAATCACGTTGTATCAATCCTACTATTGAGACACGTCTATTTGCCAGCTCCAACGTTGGCGGTAGTAACGAGCGTAACCAATTGGCATTAGAGCGTATGGCTTGCGCAGGTTTTGAAGTGCAGAATCCTACTATTACTGAGCGACAATATTTGCGCTTTGCGGGAACGGACACGCAGCGAGCCAGTGATCTGCAAAACATCGCGACTGGGGCGATTGCTGCACCCAAGCTGCTCATGGGTATACGCGGTGGCTATGGCGCAATGCGTCTGCTGCCGCTGATTGATTGGCAAACGCTGGGACGCATTATGAAAGAGCGGGGCACGATACTAACAGGCTTTAGTGATGTCACTGCCATTCAATGTGCACTGCTGGCGAAAGGGCAAATGAGTTCGCTCGCTGGCCCCATGCTCTATAGCGAATTTGGTAAAACGTCTCCTGATGAAGTCAGTTGTAGACAATTTGTAGAGGCACTGACGAATCCTAATCTGAACATTAGCATTCAAAATGCAGATTTGACCAGTAAGCAATTACCAGCGATTCTAGCGACTGATAAGACTCAAACAGTCACGGGAACGATTTGGGGCGGTAATCTGAGCGTGATCTCAGCGCTGGCAGGTAGCGAGTACTTGCCGCGTATTAAAGGCGGTATTGTATTCTTAGAAGATGTGGGGGAACAGGCTTATCGTATTGAGCGCATGCTCTATGATTTGTATTTGGCAGGGGTGTTCCAAAATCAGCAAGCAATCGTGTTTGGCTCATTGTCTGGTGCAGGTGAAGATAGCTACGATAAGCGTTACGATGTGGCGATGGTCATACGCCAATTGCATAAGCTGACTGGACTACCTATCTATAATGGCATGAGCTTTGGGCATATCAGTAAAAAACATAGTTTTCCACTCGGCGCGACTTGTCAGATTACACCAGCGACAAATAAAACTGACGGTTATACATTGAATTTTACGGATTATCCAACTATTGAGGCAAATAAGGTTAATGTCGAAGGATTGTGGCAGGTTATATAGTGTGATCGGGTGGTCTTTGATCAATAGATTAACATTTGCTTTACAGAAAGCATCACTTATATCTGTCAAGATTAATTATTCTCTTATTACAAGGATTTATGATGATGTCAAACGCAAAAAAAACAAATCTTTCAGCTCCTTCTATTCATTACAACACTACTTGCAGTTGTGAAAAATGTGGATGTACCAGTCCATCAACTTGTGAAAAGTGCAATATGTGCGAAAAATGCTGCCAGTGTAATTAAGCTTAATGAACAATAGTAGCGAGTGAGATTGCAGATTCGATTGTTACTAAAAGTAATAAGTGCTCAACAAGCGTATGCAACTGCCTTAACTCCATGAGTCGGGCGGTTTATTTTTTCTACTTAATAAAGATAACTATATAAGTTGCAAGATCATTTAGGGCGAGTAAAAACTCAATAAGCACACCTAGTGGTTTTTGTTAAACGATTAATGAAAACAAACAAAAATGATTGGTTAGTAATAGCAGATAATATTTAAATGATATATAAGATAGTACTTACCTTAAATTGATGGGTATTATAATAAGGAACATTAAAATGAAAAATTCAGTATTGAATAGAACCTTTCAAAATAAGCTATGGGTGGCAGTATTAGTAAGTCTTATCGGACTGAGCGCTTGTAGTAATGAAACAGAGGAAAAGGCCGATACTAATAATACAGAGTCTAGCGAAATGACGCCAGTTCAGACAGATAGCGATACTGAAACTAGTGTTAGTACTCCTACAACTGAAGCAGAAGGTACAGAAAGTGCAGACAGTACAGATGATGACGCGGGGGGTACAGCCTACTATTCTGGTGTAGACAGCGTGGAAAATGAGCAAAAGGCTGATGATACGGCTACTGTAAACGAAAATAACTCGAACTTAGATAAAACAGCAGCGGAAGGGCTACAGTAACAACTGAATGATATATAGCTTTGTCTATTGTCTTTATTAAAAGTAAGACCGCTAGCTATTTATCGCATCGGTTTACTGTGTATTTATATGTAGGTAATGTACACCAATGCACGGATTAGGATAGATAGAGCAGGACAGTATAGAACACCAGATACAACAAAGCCCCTGATATCAGGGGCTTTAGTTATTCTATAAGATAGTATAGAACTATGTAATGGTACCCGGAGCCGGACTTGAACCGGCACGCTCGTTAGAGCGAGGGATTTTAAATCCCTTGTGTCTACCAATTTCACCACCCGGGCAAAACTTGTTTTATCTAAAATGTAAGCTAGCTGATAGACCATCTAGTTACTAGATAAGTGGTCGCTATTATAAGCTGTTGTGCTAATAATGCAAGCCTAAATTAACGTAAAGTTAATAAATAATTGGAGGCTGGAGTCGGAATCGAACCGGCGTTAACGGAGTTGCAGTCCGCTGCATGACCACTCTGCCATCCAGCCAATCAAGGTGGACTATATTAGCAAAAATAATTTAAATTACAAGTCATTTTTTAGCTAAAAATAGGTTATTTACTAATGTAAGTCAATTTAATCGTTATTTAAAGATATTTGAGCGGTTATTACCTTATCAATAAGTGCTTAGTTGATGATAAGACAAGAATGCTGCAAAACCTTTTATGAGCGTTGCAGCTAAACTTGTCCGATAATCTGTCTATAAGATATCCTTGTTATTGCGTTTGGCTTTTTTGATGTCACGATAAGTCGCAGTACAAATCAAAACCAGTACACCAAGTGTAATTGCAGGCCAAATTAAAATATATAAGCCATAAATAAAGACGTTGTCCATGATATCTCCTTATAGTATTTATAAATATGGGGTTTAAGAGCAATCGACGATCAGCTATCTACCGACCATCGTTGTCTAACCATCATTACCTAAGATGATCTATACTTTCGCATTTGGTATTTTTGATACTTTAGCTTTTTTATCATAGTCACCAACACGCTTTTTAATCAGCTCAAAATCAAAACGTTCATTGCCCATTAGACTGACGATGACACAGACGATGGTACTAGCGCCATAAGCCGTTAGTGAGGCGAGTAGGACCATATATTGACGTAAGAAGCCAGTAGCGAAAATGAGCATCAGTACCAGCGTAATAGCTGCCGCTAACATACCGATTTTACGGCCTAAGAAGCCAAATACCATTAGTCCAATCACGACTGCGGCGCCAACACTTGCTAATACTTCAAAGAATAAAGCCGTGTAACCAATGATCGGCAAAAGCTCAAAGCGAGCTATACAGAAAAACAGCAAACCGATAATGACCGCAGAGGTGAAAGCGGTATTGGTCACACGATTCCAAAATACACTGGCTATCACAGGGAAGACAATTGCACCCCACAATGCACCTACGAATACCAACATCACTAAAATATCTAGCTTAAAGCTAGCAAAGATCAGACCAGCAGCAGTGGCAATAATCATGGTACTACGACCAACCAGCATCATAGTCTTAGGTTTGACTTTACCTCTAGCGATGTTCTTACCATATACATCTGCCATCATAATGGTCGATAATGCCGACAAGTCTGAATCAGCAGTCGATGACAATGAGCCGATGACCAAGATAAAGAACAAGGCGATAAAGACAGGATGCAAATAAGTACTGACCATTTGCGGGATCAGGTTGTTCATATTGCCGTCAAGTGGCTCAATACCAATGGTCAAGGCCATCAAACCAATCATACCAAGACCGATGACGATACCTGCATAGCCGACTGTGGCCGTGACAAACGTCGCTTTGATCTTGGTTTTATCAATCGCAAATAAGCGCTGCGTAATGGTTTGGTTACCAATAGCATAAGCCAATACGGCGACAAAATAAGGCGCACCTTGCTGAAAAAATGCCTCAGGCGAAAAGAAGTTCTGTTGCTCAAGCGTCAAGTTGGATAGTCCGCTGACCATAACTTCAGGCCCACCCATCGCAAATAATACTGCCGGAATAATAACGATACCAATGGCCATTAAAGCGACCAATTGGGCAAAGTCAGTGAAGACTGAGGCGCGAAACCCTGAAGTTAGGGTATAGCTCAGTACTCCGACACCCGCAATAATCACCCCTGTTTGGAACGATAACGGTGATAGTACCGATACCAACGCCCCAGCCGCAGTGAAATTGACCATCAAGCTAATTAAGCTGCCCATAAGGTTGGATATGGCTAAAATTAATTGGCTTGATGAGCCATGACGAGCGTGAATAAGTTCGCCTAAAGTATGTCCATCAGGAGCAAGCTCACGAAAGCGCATGCCAAAAGGGTAGATAAATAAAATCATTAGCGCGCCCCAAAAGCCATAATGTATCGGCCCTGAAACGCCATACTTATAGCCAGAAGTAGCGGCGGCATAAAACGATGCTGCCCAAATCCAAGTAGCAGTCATACTGGCTGCACCCATACCAAAACCGACACCATGGCCTGCGACCATAAAACCCGACGTCGTCTCTTTGTCTTTTTTAATCAACAATGACAATAAGTAAGTGCCGCCATAAAACGCTAACAACAATAAAATAATGGTTAACGATGAAAATTGGAACAATGACTCAGTTTTCAAATTCATACCTCGAGATTGTTTTAGATAAAAAAGTTGGTACTACAATTTATAGTCCCAACCAATTATGAATTGAGTAATCAGACTAATACTATGAATATCACAAAATCTGTTGTTTCATTAACAGTCAGTTAGCAAAACATGCGATGAGGATGCTACATACCAAGGATCAAACATCGGATAATATGATATATAGCAAACAGTAGCCCCCAAATGACTGGCGTCTAATAATGGGGTTGCCATCACGCTCATATAGTCGCATGTCATAGTAGATGTTACAGATGAGTACTTATCAACAAAGTACTAACGAACACGAAGTAATAACTACTACTTCGCATTAGATATAGACAGCTAAAGTCGGCACTCGTTTTTTATTCAAGATTTTTAGAAAAATCTAAACTTTCAAATATATGAATAACGATGTGAGAGCTCTGTAACTGCCATAAGCAAGTTGGCTAAATGAAACTCTGGCCAATAGCGCGTGAAAACATGTAAATAGCGTTTGACTCCGTTTGAGTCTATAACTGATGTTTTATACTATTCACAAATAAAACTTACCCATAAAACGACATCCGTGTTAAATATAAGTAACATTTACGTGTCACAAGAGTAACACTAATAAGCCTTCAATCTCAAGTTTAAGAGTGATCTTGGGCTTCAATGACTGGTGACTGCCAAGTTTTAGTCGTAAGTGATAATCTTATCTACGTTAATATGTCTTATAAGAACATATAAGAATTTGCAATATTTAAGAGGTAATCTTTATTGACGACTGGGCTTTTGGTCGCAAAATAGGTACAATATCTTGCTTAGTACGGTGTCTGCTCTTTAGAAAGTTTATCGGTAAAATTACTATCTTAATTATGCTAATAATATGTACAATTTGGTATATATATACTTATAGTAAGCTGCGGCTCGCTTATGTTTACTGAGCAAAATAATGGCCGACACTATGTCCTCTTTTTCTTATTGCTTTATTCATTGGAGTTACCATGTCAAATGCCTCGTCAATTGAAACGACGATGACGTCAGATAGCCAATCTGCCACCTTATTAGACGGCAAAGCACTTGCTAAGCAAATAGAGCAAGAACTGCGTACACGCGTAGATAATATCAAAGACAAGACTGGTCGTACGCCAAGTTTGGCAACGATATTGGTTGGTGATGATCCTGCTTCTGCCACTTATGTGCGTATGAAAGGTAACGCCTGTAAGCGCGTCGGTATGGACTCTATTCGAGTTGAGATGCCAAGTGCGACAACCACAGAGGAGCTTAAAGCCAAGATAGACGAGCTTAACAACAATCCAGATGTCCATGGCATATTGCTCCAGCATCCTGTCCCTGATCATGTTGATGAGCGTGCATGTTTTGAGCAGATTGATTTGGCAAAGGACGTTGATGGGGTGACGTGCTTGGGCTTTGGTCGTATGGCGATGCAGCAGTCTGCCTATGGTTCATGTACGCCGCAAGGCATCATGCATTTATTGGAACACTATAATATAGAGCTTGCAGGTTTGGAGGCAGTGGTCGTAGGACGTAGTGCCATCTTGGGTAAGCCAATGGCAATGATGCTATTAAATGCCAACTGTACAGTGACCATGTGTCATTCAAGAACGCAGGATTTGGCTGAGCATATTAAGCGTGCTGATATTGTCGTTGGGGCTGTAGGTGTGCCTGAGCTGATTAAAGCAGAGTGGATCAAAAAAGGGGCAGTAGTGGTCGATGCAGGCTTTCATCCAACCGACAATGGCGGCGTCGGCGATATTGAATTGAATGGCATAGAGAATATTGCTAGTGCTTATACGCCTGTTCCAGGTGGCGTAGGTCCAATGACTATTAACACATTGATTCGTCAAACAGTCGATGCAGCTGAAAAGTCAGCGGGTTTAGATGCTCATAAATAGACTGAACGATATGATAAAAAAGGCTGCTATCTAGTAGCCTTTTTTTATATCAACTTATCTTACAACCATTTTAGCCTTTTAAAATTATAATACAGATAACTACATAAGGCGATGATAAGTCCCATGATCACAAGGTATGAGTATTTCCAATGTAGCTCAGGCATAAAGTCAAAGTTCATCCCATAAATACCAGCAATGGCAGTCGGTACGGCTAAGATACCTGCCCAAGCAGCAAGCTTACGTACCACCTCGTTTTGTCCCATGTTCACCATCGCCATATAAGTATTCATCACCACACTTAGCATCTCGTTCAAACCATTAATAGCGTCTAAAGAGTGGAGTAGATGGTCATTAACATCACGAAAGTAAGGTTTTGCTGCTTGCGAAAACCCAGAGACCAACTCGCTTTTTTTATGGTTGATAAAAAAGCTACAGATGTCTTGTACGGGCAAAATAATCGCGCGCATATTTACCAGTTGCGACTTGAGCTCGTATAGGTTTTTTAATGTGCTTTTATTAAACTCATAACTAAAAACATAGCGCTCTTGCTCGCGCAAATAGCTGCCTAGGCGATCAGTGACTGGCATATAGTTATCGACAATAAAATCGAGAATAGCATGCAATACAAATATGGGCCCCATGCGTAGCTTTTCAGGGCGACGATTGCAGTGTTCACGTACAGGTGCATACGAGTTGGAAGGACCATTACGAATCGTAATCAGATAGTTTTTACCCATAAATATGGCAGTAGTACCATAGCGTATAATGTTGTCCTCTAATTTTGCAGTCCGCAATACTACAAATACCATGTCGTTGTCATAGTTTTCGACTTTGGCGCGCTGATGATCGGCAAACGCATCTTCAATCGCCAGCTCATGTAAGTCAAAAGCATTTTGGACTTTAATCATGGTTTCTAAACTGGGATCATACAATCCAAGCCAGATAAACTGACCACTATTGCTAAGCGCACGACTGACATCATTAAGCGCCACCTGGCTCAGCTGTTCGCCTGTCTTACGCGAATAAGCATAACAGTTGACCACTTCATCATCACTAGACAAATCAATGTCTTCATAGCGCTCAGAGTCAGGATCATACACCGTCATGGTCTCAATAGTGTCTTCAGCAGTAGCATCTACATCTCCGTAAATATAGCTGTCATAACTATTTAGATAGGGGTGATGGTCGCTGATATCAGAATATATACGACTAATATTAGAGTCAGGTGTAATGCGGGTGTTCGTCTTAATAGATAGATCGTCGTTGCGCTCCATACACCCTCCCTTGTTGCTTTTATAAAATCTAAATGGCTACTTTCTGTTCAAAATGGCCCAAATGAATTCAGCCTAGAAAAGTCCAACGATAAACCATGTCGATGTTATATCGCATAGCGTTTTAAAGTGTCAATATCGACCAGTGTTAATAAACTCTCATGACAACCTTCTAGCTTCAATTTTGGTGCGATATCGAAATCTAGTGCTTCAACCCAGCGTAGCGCACAGATACACCAATAATCACCAGGTTTTAGACCTGGAAAGTTGTATTCTGGCAAAGGCGTGATTAAGTCATTACCACGGCTTGATGAAAAGTTTAAAAACTCACTGGTCATCTTGGCACAAACGGTATGCTGACCAACATCATGATTGCCAGTATGACAAAAACCATTACGATAATAGCCAGTAATAGGATCAAAGCAGCAGCTGGCAAGAGCAGTACCTAATACATTGGTCTGGTTAATAGCAGGGTTAGGGTGGTAGTCAGATGACATAAGGTCTCCGAAATTAAGTGATTGTATAGAATGGGAGTTGATAAATTTTTACCGTAGTTTGTATATTGTTAGTCGTGGTTTTTGTAGGTAAACGAACTGGAATAAATTTGCTGTAATATCTGCAGTTTTAGCAAGCAAAAAATTATACCAGCTGTGCGTGGCTACTAATGTATCGACTTTATCTCGAGATAATTATAGCCTGTCTACTAATAGCCTAAAACATAGGCTAGTGTAACATGGGTCTATTAAAAAGATGTGAACCAAATCATTCATCACGACTTAATAGAGGATGAAAGCGATCATAAACGATCGTTTTGGCTAAGAATAAATCGCCATAATGCAATAATGTATTTATGACTAGATAGAACGTATTGATATGAATTGTGACTAGGCGAACCCCAGTTGCTATGCTAAACTAAAACATAAAGTGCGCTGATCATTTACTATAATTAGCGCATAAAGATACTCGTCTTATCATCCTAACTTATACTTATTACTCACCCTTTTGCGGTTACCTAGTTTGTTTATAAATAATTGGGTCAATGGTGTTGCGTGTTAAAAATGTGTCAAAAACATACAATATTCATCGTTGATGCAAATATAAATCAAACCTTACTATGCCGCGTTTTTTGGTAAGCAATACGCCAAACAAGGATTTATTGTGTCTGTCAGTTCTTATTCAGCGGTACCCGTCCAATCACGTTCTGAAAATAATTCCACCTCTCAGCATGCTGATGATAATAGCGTACCCAGTCATCTGTCTCATCTCAGTAATTTTCATCTCAGTAATTTTACCGCAGAAGTCGCTAATAACTGGCTACTACCTGATGGTGTGGTTGATGTATTATTTGAAGATGCGCAAAAGCAAGAAGTGCTGCGACATCAGTTGACTCAGCAGCTTATCACTCATGGCTATCAGCTGGTTAACCCGCCGATGATTGAGTTTACAGAGTCATTGTTAAGTGATGCCTCAGAGGATCTTAAGCGCCAAACCTTTAAAATCATCGATCAGCTTACGGGTCGTTTGATGGGAGTGCGCGCGGATATTACGCCGCAAATTTTGCGTATCGATGCCCATCATGGCGGGACAGGTATTGCGCGTTATTGCTATGCAGGTGATGTCATTCATACCTTACCCTCAGGATTGTTTGGATCGCGTACGCCACTGCAGTTAGGTGCTGAGATATTTGGTTGTGCATCGCTAAGTGCAGATTTTGAATTGATAGATGTGTTATTTACGATGGTCAATGACCTAAATATGAGTGCAGCTTTGCACATTGACTTGGGTCATGTGGCGATATTTAAACGGTTGGCTTTATTGGTTGAGCTATCAGATAGTGACACTAAGCAATTGATGCATTTATATGCCAACAAAAACTTACCAGAGTTAAAGCGCGTCTGCCAAACATTACCCATGGGTAGTGATTTTTATGCTTTAGCGCGCTTTGGTCACGACATGACACGGCTATTGGCGAAGCTGTCAGATACCGCACAACAAGATACCGAGATTGTTACCGCAGTCGATGAGTTACAGCGCTTAAAAACCCATCTGCAAGAGCAGTGGAATTGTAATGTCAGTATCGATGTCACTGAGCTGTCGGGCTATCACTATCATACTGGTATTGTATTTAATGGCTATATCAACAGTGAAACCCAACCATTAGTACGTGGTGGACGTTTCGATGGTATGCAAAGTGGTGGTCACCTAACAAATAGCCAGCCACGTGAAGCCACAGGTTTTAGTATGGATGTCAGTCGCTTGTTAGCACATGTCGAACTGGCTGCTCCAGTGGTAGTGGTCGTTGATTATGCTGCAATTAACAATATGGATAGCGAACAAAGACAGACGCTACGTCAACAAGTTGATAGCTTACGCCAGCAAGGTTACCGAGTCACTGTACCGCTGGATATGCATGACTGTCCTCAAGACGTCACGCATCGATTAAGTATCGTTGACAACCAGTGGCAATTAAGCGCTGTTGAATAAAGCTATTTTATTGAAAATAATTGTATTAAAAAATGGGTTTATCAAAAGACAGTATCGTCAAAAAGCATCATTTTTCGTTTAGTTTTAAATTGTTAGTTATCGTATGGCTGTTTGATAATGAACAAGCCATGCACCTTAATACATCATTGTAAGGATTAATTATGGGTAAGAATGTCGTAGTTTTAGGTAGCCAATGGGGTGATGAAGGTAAGGGTAAAATCGTTGATTTACTTACCGAAAAAGCCTCAGCAGTAGCACGTTTTCAAGGTGGCCATAATGCTGGTCATACGTTAGTTGTCGATGGCAAAACTACTGTCTTGCATCTTATTCCATCAGGTATTTTACGTGAAGGTGTAACCTGCTTTATTGGTAATGGCGTTGTACTAGCACCTGATGCTTTATTAAAAGAGATGAAAGCGCTTGAAAACAACAACGTGCCTGTACGTGAGCGCCTACGTATTTCACCTAACTGCCCACTTATCATGCCTTATCATGTGGCACTCGATCAAGCCCGTGAAGCAAAGCGCGGTACTGGTAAAATCGGTACAACAGGTCGCGGTATCGGTCCTGCTTACGAAGACAAAGTTGCGCGCCGTGCGATCAAGCTTGCTGATTTATTCCGTGAAGACCTAGAAGAAAAACTACGTAACCTAATCGAATATCATAACTTCCAGCTGACTCAGTATTATAAAGTCGACGCGATCGATTTTGATGAGACACTCAAGCTATGCCAAGAGTGGAAAGAAGAGATTAAAGGCATGGTAACTGATGTCACTGAAGACCTTAATCAGTTGCGTTTGGCTGGCAAGAATTTAATGTTTGAAGGTGCGCAAGGTACATTACTTGATATCGATCATGGTACTTATCCGTTTGTGACTAGCTCAAGTGTCACTGCGGGCGGCGTATCTACTGGTACTGGTATCGGTCCATTGTATTTAGACTATGTATTAGGTATCACTAAAGCCTACACCACACGTGTTGGTAGCGGTCCGTTCCCAACAGAATTATTTGACGATGTCGGTGCCCATTTGGCTAAAGTTGGTCATGAGTTTGGTGCAACCACTGGTCGTGCACGTCGCTGTGGTTGGTTTGATGCAGAAGCCCTACGCCGCGCCGTTGTACTGAACTCTATGTCAGGTATCTGCTTGACTAAGCTTGACGTATTAGATGGTCTAGAAGAGCTATTAATTGGTGTTGGTTATGAGCTACCAGAAACCGAATGCGCAGGCGCGCATGATGCTGAGTTTTATGAATCAGTAACACCAAAGTATGAGACGCTAGAAGGTTGGAGCGAATCTACTGTCGGTATTACCAACTATGATGACTTGCCAGAAAATGCTAAAAAATACATCAAGCGTATCGAAGCGTTGATTGGCTGCCCAGTTGATATCATCTCAACGGGTCCTGACCGCGAAGAGACCATCGTATTGCGTGATCCGTATGATGCGTAGATAAATAGAACAAACTATTGAATGACAAAACCCTAATGTTCAGCTAAGAGCTAGCATTAGGGTTTTTTATAAAAATTAATAATACTGGTAAATATACAATATATAGTATGTACCTTTTAACTTTTAGTAAGGCAAAATTTACGTTTAAGTAAGCTGGTATCATAATTAATCCTATCATTTATAGCGTCAATCATTATAATAGGCAACAATCACATGTCGAGGCTCAGATATACGAATTGGTAAATCTGAAATGCCTGAGTATTATAGTGATAATAAACGATTCAAACCCTTACCTTTATAATTCTATTAGGAGCTTCTCATGGCTAACGAACGTACTTTATCTATCATCAAACCTGACGCAGTTGGTAACAACAATATCGGCGAAATCTACAGCCGCTTTGAAAAAAACGGTCTAAAAATCGTTGCTGCAAAAATGTTGCAACTTGATGATGAAAAAGCAGGCGGCTTCTACGCTGAGCACGCTGAGCGTCCATTTTACAATGACCTAAAGTCATTCATGATGTCAGGTCCAGTGTTGGTATCAGTACTAGAAGGTGAGAATGCCATCGCTAAGCACCGCGAAATCATGGGTGCAACCAACCCAAAAGAAGCTGCTGAAGGTACTATCCGTGCTGACTTCGCTAGCAGCATTGACGAAAACGCGGTTCATGGTTCAGATTCAGCTGAGTCAGCCGCACGTGAAATCAGCTACTTCTTCAGCGATGATGAAGTTCGTACACGTACGCGCTAATAATTATTATTAATATCCGCTTATGATATTGAGCGTTAATCATTAGTATTGTAAGGACGGCTTATACTCAACTGGGTATAAGCCGTTTGCGCTATTACTGAACTTTTTTGTATTTTTTTGAATATGCTATTATTAACCAGTCTATGTTTAAGCTTATCGGTTGTTTTTGTTGAAATTTATTATTATGTCCCTCATTATTAATTTTCAATCATTTAATTAGCGTTATCAATCCCTTATCAGTACATTGTCGCTGTAGATAATCATTTGTATTTTATAACTGACAAAGTTTGCGCTCATAGCGGATTGCTCAATGTAGCATTTAATTGTATTACTACGCTCATGGCTTAGGCCAAAAGGTTACTTATTATGTCAACTATTCAAGCTCCTACTCAGCACGTGCCTACTAAGCTTACTAATAGCATTAAGTTGGTAGATGAAGCGCAGGCAAGAACTAATCTATTAGGTATGACGCAAGCACAGCTCGCTGATTACTTTAAGAGCATCGGTGAAAAACCATTTCGTGCCACTCAAGTGATTAAGTGGATTTATCAGCACGGGGTGACTGATTTTGAGCAGATGACCAATCTAAGTAAGTCGTTGCGCGACAAGTTGTCTATGCACGCCTGCGTAACCCCGCCAAAGGTTATTCATCGTCAATATAGTGATGATGGTACCCGTAAATGGGTGTTTGAGGTCACTGGGGGCTCATTGGTTGAGACGGTGCTAATCCCAGCAGATGATAGTAAAGCAAATGGCCGTAAAACGTTGTGTGTGTCTTCACAAGTCGGCTGTGCATTGGACTGTAGTTTTTGTAGTACAGGTAAACAAGGCTTTGAGCGTGATTTGAGCGTCGCTGAGATTATCGGGCAGTTGTGGGTCGCCAACGCTTCTTATATGGCAGACGAAAACGACAGCTTAGAAAACGTCGATCATAGCTTATGGGAGAACAACGTGACCAACGTTGTCATGATGGGCATGGGTGAGCCATTATTGAATTATAAACCAGTGGTCAGCTCGATGGAGCTTATGCTTAGTGATCATGCTTATGGTTTATCCAAACGCCGAGTCACTTTATCGACGTCAGGTGTGGTGCCAAAGATGTATCAGTTAGCGAAGGATATTGATGTGGCTTTAGCCATTTCACTGCATGCACCCAACAATGAATTGCGTAATGAGCTGGTACCAATTAATAAAAAATATCCATTAAACGAGCTGATCGCTGCGGCAAAAAATTACGTCTATGACGTCAATCCGCGCCACAAAAAACATGTCACGATTGAATATGTCATGTTAGATGGCGTCAATGACAGCAATGAGCACGCTGAGCAGTTGGTTGCGTTACTTGATGGTTTGCCAAGTAAAATAAACCTGATACCGTTCAATCCATTCCCGCATGCCCCTTATGATAAATCAAGTAATAATCGCATTCATGCGTTTAGTAATATTTTGAGCGAAGCAGGTTTTGTTTGCACCATTCGTCAAACGCGCGGTGATGATATTGATGCAGCCTGTGGTCAATTGGTTGGACAAGTCGCTGATCGAACTAGACGGTCAGCAGCATGGCAACAAAGCATTAAAGACCGCGATACTAAGGGTAACGCTGCTGTCTAATGAGTGATGGGGTGACAGCAATAGTGGCTCAGTCTAAGACAAGAAACAGATAGGGTTACGTTCCTATTGGTTTTAGTAAATAATATTTATAACCATAAAAATGCAGTCATGGTAACTAAATTGTACTTAAGGGGTTTAAATCCATTAAACTAATGGCTCATTGGAACTCTAGTATTAAATTTACAGTACTAAAACTCAGTTTTATAATGGCGGCTATGATAATGTTTGAATATTTTTGTCAATTTAAGACTCAGCGTAAAACATCTTTAATAATGAAGGAGTCCTCAGTAGCGAGTGCTTATCAAAAAACAAACTATACTATCTCTGGTAATCCTGAGTCTAGTAACCTAAAGTTTGGGAGCCTAAAAAATCGGCTGATAGCTAGTGCAATCGCTACCTTATTACTAGCGGGTTGCCAAAGTACACCAACAGATGGCTTAACTGGAAGTACGCGTTATCAAACGTCTACTCAGCCAAGCGATATTCGTAATCTTGACAAGCAGGAGATCGCTCGCGTACGTACATCGCTTGCCGCGCAATACATTCGTAAAAACGAGCTTGATACCGCGCAGCGTCAACTTGAAAAAGCTTTTGCTGCTGATAGCCGATACGCGCCAGCCTATGATATGATGGGCGTTTTGTTGCAACAAGAGGGCAGCCGCCTTAATCTTGAAAAGGCCGATCAATACTTTAAAAAAGCCATCTCGCTTGACAAGGATTTTGATCAAGTGCGTAACAACTACGGTGTCTATTTATCGCAGATGAAGCGTTATAGCGAGGCGGCAGAGCAGTTTGAGATTGCAGGTGCAGCACTTGGTTATGAAGGACGTATTGGTGCACTTGAGAACCTAGGGCGCACTTACCTACAGTTGAATAACCATCCAGCGGCGGCCAAAGCGTTTTTGCGAGCGTTAGATGGTAATCGTAATAGCTTGATCGCTCATATTGAGCTGGTCGATTTGTTGCTTGAGCAGCAGCGTGTACAGCAAGCACAACGGCTTTATGATGAAACCTTATTGCTCGTACAAGGTCAGGGTGTTAGTCCGCGATTGCTTTTACAAGGTATTAAGCTTGCCGCCGTTCAAAATGATAGAACCACGCGTCAACGATTAGCACAACAGCTATTATCTGCTTATCCATTAAGTGATGAAGCAAAACAACTTAAGACTTGGCTTAACAATCCAGAGGCATCATGGAAATGAACAACCCATCATCAAATCATCAGTCTAACGCTCAGGGATCATTTGGTGCCACGCTGCAGCAAGCCCGTAAAAGTAAGCAGATCAGTTTAAAAGAAGCCGCCAGTGAATTATTCATCTTAGAGCGTCATTTACAAGCACTAGAAGAAGAGGATTTTGCCGCTTTACCGCAAGTTACCTTTGCGCGTGGTTTTGTCATTAACTATGCAAAATTTTTGCAGTTGGATCCCACAAAAATCGCGACAAGCTTCGATGCAGCGTATCCAGATGAGATGAGAGCGCAGTCGGTGAGTAACATTGATACACCGCTGCGCCCGATGGGAACCTTACAACGTGATAGTCGTAGCCGCATCCGCTTTAACCCGTTGTTGATTCTTGCAATCATAGGGCTTATTGTATTGGCGGTGTTTTTATTTCGCATGGTCACTAATGCCAGTCAAGATAACGCTACATCTACCACAGCCGTCGAAGACTTGTCAGCATCAGAGCAAGCTCAAGGGGCAGCGGTTGATACTCAGTATGATAGTACTGGTTTAGATAGTGTGGGTGCGTCCGGTTCAGCACTTAATTTAGATAGTAATAGTGATATCAGTGCGGTCACATTGGACGTTGAGGTCATAGACACTACCAACGTAGATATTACGGATGCGTCTGGTAACAGTCTGATGTCAGGTAGCCAAACCAGTGGTAACTATAAACTGCTTGGTACGCCGCCATTTAACATCCAAATTGATAATATTGACAATGTAAAATTATTACTTAATCAAGAGTCGGTTGCGTTAAATGAGTATGCAACCGATAAACAAGCAAGCTTTGCGTTGGCGCCATAATGATTTGATCGTTACAGGCTTAACAGCTTGTCATAGTAATGTTATGGCCGCTTTAAGATTGCTTATATTTTTTATCTTTTGTTCTCATTAAAGGATTCTTTATGTCCACGTCATCGCCTATTACTCGCCGTCCTACCAAAAAGATCTATGTCGGTGATGTCGCGATTGGCGGCGATGCACCGATTAGTGTGCAAAGCATGACCAACACAGACACTTGTGATATAGCCGCAACAGTCGCTCAAATTGAACGCTGCGTTGATGCTGGTGCTGACTTCATGCGCGTCTCGACTCCAACGATGGAGACAGTTGAAGCGTTTGGTAAGATTCGTAAACTGGTGAGCGTACCTTTGGTTGCTGATGTGCATTTTGATCACAAGATTGCACTAGCAGTTGCTGAAGCAGGGGCGGACTGTCTGCGAATTAATCCAGGCAACATCGGTAGCGATGCTAAAGTGCGTGAAGTTGTGGCCTGTGCTAAACATCATAATATTCCAATTCGCATTGGGGTGAACGCCGGATCTTTAGAAAAGGACATTCAGCGTAAATATACTGAGCCGACGGGCGAGGCGATGCTTGAGTCAGCGATGCGTCATATCGATATATTAGAACGTTTAAACTTTGATCAATATAAAGTGTCTGTCAAAGCGAGTAATGTGTTTTTAACTTTGGATGCGTATCGCTTAATATCGGCACAAATTGACAATCCGCTACATCTTGGTGTCACTGAAGCTGGGGTATATCGTACTGGCGCCGTCAAATCTGCAATCGCGCTTGGCGGTTTATTATTAGATGGTATCGGTGATACCATTCGTATCTCTTTGGCAGCAGAACCAGAAGAAGAGATCAAAATCGGTTTTGATATCTTAAAATCACTCAATATTCGTTCTAATGGTGTAAACTTCATCGCATGCCCAAGCTGCTCTCGTCAAGAGTTTGACGTGATTAAGGTAATGACTGCGTTAGAAGCTCGTTTAGAAGATGTGCGTGAGCCCATGAATCTATCGGTGATTGGTTGTAAAGTGAACGGTCCAGGAGAGGCAAAAGAGTCTGACATCGGTATCGTAGGCGCAGCTCCCAAATCCCTGGTATACCGCATGGGTGAAAAAAGTCATCTTATCGATACCAATAATCTGGTTGATGAGATTGAGAGTATGGTACGTGCTCATGCAAGCGAGCTGGAAAAGTCACGTGAAAATGAAATTATTAGAGTTAAATAGATGATGCAACTATTCATCGCCCTGAGTCTGTGAGTAGTAAATCATTAGTAAGCATCTAAGTGCTAGTAGTAACGATAATAACAATAGAGACAGTCGTTATAATATTTGAGGATATGACCGAATCATGATCAAAGCTATTAAAGGGTTTAATGACATTCTGCCAGAACAGGCAGCAAAGTGGCTACAACTAGAAGCTGTATTGGCAGATGTATTGGCTCGTTACGGTTACGAAAATATTCGCCTGCCCATCGTTGAGCAGACTGATCTATTTGCTCGTGCTATTGGCGGTGCGACTGATATCGTTGAAAAAGAGATGTATAGCTTCGCTGATAAGTCTGAACCACCAACACCTCTGACCTTGCGTCCTGAAGGTACAGCAGGGGCAGTGCGTGCAGTGCTTGAGCATAACTTGCTACGCGGTGACACGCCAAAACTTTGGTATATCGGCCCTATGTTTCGTTATGAGCGCCCGCAAAAAGGACGCTACCGTCAGTTTCATCAGATAGGGGTAGAGAGCTTTGGTAGCGCGTCGCCAGATGCTGATGCTGAGCTGATTGCAATGACCCATCTAATGTGGCAAGAGCTGGGTCTCAAAGATGAGATGCGTCTGCAATTAAACAGCTTGGGTGAAATCGATGAGCGCCGTGCTTATCGAGATGCTCTAGTTGCCTACTTAACGGACAAGCAAGATCAGCTTGATGAAGACAGTAAGCGCCGTTTGACTACCAATCCGCTACGGATTTTGGACAGTAAAGAGCCAAGTACCCAAGCACTGCTTACTCATGCACCCAAGCTTGCTGACTTCTTAGGGACAGAAAGTAAGGTCCATTTTGAACAAGTTCAAGCGTATCTGACGACGCTTGGTATAGATTATGAAATCAATCCACACTTGGTTCGCGGTCTTGATTATTATAATAAAACGGTTTTTGAGTGGGTCACTGACAAGCTGGGTAGTCAAGCAACTGTCTGTGCTGGTGGGCGTTATGATGGTCTGATTGGACAGCTAAAGTCTGTCGGGGCACGTGACGACAAGCCAGTTAAGTCTGAGCCTGCTGTTGGTTTTGCAATGGGTCTTGAGCGCTTATTACTGCTTATTGAAGCGGTAGCTCCTATGCCAGATATGTCAGTCTGTGACGTCTTTGTCGTTGCGCAGCCAGAAGTCTACGGGTTTGGTATCAATTATGCGCAAAAGTTACGTTATAGCCGTCCAGATTTGCGAATTAAGATGGCGAGTGCAACCAGTATGAAAGCACAAATGAAAAAAGCAGATAAATCTGGTGCAGCTTTGACAGTTATAATTGCACAACAAGAGCTTGACGATAATACAATCAGTATTAAAGATATGCAGACGGGCGAACAGCAGTCAGTTGCTCAAGATTGGCTAGCGAGCACAAAGAACTTTACACGTCTGTAGTTATGTTAGTAGTAGCGTCTGGTAGAATGACCAACGCTCACTCGCTGCTCAGCAATTAGATTTTAGCAACTAGATTTTATCAGGTAAATAAACATGGCTCAAAATACCCAGTCGCCTAATACAGACAACTCTATGCAAGCGCTCAAGCAGTATGGTAGCTACATTCTGACAGCTATTTTATTGGCTTTAGCCGGTTATTTTGGCTGGACATATTGGCAAGAGAATCACGCACGGGTAGATACCGTGGCGGCTGATCAATATGCTGATATCCAAAGACTTAATGAAGAAGTAAGTCTGGCAGCACAGAACCCAGATCTAGAGGCTGAAGCATCCACGGCACTTGCTGCTAGTCGTGCCCAGCTAAATAAAGACATCGATGCATTAGTCAGTACGCATGGTAAGTCGGTTTACGCCTGGCAAGCTTTAATGATCAAAGCTCGCCAACAAGTCGATAGCGATGATTTCGCGGGTGCGACTGAGACCTTAGAAAAGGCATTGGCCATAGATCTAGGAGATGCAGGTTTAAATGCGATTACGCGTTTACGCTACGCTGAAACATTGTTGTCAGCAGGGGACACAGATGCTGCACTATCAGAAGCTAATAATGATATGCCAAGCTCATTTGAGGCAAGCCAACAAGAGTTACTAGGTGATATTTATTTAGCAAAAAATGATGAAGATGCTGCTATTAAAGCCTATACTAATGCTTGGAGCCTGATTGGTAAACGTCAAGAAACTAGAGCAGTATTGGCATTAAAAATGGAGAGTCTGGGTATTGTACCTGAACCCATCGATGAACCTGCTAGTCTTATTCAAGCAGCTGCCATACCAGAACCAACAGCAGCGCAAAATGCCAGTGCAGATATTCAGAGTAGCGTTAACAATAGTAACGATTCTGACCAAGCAGCGCAGTAAATCCGTATTATAATCAACAATAATGTATATCGTAGACAATGATAATGCTACTTATGACAGCTTTTTAAGCCAATAGCATAGTCCGTTGACCGATAGTTAATTTATTCGTAATGAGAGCAGACAATGACCCTATCTAATCGCTTCAGCAAAAAAACCAAAAATAAGACCATGAAGTCGACTGTCATGAACGTGGCGGCTTTGGCGCTGATGACGACTGCTGTTGTTGGTTGTAATCGCGGTATTAAGCCGGTGGTAAACGATCCAGTCGAATTGGTACAAATTGCACAACCTGTTAGCGTCCTGCAGCCAATATTTAGCGTCGACGTTGGTAACAAGAAAGTCAGTAAAAAAGACCCGCTTGCCTTACAAGTTGGTTATAGTAATGGGCAAACTGTTACAGCATCACGTGGTGGCGAGTTGACAGGTTTTGATAACGCAGGTCAGCGCTTATGGTCCATCAACGTTGATGAGCAAATTACTGGTGGTGTAACGATAGATTCATTAAGTCAGACTGCTATTGTGAGTACACGCAGTGGTTTGGTAATGGCTTTTGATAGAACAACTGGTGCTAAGCGTTGGCAAAAACAGCTGTCAGGTTCAGTGCTGACGCCTGCGCTGGTTAGCAACAATCGAGTCGTTTTATCTGCCAATGATGGCTTCTTACACGGTTTATCTTTACAAACAGGTCAGTCAATCTGGCAATTTGCCACTCAAGTACCAGCTATTAGCGTACGCGGTAGTGCAGCGCCAACACTATTAGATGACAAAACAGCATTACTTGCTACTGCTGATGGTCGCCTTCATGCTATTACGCTTGATAATGGCTTGCCGCAGTGGTCAAGACGTGTTGGTGTCGGTGCTGGCAGCAGCGAAGTTGAGCGCATGAGCGATGTTGACGGTATGCCTGTTGTCGACAATAATCAGCTATATGCGATCAGTTACAGCGGTCAATTGCTAGGGATTGATTTAACATCGCGCCAAGTCATGTTCGTGAATGAATTGGCAAGCTTAAAATCACTTGCCGTAAATGATCAGCAAATCATTGCCACCAGTTTAGAAGGTAAAGTTGTCGCTTACGACCGTAATAATGGTAATGTGTTGTGGGAGAGTGAAGCGCTTGCTTATCGTGACTTGACGAATCCTGTGATGATTGGCAATTACATCGCTGTTGGTGATCTTGAGGGCGTCGTGCATTTGTTTAATCCTGCAAACGGCGATATCGTAAGCCGAGTACAAACTAAGGGTGCGTTGACCGATCTACAAGTGCAGGGTAACCGCTTAATGACGCAAAGTACTTCTGGGCAAGTAGCCATATGGCAATTGGCTCGTTAAGTAGCAATATATGGTGCTACTTTGGCTGACTTTTATGCCATTAAAAGGCCTTATTAAATAATAATCTTTGATAAAGATATTAAGCAATAAGGCTATGCTATGACGTTTAAACGCTGCTTTGTCAGCGTTTAATGCCTTGTACAAATAGCGCGTTTAGCGTAATCTATGCGCCTTTATGATAAGGGCAATTATTTACAGTTAATGTGCTGTTTTTTCTATTAATCCATCATCTATCCCATTAAAAGACTATTATCTTTTATAATAGGTTCTTTGTCTTCATCATTCATTTAAGTTTGCGGTCATATGACACCTATTTGTTGTTATTACTGACCATTATTGAGAGTAACGCATGAGTATCAAGCCCGTGGTCGCGCTAATTGGTCGCCCCAATGTAGGTAAATCTACTTTATTTAATCAGTTTACTAAAAGTCGTCAGGCTTTGGTTGCGGATCTATCCGGTTTGACTCGTGATCGTCAATACGGTGATGCTACCTATGAGGGCAAATCGTTTATCGTAGTAGATACTGGCGGTATCGGTGAGGCCGATGATGGCAGAGGCGATATTGATGATTATATGTCTGAGCAGTCGCATACGGCAATTCATGAAGCTGACATCATCGTATTTGTGGTTGATGCACGTGCTGGTATGATCGGCGCTGATGCAGAAATTGGTAAGTTTTTACATACCCTAGGTAAGCCTGTATATGTTGTCGCCAACAAAGTCGATGGCACGCATGATTCGGCCTCTGCAGAATTTTATGCATTAGGGTTAGGCGAGCCTTATCCAATGGCTGCCAGTCATGGTCGCGGTGTCGGTAACTTACTAGAAGTTATCACTGCCGATATGCCAGAAGATGTCGATACAGGAGAGCCGGATGGTCTTAAACTGGCTATCATTGGGCGTCCAAACGTAGGTAAATCGACTTTGGTTAACCGTCTATTGGGTGAAGACCGAGTCGTCGTCTTTGATATGCCTGGTACCACACGTGATAGTATCTATATTCCTTATAAACGTGATGGCAAAAATTATGTATTGATTGATACTGCTGGTGTACGCCGCCGCGGCCGTATCGATGAAAAAGTAGAAAAATTCTCCGTCATCAAAACTTTGCAAGCGATTGAAGACTCTAATGTTACTGTCATCGTGATCGATGCACAAGAAGGTATCGTCGATCAAGACCTTCATATGATCGGTTATGCACTTGATGCAGGTCGAGCATTAGTCGTTGCGATTAATAAATGGGATGGGCTGACGCACGAACAAAAAGACTATATCAAAATTGAGATGGAGCGTCGTTTTAACTTTATACCCTACGTAAAAGTGCATTTAATCTCTGCGCTGCATGGTACTGGTGTCGGGAATCTGTATCCTTCTATTTTACGCGCCTATCAGTCCTCGATGTTTGAGGTATCTACCAACCGCTTAACACAAATATTGCAAGATGCAGTCATTGCAAACCCGCCACCAACTGTTGGTGGTCGCCGTATCAAACTGCGTTACGCTCACATTGGTGGTCATAACCCGCCCGTTATCGTTGTTCATGGTAATCAAACAGGGTCGTTGCCTAAAAGCTACCAGCGTTATCTTGAAAACCAGTTTCGCCAAGTGTTTAAGCTTGAAGGTACGCCGCTTAATGTCGTCTTTAAGCTCAATGAAAACCCTTATGCTAATAAGAGTGACACGCCAACTAAAGCCAAAGCTCAGCAATTGCTACAGCGTCAACGCAATCGTAAGCCAAAATATTCAAAAAGTCATAGAAAAACGGATAAAAAACAATAGTTGAGACCTTTAAAGACTTCTACAATGGAAGTCTTTAAATTAAATATCAAAAAACTACTGATAAATGCTGTTGGTTTTTTTATAAGGTTGCCGTTTATCGTAAAATAAACAAAATACATACTTATGAGGTATTATAAGTCAAAGCCATCATGAATTGATTGACATGAGTATAAGTTCTTCTAGAAACATACCCACGATTATTCGTTATTCTATCTTACAAGCTATCGTCGTGGCAGTTTTTGCAGGATTTTTATTGTCTTTTGTTTATACCTTTGTCCATAACTATCAACAAAAACGTTTACATGTTCAGCAGTTGGGCGAAATGTTGTCAAATAGTGCCTCAACCCCTGATGGCGCTAACTTGGTTGCTCGACAAGTGAGTATATTGCTGGACAATGATCCTAGCTTACAAAGCATCTTATTTTATTCAACTGATCAACCTATTGATTCATTGAGTCAAGGCAATATTAATAGTGTAGGTAATAATTGGTATAATGCTTGGTTTGCTGATACAGTCAGCTTCAACTATCCTGTTACCAGTCGTTACCTTACCGGCAGTAGTATCCAGCGCGCCAATTCTTCTCAACGTATTGCTAATACCTCACCTATTAGTGTTAGAGATACTCCAAAAATGACCACTCCGTTAGCCGCGCGCAATACATTGGTTGGCTATATTAATATTACGTTAGATATGAACCAACTACGTTGGTACTGGGTACGAATCAACCTGTTGTCATGGTTTGCAACTACCATTTTAGCGATTTTTGTTGTTTGGTATATTCTACGTAAACTCAACTGGCCAACCAAAGATATTGTCGAGCTTGCAAAGGTATGCGAGATAGCAGCTAATGACCCTGAGCTTGAACAGCTACCCACCATTCAACAGCGTTTTGAGTTTGAAGAGCTTATACGTATAAAAGAATCTTTTATCATTCTATTTGAGCGCTTAAGAGTGGCACAGCAAGATTACCTCGATTTAGCAGATTTTGAGCAGCAGCTTCATAATAAAGACTTGTCCCTTGACATGCAGCGATCAAACTTTCAAAACATGATTACTCATGAGCTAAAAACCTCCCTCAATGCCATTACAGGGGGGTTACAGCTGTTGGATAATCAGTATCTTAATGATGAACAAAAAGATACGTTGGCTATTATTCATAAGGGTAGTCATCATTTAGAGCTGACTCTTGAGCAAATCATACAGTTAAATAGAATAGAAAAAGGCCAAATGGTAGTCAGTTTAAGTGAATTTAACCCATTAAAGATGATTGCTGATCTGATAGAGAAGTTCGAGCCAGCTGTTAGACAAAAAAACCTAGAGCTTATTAGCCGTGTTCATCATGTTGAGTATACTCTAGAAGGAGACATAAGTAAGATTCAACAGATCTTGACCACATTAGTAGACAATGCGATAAAATTTACTCATACCGGACGAGTTATTATTGACTCTCAACTGACGCATTTTAATGAAAGTATTCGCTGGCAAGTTAAAGTTATTGATACAGGTATTGGCATTAGTACAAGTCATCTAGAGGATATATTTACCCCTTTCTTTCAAGTTGATTCGTCAGTTACTCGCGAGAACGAAGGCGTGGGAATAGGGCTGTCAGTCATCAAGCAAATTGGTCAGCTTTTGGGTGCATCAATCGAGGTGGATAGTGAGATTGGTGTAGGCAGTAAATTCATCGTTACAATGCCATTGCGTTATAAGAGTCAGACACAGTATGAATACCTCTTAAAGGACATTAATGTTGTGTACTATCATCATAATGAGATCAGCTCGATGGTAGAGATGCTGGGACGACTTGGCGCTAATGTCAGCTCTCAGCGTAATGGACAATCAATGATGGATTATATCTCAAAAGTGAAAGTAAACGTCATCATGTTTGCAGAAGAGGTATTGCCTGAACAAGTCGTTCAGTTGACCAAGCACATTCGAGAGCGAGAAACAACTTATCGCTCGCTATTGGTTTACTGGTACCCACTCCACAAAGAGCAATACGTAGAAAGCTTTGAATATGATCTAAAAGCTGCGGGTATAGACTATTGTCACAGTGCTGTACAAGATGCCAAACTGCTGACTGCTCTTTTGAAGAAATGGGTGGTATAACCTACTTACTACTATGAGAATGTTAATTAACAAGGTTTAATAGGTATTCGGTGTGACATGTTAAACCAATAGATATCACATAAATAAAAAAAGACGCCAAATGAGAGCGTCTTTTTTTATTTACTGCTCATCTAAGATGAGGGAGCAATTACTATTCTAGTAAGTTTAAAATAGGTTCTGTGCCCAGCGTACAACATGCTGCCACATCCGGTTCACAAAGCCTGACTGTTCGATATCAGTGGTGGCTACAATAGGCACTGAGGCCACTGCCTTGCCATCAATGACTGCCAACATTTTACCAATCTGTTGACCTTTTTTGACAGGCGCTTCTATACTTTCAGGGATATCAACGACTGTAGTAATCTTATTTTTTTGTGTTTTACTGGTTAAGACTTGTAGAGTGTCACCTGTTGTCAGCTCTATCTCATCTGCCTCTCCAAACCATACTGGTAACTTACTGACAAACTGATTAGACGGTGCTTTTGTCACTGTAGTAAAATGACCAAAGCCCCAATTAAGAAGCTCTCGCGATTGATCAGCCCGTGCTTGTGGACTTTCAGTCCCCATAATGACAGAAATCAGGCGCATATCATCACGATTACTTGAGGCGACCAAGCAGTAGCCTGCTGCATCAGTATGTCCAGTTTTTAGACCATCTACTGTAGGATCTGTGGCCAGTAGCGCGTTACGATTGCCTTGAGTAATACCGTTATAGGTAAACTCTTTTTCAGCATAGATATCATAGTATTCACCACTGTTTTTTACAATGGCGCGAGCAAGCTTTGCCAAATCAAGTGCTGAGGCTTGGTGCCCATCATCAGGCATACCTGTTGCATTCACAAAATTTGTGTTATCCATACCCAGCTTTTTAGCTTGCTCATTCATCAATATTGCAAATGAAGTCTCGCTACCTGCAATATGTTCGGCCATTGCTTTTGAGGCGTCGTTGCCTGATTGAATAATGATACCGCGTAGCATATCAATGACACTGGCAGTTTTATTTACTGGCACATACATACAAGACTGACTGCTACTACCACGGCACCATGCATTCTTGCTCATTAGCACTTGTTCATCTTCGGTCAAGTCACCTGAGCTTAGACGTTGCTCAATGATGTAGCTGGTCATCATTTTGGTTAGTGAGGCTGGCGGAAGAGGTTGGTTGGCATTTTTTTGCGCTAATATCTCACCAGTATTATAGTCCATCAATACATAGGCGGTATTGTCCATCTCTGGAGATTGAATAGCAGCATTGGCAATTACTGTACTCAAAGATAAGCTGACGCCAACGATTAGTTGTACCAGCTGTTTTTTTACATGCTTTACTGTCATAGATTGTTACACCACATCATGAAACCCAATGCGTCTACCGCCAGCTATACTCATAAAAGCATCTATAGATGACGATTGACATAAAATTAAGGCCTTATATTAGCAAAATGCTTACCAATGGGGAAACAATAAATACGATAAAAAAGACATTGACAATATGGAGGAAGCCAGCCTAAAAAAGGTTTGCCGTAGTCGCCATCAAGGCCATGCTACAGGTTTTGTTTATGACAAAAAAAAGAGTCTATTTAAGCAGTTTTGCATCATAGTAAAAGGTGCTCTTTTATTTGGTATCTATTATAGTACGCAAATAGTTTGCTCCTTTCACGCTTCGTTTTTAGGATGAAAGGAGCAAACTTAGGATATAAAAATTGTTTGGGCAGGAGGTGTTGGATACTGACTGATGCTTTTATATTTATATGGTTAATCGCTTAGTCAGAGTATGTTGTGACAAGTCAGCCGTTAGTATTGCGCGTTTGCTAAATCTTCACACAAGGCTTTATTTTCTTGTTTTGAGAACCCCAGTGTCCAGCTACGTATACTTTGTAAGATTTGACGATAATCTTGCTGCGTTGACAAATACTGTATTGCAGCCTTCGGATCTTCTAAAGACGGCATAAGCTCATGCAGTTGTATATTGTAAGATTTATAAAAACGTTGTCTTTGTCTTTTATTTAACATCGGTGGGCAAATTTCAGACAGTACCTGCATGACAGCAATTTCATGTTTAGTAATACTTACGCCAGACATATCTAGAGGAATGGTAGACACATTATTACTAGCTGCGTTGGATGTTTGAGCTAACAATGAAGCAGAAGCTATCAAGCCGATAATGCCAATCCTTGAAGCTGTTCTTGAAACTATTCTTGTCGTTATAGAAATTATAGATAATATCGATTGATTCTTCATTCGGTATCACACTCGCTTTACGTTATTTAATGGTGTTATGGTAATGGGAAAAAAAATAAAAGTCACATAAAATATTGACTTATGTGTAGATATATTGTGACCTAAAGTCGATCGTTAGCAACATATCAGTAGCATCTGTCCCTAAGTTACATAAGCCTTAATAGATAACAGTCTATTGTTGTTCATTGTTGCCTATTGTAACGAAAAAAATAGGTGAAGAGGTGACCAACTAGTGTTGATATACACATCCGCAAAAGCGAATTTTATAAGGTTAAAAATATCAATAGGTTTTTGCAAATGTAGCCACAACTGTTTGATTATACTTGATTTTAAGACAATGAGTGAAAGGTTTATTTGTGCCGATGCTTAGTTAGGGTATAATCTCTTTCTATATCGTATAATAGTTCGATGAATGTAGACTTACTTTATGCAACTACTACTACGCTTATAAATATATTTTAAACCATATTGTATTACCGCTAGGTTTTCGTTTTTTACCTTCTATATCTGCATTTATCTGCTAAATAAAGGCATACAAAAGTTATCTTTTTCCTCAAAATGCTGCTTTAAGATGCTTGTTCTTAAACGCTACTATCTATGAGATAGATGACTATAGGTTATTAGCAATCGGTTACGATATTTAAGTCTGTTGCCAGAAAATGAGATATCACTATATTGAGCTGCCATGAAGTTTTTGATTAGTAATGATGATGGAGTACATGCGCCAGGGTTGTTGGCGTTATACCAAGCCCTCTGCCAGATTGGAGACGTTGTGGTCGTTGCACCCCATGAAGAGCAGAGCGGTAGTGCCAGCTCGCTTCATATTTCTCAGCCCTTGTATCCTCATATATTACCATCAGGGTTCGTTGCGGTTAATGGTTCACCTGCTGACTGTGTCTATCTTGCGCTACACGAGCTTTATCCTAACACTCAGTTTGACTGCGTGATCACGGGTATTAATTCAGGCGCAAACCTAGGGCAAGACGTCTTGTTTTCGGGTACTTTTGGTGCGGCTTTGACCGCTCAGCTTTTTGGTATACCGGCGATTGCAACTTCATTGGTGGGTCATAGGATTAAAGGCAATGGACAGGATCAAACCAGCCATTATGAAATGGCCGCAACCGAGATCGTCAAAATATTGACCAAAACGCTTTTATTGGAGGAGCTCAAACGTTTGCCTTATCACGTACTCAATATTAATATTCCTAATGTAAATACGGCTGAGGGTATAAAAGGACGCAAAATCACACGCTTAGCTCATAGCCTAATAGAAAAACCTGTACATCATATGGTTGATCCACGCGGCCGCGATGCTTATTGGTTATGTTTAAAAAAATGCCAGAATTTGCCAACCACAGAGCATATGGACGCCAATATTAATACGCCTATTGATGACTCTATAAGTGGCAGTCCTGAGCGACTATGTCAGCCTAGAGCCGATAACAACGGTAACAACGATAATTTGGTGATTGATACAGATGAGCTGGCGGTAGCAGCAGGTTATATTAGTTTATCTCCAGTTCGCTTACATCATACACCAGCGTCTACCCTCAGTAAGTTTTCGACTTTGGCATTGTAATTCATCCTTGTAATTGAAGGGTGATGAAACAGACGCTATTTTTATAATTAAAGTCAAGTTCTATAAATAGGGTCGTATTATGGTTATAATAGCGGCGGCATAATTTTATAAACAGTAAAGATAACAACACGATAATCGTGAGCACTATATAATTGTGAGTACTACAAAGAACGTGAGCACTATAAAGAATAGGAAACCTTGTATGAAAAAGCTTATTTCTGGGTCGCAGCTAGCGACTGTAGCCTTAGTCGGAACACTAGCGGTTGCGATGACAGGCTGTGCAACTAAGCCGACCTATCAAAATTCTGCACGACCAGCCCCTAAGATTATTACCAATAGTCAAGGTGTCCCCAACTATCACCTTGTAAAACGTGGCGATACGGTTAGCCAGATTGCTTCACGTTATCGCTTAAATTATCGTCAAATCGGAGCGCTGAACGGCCTTGATAGCAAGTATACTATCTATAGTGGTCAATGGCTCAAGCTTTGGCACGGTGAACAAAGCGCACCCACACGTCCTGCTACTAACAACAATTACAATGTTGCCACTACGCCTACAACACCGCCGCCCACGACTGGATCGGCACCTGTTTATGAAGTGACGGCCAATTCGACAGCTGGCTACGAGTATCCTAGCCGCAATCAAGTCCTTCGTAATTTTGATGCTGCATCTGGCAACATGGGCATGTGGTTTGCCGGTAGAGAAGGTGATCCAGTGCTCGCCAGTCAAAGTGGAACGGTACTATACGCGGGCGATGGGCTAACCGAGTATGGCAATCTTATTATGATTCGTCATAGCGGTGATTACATTACCGCTTATGCGCATAATAGCCAATTACTGGTTAAAGAAGGCGAAGCGGTACAGCGTGGTCAACGTGTTGCCAGTATGGGTAGTAGTGGCCAGACTAATCAAGTAGCCCTGCAGTTTCAAGTACGTCTAAATGGTAACCCTATTGATCCGCGTGCTGTACTAGGACGTTAAATCATTGCTCAAATAAATGTCGTTTGGCTTAAGTCTTATTTGACTTAAGCTAACAAGGTACAACATAAGAGCTATCGGATACTTATAACCTGTCACTACTTTTCATATCGTTGCAAAGCCTTATGAAAAGTGGTGATAGGTTTTTTTATAGAGTGTCGAGATGATTTAGAGTTAATCTGTTAATTAAACTTTTTTTGTTTAGACAGCTTTTGACTGAAATTTAAGGCCATATTGTATAATGACTACTACGATTTTTGACACGCAAAGCTATAACTATCCGCAGAATTTTATGGAAATTAAGCCCAAGCTTGCGCGTCTTGAAAAGGCGATAAAAAAGCTAGAGGCTAATTTAATCAACGCTAGTGATGAGGCAAATGTTGAGCTGCTGAAGCAAAGATTGAATGGTGAGTTAGGCTTAAAAGTAGACTACGCTAGCGAGCTAAACTCCGACCAGTTGCTGGCAGCCACAACTGTTGAAGGGAAAGTGCTGGTCATCGCTGGTGCTGGCTCTGGCAAGACCAAGACTTTGACTTACCGCACCAGTTATTTGTTAGAAAATGGCGTGACGCCGAAAAGTATCTTGCTACTGACCTTTACTCGTAAAGCGGCGAATGAGATAAAAAGTCGCGCCAAAGTCTTATTGGCTGATACGTTATCAGACGATGACTTGGCAAAAGACACCCTACCGACCAGTAAGATGCTAAACGATATTACCAGTGGTACTTTTCACTCGTTTTGTAATATGCTGCTGCGTCAGTACTCAGGGCTGCTCGGTATCAATCCGCGCTTTACTATCTTGGATACAGGCGATAGCGAGGATGCCATCGATTTAATTCATAAAGAAAAAAAGTATCCTGCGCAGACCAAAAGCCAAGCCTTTCCGCGTAAAAAGACGCTGCAAAACATCATCTCCACTTCTAGAAATAGACGCATTCATATTCGCGACTTAATCGAAAGTAATTATCCTGATATCGCTGTACACATTCCCATTATCGAGCAGTTGGCAATTGATTTTCATGAGTATAAGCGTGCCAATCATCTTTATGATTTTGACGATATTATTAGCCAAGTCGTACGTCATTTAAAGACTAACGATACCTTTCGCCAAATGCTACAAAGTCAATATCGTTACATCATGGTTGATGAATATCAAGATACCAATATCCCACAAAAACAGCTGATAGATTTGATTTGTGAGCCTGAATCGGTATCACTGATGGTGGTCGGTGATGACAATCAAAGTATTTATGCGTTTCGCGGCGCAAACTATGAAAATATTCTACTGTTCGGTGAGACCTATCCAGATGCTAAGCTCATTAAGCTGGAACAAAACTATCGCAGTACGCCTGCTGTTTTAAATTATATCAATGCCTTGTCTGCGCAAATCACCTTGGGCTATCAAAAGCAGCTGTACTCTAGTGTATCGATAGAGGGATGCAAACCAGTCTTTAGCCGCCTGAGTGATGAAACCCGCGAGGCCAAGTATATCGCTGATAAAATCATAGAGCTAAAACCAGATCACGATTACAACGATTTTGCGGTACTGTGCCGCACGTCCTTTCAGTCCAACTATGTACAGTTAGAATTTATGGAACGCGGCATTCCATTTATCGTGGTAGGTGGTATTAAGTTCATTGAGAGACGGCACATCAAAGATGTGTTGGCCTTTGTCAAAATACTCTATAACCCAAATGACACCATTGCGTGGCATCGCATTTTGACCTTGTTTCAAGGAGTAGGGGCAGTCACCGCGACCAGGTTAACCCAAGCGATTAATGCCGATAGCAATTCTTTTGAGCCATTACTCACGCCAAAGTTTGCCAAAAAAAGTGAGCAACTTGAGCCTTTATATCACACTTTAACTAAGGCGAGTCAAGCAGAATCAGTCGAGACTATCATTGAACATGTTTTAGAGTTTTATGTCCCTATTCTAAAAACGTTAGAGGAAAACTGGCGTGAGCGCAATGAAGACTTTCGGGTGCTTAAAAACTTAGCAACAGAGTACAGCAGCCTTGACAGTTTCTTAGAAAATCTGGCGCTCGATCCACCCAATGACTCAGTAGCGACGACCAGTCAACCAGAAAAGGATGATAAAGACAAAGTGACGATTTCGACCATTCATAGTGCCAAAGGGCTAGAGTGGCCAGTGGTCTTTGTCAATTCATTAGTCGATGGTATTACGCCGCACCATCGCTCTTTGGCTGACTTTGAAGAGCTAGAAGAGGAACGTAAACTGTTCTATGTGGCTTGTAGTCGTGCTAAGAGCAGATTGTATCTGACTGCTCCAGATTATTTTGCCAGTTATTCAGGGTATTTTGACAAGCCATCACGATTTATCGCTGAGTTGTCTGCAGATGAGGTGGAGGTTAAGCGCTCAAGGAAGTCGTTAGAGATGCTGGCGAGTGATGATCCCGTGTGGTGGTGATTGTTAAAAGTTTTAAGACATTTAGTTTTATTCTAAAAATAAAATATACAAGTATCCCTTCAATACTAATACTTGACAATATTTCAGTACTCTCTATACTTTTCTCATTGGACGGTTTAATAACTTTTGTTGATAAACTGTTAGTTTTGCTCTTACTGTAGCAATGATGAGACTTTACTTATGCCCTCACAAACTGCACGTCTGCACCAGCTTAAGGTTGGCAGTAACATTTTAGCACCCACCTCCCTTTATCCAAGTGCCTTTTTTTGGACAAGTAGCCTCAATCAAAGCTCCCTTAGTCATATGCTCGTGTTCAGTTATGACTTTTTAGATTCAAACGCTTGTTTGTCCTTAATTAGTAAACCTATATGTTTAACCACGTTATCTGCAGCTCGAGAGCCTACTTGCCGTTGTGGACTCATTCAAACCGTCCGCTACCAGCACTCAGACGGCGCCATGCACTTTTACACCCTTGATATCGTCACCCCTGACTGGCAACTGACCCAGTCCATCCATACTCGCAGCTTTACCCATCAATCCACCCTCGATATCATCACCGCTATCTTGAATGATTATGACTTTGAATGGCAGCTCTCAGAGCAGCTACTCTCATCAGATACTCTAACTCGTCCGCTAGAAATGCGTAGTCAGTCAGATGTTAGCGATTATGACTTTATTAGCGGCTTGCTTGCCGATATTGGGGTAACCACCTATTGGGTATCAGGTGACTCAGTGGATGAGCTTGGCTATTGGTCTTTAGTCAGTGCGCTAGACGAGAATGCGTTATCACCACTTAATTATAGCTACGAGAAGTCCTCAGTACAGTCCGGTCAAGACAGTGTCGATACGCTACAGATGAGCGCCAAGCAATTAGGCACTCGCACCGTAGTGGTACGCGCAGATGGACTCGCTACTGATACTATCTATGAAGGCGTGGCAGATGACGACTCACCCTTAGCATTTGATGACACCGCGGTGCTATTTGGGGCACCATCTCGGGTATATAGCGATGAATCTGCTACCCGCTTAGCTGAGCAGTGGGTACGCGCCAATGGCTGCAATAGAGAATACTATAGTGCTACAGGTGCCATGCGTGGCATAAGTATCGGTAGCAGGGTTAGCATCAACAACCTACCTTCTATTGGCCATTTATCTACATACTGTACCAGCATGATCATCGTCGGTATCGAACCTAACAGTGACAGCGTCTCCTACCACAACCAAGTGCTGATAAAAGACTGGCTTACGCGCAGCGCAAAGCAAGTAACGCAAACAGCACTTAGCGCCATACCCGAGCATGGCTACGACATCGCCCGAGATACTGGCATTTGGGTAACCACCACCTTAATAGATGCTGCTATTCCTTACTGTCCCTATCCAAGCCAGCAGTCCTTTGTCAGTCATACCTACACAGGCCTGACCCAAGCTCGTACCGGCGATACCAGCACTTCATCCTCGCCAAGTTACGACTCTAGTGTCACCGATGACGGTCTACAACAAACCATCACTACCCCGGTCTGGGCAGGTATCAGCCCGCATGATGATGGGGTGACGCCGCCACTGCGCTCATTACAACTGTCCTCAGGCGCCACTCATGGTTGGCAGTTTGCCCCAAGGCTTGGACAATCCGTCCTTTTAAACTACTGGTATGGCGATATCGATAGTCCGGTGATCAGCCGCAGCCTTTATGACGGTATCGGTATGGGTGATCGTGATGATAACGACATCACTGCCCGTGATAGCGGACTATCCAACAGACATAACCTACAAGGCGGATCCTCGCCAAGATGGCATGGCTCAGGACTGGGACACTCGCAAATCTGCGATGATGATACTCATAGTGGCTGGCTATCCGGTATTGCTCAATACGGACTGACTTCTGACTCTGAGGTTGCACTAAGCTTTGATGATACCCCAAACCAACTTGGCATGCAGTGGGCGGTCAACACCGCTAGTCGTGCCAATGCGCAAAACCCAACCAGCACTTCTAGCGCCACCTTTGCTCCTGATGAGCACATCCTAGAATTAGGCGTGCTCCGTCATCGCTACAGCAATCATCAATCCAGCAATAGTGGACAGGGTATTAATCTCGCCACTGACCATGGACTACAAGCCACAGCGGATAGCGGAGTCTTGCTCTCCACCTTTGGTATTCGGCATACCCAATCCGAGCATGAGTCGGCTTGGGTGAATGATGCAGGACAACGACAGTTGAAACTGGGCAAAGAACTCACCGAGACCCTTCTCGATGCCAAGCAAGCACACTTGCAATCGACGAAAGCCATACAAAGTGCTACAGAGGTACTGACAAGGTTTAAAAATACGGCGCAAATGATGGATGAGAGCATGAACACTGAAGTACTTGGCGCACCCGATGTGATGCTGGTAAGCCGTGACAGTATTCTGGGATCAAGCAACAACACTCTAACCACAGCCGAGACCATCGTACGCCAATCAGGTAGCACGCAGTCGGATGTGGTGGCAGGTAACTATATGTTGACGGCAGATCGTATTGAGTCATTAGCAGGGGTGGGTGGTCAAGCTCAGCTATCGGGTCTACATGTCAGTGCCAACACAAAACCGCTAGCGATACAAGCACAAGGCGGTGAGCTGCAATTGCATAGCCAACAATCCATGACCATCGGTAGTGAGTCAGGACAAATCAATATCGCAAGTCCCAAGCGTATTAAGCTGCAAACCAGCGCAGGGGCATCACTGACCATTGATGAGAGCGGGATTAAGCTGGTGTGTCCGGGGGAGATTAAGGTTCTGGCGGTGAAGAAGAGTTTGGTGGGCGGGGCTAAAGTCAATGCGCCTGTGATTGCTTTACCAACATCTGGGTTGTTTAGTAAAGCATTTGATCTTAAAAAGCTGTTACCGCAAGATTTAATAGATCAAGGTATCAGCTATAAGCTTATTAATCACTCAAGAGGTACAGAGATTGAAGGTAAGCTTGATGAGGATGGTCAGACATTAAGAGTATTCGGTGATAAGACTGAGAAGGTTGAGTTAGAGCTGACTGATGCCATAACATTGGCATATGAGGATTTGGAATATGAAGACGAACTTGAAGAAGACGATGGTGATGAAAACGACTGTTGCTAAACAGTTCTTAATAGTCTTTTCTTGTGCTTTTCTAATTTTAGAAAGCAATGCTATAAACTCTAATTCAAAAGACGCTGAAGCCTTTTCTATTTATAGTAATTGCTCTGATAAAGATTGTATTATCTACTCAAATTATCTTGATAAAATTAAAGTATTCGATAGAGAGCCTGGTATACACCGGATTAAAAAAGTTAATGATAGTTTATATCAAATTATATATAGCTGTGGAAACCCATGTAGCAATAATGTTTTTATTAATAATAAAGGTTCAGAAGACTGGACTGATAAGCTCATCGCTCAAGGAGGAAGTTGCTTAATAGAATATAATATTGAAAATAGAAAATTTGTAGCAAGAGAAGTTTTTTCAAATAAATACAAGGTAATTTTAATGCTGGGTGATAGTGCATATGACTCTGCTATACCGATTTGGTTTTACAGCGAAAATAGTTATTTTGACAACGAAATATTAGTAATAAATGTCAAACAAAAATCAGGTTCTAATAAAAAATTCAAGTTTATTAAACCTTGTGATTTAAGCTAGTAAAGGAAATATATTAATGCCTTATAAGGAAGAACTTAAAATATACTGTAGTACTATTGCTGGTGAAGCTGGAGGTTCGAGCGATGAAGCAATTAAGGCAGTAGCTAGATCAATAATTACACGTATTAGATTTCGTGAATGGAGTTCTCGTACAAATGCTTTTGAAGTTATTAAATACTCAGGTTATGATGCTTATACCGATAGATCAAGTAGCCCTAATTATAAAGTTGTATACAACGCTATGAGTTCTGGAAAACTTGATAATCTAAGCAGAAGAATTATCAAGCTTGTAGAGCCTATATATAACCAAAGAATTCCAGATGAAACAGGTATGTTAAGCCTGTATTATAGCCCAAAAGCACAAACAGCATTACACAAAAAAAACCCAAACAAATATAAGGAAAGACCACCTTGGAATTTTAGTCAGTTAGAAAGAATTTATATTGATGATACTAGTAAAGACGACTTTAACTGGTATCGTTATAAAGGTGATGGATCCACTGTTAAAACCTTATTACTAAATATAGTAAATAGTCCATTATCAGGTAAAAAGATTACGGTCAAAGTAACAGATAGGTTCGGTAAGTATTTTGTAAAAGAATATGTAACTAATAACGAAGGTAAAATACCTGATATACATGCTAGAAAAAAATCAACTATTGAATTTTTTGTTGATGAAGCATCATGTAAGACTAAGATCACTACTGATGGTAAGCCTAAAAGGGTTACATTAAAAGATTATGAATGTAAATTTAATACAACAACGATACCTCATACAACTATTACGCCAACTTCACCTGTCACTAACTCAAGTCAACTAGAAAACATTGAAAGCGCTGAAGATAAAGAGCAAACTACAAAAACAGATAATTTATTAGACGAAGTCACCTTTAACATAAAACTAGTCGAAGGCGACACAGGAAAACCACTACCCAACACAACCTATCATCTTGAGTACAAGAACAACATCAAACCTCATAAGACCGACAGCTCAGGTATTGAATCAGGTATTAAAGCTGATGTTAATCAATCTATTGGCGTCTACCTTGATGACGATGAAGGCAAAAAGCAATCCATCTACAGCATGGCATTCCCAGTGACAGGCGACTTAAACGGACGTACTAAAGTACTCAAGGTCCCTGTCGTTTCTTTTAGCATCAAATTTGTCGACAACAGCAATCAACCTATACCGCATTACGAGTTTAAAACTCTATATCGTGGCAGACACTCTGCTCTAAAAAGAGCAAACAACCAAGGTATTAGCACTATAAAAGCCCTTGCTGGTCAAAAGCTCACTCTTATTGATGGACAAGGTAGAGCTCAAACAACCGCCATCGTTACCTATGGCTCTAAACAATGGACTATGATCATAGGCACAGACATCACCGAAGAAGATATCAGCGATACCTCAGATATCTTAAATCAAGAAGCATCGACTACTCCAAAGACCAGTGAACAAGATGACAGGCCAAAACCTCAAACAGAGCAAGACCCTGTCATCAAAGTAGAAAAACCAAAGATAACAGAGGTTGAAAAAAAGACACAGACAGGACCGACAGTTGAGGTTGCCTCAGATGAAGCTAGAATCACTATAAAGTTCGTTGACGAGGCGACAAATAAGCCATTATCAGGGCTTTCATATATTACTCAGTCTACTAAATATGGTAAGAACACTTCTGTGACAGGAAATGATGGTACTAGAGGTAGAACACATGATTCGCTAGTAGGTGTTGATATAACCATACTGGTGTATGAAGACGGTAAGGAAGTTGAGAAAGATGTCATTACAGCAAGTGCCGATCGAAATGATATTCCTTATGTTTATAAGGCTAGAAAGCCTAAAAACTACTTATACCCGTTGCCAATAAATGCAACTGCAGATTACAAATCAGGCATGAGATCTTTTGGAAGTAATCGTTCAAGCGGTAAACGCAAACATGCGGGAGCAGATTTATATGCGCCAACTGGAACAACTGTGAGAGCAATGGAGTCAGGTGTCGTATTAAGTACTGGTAGTTTTTATGCGGGCACCGATTTTGTGACTATTAAGCATCAAAACCATATTATTAGATATGGAGAATTGGCACCGGGTTCGATAAAAGTCAAAGCAGAAGATGAGGTAGCTAGAGGTCAGCCTATTGGTGCTGTTGGAAAGCTTAAAGGTATCAATGTTCCAAGCAATATGTTACATCTTGAAATGTATTCAGATGTTAGCGATACTTCTAATCTAACTATCAAAGGAGCTGCGGGTGGTAAATTCAAACGTAGAAGTGACCTAATCAATCCTAATTCTTTTTTAGACAACGCGGATAAATAACTATGAAAAACTTTTCTTTTTTTCTTTTTTCTACGTTAACACTGTCTTCTTGCTATAACAGTGGTACAACTACAGAACCAGCTAATCTAGGTACAAAAATAAATGAAATCGAAATAACATCAAAACTACCCGTTTCTAACTTTACATCGGTATGCTCACATGACGGAGTGAAGCCTATGAGTATTAGTAATAGCTTAACAGTTTGGGGCTTTGAGCCATTACTATCTGACAAGGAGCGAAAATGTGAAAAACTTGATCTTAATGACTTTGCGGCAATGAACTGTAAATATGATGAAGACTTAATACAAAATTCAGGTATTCATCTTTATAAGGGTTCTGAAGGTTGGTACAAATTTATATATGAAACCGCTGATATTTGTACTAATGCCTTAAATACTTATGCAGCACAAAGTGAAGAGCTTTAAATAGATCTAATAATAAATTGATACTATTTTCTACTCCAGCAGCCTTTTGACCTATGCTGTCAAATCCGTACAACTAAAATTGGAAGATTTTAATTACGCAGCTTGACAATAATAATCAAACCTCATCTGTCTTGGCGTCTTATAGCCCAAACCTGTCTGACCATGTATTGACTGATGTGATGGCCTTGCTCTGCAAGATGAGTGTGCAATCGCTCACAGCCGTAGCGCTGTTTAGTTTCATCATGAGCCACGCGAGCTGGCTTCTGCATCAAATATATATCTAATACTCCTATCATTCCTACCAATTTACCTCTCTTTAGACGCTCATAACCAAAAGTGTTTAGTGCCAAAAAAATCCGTCAAATATGGGTTTATTAATTATCAGGTTCGCGTTATTATCATCCCTAATTTGCAAGACTCTACTACCTATCAAGAAAGGATGTTCTATGCGCTATGAGGTTATTGTTATTGGTGCTGGTATGGTTGGCACATCGATTGCGTGGCACCTGCAAAATAATGGTTCGCAGGTATTATTGTTAGACAAGAAATTGCCAGGGTCAGAGACTTCATATGGCAATGCTGGTTTGATCCAGCGCGAAGCGATTCATACGCATCCTTTCCCGCGTCAGATCACTGAGATGATTAGAGTATTGCCTAACCAAGGTACTGACATTCGTTATCGTATACCAGCTATCTTACGTTATCATCAAGCGCTATTGCAGTATTGGAAATACTCTACGCCTGCATCAGTCAAAAAAATCGAGGGTGAATGGCAGACATTGATTGAGCATTGTACCAGTGAGCATCAGACTATGATTACAGCGTCTGGCGCTGATGAGCTGATTACTCGTGATGGTTGGTTACAGCTGCATCGTTCTGAAGACACCTTTAAAGAAGCGATTGCCTCAGCTGTTGATGCTCGCGCGCAAGGCGTTGAGCATGACGTACTAAACCTTGAAGAACTAAAAGCGATGGAGCCAAGTGCTAATTTTGAGGGTTTTGTCGGGGCAATTCATTGGAAAAACTCTTGGCAAGTATCTAACCCAAGCGCCTTGGTAAAAGCGTATGCAAAAAATTTCCAAGAGATGCAAGGTACGATCAAAGAGAGCGATGTAAAAGAAATCGTACAAGAGGGTGAAGGCTGGAAAGTGGTTACCGATAACGACACTTATTATAGTGATAAATTGGTCATTGCAGCTGGTCCTTGGTCAAATGATCTGATCAGACCGCTTGGTTACAACTTACCGTTGTTCCCGATGCGTGGCTATCATCAGCACTTTAAAGTGACGGACAAAAACACCATCAATCATAGTATGTTTGATATGGATAAAGGCTTTGTCATGGGGCCAATGCAGCAGGGTATTCGTATCACGACCGGTGCTGAGATGACTACCATGAATGCGCCAAAAAACTTTGGTCAATTGCAGACCGTCCTAAAATTCGCGCGCAAAATTCTACCGCTAGATGATGCTGTAGAAAGTGAAGCTTGGGCCGGCTCACGTCCTTGTATGCCTGATATGAAGCCGGTGATTGGTCCTGCGCCTAAGCACAACAGATTATGGTTTGCCTTTGGTCATAGCCATCAAGGCTTTACATTAGGGCCGATGACAGGACGCATTGTGGAAGAGATGATTCATGATAAGCCGGTACTGGTCGATGTAGCACCATTTAGCGCCCAGCGTTTTTCTAGCTAAACATTATTTTTTGAATGATGATTGTTGCAAATATTTGAATAAATTCAGTTCTATCATTAAGGATTAGTTACGATGAAAAAGTTACATAGCAGTCAGCGTATGAGTAAGATCGTTGTGCATAACCAAACGGTATATTTATGTGGTCAAGTAGGTAATAGCGATGACGATATCAAAGCGCAGACATTGACTTGTTTGGAGAAGATACAAGCATTGTTAGAGGAAGTGGGCAGTGATAAATCGAAACTGCTAACAGTGACGGTCTGGGTAAAAGATATGGCAGACTTTGCTGCGATGAATGAAGTATGGGATAAGTGGTTTGACGGTATACAGCCACCAGCTCGTGCTTGTGGTGAGTCTGCGTTGGCACGTCCTGAGCTATTGGTTGAGATGACTGCCATCGCTGCTGAGTAACTGTCTGTTTATAAAAATTGTATAGAACAAGGAGATAATATTGATATTGTCTCCTTTTTTTTGGTTTTTATACGCTACATATTTATAAAAAACGGTTTACCAGCAAAATTTTGATAAATACAAGTTTACAAAACTAAGGTGTTTACTTATCCAATAGCCTAAGCATCTGTTGCAAAAAAGTACTGACTTGTTTGTGTAGGTTTTGTCGATAAGCCCAGTGATGACTCACTTCATAGCTTGCCTCGTCAGGTAATAAAACTTTCATCAGCCCCATTCCCTCATAACGCTTTGCCAAATCATTTGGTAGGTAACCGACGTGATGACCTGCAAGAATCAGCTGCGCTGTCGCCTCCATATGATAAGTGGTGGCACTCAACGTCTTAGGCTGGATATGGTTAATGCTGTGCTCAGTAATGTAACCCCGTTTGATCCATGAGTAGTTTTGTTCTAGTTCATGAAAAGTCAGGCCTTTTGAGTCATCAAATAAGACGTGTTTGCGTCCACAGCAGACCACTTGTTTTTCAACAAAGGCATGTTGAAAAGTTAATAGAGGAGGAAAGCTACCAAAATAACCCACACCAATGTCGCTTTCGTTGCTCAAAAGCTTGTCTAACATGCTCTCTGGGCTTTGCACATCGATAGAGAAGTGGATCAGTGGATTTTTACTATAGCTTGCGGACAAGCATTGCTGTAACGCGTCATAAAAAAACGCTGGCATCTGATCAATGAGACACAAACGAATGTGACCCCCATGAACAGAGTCTAATTGACGAATATAATGCAATTGATGTTGAAAGCTGGCAACCGCTTCGGTAAAGCTCAAACAGGCTTCATAGACCGCTGCACCATCTTCTGTAAGCTTAAAGCCAGCTCGGCCGCGATGACAGAGCGTCATACCCAAACGATCTTCTAAATGAGTCAAATGACCGCTAATGACAGAAGGGGTAACATTTAAGCGAGTTTGTGCGGCTGTCACGCCTTGACACTCTACAATAGCCATAAAGCTACGTAAGGTTTTGATGTCGATTTTTATCAGCTCATCTAACATTAAGAATTATGCTCCAGTGCCTATTTCTTTCATTTTTTAATATAAAATACGGTTTTTGACTTTTGATAAACTTCTGATAATGACGAACAAATCAAGCTTACTACGGAAATTTAGAAGTTTACTTCTAAATTTTACCATGGTCTGTACTCTGATATTTAGGTATTGTCAAAGCATATAACAAATTGCCTACCGTAAATAAGATAAAACAAGGATGTGAATGATGAAATTCAATCAACCATTAAGCGGCAACGAGATGCCAAGATTTGGCGGTTTTGCTTCGATGATGCGTCTGCCTACTCAAGCTGATGCTCAAGGATTAGACGTTGCTTTTGTTGGCGTACCGTTAGATATTGGGGCGTCAAACCGCAGCGGTGCCAGACTTGGCCCAAGACAGATTCGCGATGAATCTCGTATGATTCGCCCTTATAACGTTGCCACTCGTGCAGCGCCCTTTGAGTCCTTGCAAGTCGCTGACATTGGCGATGTACCCATCAATACTTTTAACCTACTAAAAAGCGTCGATATTATCGAACAATTCTATACCGATAAAATCGTTAAACACGATGCTATCCCATTAACGTTAGGCGGCGATCATACCATTGCACTGCCTATCTTACGCGCGCTTGCCAAAAAACATGGTCCTGTCGGCATGGTGCATATCGATGCTCATGCGGATATCAATGATGATATGTTTGGTGAAAAAATCGCTCATGGTACTCCGTTCCGCCGCGCTGTTGAAGAAAACTTAATCGATGGCAATCGTGTGGTGCAAATTGGCTTGCGTGGTACTGGCTATAGCGCTGAAGAGTTCGATTGGTCAACTCAGCAAGGCTTTCGCGTGGTGCCAGCGGAGGAGTGCTGGTACAAGTCGCTTGCACCGCTCATGGCAGAAGTACGTGAAAAGCTTGGCGATGGTCCTGTTTACTTAAGTTTCGATATCGACGGCATTGATCCGGCGTTTGCGCCTGGTACAGGCACGGCTGAAATTGGCGGTTTGACGTCCACGCAAGGTATCGAGATTATCCGCGGTATGCGTGGCCTTGACGTGGTTGGTGGCGATTTAGTAGAAGTATCACCACCATATGATCCGTTTGGTAATACGTCTGTGTTAGCAGCGAACTTGCTGTTCGAGATGCTATGTATCTTGCCAGGTGTGCGCTATGACGACAAAGTCAAAGCAGTCTACTAATCGCAGCGTTTATCTCGATTGAACTGTCCTGCAAAGAACAGTTTGGACAAAATAGTCTCTATAACAAGCAGCCTTTATATATAAATAATATAAGGGTTGTTTCAAGATACAGATTTGATAATTTTGATAATTGCCTGAATATTCAGCGAACCTTTTTAGGATGATCGACCCATGACGCAATCAATGCAAGCGCCTTCTTCACTGCCAACAACCTCACCTCTGACATGCGGTGAGCTGTTGGTACAATGGTTAGAGTATTACGGAGTTGAAACCGTATTTGGTATCCCTGGTGTCCATACGGTAGAGCTATATCGTGGTTTGCCCAATACCGATATTCGCCATGTGACCCCGCGTCATGAGCAAGGCGCTGGGTTTATGGCCGACGGCTATTACCGCGCGTCTGGTAAAGTTGGCGTTTGCTTTATTATCACAGGCCCTGGCATGACCAATATCATGACTGCGATGGCACAAGCGTTAGCAGATTCTATCCCGATGTTGGTGATATCTAGTGTCAATAAAGTTGAGGACACAGGAAGCGGTGAAGGGCATTTGCATGAGTTGCACGATCAGCAAGGTATGGTCAGCAAGGTTGCGCTTATGAGTAAAACCATCTGGCAACCTGAGGCGCTACCCAAAGTCATCTCTGAAGCATTTGCCATGTTTAACGGCGCTCGTCCAGGCCCTGTCCATATTCAGCTGCCTATCGATGTAATCACCGCTGATGCCAGTCATGTTGCTAAGCCACCTAAAATAGATCAAAGTGCAAAAAACCAAGCTGATGCGATTTTAGCACTACCGCAGGTCACAAGACCGCTACCCAATCCTGCGCAGCTTGATTTGATCGTTGAGCAGCTAAACCGCGCAAAGAATCCAGTTGTATTGTACGGCGGTGGTTGCGTTGACGTCGATCACGATGCGCAAAAATTGGCAGAGCTGATAGATGCCCCGACATTTTTGACCATCAATGCCAAAGGTTTGCTGCCACCTGGTCACGCACTCAGTTTGGGTAGCAATCAGTCATTGGACGCTGGTCGCGCCGTGATTAGCGAGGCGGATTTGGTACTAGCGATCGGTACTGAGCTTGGTGAGACCGATTACGATGTATTCTTTAATGGTGAGTTCCAAATTAACGGCACACTCATTCGTATTGACTGCGATGCTCAGCAGTTGCAGCGTCCTTTTAGAGCGGATATCGCCGTATTGTCTGATGCACAGATGGCGATTAGTGGGCTATGTACACGTTTAGAAAATTACAATCTCGATCATAAGGCAGCAGCGCGCGTAGCCGAGGTGAAGCAGACGTTAATAGAAGCGATGACCCCAGACTTTGCTGGTCAAAATGCACTACTTAAGCTCATTCGTGATGAAGTGAAGGATGTCATCTTCGTTGGTGATTCAACGCAGCCTGTCTATAGTGGCAATCTTGGCTTTGAGGCGTTATCAACCCGTAAATGGTTTAATTCATCGACGGGATTTGGCACGTTGGGTTATGGTTTGCCTGCCGCAATTGGCGCAATGATTGGATCGAAAACGCCTGTCATTAGTCTTATTGGTGACGGTGGTATTCAGTTTACCATTGCTGAGCTTATCTGCGCCGCTGAGCTTGAGCTGCCATTGATTGTCCTACTGTGGAATAACCAAGGTTATGGTGAGATTCGTCGTTATATGGAAGAGGGTGGTTTGCCATTGATTGGGGTCAATATAAAAACACCTAATTTTGAGCATTTAGCCGCTGGATTTGGCGCAGGCTATCGCAGAATTAATGATAAACAACAACTGCTAGATGCTTTACAAACAGACACTCAAGGTAGCCAGCCTATCGTTTATGAAGTGGATGAAGCTGATGAATTTCTTATCAATATGGGTAAGACTTTTACTTGTTTTAGCTAATCAAAAGGTCACTACGCGTATAAGAAACTGGCATATAAAAAACTGGTCGCTCAGGGAAGAACGCCCATGCTATCAAACGTTAAAAAAGCGTCAGACGAAGGACTTGAGCGGTTAATGGGTTTGTTAACGGATCTAATTGCTACTGTCGGTGCGGCTAATGTAATGACCAAACCCAGTCAGCAACAGTCTTATCTACACGGTGCGACTGGAGATATCGCAGATGCCGTCAAGGCAGTAGTAACGCCAGATACCTTAGTAGCGCTTTGGCGCGTGATTAATATTTGTGCGGCAGCGGATGTGATTATTATTGCTCAAGCGGCCAATACGGGACTGACTGGCGGCTCAACCCCGTACGGTGACTATGATCGACCAGTCGTCTTGGTTTCGATGCAGTTATTGACCGGTAGCTACTTGCTTAACGATGCTAAAGAAGTGATTGCGTTACCAGCCACCACGCTTCAGCAGCTAGAAACGCAGCTTTCGCCATTAGGGCGTGAACCGCATTCGGTATTGGGCTCTAGTTGTGTTGGCGCGTCAGTGATTGGCGGTATTTGTAACAGCTCAGGCGGTATGTTGGTACAACGTGGGCCTGCTTATACTGAAATGGCATTGTTTGCTAGGCGTAATAATGATGGTGAGTTTGAGTTAATTAATCATTTAGGTATTGATTTAGGTGAGCATCCAGAGCAGCAGCTGCGCAATTTACAGTCTGGACAGTTTGACAAAAGCTTGAGCGCTTTAAGTGATACATCCATCAATAGAAGTAATGCAAACCATCACTATCAGCATAAAGTCCGTGACTACAAAGCCAGTACGCCTGCTCGTTTTAATAATGACCCTAACGGTCTATATGAAGCTGCTGGCTCAGCAGGTAAGGTCATTGTCTTCGCTGTTAGGGTCGCCACATTTGCTAAGCCGGCCCAAGAACAAACGTTTTATATCTCGACCGATAACGCGGATACCTTAACCATATTGCGTAAGCAATGGCTAAAAAGCGCGCTGAGTCTGCCTGTCTTGGCAGAGTATATGCACAAAGACTACAACGATATTACCCTGCGCTATGGCCGCGACACTTGTCTTAGTATGCGCAAGTTGCCAGCCAGCAAAATAGGGGTGCTATACCGATTACAAGCAAAGATCAGCTATTATCTAGATAAATGGCGACTGCCAAAAACGTTGCCTGATCGCGTGCTACAGATGGCAGCCATCTTTATGCCCGCCTCGTTACCAAAAAACTTAGCTGAGCAGTCACTTTCGTACCGTTATCACTTAATTATAAAAGTGGCGGATGATGATGATAAGAGTAATGACATTGCTGCTGCGACAGCATTTTTACGTGAGTATGTACAGCGACAACAAGGCAAATTGCATCTGTGTACAAAGGATGAAGCACAAGCATTATTGATGTTTCGTAGTGCCGCCACCGCTGCTATGTTTCGCTATCATAACCTCAATCACACAGCGTTCGGTGAGCTATTATCCACTGATATCGCTCTGCCTAGAAATGCGACAGATTGGGATGAGTCTTTGCCGACTCATTTACAACAGCAAGTAAGTAGAACTTTTTATTTGGGACATTTTTTTTGTCACGTTTTGCATCAGGATTATCTATTAAAGCCTGCGGTTGATGTAAAAGAGTTCAAAAAAGCGCTACTAGATTTTTACAATGAGCGCCATATCGAGTACCCTGCAGAGCACAATGTGGGCCACGTCTATACTGCAAAACCTGCACTACATTCTTTTTATAAAAAACTAGATCCGACCAATTCACTTAATCCGGGAATTGGTCGGACAGCAAAATGGAAAAATTGGCGAGTGTCGCCTATCATGGAGGAAACAAATGACGGTTAATATCAATAAGTCGCAGCAGCCTGTTTTAGGCAATGATGCTGTCGACTCAAAAACGCCGCAAGGAGAGCAATGGCGCGCGTCATTGTGGAAGTTTTTATTGTTTTCAGCGCTTGGTATTGCGCTATTTATTATTCCATTTCAATGGGATGGTAAAGTTACGATTTTACTTGGTGTATTAACCGATGCTTTGCAGGCGGCTTTAGGTAGTTATGTCGCTTATATTACCCTTGCGATAGTCACGACCTCTTTTATTGGCGCGCTTGCAGTCAAAGTATTGCGTCCTAATTTACACCCAGATTCTTTACTAAAAAAACTCTTCGATGTCGATTGGTTATGGCTTGTCGCACGTTTTTTAGGTACGCTATTTATCTGGATGATTTTTTTACAAGTAGGTCCAGAATTTATTATTAACCGGAATACTGGCGGCGTCATATTTGAAGATCTGGTCCCCATTTTGGTTCCTTTATTTTTCTTTGCCATTTTATCTTTACCGTTCTTGACTGACTTTGGCTTGATGGAGTTTTTGGGAACTTTGGCCAGTAAAGTATTTATTAAACTGTTCAAACTGCCAGGTCGTTCTGCAGTCGATGCAATGTCCTCATGGTTTGGTGCAGCCTCTATCGGTCTGCTAGTGACTATGCAAGAGTACGATAAGAGTTACTATAGTCAGCGTGAAGCAGCCATTATTGCCACGACTTTTTCGGTAACCTCTATTGCTTTTACTTATGTCGTTGCCAAGACCATTGGGGTAGATAATAATTTTGTCTTCTTTTATTTGACCATCGCTTTGACTGGTTTTATTGCTGCGATTATTATGCCGCGCATACCACCATTGTCACTAAAGCCTGACACCTACCATTCTGGTAAATGTTTGTTGAATGAAGACATTCCTGCGCAATATAGTATGCCGCAGTGGGCATTGAACCGCGCAGTGACTCGCGCACACTCTATGCCAGGCTTGGGTAGTGTATTTAAAAACAGCGTAAAAAACTTGTTTGATATCTATTTTGGACTTATCCCAATTATTTTTGCAATCGGTACTATTGGTCTAGGATTAGCTGAATATACGCCTGTGTTTGATTGGCTTGCCGCGCCATTGGTTCCTGTGCTCGATTTGTTACAAATTCCAGAGGCTGCCAAAGCAGCTCCTGCTATGATTATGGGTTTTGCTGATATGTACTTACCAGCGTTGGTCGGTAAGAGTATTGAGAGTGAAATGACACGCTTTGTCGTTGGCGCTGCCTCTATCACGCAGATTATTTACATGTCTGAAGTTGGTGCGCTGATTTTGAAATCAAACATTAAACTTAATGTTTTAGAGCTGTTTATGATTTTTATTATTCGTACGCTTATTAGCTTGGTGGTTATTACATCAGTGGCACATTTGCTGTACTAGTAATTTATTTATAGCAAACATAGAGCCGATTTGATGTCAGTCAGATCGGCTTTTTGCTATTCATATGTTTTCAAAAAACTCTCAAATCGCTAAGCGTGAAAACTTCTCTTGATATTCTTTTGGTGTCAGCTCGGTTGCGCGCTTAAAAAGTCGCGTGAATGATGAGATGTCATCGTAGCCAACTTGCTCAGTCAGCGATTTTATCGTCACATTCCCTGATTCCAACAACCGCTTTGCTTGCTCAATTCTGACTGCTTGAATGTATTCAATCGGGCGCATCGCGACGCAAGATTGAAAACGTCTGTTTAAGGTACGCGGGGTGACATTGACCATCGCTGCCAAATGGCTCACCTGTAAAGGTTGTTTAAAGTTTTCTTCGATAAATACTTGTACTTGCTTGACCAGCTGGTCTGCATGCGGCTTATGCAAAGTCACGTTAGTATAGCTGTTTTGATTGCCACGTTTGCTATCGATGATCTGAGTTTTGGCCACTTGAGTCGAAATCTCACGGCCGCAGTAACGCTCTATCAATAACAAGGCTAAGTCATAAAAGGCGCTACCGCCTGCGGCGCAAAAAATATGTCCCGATTGGGTTGTTGACTCGCTTTTTGACTGGATTTTTGATTGCGTAACAAACTGGTTTTCTTGCAAATCAACCAATGGAAAGTCTGTCTTAAACTTATTGGCATACCCCCAATGAGTGGTCGCGACTTTGCCATCGAGTAAGCCTGCCCTTGCCAAAAAAAACGCGCCGCTACAGTTACTGGCGATATCCGCCTTGGTCGTTGCAAGCCGCTTTATATGCACAATTAATTCACTGTTCTGATTCAGTACTTTATCGATCGAATCGCCAATGGTTGGAATTAATAATAAGTCGCACTCAATTACATCCTTAATATCGCAATGCGCTTGCATGATTAAGCGGTTGCTACATCTGATATCGACACCGCCTAAACTGGCTATCTGCACATCAAATCTTGGCTCTACCGTCTCATCCGCGAATCGTTGCCAGCTGACCCCAGTAAACGAAAATAAATCTAGGGCCCCAGCGAGCACGCTACCGAGCACACCATCGAAACCAACAATAATGACTTTAAAGGGTTTAGAGTAGGGCACAAGCATTTCCTTTCTTTATACTTATCAGAAATAAAATTTTCGACTGAATATTTCTCACAATTAATGTTGTGTATGTCTTATTTGACCATAATTATGTCATAAATGACAATACGGTACGGCGTTAAATTAGATTACTATCAATTAATTATCAAATTTAATAAGTTAACGAGAATACTATGGCAGCAGATACGCTTATCAATGACTTTGAATTACCGTTCCAATTATATGATGTATTGGGCACTGAAGACTTAACCAGACATCATAAATTTGCAGAACACAGCCGCGAAACCTTTGATGCGGTTTTGGGTACCGCCAATAAAATCGCCACCGATTTGTTTTTGCCGCATAACCATTTGGCAGATAAAAACGAACCACAGTTTGACGGCAAAAAAGTCAGCATGATAGACGATGTAAAAGTTGCCTTTGATGCGTTTCGTGAGTCAGGTTTTATCGCGGGTCGTTATAGCTTTGATGATGGTGGGATGCAATTACCCGAAACCGTCATGACAGCGGTGGCAGGCTATTTTATGGCAGCCAATCCATCGACGACTGCCTATCCGTTTTTGACCACGGCCGCGATTAATGTCATCTCACATTTTGCCAGTGATGAGATTAAAGATGCCTTTATGCCGCGTATGCTAACAGGTGAATTTACTGGCACTATGGCACTGACCGAGCCGCATGCTGGTTCATCGCTTGCTGATATCAAAACCACCGCTGTCAAGCAAGACGACGGTAGCTATCGAATCAAAGGTAGCAAGATTTATATCTCAGCGGGCGATCATGAGTTGTCTGACAATATCGTGCATTTGGTATTGGCCAAAGTACCGGGCGGTCCTGGTGGTGTCAAAGGTATCTCGTTATTTGCTGTACCCAAGTATCGCTTAAATGAAGATGCCTCGGTTGGTGAGCGTAATGATGTCCATCTAACCGGACTCATTCATAAACTTGGCTATCGAGGAGCGACTTCTACGGCGTTGAGCTTTGGCGATGCAGGCGAGTGCTATGGCTACCTTATTGGTGAAGAGCATTTTGGTCTGCGTTATATGTTTAAGATGATGAACGAAGCGCGTATCGCGGTTGGCTTTGGCGCGGCGATGATTGGCTATCGTGGTTATCAGTATTCGCTCGATTATGCCAAAGACAGAACGCAGGGCAGAATCGCACCGAATAATAAGCCTGAAGATGCAGCAACGGCGATTATTCAGCATGGTGACGTCAAACGCATGCTGCTTGCGCAAAAAGCTTACAGTGAGGGCGGCATTTCACTGTGCTTATACGGCTCGAACCTGATTGACCGTATCAATACCTGTGAAGATGATACGCTAAAAAACGAGCTATCAGAATTATTAGATTTATTAACGCCAGTACTCAAAGCATGGCCATCTGAGTATGGTCCAAAGGCCAATGATTTAGGTATTCAAGTATTGGGCGGCGCAGGTTATACGCGTGAATATCAGGCCGAGCAGTTTTGGCGTGACAACCGTCTCAATCCCATTCATGAAGGCACAAATGGCGTGCAAGCGTTAGATTTGTCATTCCGAAAGTTATGGCAAAATAAAGGGCTTGGTATTCAAATTCTAAAACGTGAAATCACTCAAGACTTGGAAAATATCAGTACACCGGAGACTGCCAAACTCGCCGGTAAATTGATGCCTTATATGAGTCACTTGCATGAGGTATTGGTGCATTTAAGCAAAATCCTGCAAACGGAAAAAGCCATCACGTTGACTGGTAATGCACAAGCATTGATGAATATCTTTGCCTCAATCGTGGTCAGTTGGATTTGGATTCGCCAAGCCAGCAAAGCTGAGCAACTACTAAGTACGACGCAAGATGTTGAGCAGCAGAATTTTTACAAAGGCAAAATCCAAGCAGCCAAATACTTTATCGATTGGGAATTACCCTTAATCAATCGCGATATTGAACTGTTAAATAAAGACAATGCCGTATGTACCGATATGCAAGCAGAATGGTTCTAACCAATGAAAGGTTAGTAGTATCATTTTGTAGAAACTTACACCAGATAAAATAATACACGTTTAAAGGAATAAAATATGACGCTAAATACAAATGGAATTGCCTCAGACGTAACTGGTAAACGCATTTTAATCACCGGCGGGGCTTCTGGTATCGGAGCCGCAAGTGCATTATTGTTAGCCAGTCGCGGGGCCAAAGTAGTCATTGGTGATCTAGCAGAAGAGATGGGTGCAGCTGTTGCTAAGCAAGGTCAGGACGCTGGCAATAGTATCGTCTTTAAAAAGGTCGATGTCACTAGTGGCGATGAAGTGCGTGCGCTATTTGCCTTTGCCATGGAAACGCTTGGTGGTCTCGATGTGGTAATAAACAATGCTGGTATCGATCATAAACCAGCACCCATGCATGAGCTAAGCGATGAAGATTTCGATCGTAATATCGCCGTCAACCTAAAAGGCGTTTGGCATTGTATGAGGGCCGCTGTTACTTGTATGGCACCCGATGGTGGCGGTCATGTGATTAATGTCGCGTCTATCGCAGGCCTGCGTTCTGCGCCGCTATTATCAGCTTATAGCGCTGCTAAGCATGGTGTCATGGGGCTAACCAAGTCTGCGGCTCATGAATATGCGCGCGTCAATATTCGTTTTAATGCGGTATGTCCGAGCTTTATCGATACGCCGATGGTGCGTAATACTATGGCAAATATGGATGAGCGTGCCCAACAAGCAACCATCAAAGCCAGCCCAATGCGCCGTTTAGGTGACGTCGATGAAGTGTCTGGTGCGATTGCATGGCTGGCTAGTGATGAAAGCAGCTTTATGAATGGTCATGCGTTTACCCTCGATGGCGGCATGTTGGCTTAATAATCAAATAACTGCTAAACCATTACGGCGTTAGCCTCGCTCGATGTACTATTTGTACTATCTACGCTCGGCTGCCTTGTAATGAGTTTGCAGTTTTTCGATTATAACTTATTAAGTATTTCCGATAAAAAATTGAAAAATGAATAGCTAATTCAAAATATAAGGAATAGTTGTAGGCTGGGTTTTTAACCCAGCTGTGAAAATTTATAAAAGTAAAACGCTGGGTTAAAAACCCAGCCTACGCCAAAAAACTAAAATAGTTGAAAATGAGATTTACTTTTAAGACTTTACAAATATAAAAGGAACACCTATGAAAGATTTATTTGATTTAACGGGCAAGATTGCCTTGGTTACTGGCGCTAGTCGTGGTATTGGTGAGTCTATCGCTCGTTTATTGGCATCTAGAGGCGCACATGTCATTGTCTCTAGCCGTAAGATTGATGCTTGCCAAGCCGTCGCTGATAGCATCAAAGATGATGGACATAAAGCCAGCGCCTTTGCCTGCCATGTCGGTGAGATGGAGCAGATTGATGCGATCTTTGAGCATATCAAAAGCGAATTTGGTCAAATTGATATCTTAGTGAATAACGCCGCGGCCAACCCTTATTATGGGCATATTTTAGATACCGATCTAGGCGCTTTTGATAAGACCGTCGAAGTCAATATTCGCGGTTATTTCTTTATGTCGACGGCGGCAGGCAAGATGATGCGCGAGCAGGGCGGCGGGGTGATTTTAAACACCGCATCGGTAAATGGCTTGGTGGCAGGTGATAAGCAAGGCATCTATTCAATCACTAAGGCTGCCGTGATTAGCATGACCAAAGCCTTTGCCAAAGAATGTGGCCCATTAAACATTCGCGTCAATGCTTTGTTGCCAGGTCTAACCGATACTAAGTTTGCCTCGGCTTTGACTACCAATGATAAAGTCTTAAAGATGGCGCTACATGCCATTCCACTAGGACGCGTCGCCGATCCAGACGAGATGGCAGGCACGGTATTGTATCTAGTGTCTGATGCGTCAAGCTATACGACGGGCGCTACGGTTGTAGTCGATGGTGGTATGCTTGCTTAATAGTAAATGAGTAGTTTGAAATAATAGAGCCAGCTCTTAAGGTAGAGAAACCGCATGATGCTAATATCATGCGGTTTTTTTATATTTATACTCTATATTCAGCTTATGCGATCTAAACTTATAAATAAATTAACTGTGAAGCTACGTTAATAAAAAATAGAGATGAGTTATTGTCCTGCAATATAACTGTTGTTATAGTAAATAACGGTTTGATCGTAAAATGAGTCGCTTGTAGCGTATTTACTAAGCTCTTTTATTGTCTACCGGTTACTACCAAGTACGAAATGGAATTCGTCTCAGAGTTAGTAGATGCTATCTCTATACCTCAATACGATAAGGAAGTCGTCAATGATACATGCTCATACCCCCATTCATAATAAGCAAAAATTCAATAACAAAACCAGTAAAAATCCCACTACTAGGGCATTAAAATCAACTTTTACTGCATTAGTGGCTAGTCTGGCGCTTGCATATAGCGCGCAAGCATTTGCTCATGGCGGCAAAGTCAATATGGTTCCGATCGAGGAGGCGATGAGTACAGCGGGTGCAGACGTTGAATATGATAGTTATGCTGAGATGTATACTATTACTAAGAACTCAACCCGCGTACAAATCAAACCCAACAGCAAAACTGCTATGGTGAACGGGCAGTCCTTAGCAATCACCAATCCGCTCATCATAAAAGATGGTCAAGCTTTAGTGCCTGATTCATTAGCAAATGAGATTTTACAATCAGGTTTGGATCAAACTTTTAAGATAGAGCAAAGCCCGCATCCACTCAATGTGTTAAGTGCTGAGGAGATCGAGCAAACTTTGGCTATTATCAAAAAAGCCAAGCCTACCGAGACCAATCTACGGTTTTCTGATATCCGCCTAAAACAACCTGATAAAGATGCAGTATGGCGTAATGTCACTGAAAACAAGCCTTACCAAGGTGATCGAGTGGCAACCTTTAGCATTTTAAAAGGCAATACGGTCATTGAAGGTGAAGCAAATTTAAACAAAAACGCCTTAACCAGTTGGAATGCGATAGAAGATACCTTTGGTATGGTGCTGGTAGATGATTTTTATGCCATACAAGACATCATCCAAAATAGCCCTGAATACAAAGTGGCGTTAAAAAAACATGGTATAGATGATGTGACTAAGGTTGTCGGAACGCCGCTGACCGTTGGATATTTCGGTGATCAGGACAATTTAGATCAGCAGCTGCGCGTCCTTAAAATCGTCTCTTATCTAGATGTGGGCGATGGCAACTACTGGGCGCATCCTATCGAAAACTTGGTGGCAGTGGTCGATTTAGATGAGAAAAAAATCATTAAAATAGAGGAAGGTAGTGTCATTCCCGTACCGATGACCCCGCGTCCAATCGATGGTCGTGATCAAGATATTGTCACTAGTAAGCCATTAAATATCATCGAACCAGAAGGCAAAAACTATACCATCACTGGCCGAGACGTTGAATGGCACAACTGGAAGTTTCATATTGGTTTAGACAGTCGAACAGGCCTACAGCTTAGTACGGTCACTTTTAATGATAAAGGCGTTGATCGCAAAATCATGTATCAAGGTAACTTGGGCGGTATGGTCGTGCCTTATGGCGATCCAGATATGGGCTGGTACTTTAAATCTTATCTTGATGCTGGTGAATACGGCATGGGAACTCTGACCTCGCCGCTAGAAAAGAACGTCGATGCACCAGAAAACGCGGTACTCCTTGACGCTGTGCTACCAGACTATCAAGGCAATCCTTATACCATTCCGAATGCCATTGCAGTGTTTGAGCGCTATGCAGGTCCTGAGTTTAAACATCAAGAAATGGGGCAAAAAAACGTTAGTACTGAGCGCCGTGAGCTGGTCGTACGCTGGATAAGTACGATAGGTAACTATGATTATATTTTTGACTGGGTGTTTGAGCCAAACGGTACGATCGGTATCGACGCTGGGGCAACTGGTATCGAGGCTGCTAAAGGCGTACTTGCAAAAACCATGCACGATCCAACGGCCAAAGAAGACACTCGCTATGGTACGTTGATTGATCATAATATCGTCGGTCCAACGCACCAGCATATCTATAACTTCCGTTTGGATATGGATGTCGATGGCGAGACCAATCATATCAAACGTATAGATCCCATCGTCGCTGACAATACACGCGGAGGGCCGCGTACTAGTGCGATGGAGACTCGCGAAACCACAGTGGTGACCGAGACGGCCGCCAAAGCAAACTTCGATCCTGCTTCTGTGCGTCTAATCAGTAATGCAAGCAAAGAGAACCGTATGGGAAATCCGGTATCGTATCAGATGATTCCGTTTGCAGGCGGGACTCATCCTATCGCAAAAGGCGCCAACTTCGCTGACGATGAGTGGATATACAATCGTCTTAATTTTATGGATAAACAGATTTGGGTGACCAACTATGATGCAGATGAGCAATATCCAGAAGGCAAATACCCCAATCGCTCTGACAAAGATACCGGCTTGGGGGCGTTTACGAAAGACGATGAAAACATTCATAACAAAGACTTGGTGGTGTGGCTAACGACAGGTACCACCCATATTGCCCGTGCTGAAGAGTGGCCTATCATGCCGACAGAATGGGTAAACGTGCTACTCAAACCGTGGAATTTCTTTGATGAAACGCCATCGCTGCATTTGAATCAAGATAAAGGTGAAAGCGAGAGCAAATAAGTACCTAAGTAAATAAACGCCTTTAGAATATTAGGCCATAACCCTAACCATAAGAGTAAAAAAATGAAAGAATTTAATTTAATTATCAACGGTGAAAGTGTTGGCACCACTGACTATTTTGACGTTATCAACCCAGCGGACAAATCTGTCATTGCTCGTTGCCCAAAGGCTACCACTGCGCAGTTGAATGATGCGGTAGCAGCGGCCAAATCAGCGTTCCCTACTTGGTCGGCATTGACTTATGAGCAGCGCCGAGATCGTTTGATGCAGCTTGCTGATGCTATCGAAGATAACGCTGAGGAGCTGATGACGCTACTGACCAAAGAGCAGGGTAAGCCGACCAAAGGCTTTGCAGATCTAGGTGCAGGCTTTGAGTTTGGTGGCACACTCGCTTGGATACGCGCGACCGCCAGTATGACATTGGAGCCGCAGGTCATTCAAGATAACGACACCGCACATATAGAGCTACATCGCAAGCCACTTGGGGTAGTAGGTTCGATTACGCCGTGGAACTACCCATTGCTGATAGGTATCTGGCACATTATCCCTGCACTATTGACAGGTAATACAGTTGTCATGAAGCCCTCTGAGATGACCCCATTGACCGTATTACGATTCGGTGAAATCGCTAAAGACATTTTGCCCGCTGGTGTGTTAAATATAGTGACTGGCGAAGGGGAAATTGGGGCTGCGATGACGTCACATCAAGATATTCAAAAAATCGTATTTACAGGCTCGACGCCCACGGGCAAAGCCATTATGAAAAGCGCAGCTGACAATCTTACCCGCTTGACACTAGAGCTTGGTGGCAACGATGCGGGTATTGTCTTAGCAGATGCCGATATTGCTGCTTGTGCGCCAAAGATATTTGCGACCTCTTTTATTAATAATGGCCAAACTTGTGCTGCCCTAAAGCGCCTTTATGTCCATGAATCTGTGCATGATGAGCTATGTGAAGCTTTAACGAACATGGCCAATAGCATGAAAACGGGCAATGGCTTTGATGAAGATACTGACTTTGGACCGCTACAGAATCAAGAGCAGCTTAATATCGTCAAAGCACTTGCCAAAGATGCCAAAGAGCGCGGCGCCAACTTCTTATGCGGCGGTGACGTCACGGACGAGAGCGGCTATTTTTATCCAATCACGCTCGTGAGCAATATTAATGATGGGGCAAGGCTGGTCGATGAAGAACAATTTGGGCCCATTTTACCTATTATTAAATTTAGCGATGTAGAAGAGGCGATAGATAGCGCCAATCGCTTGCAAGTGGGGCTTGGCGGCTCAGTGTGGTCGCAGAATATCGAAAAGGCACAGAAAATTGCTTCTCGCTTAGAGTGCGGTACGGTCTGGATCAACAACCATGCCATGATTCAGCCTGATGCGCCATTTGGCGGTGTGAAAGACTCAGGGTTTGGGGTGGAGTTTGGAGAAGCTGGCCTAAAAGAATTCACCTTCATCCAAACCGTACAGACGTTTAAATCTTAAAACCACTTTTACTGATAACAAGGGTCATTAAAGATTCTATGCTGTAGTCACGTTTGCAGCATAGAGTCTTTATTTGTATTTGACTCTGATTAGGCGCTGGCATATATTCAATGGTTGGTGATAATAATATGATGACTTTTAGCCATATAAAGAAAGGCTATGATGGCATCATACAAAATGGACTGCGTCATAAACAATGGAGTGTACAGAGTGAAAATATACAGTCATGAAAACTTAAGTCTGCATAGACCACTGCCTTACTTTTCGTATGGAAAAATGCATGAGCCGCTAGAGATACCAGAGCGTATGGTCGAGATGTTAAAAGCACCAGCGGCATTAGGACTGGAGGTGACGAATGCCAAAGAGGTCGGGATGGGACCGATCTTAGCGGTGCATGACTTTGGTTATGTTGAGTTTTTAAAGCATGGCTATGACGAATGGATGGCGGTAGAAGAGGACTTAGGGGACCAAGTACAGACAGGGATTTTTGTGCCGTATGACAATCCTGGACTGGGCATCATGGCAAAAGCGGCCAAATATCAGGCCGATGATAGCGCGCCAATCAGTGAGCATTCATGGATATCTATCTATTGGTCAGCGCAAACGGCGCTTAATGCAGCTGAGGCTTTGCTTAACGATGATAGCGACTCAAGCAATGACACCGATGTACAACTTTGCTTTTCACGGCCGCCCGGTCACCATGCACGCAAGAGCGCAGCAGGTGGATTCTGTTATCTAAACAACGCTGCCATCATCGCGGAACACTTACGACAAAAATACGCCAAAATAGCCATCATCGATACCGATATGCATCACGGTCAGGGTATTCAAGAGATATTCTACGAGCGTAAAGATGTCTTATATACCTCGGTACATGGCGACACCGTTAATTTTTATCCGGGTGTCACTGGTCATGAGTTTGAAAGAGGGACGGGTGAGGGAGAGGGTTATAACGTCAACTTCCCAATGCCGCATGGTACTGATGAGGACGGCTTTTTTGAGTATGTCGATAAATCCATCGATACTATAAAAACCTTTGATCCTGATGTCATCGTCCACGTCTTAGGGTTTGATGTCTACAAAGATGATCCAGAAGCGAGATGTAAGGTCAGTACAGAGGGCTTTAAGATATTGGCGCAAAAGATGAAAGCGTTAAACAAACCTTTGATTGTACTGGTAGAGGGTGGCTACTATATCCAAAAGCTCAACCATAATTTACAGGCGTTTTTATCTGGGTTAGTAGGAGAAGATAGCTAATCATTTGTCTGATTATTTGACTGACTGTTTGACTGGTTATCTGATAAAGATGGCTTTATTAAAACCCGACTTAAAATATAAAGGACACGGTAACAGTTATCGTGTCTTGTTCCATATTGTCGTATATTTGTCCATTGGTCGCCTAAAACTTAATAAATCTTTTGGCATATAAATGCCAAGTATTCTTTATAACGCTTATCCAACCTGTCAATTTACGCTATAATCATCAGCAATTTATCCAATCTAGTCGCATAAAGGGTCCGCGAGTCATGATTAATACCAAAATATATAAGTCCATTTATGTGCTAGCCGAAAAGCTACTAGAAGCCGATAGCAAAAATGATCAAGAAACATTTGACGCTCTCTATGCACAGCTAAAAGATCTTTGCATCGAAAATGAGAAGAGCGATAAAGACCACCCAGAGCAATGGGAGACGCTCGCTGACTTCACTGAAGACTTAGAAGCTGCGCTTATCATTTATGAAAAAGCACTCAAAAAAGCCACTGCTATTAATTCAAAAGATCATATGGCATCAATTGCGTTTTCTATGGCTGAGTTACAGATTGAATTGGGCCAAAAAGACGCGGCTCTCACCAATCTAAAAAACGCCAAAACCAGTGCCAATAAAATTGAAGATAAAGAATTTAAGACTGAGATAAACAAGCTACTTGCCACGCTATCGGCAGAGTAACTGTCATATAAAAGGGCGTTTGAACCGCTTTAATTTTAAAGTTAAACGTCTATACCTAAGCGCACCTGCTTGCCTTTTGTCGAAAAATTGTCCAAAATGCGACAACGAAAACGTGTTAGCGGGTTCGTTGCAGATTTACCTCATTGTCATGTCTGTTTTAGTATTCATTATTTTGAGGTTTTTTTAATAAGGAAGTTAATAGGAATATTGCTATGGGTTCAATCAATCACGAAGAGCGCGTCCGTCATGAAGGTTTGCGTGAAAAAATCATGTCTGCTGAACAGGCCGCTTCATTTGTACAAAACGGCATGACGCTTGGGGTCGCAGGATTTACAGGGGCAGGCTACCCAAAATTTGTACCAACTGCTATCGCTAATCGTGCCAAAGACGCTCATGCTCGTGGCGAAGCGTTTGGCATCGGCATGCTAACGGGCGCCTCCACCGCTCATGACTGTGACGGTGTCTTGGCAGAAGCCAACTGTATCAATTTTCGTGCGCCGTTCCAATCTGATCCTGCCATGCGTAACCACATCAATGCTGGTAATACTCACTACGTTGATATGCATTTATCACACTTTGAGCAGCAGGTTCGTTTTGGCTTCTATGGCGATATGGACATTGCCTTGATTGAAGCAACAGGCATCACCCCAGAAGGCAAAATCATTCCTTCAATGGGCATTGGTACTAATAACCAGTGGCTCAAAACGGCCAAAAAAGTCATCATCGAAGTAAACTCGCGCCAAAGCATGATGCTAGAGGGCATGCATGACATCCCAGCAGACCTTGGTGAGCCGCCGTTCCGTCAGCCTATTCCTATTGTCAAGCCAGATGATCGCATCGGTACGCCGTACCTAGAGTGTGACCTTGATAAGATCATCGGTATCGTCATGACCGATGCGCCAGATCGTAATAGTAAGTTTGCTGATCCAGATGAAAACTCAAAGACCATTGCTTCACAAATCATTGAATTCTTAGACCATGAAGTCAAAAAAGGCCGCTTGCCAAAAAACCTATTACCACTACAGTCTGGTGTGGGTAACGTGGCAAACGCTGTATTAATGGGTCTACAAGACAGCCCGTTTGATGATCTGATGGGATACACCGAAGTACTACAAGACGGCATGCTTGATCTGGTACTTAGCGGCAAAATGAAGTCAGCGTCGGCTACGGCACTGTCGTTTAGCCCAGATGCGCTAAAGCGTTTCAATGATAATATTGAGTTTTTGAGTGACAAGCTTATCTTGCGCCCGCAAGAGTTTACCAACCATCCAGAGGTGATTCGTCGTCTAGGTATCATTGCTATGAATGCGATGATTGAAGCGGATATTTACGGTAACGTCAACTCAACCCATATCATGGGTACCAAGATGATGAATGGTATCGGCGGTTCGGGTGACTTTACTCGTAACTCGCATTTTTCATTCTTTGTGAGTCCATCTACGGCTAAAGGTGGCGCTATCTCTACTATCGTGCCGATGGTATCGCATCACGACCACACTGAGCATGATGTGATGTTTTTGGTGACTGAGCAAGGATTTGCTGATTTGCGTGGTAAGTCACCGCGTCAACGCGCCAAGCTTATTATTGATAACTGTGCGCACCCAGACTATCGCCCAATGCTACAAGATTACTATGAGCGTGCTGCTAAGGCCAGTGGCTTACAAACCCCGCACCTTTTAAATGAAGCTTTGTCATGGCATCAGCGCTTTGTTGAGACGGGTGATATGCGTATCAATAAAATGCGCCTCGCGGTATAAGTGATTTATCGTTCTAAATTTATAGCAGTAAAATAGTATTAACGCCTCTTATCTGTCATCAGATAAGAGGCGTTTTTTTTATATCTAAAAATAGCTCCTAAATCGCTGTAGTCAGTTCACAATAAAAGAGATACGCTTAAAATAGCGTTCTGCTGGTATAAATTTTCCTCGCTTGCTATGCGCTTTGCACTCCAGAGGCTTCAAAAAATTTATCCCAGCAGCACTATGCTGTTTTTGAGAGGTGTTTTTTATTTATTAAAACTGGCTTGCAGGCTTCTATCCTTTAAAGTCAGCCAGCATCTTGGTGATGCGCTCATCTTTTTCGCGCCATATATGCTCAACCCATTCAAACATTCTGGCTTTGACGGCATCATCATCTTGATAACCACCATTTTGAACAGCTACAGATAAACCCTTTGGTATGTCGATATAGCGGACATCGACGCCTAAGCGCTTGATATTGCCTTTCCACAAGTCACTATAAGTCGGTACGCCATCAGGATAGACAATCGTTATATCCAATATACCGTCTACTTCGGCACCCAACGCATTGATAGCCAGCGCCAAACCGCCCGCTCTTGGCTTAAGCAGGTGCGTGTAGGACGACTGCTGTTTCTCATGCTTAACAGGCGTAAAGCGCGTTCCTTCTAGATAATTGAGCAAGGTAAAGGGCTTGTCTTTAAGTAGCGCGCAGGCACGTTGTGCTTCTTTGAGGTCTTGACCTTTTAAGGCAGGGTTCTTTGCGATATCCGCTTTAGAATGCCGGCGCATCATGGGGAAATCTAAAAAATAAAAGGTTTGACCGACGATAGGAATGTATAACAATTCAAACTTAGTAAAAAACCGCGTCAAAGGCAGGCGATCTTGGCTAATATACTGAACAATACTGGTATCAACCCAAGATTGGTGATTGCTAATCAGTAGGTATTTGCCGTCTATATATACATCATCAGGTAAGCTAATTCGCCAGTCTTTTTGTGGTAACACCATGTCAATCACAGCGTTATTACTATTAATCCAATGATTGGCGATTTTGATCACCGCCTTGTCAGCGATAGCTGCGCCAGTAATCATTTTGGTCGCACCCATAAGCCACACAGGGATGCTACCTGCAAAACTATTCCCTGCGATAACGCCCGTCGCCGTTGCGAGCGATACTACTTTGGCAAGTTTGGGCGTGCGGTCGTGCATTTTTTGAAAAACGGATGCCAAGCGCATATCAAATCCTTTCTATTTGTCTATTGTTGGTTATTATAAGCATCATGGCATAATTTTAGCAGATATACATACTTGTGCAGCACTGGCGGTGTGACTGGCTGTTACAAATAATGAATATAGCAGCAGAGAGTGAATGAGAGCGCATTGTAGGTGCATTTCAACTGCTATCATAATCGAGTGTTTGAGTTATCGTAAGAAGTAAAAATTCATTTTGAGTGAAATACTATTTTGGAGCGCAACTATGGAGATCATAGGAATTGTTTTATTTATTATCGGTGTCATCATCTCTTTTATCTACGGGATTAAGCTGATTATTATTGCCTTTCAAGAATCCATACTTTGGGGTCTGTTATATCTATTTCTTCCATTTGCCAACTTATATTTTATTATTACACGCTGGGAAAAGTGCAAAGCGTCAGTTTTTAAGATACTGATGTCAATTCCGCTTTTAGTGATAGGCGCTATGCTTGGTTCAATGCAATAAAATGTTAGAAGTAACGCCCTATTTATAAATCCTCAACCATGCCCCATATAGAAGAGAAGCATTTAAAAACCAATTATTTAAAAGAAATAAAAGACAACTATGATTTTTATCAGTAATACCATCAGCTTAAGCGATAGTGAAGTCGAGATTAGCGCCATCCGCGCGCAAGGGGCAGGCGGGCAAAACGTCAATAAAGTCTCCTCCGCTATTCATCTACGCTTCGATATCAATGCCTCGAGTCTGAATGACACCCAAAAACAGCGTTTATTAGATAGCAAAGACAGTCGTATCACTAAAGAGGGGATATTCGTCCTCAAAGCTCAGCAACACCGTACCCAAGAGCGCAACAAGATTGACGCGTTTGAACGTCTTAAAGCCTTCATCTTTCAATCTACCCAAGTCGCTAAAGCTCGCAGACCAACCAAGCCGAGTAGAAATGCTAAGCGTAAACGCGTCGATCAAAAGACGCAGCGCGGCAAAACCAAGGCATTGCGCGGTAAGGTTGATTATTAAGCGGGCTATTATAGTTAGTATTAAATAAAAAAGTTACAACGACTAAAAAGTGCTACTGGTATAAATTTTTAAGTCGCTTAGCCATATTAAATCGAATTTGGACACTATCCTATGCTAATTAATGCAGATTTTTCATCTCGAGCTGAGCTAACGGCTGAAGAGCATCAATGGATTAAATCACCGCAGAATGGTGTCGAGCGCGTCATGCTTGACCGCGTAGGCGCGGAGAAGGCGCGGGCGACTAGCCTTGTGCGTTATGCGCCTAATTCGTATTTTCCGCATCATCAACATCCGGGCGGCGAGGAGATTTTGGTATTGTCAGGTACTTTTTCTGCCGATGATAAGCACTATCCCACTGGCTGGTATTTACGCAATCCGCCAGCATCAGGCCATACGCCTTATAGCGATGAAGGGGCGGTGATCTTTGTAAAGCTGCGACAGATGTCACCATCTGAAGAGCGCCATGTCGCTATCGACACGCACGATAGTACAAACTGGCAATGGATCGGCAATCGTGAGGTGTGTGCTTTATTTTTGAACGATAGTGAACAGGTGAGCTTGCAGCGGCTGAGCGCAGATGATGCATTGTTTACAAAAGATCTTATGACTCACACAGTGGCAGGTGGCGCAGAGCTGTTGGTGGTCGAAGGTACGCTGCTAGAAGGCGACCAAACCTATAAACAAGATAGCTGGCTACGCTTGCCCGCAGGTGCGCAGCCACAGATAAAAGCAGGTGAGGAAGGCGCTACGGTCTATGTTAAGACTGGACATCTTGCTCACGTCATTGGCGCAGATATCGAAGGTTTAGACGTTTAATGAGCTAAAGCATGTTATCCATAATTTAAGATGTTAAGCGCTTTCAATGAAAAATAAAAAGAAAACTTCTATGCAAAAATTAGATATAACAAATGTACCTGTAGCAATTATCGGTGGTGGTTTGAGTGGTCTATATGCGGCTTATTTATTAGAGCAAAAAGGCATTGATTATATATTGTTAGAAGCGCGTGATAGTTTGGGCGGTCGCATTCTCGCTAGTAAGCTTTTAAAAGATTCGGCCTTAGAGCGACCGACTTCACAACATCTTGGCTCTGATAGTGTACAAGAGATAGATAGCTTTGATTTAGGACCTTCTTGGTTTTGGCCTGATTATCAGTCGCAGTTGAGCGATCTGGTCAATGAACTACAGCTGGAGACTTTTGCACAGTTTGAAGAGGGCGATATGATGGTTGAGCACGCTCCTAACGAGCCTGCTGTTCGTATGCAAGGCTATAAAAGCTCGCCACCTTCAATGCGTCTAGTCGGTGGTATGGCCGCATTGATTGATGCTTTATATCGTCGTCTTGATTCCTCACGTGTTTTTAATAGTCAAATTGTACGTCGGTTGCATAAAGCAGATGAGCACATAGAGATAACCAGCGAAGACACGTCTGGGCAATTCACGACTTGGCGAGCGCAGCATGTATTGCTGGCGCTACCGCCTCGTTTGGTGGAAGACAGTATAACGTTTGAGCCAGCTTTACCGTCCGATATGATAACGCAATGGCGCAACACAGCGACTTGGATGGCGCCTCATGCCAAGTATTTTGCCGTTTACGATACGGCTTTTTGGCGCAAGCACGGTCTCTCGGGAGCCGCGCGTAGCTCGCAAGGGCCAATGGTTGAGATTCATGATGCCTCTAGCATGGGTGGCAGGGGTGCGTTGTTTGGCTTTATAGGAGTACCTGCCTCCGTACGCCAAAGCGTCTCTGAAGATGTGTTAAAAGCACATTGCCGTGCGCAATTGGTACGTCTATTTGGCGAGCAGGCAGACACGCCCAAAGCTGAGTATCTGAAAGACTGGTCACAAGATAAATTCACCGCAACGACTGCCGACGCAAGTAGTGATGGTCAGCATGCGGTGGCACCTGTTTCTAAGGCAATATCAGGTGTATGGAGTGATTGCCTAACGGGGATAGGCAGTGAATGGTCGCCACAGTTTTCTGGTTATATTGCTGGTGCTATTGAAGCGGCAAGCCTTGCGGTACAAAACTTGCCTGAAAAGATGTAGTTTTTAATTTTATTAATAGTATTGTTATTAAGTAGCGTTCTTCTAAATGGTGAAGCTATTAACGTCCCGTCCATACTGCATGGCGCTTTTCGATAAAGGCATCAATGCCCTCGCTCACATCGTCTGCCATCATATTGCAGGTCATCACTTGTCCGGCATATTCATAAGCATCCGCTAAATCCATGTCCAACTGTTTATAGAACATATCTTTGCCCGTTTTGACCGCGACAGAGGATTTGGCAGTAATGGCATCGATTAAAGATTGCAGCGTTGCATCCAACTGATCCGCTGGCGCGACACGATTAATGAGTCCTTGCTGCAAGGCCGTATGGGCATCGATAAACTCACCCGTGATTAGCATCTCAAAGGCCTGCTTGCGAGACAAGTTGCGGCTGACGGCAACGGCAGGGGTTGAACAAAACAGTCCGACATTTATCCCAGAAGTCGCAAACTTAGCGTCATTAGAGGCCACCGCTAAGTCGCAGGCTGCCACCAGTTGACAGCCTGCGGCGGTAGCAATGCCTTGTACTTTGGCAATTACAACTTGCGGCATTTGATTGACGGTCAACATCATCTGACTACACTGCTTAAATAATGCACTGTGGAATGCTTCATCTGAGTGTGCGCGCATCTCTTTTAGGTTGTGACCTGCACAAAACGCTTTGCCATTCGCGGCAATGACGACCACGCGAATACTACTATCTTGAGCGATGCCGTCCAGCTCTGCTTGCATGGCGGATAACATATCGACTGATAGCGCATTGAATTGCTTAGGACGGTTTAAAGTAAGAGTGACGACGCCGCTTGCATCTTTGCTATCGTCTCTGATAACTAATGGCTCGCTGGTGGGGGCGTCTGTATTTGTAGTATTCATTTATCATCCTTGATAATTGGTGTGTAAACGTAAGGAAAGATCTAAAAAAGCATCCGAATAATACTCTAAATAGTAGCATGACTTATAAGTTATACAATAGAGTGCTGATATTGAAATTGCACATATGAAAATAGCGCATTCATAATATGAGTGCGCTATTCGTATCTTTATTAAGAATAAATCGACATGTAGAGATAAGTCCGATTTTTTTAACTTTCATAACGAAGCGTTATTTTACTCTTAAGCGCTATACCTAATACGCGCCTTCGCTATAAATAAGCTCATAGCTGTGGCTGTATATTTCAACGATATTGCCGAACGGGTCTTCCATATAAATCATACGGTAAGGTTTTTCGCCGGGATAGTAATAACGCGGTTTTTCCATACGCTTTTTACCGCCAGCAGCGACAATGCGTTCAGCGAGCTCTTCCACGTTTGGATCTTGCACGCAGAAGTGAAAAATACCTGTCTTCCAGTATTCAAAGTTGTTTTCAGGGTTTTCTTGATTTTTGAATTGAAAGATTTCAACGCCGATACGGTCACCGGTAGAGAGATGAGCAATACGGAAACTGCCCCAGCCTGAGCTAAAGACTTCCGTACACATCTCACCAATCGGGCTGTCATCTTCAATGATTTCAGTCGGTTCCATGATGGTGTACCAACCCATCACCTCGGTATAGAATTTTACCGCTGCTTCTAAGTCAGGGACGGAAAGGCCAATGTGTGAAAAGCTTCTTGGGTAAACGTTATTCATCGTTCATACTCCTGTTTTGATATGGGAGTAGTTTACAAAGCTATATCCATTACGTAAAATTATCCTTTATTATAAAGTTAAGTATATATCGTAATGATGAATATCACATGGCTACGTACGTTCTGTACCCTTGTTGAAGTGGGGCATTTTACCCGCACTGCCGAGCGCCTACATATGACCCAGTCAGGTGTCAGCCAGCACATACGTAAGCTTGAAAGTCAGTTAGATGTCGACTTGCTCATCCGTCAAGGGAAGCAGTTTTCATTGACGGATGCCGGCGAGGAGCTGTATAGGGAGGCGGGTGATATCTTGCAGCGCTTAACAAATCTAGAACAGCGTATCGGTGATGACCCCGCCTATGCAGGGCTAGTGAGACTCATGTCTCCTGGCAGCGTGGGCTTAAAGTTATATCCAAAGCTTTTGATCTTACAGCAACAGTATCCACAGTTGGTGATTGACTATCGCTTTGCGCCAAATAGCGATATAGAGCGAGCGCTTGCGAATCATGACATTGATATTGGGTTTATGACGGAGATCTCAGATGACGAGGGAATAAGTTGCCAGTCAATAGCTCAAGAAGCGCTCATACTAGTGACGCCTGTGATGACTAATGAGCTAAGCTGGGAGACACTCATAGCGCTTGGGTTTATCGATCATCCTGACGGTACTCATCATGCCAGCATGCTGCTGAGTGCCAATTATATCAAGTTCCAGCATATTAATGACTTTAAGAAAAAGGGCTTTTCTAATCAAATTGGTTTGATTTTAGAGCCTGTTAGTAGGGGGCTTGGCTTTACCGTATTGCCAGCACACGCGGTTGCAGCATATCCAAACCCTGAGCTTATTAGCAGCCATCGTTTGCCCGTGCCAATGAGTGAAACACTATATCTTGCCGTACGGTGCCAGCAAGCCCTACCTAATAGAATGCAAACCGTCATTAACGAGGTAAAAAAGTGGTTGTAAAATTATAAAAAATAGCGATATTTAGATTTGATGTCGGTCAATCAATTAACTTGTAGGCTGTTTCTATTTCATACTTTGCCCCAACTTCATAGCCGCGGCAATATTAACCGCGGTAGTCTCAATACTTTCATAAGCATTGCTTAGCACCTTATCAAGGGTGTCCAGCTTCTGGATACTCGGCATGACGACGTCAAATTGCGTGGTCTGAGCAGGATTTAAGCCGTCAACGCTACCGCAAATAGCGATCACGGGCTTGTGACTGGCTTTGGCCAGTTGACTAATACCGCCAGCGACTTTACCCATTAAAGTTTGTGCATCAAGCTTGCCTTCACCAGTAATCACCAAGTCAGCACTAGCAATGTGCTCTTCTAGACTGACAGCCTCAGTGACGGTATCAAAACCTGATTTAAGATTAGCGCCGCAAAATGTCATTAAGGCAAAGCCGAGACCGCCTGCTGCACCTGCGCCTGCTATATTCTGGTAATCCTGATAGCCGTGCTGTCCAAATACCATCGCAAAGTGACTCAAGGCTTTATCCAATAGCGCCACTTGCTCGGGACTGGCACCTTTTTGTGGGCCAAAGATAGCACTGGCTCCTGATAATCCGCATAATGGATTGGTCACATCGCATGCCACTTCAAAGACTGTGTCTCGCAGCTTTGGATGAAGCTTTTCGCCTTCTATCTGCTTTAAGTTAGCCAGTTCGCTACCACCTTGTGCTAAAGACTTACCGTCATGGTTATAGAAACCCACTCCCAATGCCATGAGCATACCGAGTCCTGCATCGTTGGTGGCACTACCGCCCAGACCGATAATAATACGTTTGACGCCCTCACTCAAAGCATCTGCAATAAGTTCGCCGACACCGTAGCTGCTGGTAATGAGCGGATTTCTTTCTTCACTTGTCAATAAATGCAAACCGCAGGCGTGAGCGATTTCAATTACGGCCGTCTCATTTTCTAATAACAGATACTTGGCAGTAATTGGTCGCATTAATGGATCGTTCACAACCACGTTTTTCCAGCGCCCGCCCAACACATATGACAACACCGCTGATGTGCCTTCGCCGCCATCTGCCATGGGCAATAACGTATAGTCTGCATCAGGGAAAATCTGACGAAACCCAGATTGAATAGCGCGACAAACTTCTAGCGCTTCTAAGCTTTCTTTAAACGAATCAGGGGCGATTAAAATTTTCATGAAGCTCTCTTGGAATATCTAAGTAAAAATAAAGTGGGTAAGCAAGTTTTTTTTATAAACGCTATTCTCTAGCAATTTATTTAATAAAATTAGTTAAATAAATACCAAAGTTAATAACCAGATAAACAATATGCTGGTAATACCTTGAATACCGGTAGCCATTGAATGAGCTTTATAAGCTTGTGCTACACTCATGCGGCTAAACTGGCTAACAATCCAAAAGAAGCTGTCGTTAGCGTGCGAGATGGTCATCGCGCCCGCACCAATTGCCATCACACAAAACACCCGTCCAAGCTCACTGTCGAGACCAATTTGACCTAATAACGGTGCGACCATCGCTGAGGTGGTGACCAATGCGACGGTGGTTGAGCCTTGCGCAGTTTTTAGCGCAGCAGACACAATAAATGGCATAAAAATTCCGAGCCCCAATGCCGATAGTGTGGTGCCTAAATAATCGCCTATTGGAGTGACTTTTAGCATCGCACCAAATGCACCGCCAGCCCCAGTGATCAAAAGGATTGGCGCTGCTACGACTAGACCTTGAGAGATAGCATCACTAACTTGTTGCGTTTTTTCTTTACCATTTATCAATAAAAATGATAAAAACAGACCAATAAGCAGCGCAGTAAGTGGATTACCAATAAATATGAGTATGTCAGCCAATAAGCCTTCGCCTAAAGGAGCGGTAGGGAAATTGGCAAAAGAGGATAAACATATTAAAACGATAGGCACGATAATCGGTAAAAACGCCATCGTGGCTGATGGCATACTGCCATAATCATCGCGTGTTTTAAGATTATCAGGCAATGTCGCTGCAGGGGCGTTTTCGGCATCTATATTGTCTGGCTCGACATTAAGGAAACGGTTTGACCACAACCAGCCCGCCAATACGGCGACGGCCGTAACGACAACACCAACCATAATGACCAAACCTAAATTTGACTCTAATCCTAAGTTCCCAGCTGCAGCAATGGGTCCTGGGGTCGGCGGCACAAAGGTATGGGTGGCGTATAGGCCAGTTGCTAAAGCAATACTCATGGCTACGCTTGATACTTTTAAGCGCTCCGCTAAAGATTCTTTTAACGAGTTTAGAATGATAAATCCTGAATCACAAAATACAGGAATCGAGACGACGGCGCCGACAATAGACATGGTCAGCGTAGGAAAACGTGGCCCTAAAAAGTCAATAACCGTTTCGGCCATTACAATTGCTGCGCCCGTCTTTTCAAGGATTAACCCGATAATAGTACCAAATACAATCACTAGACCAATGTAACCTAAGATGCCACCAAAGCCATCAGAGATAGTCTTAGCAACGGTATCAAGAGGTACTTGGTAAAATAGCGCTACCAAAAATGCCGATAGTATCAATACTAAAAAAGGATGCCATTTTAATTTTGCAGTGGCAAAAATAATAAAAAGAATGGTTAATACAAGCCAAAACACAATCATCGTAACCTCTATGGGGCTGTAGTATTTGTTATTTTAAGACGTGTTTCTTAAGGAATGTTCAAGACATCATTCTATAGCAAATGTTATAAGCTAGATAAGAGAGTTTGTTTAATGATTTGTTTAAGGCTATCGTTTTTAACAATTTAAATGGCTACTTGGTATATTTGTTAGAGAATAAGATAGGTAGCTCAAGAAAATAAGCATAATCTGCTACCATAGTCCCACGTTTTATTTATAACCTTTAGGATGCTTCCCTTGACCACCTTTACCGCGCCAACCATTGCCGATATAGAAAATAATAACTTACGCCAAGAACTGCAAAAGATTATAGATCTAAAGACCAAACCACTTGGCGCACTGGGCCGTTTAGAGACGCTGGCGTTGCAATTGGGCATGATTCAAGGGACAACAACCCCGCATATTAATCAGCCACAGATTCGAGTGTTTGCTGCTGATCATGGTTTAACTAAGCATGGCACCTCAGCCTATCCAAGTGCTGTTACCGCGCAAATGGTAAATAACTTCTTGCAGGGCGGCGCTGCTATCAATGTCTTGGCGCGTCAGCATAATATCGAGCTAAAAGTCGTCGATGCTGGGGTCGATGCAGACTTTGCCAACTCTCCTTTTAAAGACCATCTACAATTGCTCGATTATAAGGTCCGCCGTGGTAGCCGAGACGCGCTCACAGAACCCGCCATGACAAAAGAGGAGTGCTTAGCTGCACTAGAAAACGGTATGAAAGTAGTGAAAGGCTTGGCGGGTAATTTGCTCATCGTCGGTGAGATGGGCATCGGTAATACCTCAGCGGCGAGTCTTTTGCTGGCGAGATTAGGTGATGTACCGATCGCTGATTGTATCGGTCGTGGTACCGGTCTCGATGATGGAGGTCTACAACATAAGACGGATATTTTAACGCAAGTATTGGCGCGTCATAATGAAGCACAGTCTCCGTTAGATGCGCTCGCGGCATTAGGCGGGCTTGAGATAGCCATGATGGCAGGTGCGCTGATTCAGGCCGCTAGCGAACGGCGTATTCTATTAATCGATGGCTTTATTGCCAGTAGCGCGTTATTGGCTGCGGAGCGCCTATCACCCGGTGTCGCTCAATACGCCATATTCGCCCATCATTCAGTCGAGCCAGGGCATGCGCATTTATTAAAATTACTTAACGCTGAGCCATTACTCGATATGGGTATGCGCTTGGGCGAGGGTAGCGGGGCAGCGCTTGCTTACCCACTACTGCAGTCCGCTTGCGCCATCATTAATGAGATGGCAAGCTTTAGTGATGCTGGAATTAGTGAGCAAAATAAATAATGTCACAGCCATTAAAGCAGGAATCAAAACAGGCGTTAAATCAGCCAGAGCCGTTACAGCAGTCTTCGCCTAAAAGCGTTGGTCAATTCATAAAGCATGAATGGATATTGTTACTGGTCGCCATGCAGTTTTTAACGCGATTGCCCGTGCCGCCATTCAAAAATTATAATCCGCAGTGGTTACACCAAAGCAGCCGTCATTTTCCCGCCGTTGGTTTGCTGGTTGGGCTACTTTGCGCTGGCGTGTTTTGGCTTGCCAGTGTGCTATTTACGCCCTTAGTTGCTGCGGTGCTAAGTACGGTATGCGGGATTAAGCTCACGGGCGCTTTTCACGAAGACGGTCTTGCCGATAGCTGTGATGGTTTGGGCGGCGGTCTGACACGTGAGCGCACGCTGACTATCATGAAAGACTCGCGCTTGGGTACATATGGCGTGTTAGGTCTGGTCTCTGCGCTATTGCTAAAGATTTCCTTGTTAGCCACCATGCCGTTATCGGTGGCTATCGTCGCGCTGATTATTGGGCATACCGCGTCGCGTTTGCTATGTATTAGCCTGCTTGCTCTGCTACCGTATGGCGGTGAGATAGAACATGCTAAAGCCAAACCTATGGCGCAGCAGTTGACAGCGTTACAAGGATTGTTCAGTAGTGGTTGGTTGCTCGTGGCAGGAGTTTTAGTAATGGTTATATTTCCTAATGCCATACAGCAGATTAGCATCGGTCAGTGGTTATTGGCTTTGGTGTTGGCTTTAGTTGCCACTGATTATATGCGGCGCTTATTACGTAGGCGTCTGGATGGCTATACTGGTGATGGTTTAGGGGCGACACAACAGCTGAGTGAAGTTGCCATTTATGCAGGTTTGGCAGCGACTATACCTTTTTTATAATTCAAAAGAAATCTAAAGTATATAATCAGTCCTAAATAAAATAAGTGCAAGTATCATAACGCGCTACTGGGTAAATTTTCCTTGCTTGCTGTACCTACGCAGACAGATGCTACGAAAAATTTATCCCAGTAGCATTGTGTGCGTTTTATAGCGGATTGGCTACAAAAAAGAAGGCTAATCAATCAATGACTCTTTATATTTGGCGTCATCCTAAACCCATTGCTGCTGAGGGTATCTGTATTGGGCAAACAGATGTAGGAGTAGATAGGCGTAAATTAAAACGCCTTGCCAATCAAATCGAGCGCTTTACCCGTGTTCATCAATTACCTAAAGTGATTTGGGTCAGCCCATTACAACGCTCACTAAAAGTCGGGCAGATACTGGTGCAACGTGGCTTTCAATGTCGAGTCGCGCCTGAGCTTGCTGAGATTGATTTTGGCGAATGGGACGGTCGCCCTTGGGAGCAAATCGCTAAGCGAGAGATTGATGATTGGTGCAATAACTTTGCGCACTTCGCGCCCGATAATGGCGAAAGTTTGCAGCAGCTATTTGACCGTGTTAAAGGGTGGTTGAATAAAGTCTCGACTGAATCCGATCACACCCCAATACTAGCTGTTAGTCATGCGGGCTGGATTAATGCTGCTAAGATGATAGATGCTGGGCAGGAGGTACCGAAGGTAGCGGTTGATTGGCCATCTTCAGTTGCTTATAGGGAGTGTAGTTGTTTGGAACTTTCAGGAATATAGCTATCGCTCATTTATGTCTAAACGGCATTACCAATAATCCCCATAGCGAGGCATTTTGCTTGGCTGATGGATATTCTTTTAACCCAATATCTAGCTCATTATCAGGCTTCTGCGCTTGACCCTTATAACTACCAAAGATCCAATCCCACCAAATGACACTAAAGCCATAGTTTGAATTGGTCTCGCTGCCGCGCTGGCTATGGTGAATACGATGCAAGATTTGGGTCATCAATACGAGGCGTGCAGGTTTTTCAATGGCAGGTGGCAGACGAATATTGGCATGATTAAACATTGCCAAGCCATTTAGCGCAATCTCAAATATCAGCACTGCAATGGCAGGAACGCCCAATAAGTTGACGGCAACGAGCTTCACTAAAATGCTTAAGACAATCTCAATGGGATGAAACCTTAAGCCTGTGCTAGCGTCGATATGCGCATCAGCATGATGGACTTTATGCAAACGCCAAAGAATAGGTACGCGATGAAATAATCGGTGCTGCCAGTAAATAATAATGTCGAGCAATATTAAGCTTAATATGATAACGACGATGCTTGGCAAATCGATAATATTAAACAGACCAATTCCATGCTGCTGATTATAAAGCGCCACAGCCGTTAGACCGATAGGCACCGCTAGACGAGCAATAACGGATGACGCAAACACCAAGCCAAAGTTAGCAAACCAGCGTTTATGGCTTTTAATGGGTGCGGTGCGTGCAGGCATGCGCCACTCAATCAGCATCATGATGACTAAAATGCTTAAAAAGAACCCAAGTCGCCACCATACTTCATTAGTCATTGCTTACCTCTTGATTGGTACAAACTGCATATTTTTAATGGGCATTTACTTCTAGTTGTTTGAGGGTATGGTAGCCACCATGGATACGGGTAAAAATCGTAATGGCGCAGGCAGTTGCAAAAATGCCAGCGAGTAATATAAAGTGCTGCGGCCAAATGCAAAAGGCAACAAACAGCGCGATGGTTTCGGTGCCTTCCGTCAAGCCGTTTAAATAATAAAAGCTTTTATATTTAAACTGTGGTTTATCCAGTTTAAACTTTTCTGCAGCGATGGCAAATGCTAAAAAGCTGGAGCCTGTACCAATAAAAGCGGCGAGTAATAAAGCGCCTGCAATGGCGTTTTGTTCAGGATTTGCCAAGATAAAGCCTAGCGGAACTGCTGCATAAAATAAAAAGTCGAGCGTAATGTCTAAGTAGCCGCCTGCGCTTGAGCTTTGCTGTGCATGACGAGCTAGCGCGCCATCAAGACCATCAAAAATACGATTCAATACAATCGCTGCAAGTGCGCCATACCACAATTCAAACGCCAGCAGTGGTAAGGCTAACATGCCGATTAAAAAGCCCGCCACCGTGAGTTGATCAGCCGTGATACCGCGTTTGTGCAATACAACGACCACAGGGGCTAGCATCGGCTTAATCATGGGCGTGAGAAATTTGTCTAGCATGCGCTTGCCTTTTATATTTCGCTTCAATGTTTAAGGTTATAATTCTAAGACTACAGGTTTAGAGCTACAGGTCTAAATGAATGACTTTACCCTTTGCGGCCTCAGCATCGCTATGATCGTGCGTGACCATAATGGCGGGGAGTTTATGGGTGCGGATTTGCTCAAATACCAGTTGGCGCGTGTCTACTCGCAGCTGGGTATCGAGCTTGCTAAAAGGCTCATCAAGCAGTATCGCTTTTGGCTCGCTCAATAGTGTTCTAAGTAGCGCCACTCGTGCTTGTTGTCCGCCCGATAAATTATCGGGATGGCGATCTCCCATGCCTGCTAGCCCCACTTGTGCCAGCGCTTGTGCTATTTTTTCACGGCGCTGTTTTTTATTGCCCACTTTATTGCCTTTAGGCATCGCAAAAGCAATATTACCTGCGACCGATAAATGAGAAAACAGTAGAGCATCTTGATACAGTACCCCAATATGCCGTAGATGCGTCGGCAAATGACTTACGTTTTCATCATTTAACCAGACCTCACCAGTAGCAGTAAAACCATTGGGTAAGGTACCTGTTAGCCAGTTCAATAAGCTCGATTTACCACTGCCAGAGGGGCCCATGACGGTCAGTATCTCACCACCAGTAATTTGCTCATCTAGGCTGAGTAATAGCTCGTCTTGTCGATATAACTGTAAGTCTTTTATCTGTAACGATGATTGCATCAAGGGCCCTTTTTTGTGTTTTTAACGACTGAGTTTTTAACGTCTGGATTTCTAACGAGTGCCACTTTTAAAGAAATACTTCGGCAATACCCACGCCAATATAAAGCCAATTAACGGCAGTGCCATTTGGATGATGGCATACACCGCACTGGTGCGCCTACTGGCACCATTGGCGAGAGTCACCGCTTCGGTGGTGATGGTGGCGATACGTCCGCCGCCTGCCAGTAGCGTCGGCAGATACTGACCAAAGCTAATGGCCAAACCAAGGGCGATAGCAATCAAAATCGGTGCAAACAGCTGGGGCAATTTGACCTGCAAAAATACTTTAGCAGGAGTTGCACCAAGGCTCGCCGCCACATGAGCAAAACGCGGGTCTAGACGCCTGTAGCTACTGGCAAGCGATAAAAACACATAAGGCAGCACAAAAAGCAGATGGGTGAACGCCACATTAAAAAATGCCGTTTGGTTATTCATTAACTGCTGTAGCCATACCAAACCAAATAAAAAGGCAATGCTGGGCACTAATAGCGGCAAATAGATAATGAAACTGGTAAATCTTGAAAGTGGCTTTTTACTTAATTGCTCGGCTTCTAAACATAATAAAGTCAGCACAATGGCAAATACCGTACTCACGATACCGATCGTAACGGTATTAAATAATGGCGTACCCATTTGCATAAAGGCACTTTGAAAATGTAATAACACAAGCTGCTCTGGCAATACGGCGGGAAAGCGCCAAAAACCAGCCACAGACCACATGACCAGTCCAATGAGCGCCAGCAAAATAAAGCCAATCACTACAGTGGTAAGCGTGGCGGCGATTTTTTGCCAGAGTGCATCGGCATAGTGGCGCTTGCCATTGAGCAACGTGCCATTAAAGCAAGCTTTTATTGCTCTCTCACCACCGAGCCACAAGGCGATTAAGCCACCCGTCAACGCCAGCTGTAATAATGCGCCTGCCGAGGCTTTTATACGTAAGTTTAAATCCACATCGTTAAACCATTGCATGATGGTGACTGCTAGTGTTGGCGGCGTATTTGGACCGAGTATCAATGGCATTTCTACGCTGGCACTGGCATAAGCAAGGACGGCTAAGATAGGCAAACGTAAAAAAGGATAGAGAATTGGGAGGACAGCTTTAAAAAAGGCAGTGATGGGATAATAGCCGAGATTTAGTGCAACTTTATATTGTAGACGCAGCTTTTTACCAAGCTCTGGTTGTGCCAATGCGCCTAGTGCCATTAATAATAGAAACGGCAGCTCTTTTAACGTCAAACCTAAAATAATACTGATGCCGTAAGGGTCATGTGGAAACATACCGCTTGGCGCCAACTCCCAGCCACTTAGCCGCGGTGAAATGAGGCGTGAAAACATACCAGAAGGCGCAATTAAAAAGCCAACCGCGATGGCTGCCGCTGCATGAGGAATGACCAAGATTGGGCTCAACAGACGCTCAATACGAGTTAGCCAAACACTATTAAAAAATGCCGCCAATATCATTAAAGATATGACAAAAGCGAGTAGCGTACTTATCAATCCAGTAGCGATGCTGAGCGCTACCATTTGGCTAAGACCGGGCGTCTGCCACAGATCGTTAAATCCTTGTAGACTAACGGTCGTTTTTTCAAGTGCGGGCACCCAGCTAAAGGCAGGCAACAGCACGCTGATCAAACCACCGAGTACGGGTAATATTAACAGTAGCAGTAAAAATTTCGGACTTAACAATACAATGCGCGTAAATAGGTCTGTTTTATAAGGATCTATCGTTCTAGTGCTTGCATCAGCCGTTTTATTATTAGAATCTTTACTCATGGGCTGACTCCATAACGCGCCTGCCAGCCTTGCATAATGGCATCAACCCAGCTCGGATGTGGTTCATTCACGGTACGCTTTATAGCGTCAACCGGTAGGGCGCTCGGATGCGGTTTGCTAGTCTTAAATAGCGCTTGTTGCTCAGGGTCGAGCGTCGATTGGACAAGTACAGTTTTATCACCCCATACAGCAGGCATTTGCTTTTTAGCCTGTGCTTCTGGGCTCAGCAAGAAGTTTGCCACCAGCTGCGCGGCTTGCGGATGGCTGGCATTATAGGGAATGGCCACAAAATGCGTGTTACTCAAGCTGCCATCGCTCATCGCATAGCTACGAATACTCTTGGGTAAATCATAACGCTGCACAGCAGCAGGAATTTCAGGCGCGGAAAAGCTAAAGGCTAAGCTAAGCTCGGTATCATCAACCAAGCGCCGCATGTGCGCGCCCGTTTGCACAAATTGCTCACCCTTACGCCATAGAGTTGGATGTAAATCATCTAAAAATTTCCATAAAGGGGCTAATACCATGTTTGTATTCTGCTCAGTGGCTGGCAAGTTGAGCTGTGCTTTGATATTTTCGCCTGTTTTAGCATCCTGTTGTTCGTGTAGCATGACTAAAGCGTATTTTAAAAAGCTCATTCCTAAAAAGTCAGGTGGCTTTGGATAGCTAAAACGCCCGGGGTTTTGCGCCGTCCAATTGACCAGCTCATTTAAAGTGGTTGGTGGCTTGTCAGTTGATAAGCTGTCGTAATAAAAGGTCAGCGAGGCTTGACCCCATGGTGCTTCCATACCATTGGTCGGTACACCAAAATCAAAGTTAACGGCAGGATTATTCTCTGGATCGGTCAGTGCGAAGTTAGGCAGCTTGTTTGCCCATTGTTTCAGTAATAATGAGTTCTCACTCATGGTGGCAAAGTTTGCGCCATTTATCCAGATGAGATCGACGCTGCCTTCCTCATTATTATTGGCAGATTTTTCTGCGAGTACGCGACTAACGGCTTCACTGGTGTCACTCAATTTGACATGAACCAAATTGATATTATATTTATCATCGACTTGCTTGGCCGCCCACTGTAGATAGGCATTAATCTGCGGATCGCCGCCCCACGCATAGAAGTAAACGTCTTGGTTTTTACCTTGGGCTTCTATCTGCTGCCAAGATGATAAAGTTTGATTAAGGTCACCGGTAGTGGGTGAGACAGTGCTTGCTGATATGCTTGAAGAAATAACTGCACAAACGCTAAGCACCATAGCATAGGTGCTATAGCGGCTTAAGTTTTTTAACTTTGGCAAAGCTGGTAGAGATTTAATAACGTACATTTATGTTCTCGTTATAACCCGTATTAAATGACATTCAGTCATAGATTCTGAAGCGTGCCGTTGGTACAAATTTTCTTCGCTTGCTGTGTGACTCCGTCACTCCATAGGCTTCAAAAAATTTATCCCAGCAGCACTTATTTCTAAAGCAAATCGATCGTCTTCTATAAGTCGATAAAACTAATGAATGCTAACAGCATTGAGTTTCACTGGAAAGCTAATCACCCTCGACGCCATGTATGGTATTTCTCAAGCCAGTTTAATACCGTTTCAGGCGCATGATTGCGTTTCCATTCACCAGCTACGTATTTATTACCCTCCGCCCACGTTGGATACATATGAATGGTGCCGAGTATTTTATTCAGACCTAAACCGTGCTTCATCGCTAATATAAATTCCGGCATGATATCCCCAGCATGCTCAGCGACGATGGTCACGCCGAGTATTTTATCTTTGCCTTTAGGCGTAATCACTTTGATAAAGCCATCGTTGGCGCTTTCCGTAACCGCACGATCTAAATCTTTAAAGTCGTAGCAGGTAATCTCAAAGTCGATGCCTTTTTCAATAGCCTCTTGCTCATTTAAACCCACGCGCGCGACTTCTGGGTCTATAAAGGTCGTCCACGGAATCACGCGATAATCTACTTTAAACTTCTTTAGATGCCCAAATAGGCCGTTGACGGCGGCGTACCATGCCTGATGGGAGGCCACATGAGTAAATTGATAAGGGCCAACGACATCACCTGCCGCGTAGATATTGGGATAGAGGGTCTCTAGATAGTCATCCGTCTCAATAGTACGCTCAGTTTCAACACCTAATGCTTCTAGGCCATAGCCTTCTAAGCGCGCACTACGTCCAACGGCACAAAGCAATTCGTCATATTCAATCGCGATTTCTGCCTCATTGTGTTTCACCACAATATATTTTTTGTCGTCACGTATCTCACAGCGTATCGCTTGATGCGAGGTTAAGACATTTACGCCACTCTCAGTGAGTGCTTTTTGCGCAAATTCAGAGACTTCCACGTCTTCTTTTTTCATAAGACGTGCGCCTCTCTCGATTTGGGTCACGTTGGAGCCTAAGCGTGCAAAAGCTTGTGCCAGCTCTGAGCCAATTGGCCCGCCGCCAAGAACGACCAACTTTTTTGGTGCTTCTTCTAACTCGGTAAACTTGTTCCAAATAGTATCGCTGGTCACATAGCCAGTTTCTTCCAAACCTGGCAAGTCTGGTACAAATGGACGCGCGCCAGTCGCAATAACGATGGAGCGTGCGGTTAGTCGCTGCGTGCCGCCATCGTTTAGCGCAATCTCTACCGTCCATGGGTCGATAAATTTAGCATAACCTTTTAACACTTCGACACCCAAGTCCGTATAACGCTCGACGCTGTCGTTTGGCGCGATGTCAGCGATGACTTGATAGATACGGCTCATGACATTTTTGAATGAAAACTCTGGTGGCGTATTGTCTAAACCATAGCGCTCAGCATGGCGCATTTGTTCGGCGACTTTCGCGCTTTTAATCAGGGCTTTACTCGGTACACAGCCATAGTTTAAGCAGTCGCCACCCATTTCACCCGCTTCGATTAATGTCACTTTTGCTCGGACGGTCGCCGCGATATAGCTGGTGACTAGCCCGCCAGCACCAGCGCCAATCACAATCATATTACGGTCGAATTTTTTAGGTTTGCTATAGTTTTTATAGACGCGGCGTTTTTTTAGCATATTTAATATCCCTTTTGCTATTAATGGGAAGAAGCCTAATAACGCAAATGAGACAATTAAATTAAATGATAAAATCCCTGACAAGCTGTCAATTTGCGCCAGTTGCGTACCGGCATTAACGAATACAAAGGTGCCCGCAAGCATACCAACTTGGCTTACCCAGTAGAATGTCCTTGCTTTAATCGCGGTGACGCCCATGAGTAAATTAATCAAAAAGAACGGAAATATCGGTACTAAGCGTAAGGTAAATAAGTAAAACCCGCCTTCTTTTTCAACGCCAGCATCAATGGCTGCTAAGCGTTCAGGAAAGCGCTGCTTAATCGTATCACGCAGTAAATAACGTGAGGTTAAAAACGCTAGTGTCGCACCAATACTGGAGGCAAATGAGGCGACCAATAAGCCTTGCCATAAGCCAAATAATGCCCCAGCCGCTAAGGTTAAAATAGCTGCACCAGGTAAGGATAAGGCGGTGACGACGACATAAAGTAAAAAGAAACCGCCAATAATCAACAGCGGTGATTGCGCTTTATAGTCGTTAAATTGCGCCATCGACCCTTTTAAGCCGTCAAGCGTCAATAATTGATTTAGGTCAAAGTAGAAAAAGCTTGCCGCTAATATCAATATTAACAGTATCAAAAATATTCTTTTAATCATGAAATGTCCGGCTAAATAGTGGGGCAAAGGTTAAAGATACAGTTAAAGATACAATGGTTTTTTCGGTTAAGCATCTGCATCGTCTTAAGAGTAGCAGCCATTACATTGAATGGTTTGAACGGCCTATTGGTTTATTAACCACAAAACAGCCAACTTATCATTCTTAACAGTATATAGCCTGTGTTCTGCTAACTAGTATTTATATTACCATTATCAAAATGAGGACATGCTTTAGTCTAATAATAGGCACGATCTAATAAACTCTACTGAATAAGCTCTATTTAGTAGGTACTTTATGAGTTTGCGTTAAAAAGGTTTTTTTGCCTAACGTTAACGTGTCCCAATCTCGCATTAAAAATAACGCGACACAGGCAGCTAACATTGGCCACGCGGCAAAAAACAGTAGATTATCAAAAGGTTTGAGGTATAAGCCAAAGGTTGAGAAAGTCGAGATAGCATGGAGCAATAAGACGGCGCCATAAGTCCAAGTTTTAAATAAACCGACAGCAAATGTCAAAATAAGAACCAATTGAGCGATACCTATAGCGAGGAATATCGTCTCACTCATGGCCTCAAGACCATAAAATTTTGAGAAAACACCTGCAGCGTGTTCGGGATGAATAAGCTTGTCGAGCGTCCAAACTAAAAAAACAATGAAAATACCAAGTCGAAGCAATAATAATGAAAGTGGCAAATATTTTGGCATAACTTTTTGCATAAGTTTTCGCTTTTGAGAAATTTTGAAAGTGGGTTCAAACAATTAATGAATAAAATGAGTACTGATACTTTTCATCATCATAGAACAGACATAAATAAAATATTTATCATATTGAGTGATTGCTCAAAAATGAATACAATATTGCTGCTAAACACTATAAAGAAACTTATTGTAGTTGTTCTTGAATGATTGTTCAAGTTTGTATTGTCTGGTACGTTACGGTTATAAGAATTCGTTACACTCTTTTACTACATTAGCAATGCTAGCTTAAAGGTGATTATTTTATATACACTCAACGTTATATATGATTAGCCTTTTGAGCTGCACAAATCGTAATAGGAAATATTTTTCCTAATTAATTTCAGCAAAACGCGATTTTAAATAGAAACGGGTAAAAGAGATAGACAAATAAAAAAGGCTGAGCCAATGCTCAACCTTTTTTTAAATCAGATATCTATAATACGATATCTAAAATACTGTGTTAGATAATTAACCTTTCAAAACTTTGACCATCGCATTGGCGACATAGTCGACGTTATCGACATTTAGGCCAGCGACGCACATACGCGAATTGGAAACCATGTAAATACCAAACTCGTTTTGCATGCGTTCAACTTGCTCAGGCGTCAATCCTGTAAAGCTAAACATGCCGTTTTGATTAGTCAGGTAATCAAAGTTACGATCAGAAATTTTGGCCTCTAGCACCGACTTTAGCTTCATACGCATGGCTTTAATACGGTCACGCATGCCATAAACTTCACCGATCCATTGCTCGTGCAAGGCTTCGTCATTCATGATGATATCGACGACGCGTCCGCCATGTGATGGTGGGCTTGAGTAGATACGGCGTACTGTAGAAGTCAGCTGACCAAAGACACGCTCGGCTTCATCAGTAGTTGGGCAAACGACTGATAAGCCGCCGACACGCTCACCGTATAACGACAGGTTTTTGGAGAATGAGTTGCTGACAAACAGCGGTAGACCCATATCGACTGCCTTACGAATAGCATAAGCATCGCTGTCCATATCTTCGCCAAAACCTTGATAAGCGATATCCATGAATGGAATCAGCTCGCGCTCCTGAATGACGTTTAGCACTTGATCCCACTGCTCTTTGGTCAAATCCACGCCCGTTGGGTTGTGGCAGCAAGGATGAAGTAAAAGAACATCGTCTTTGTTTAACGTCTCAAAAAACGCAATCATCTCATCGAATTTGATGCCGCCAGTGGCTTTATCGTAGTAGGGATATTTGCCAACTTCAACATCACTGCCCTCAAAGATAGCAATATGGTTGCCCCATGTTGGGTCGCTCACATAGCATTTAGATTGCGGGAACCACTCATGAATAAATTCAGCACCTACTTTTAATGCGCCAGAGCCGCCGATAGTAGCGATGGTAGCGACAAGACCGTCTTCTAATACTTGTGCATCTTTACCGAATAACAGTTCCTGACAACCTTTACGGTGACCTGGCAGTCCTGCCATCGGTAAATAAGGACGCGGAGAGACAGGGTCTGCAATGCGCTGTTCGGCAGTTTTTACACATTCAAGTACCGGCATTTTACCGTCTTCGTCGTAGTACACACCCACGCCCAAGTTTACTTTATCGGGATTGCTGTCTTTTGCAAACTTGTCCATCAGCCCCAAGATTGGATCACCCGCGTAGTAGTCGATACGTTCAAACATTTTTTTTCCTTACAAGAATAAAATAAAGCACAAGAATAGACACGAAGCCGCCAAAAAGCATAAACCAGATTGACAATTAACTCAACGATAGATTCAACCATATTGATTAATTAACTGATTAGATGAGCTATTTGATCATCTAAATATATTTTTAGCCAATTAAATGGCTAACAACCATTTAAAAATAGCGTCTACTTACGTTAGCTTCCTTTATAATCGTTAAAATGGCTTGCAAAATAAGTCTGCAAAAACTCTTTAAAAGCAATACTGGCAGGCGATAGCGCTCGCGATGAACGCTGATATATAAAGAACCTACGCACTTTAACAGGCTGTGCGAGTGGGCGCATTTGTAGGCCATTGGCACTTACCCAATCAATGACTTCTGGCATATAAGGCAAGCATAAAGTAATACCAAAGCCCTGACGCGTCATCTCAAGTGCAGTCGACATAAAGTTGACTTTATAGCGTGCTTGCTGAATATGAGAAGCAATGGTCTCATCCAGCTCGGCGGTCACTTGTTCAATAAAAGGCCCTTGTAAGGTAATAAGCGGAATATCTATCAAATCCTGCCAGATCACCTCGCTTTGCTTAGCCAGCGGATGATTATCTGGCATCACCACGCAAAATGGCAACTCATATAACAAATCGGCTCTGATGTCGTCTTCACTTTCCATGAAACCAAGCTCCGTACCAACGCCCAAATCGACTTCAATATCTTGAATATGTTGCAAAACGTTTTCTGCAGAGCAATCTATTAAAGACACGCTGATATCAGGATATTCTTTAGCAAACTGAGCGATAACCGCAGGTATAGAAGAAGCAGCAAATTGTGACACCGCTAGCCGGACTTGACCTTGCGCAAGACTCATCAGACTGCTCGCTTCGTTTTCAAACAATTGCATCTCATTAAGGACCCGCCGAGCTTGCGGCAGTAAATGTCTGCCTACGACCGACAAAGATAGCTGACGCGTGGTGCGATCAAACAACACGATGCCAAGACTGGTCTCCAACTCTTTGATCAATCCGCTCACAGCTGATTGGGTCAAATACATCTGATCACTAGCACGGGTAAAGCTGCCACTATCAGCGACTTTGATAAAAGCGGTCAATTGGCGAATACTGATATTCATAAGTAAACCTGATAAATAAATTAAAAAAAACAATTAGTCTTATAAATAAAGCTACTCTAAGATGGACACATCGTCAATACATTGCATTGATATATACAACTTTTATATGGATTTCATACCACCGATTAACGTTAAGGATGATTACAATGGCAGATTTATTTGAAAACCCAGTAGGCTTGCAAGGGTTTGATTTTGTCGAATTCGCCTCACCACAACCTGAAGCAGTAGAAGCGCTTTTTGAGCAGCTTGGTTTTACCCATGTCGCCAATCATCGATCTAAAGATGTCTCTTTATACCGTCAAGGTGACATCAATCTTATATTAAACCGTGAGCCAAGAAGCCAAGCCAGTTACTTTGTAGAAGAGCATGGGGCAGGAGCTTGTAGCATGGGTTTTCGTGTGAAAGACTCCAAAAAAGCTTACGAGCTGGCAATTAAAAATGGTGCCCAGCCAGTAGAGGTACCGACAGGGGTGATGGAGTTAAGACTTCCTGCTATCAAAGGTATCGGCGGCTCACTGATTTATCTGATTGATCGTTTTAAAGATGGTGAGTCTATCTATGACGTCGATTTTGAGTTCTTCCCAGATGTAGATAAGTATCCGGTTGGTCATGGCTTCAAGGTTATTGATCACCTGACCCATAACGTTTACCGTGGGCGCATGGCTTATTGGGCAAACTTTTATGAGCGCATCTTTAACTTCCGTGAAATCCGCTATTTCGATATTAAAGGCGAATATACTGGCCTGACCAGTAAAGCCATGACGGCGCCTGATGGCAAAATCCGCATTCCGTTAAACGAAGAATCAAAGCAGGGCGGCGGACAAATCGAAGAGTATCTAATGAGCTTCAATGGTGAGGGTATTCAGCATATTGCTTTAGCCAGTGATGACTTATTTGCCAGTATCGATAAACTAAAAACGGCGGGTATACCGCTTATGACCGCGCCAACGGCCGCCTATTATGAAATGCTGAGCGAGCGCTTACCGAACCATGGTGAAGACGTCTCTGAATTACAAACGCGCGGCATCTTACTCGATGGTACTACCGAGGGCGGCACACCGCGTCTGCTATTACAGATTTTCTCTGAAACTATCTTAGGTAGCCCAGTATTCTTTGAATTTATCCAACGTAAAGGCGACTATGATGAGGGCTTTGGTGAAGGTAACTTTAAAGCACTATTTGAATCGATAGAGCGCGATCAAGTGCGCCGCGGCGCTATCGGTCAGTCTGAGACAGAAACCGAAACAGAGTAAACTTATCCACCAAACAAACATGGCAAGGCAAAAGGCGATTTGTCTTGCCATCGTTCACGCTGTAGTATCGAACATATAGCGTTATTAAAGTACTGACACAAATAAAACGGATATACGGAAAAAGGAGCATCGGCATGGAACGCCAAAACAAACAACCCTATCTCTCGCATCAACCTGATGCCAATGGTCACATTCACTACAGTGATGATGAGCATGCCATGTGGCAAGCGCTGCTCGAGCGTCAAGCCAAACATACACCCAACCGCGCTTGCTCAGAATATCTAGAGGGACTTAAAAAGCTCAATCTACCGTCAGATCGTATCCCGCAATTGCACGATATCGATGAAGTGCTACAAGCGACGACAGGTTGGCAAACAGCCGCGGTGCCTGCTTTGATTAGCTTTGGTAAGTTCTTTAAACTTTTGGCCAATAAATCCTTCCCTGTTGCGACCTTTATCCGCCGCTTTGATGACATGGATTACATCGAAGAGCCGGATATCTTTCATGAGATTGTCGGACACTGTCCGCTACTGACTCATCCTGCTTTTGCTACCTTCAATGAAACTTATGGCAAGCTTGGTCTTAATGCCAGTAAAGAAGAAAGGCTATTTTTGGCACGTCTTTATTGGTTTACCATTGAGTTTGGTTTGGTCGGGCAAACGCAGGATACCCGCCGAATTTATGGCGGCGGTATTTTGAGCTCACCATCTGAAACCATTTATGCGCTCAGCAACGAGACTCAAAACCAGTCAAACCCTCAATCCCATCATCAACCTGAGCACCGAGCCTTCGATTTGCTAGATGTGTTACGTACCCCTTATCGTATTGACCACATTCAGCCTATCTACTATGTTATTGATGATTTAGATACGCTATTTGATATCGTGAATAGCGATATCATGGGAGTGGTCAAGCAGGCGATGTCACTTGGCATGTTTGAGCCAACATATCAGGTTGAAACCAGTTGATCATTTAATAATCGATTACTTAATCAACGAACGACTTTACCAAAAGTACTGCAACATAGATTGTTTAAGTAAACAATCATGTCAACATAGACGTGCATTTAATAAAAACTTAATAGTTAAAATAAAAGGAATTTACTATGACAACATTATCTCAAGCCAGCTGCGAAGCCTGCCGTATCGGTGCCCCAACAGTCGAGGAAGGTGAAGCACGTGAGCTGCTGCAACAAATACCTGATTGGTCACTCATTGAAGACAATGGTATCAATCAGCTACAGCGTCAATATAAATTCAAAAACTTTGTCACCGCTATGGCGTTTGCCAATCAGCTTGCAGATATTGCAGAAGCTGAAGGTCATCATCCTGGCATATTGGTAGAGTGGGGCAAAGCGACGGTTACATGGTGGTCACACAGTATTAAAGGTCTGCATCGCAATGATTTTATCATGGCAGCCAAGACAGATAGTCTATATGGTCAATAATGAGTATAGTAATAATCAAAGCGACTTAGTAAACTTACCACATTAAAATCCAACCCCAAACCAATTTTAATTGGTCATTTAAGGATGTGTGATGCCGCCACAAATACTTACTCAGTTTTCACCTAGACTCGCATTTACTATCGCCATCACTGTCATCGCTATTATGGGTATCACCATGATCGGCTTTGGCTGGGTACCTCATTTGTCGTTGATACTTGCTATCTGTGTGCTATTGGCTATTGGACTATTCAAAGGTCTAAGCTTTGATGACATGCAAGGACAAATGGCCTCGGGCGTAATGCGCGGTATCGGTGCTATTTATCTGTTTTTCTTTATTGGTTTGATGGTTGCTGCACTTATGATGTCTGGCGCCATACCGACACTGATGTATTTTGGCTTTGAGCTGATATCACCAGAGTTTTATTACATCTCAGCCTTTGTACTTACCTCGATCATCGGCATTGCACTGGGCAGCAGTTTGACCACTGCGGCGACCTTGGGCGTGGCGTTTATTGGAATGAGTAATGCGTTCGATGCCAATGTCGCTATCGCTGCTGGCGCTGTGGTATCAGGGGCGTTTTTCGGTGATAAAATGTCGCCATTATCTGATACCTGTACCATCGCTTCATCAGTCGTAGGTATTGATTTATTCGAGCACATTCGCAATATGATGTACACCACGGTACCTGCTTGGATACTGACGGTCATACTGTTCTGGTTCTTCTCAGGACAAACTGTCAGTGGTGATTTGAGTCAAGTAACAGTTTTGCAAGGACAGCTGATCGAAAGTGGTTTGGTACATGGTTATGCAGTATTACCGTTTGTGGTACTTGTAGGGTTGGCCTTGTTTCGGGTTAATGCCATCTATACCATTATTTGTACCATTGTTGCGGCATTGATTGTCACCTATTTGCACAGTTCACCGAGCCTTGGACAACTAGGAGGATACTTCTTTGCAGGCTATGCGCCCGCTGAGACATTGGAGCTTGGAGAAGTTGGCGGTATGCTCTCACGTGGCGGCGTACAAAGCATGTTCTTTACTCAGATGATTGTGATATTGGCACTGAGCCTTGGTGGCTTGCTAAGCGCTTTAGGTATCCTGCCAGCGCTGCTATCAGGTATCAAAGACACTTTGACCAGCTCGGGGCGCGCAATATTTGCCGCGGCCATGTCAGCACTAAGCATCAACGTGCTGATCGGTGAGCAGTATTTAAGTATCTTACTCTCAGGTACCGCGTTTCGTCCGATATTTGAGCGCTTAAACTTACATCCAAAGAACTTATCTCGTACCATCGAGGATGCAGGTACAGTCATCAATCCACTCGTACCTTGGAGTGTGTGCGGGGTATTTATCAGTCAAGCATTAGGCGTGCCAGTACTGGATTATCTACCTTATGCGTTTTTCTGTTATTTATCGCTACTGTTGACGTTGTTATTTGGTTTTACGGGGCTTACCATTAGTCGTAAGGATGGCACCAAAGTATCCGCTCGATAGTTAAGTTTTAGTGACGATTCTATATTTTGCTAATGCTTACTTAAACCAATAAAGCCGTCCCAAATTTTTGGTGACGGCTTTATTGGTTTTGAGTCAGTCAAAGGCTGATTTTAGGCTATCTAACAGTTTTGCTATCTGTCTATCTCACTGTCTAACCTAACAATGTCATTATCTAACAATGTCATTATCTAACAATGTCATTATCTAACAATGCCACTATCTAAGGCTTTCGCCCAACTCTTACATTCACAGCGCACGCACCGCTGATCTGGTTTAATAATATAATCGACATAACCACAATGCATGCAAGCATAGCAATGCTTTGGGTCTATCTCGTCAACTGCTTGGTACTGCTTAGGAAAAAGTGGCAAACCATACTGTGTTTCATCGGGCGCAAATAGCAATAAACTAAATGAGCCATCAGTTTCTAATAAGCCGACACGTACCTGGCCTAAGTGTTCAACCCCTTGTTGGCGCATTTCAGCAAAAAATTCGTCATGTGACATTTTGCCTCTTTTAATTTTATCCAGTACTAACGTGCCATCTTCGACGATATAAAGCGACTTTCCTTCCAAAAGATCCTCAAAAGGCTGATATTTCATCATCATCCAAGTGCAGAGTCGATACATGATAATCACAATACTCATGATGAGCAGTGCTTGAATGATGGGTAAGTCCTCGGTAAACATCGGATCACCAGCGATAGAACCTAGTGACAAAATAATCGTCAGCTCAAAAATAGACAGCTGCCGGACACCGCGTTTACCAGTAAAACGTAAAAATATAATAATCATGCTAAACATTACTACTACGCGTATCACGATTTCGGCGGCAAATGCCCAAGTAGTGTCATGAATAAAGATGCTTGCCAGATCCATGTATGTTTATCCTTTTTTAGTGATCGATTATTATTATTAATCATGCCATCGTTATTACTACTGCCTTCAATTAAAGTCATGCTTTGCTGCAATGGTTTCACGTCATAAATAGAGCCTATGACAAACCGCTACAGCGTGTTTGAATGACTGCCGCATTATAAATCAATATCTTTATACCTTATAACGTAAAGCAATATAAAAGCTAAAAATAAGGATTAAAAAATAGGGACTAAAAACATAGATATTAAAAACATAGCTACTAAAAAAACAAAACGTTCGAACATAGATGAGTTTTCCTAACTTACTCAAAAGCCTAGGAATCGCTTGCAATATTGATGAATTTAAATTACCTTATACGTAAGTAGTTAATCTATACGTAATTTTATATTTGTGATTTATCTATAATTATTTGATAAGATTTGTCTTTTATCACAGTGATTTTTACAAAAATAGTTTTTAAACCAATTAGCTAGCAAGGAGCCACCTATGTCAACGAGTGACAAAAACCTTTCCTCATTTCTCGATATCGCAAGCGATTCTGATTTTTCTATCCACAACTTACCTTATGGCATCTTTAGTGACACTGCCGATGGTAAGCGCCGTGCTGGTGTCGCCATTGGTGAGCACGTTTTAGACTTAGCGGTACTTGAAGCCGAAGGCTTACTTAAATTAGAAGGCGGTAGCTATTTTGATCAGCCGACATTGAACGCCTTTATTGATTCTGGTCGGAATAATTGGACTAGCGCGCGTAGCACCATTCAGACCCTGTTATCTGCTGACACGGACACGCTACGTGATAACCAAGACTTGCAAGGTAAGGCGTTATTTAAGCAAGCCGATGTCACGATGCATCTGCCTGTTCATGTGCCTGGTTACACTGATTTTTATTCGTCCAAAGAGCATGCTACTAACGTTGGTACGCTGTTCCGTGATCCTGCTAATGCGCTATTGCCTAACTGGACAGAGATGCCAGTCGGCTACAACGGACGCGCCAGTACGGTCTTTGTGACAGGTGCTACAGATATCATTCGTCCGTCAGGTCAGCTCAAGCCCAATCCAGATGAGCGTCCTATTTTTGCGCCTTGTAAGCGTCTTGACTTTGAGCTTGAAACCGCCTTTATCGTGGGGCAACCTAACAAAATCGGTGAGCCAATTTCTATCAAAAACGCATGGGATCATATTTTTGGTATGGTGCTGTTTAACGATTGGTCAGCCCGTGATATTCAAAAATGGGAGTATGTGCCATTAGGTCCTTTTAATGCCAAAACCTTTGCTTCAGAGATATCTCCTTGGATTGTCACCTTAGATGCGCTAGAACCTTTTAAAACGTCAATTCCAAACCAGGATCCCAAGCCATTGGCTTATCTACAAGAAACAAAATCTGATAACAGCTTTGATATCAATTTGTCAGTAGAGTTGCTTCCAGAAAATGCGGAGAGCGCTACCGTCATCTCTGAAACCAACTTTAAATACATGTATTGGTCGATGGCGCAGCAATTGACGCATCACACCATTACTGGCTGTAAAGTTGAGGTCGGCGATATGATGGGCTCAGGTACTATTTCAGGACCAACGCCAGATTCGTACGGCTCAATGCTTGAGATTGCTTGGAACGCGACCAAACCTGTTGAGCTCGAAGGCGGGAGCACACGTACCTTTATCGAAGATGGCGATACGGTCATTATGAAAGGCTATAGTGAAAAGGATGGTATTCGAGTCGGCTTTGGTGAAGTACGCGGAAAGGTGCTACCAGCTTTAAACTTTGATTTTGACGTATAAAATTTACACAGTATAAGCGCAAAACAGTCAATAGCTGTTATTAATATGAATATTATCAATAGTTTCATCGTTAATATAAACAGCTACTTGGCTTAGGTTGTATGCCAAAAACACTAGTGAAAGCATTCCTCTTAGGTTTTGCGCCTTATCAAAAGGATATTGATATGAGTTTTAAAATAGAAAAAATTCACCACGTAGCCTATCGCTGCAAAGATGCTAAAGAAACCGTAGAGTGGTACAAAAAACACTTAAACATGGACTTCATTTTAGCGTTCGCTGAAGACCATGTGCCTTCTACCAAAGCCTTTGATCCCTACATGCATATCTTTTTAGATGCTGGTAACGGCAATGTATTGGCATTTTTTGAAGTGCCCAATCAGCCTGAGATGGGGTTTGACCCTAATACCCCAAGTTGGGTGCAGCACTTAGCACTTAAAGTTAAAGACCGTGACGAGCTTATGGCTGCCAAAGAGCAGTTAGAGTCTGCTGGCATCGATATTGTTGGTGTGACCGATCACGGTATTTTTCACTCTATTTATTTCTTTGATCCCAATGGCCATCGCTTAGAGCTGACCTATGATGACTCTGCCTCAGAAGCAAAAATCTCGATGATTACTGAAGAGATGAAGCAAGAAATGCTTGATGAATGGTCACGTACTAAACGTGCACCAGCTCATACGCAGTTTTTGCATGCCGAAGAGTTAAAAGAAGCTAAAGAGCAAGTACCTGTAGGGGAGTAGGTATCGCTTCATACTAAGCTTTAATAGGTATTAATAGTGAGAACTCAATCATCAAGAAAGGACTCTACGATGAAAACCAAACTATCTACTAGAATCGCTCTGGCTACCGTAATTACTATGTCTGGGCTATCATTATTTGGATGTTCTGATAATGATCAAGCTACATCAGCCAATGGTGCCCCAAATGATGTGACGACGCTTAGGTTCTCACATTTTATGACAGCTAACGATAATATGAATACTGAAGGCTTTGAGCCATGGGCCAAAAAGATTGAAGAAGAGTCAAATGGTCGTCTAAAGATTGAAATTTATCCTTCCGCTACTTTGAGCAAGCCGGGCGCCACCTACGATGCTGCGGCAAAAGGCACCGTAGATATTGGTATGCAAGTGCAGGGCTATACCGCTGGACGCTTTCCTTTGACTCAAGTCGTAGAGCTACCAGGCATATCCAATACAGCAGAGCAGCAGACCTGCATTCTATATAAACTCTACGACGATGGAATTATTTCAGATGAATATGAGGACACTCATCTGCTTGCTTTAATGGGTTCAGGACAGGGAGCGCTGCATACTGTTGACAAGCCTATACGTACGCCAGCAGATATGAAGGGTATGCGCATTCGTCAACCATCTGTGGTTGCCAGTCACATTATCGAAGCTACTGGTGCAGCGCCCGTCGGGATGCCCGCCAGTGATACCTACACTTCGCTACAGCGCAGCGTCATTGATGGTCTAGCTTTCACTTGGCAACCTATACAAGCTTTTCGTCTTGATGAGCTACTTAACGCACACACCAATATACCTTTTTATAACTCTACCTTTGTAGTCACCATGAACAAGGATAAATACAATAGTCTGCCTGATGATCTCAAAAAGGTGATTGATGATAATTCAGGACTAGTCATGTCAGATCGTATCGCCAAAATATTTGACAAAAGTAACGAGGAAGCAATGGCTGCCGCTCGTGCCAAAGGCGATACGATGATAGATATTCCAGATCCTCTAAATGATCCTGAGTGGCAAGGTCCATTACTCGAGGGTACGCAGAGATATCTAGATGAATTAGCGGCCAAAGGCTTGGATGGTCAAACCGTTTATGAAAAAACCAAAGTGGCCAGCACAGCCTGTCTGTAAAGTTTAACTATCTCTGATAGATTAAATGAGCGATTTTTGCAGATACACTAATTAGTAAAATAGCTAAGTAATCTGATAACGCTTAGCTATTGCTAATATTCTATCCCTGACTTGCTGATTATCTAATGGAAGTTGTTCAGCAGTACCGATAATAGTGAGCGCATATTCTAATAGCACATCGTTAGTAGATGAGTCGATATCGTTAATATCTTTAGACTGCGGTAAAATGACGGGTATGCTAATGGCATTAATCCCCATTAGCATATCTCCAGCAACCGTGGCATAACCTTGCGTACGAATATCGGTTTGCAGTTTAGTAAACGCTTGCCATTTAGCAGATAGTTCAGCGTTATCAGGCTTGGTAGTGGGAACGGCAGCCAAAATATTAATATCTCCTTGCCACTCTGCAAGCACCAAAGGTTTGATAATAGTCTCAGGCTGATAGCTGGCAAACAGTCTACCTGTCGCAGAAGACGCCAGCGGCATACGTGAGCCTATACGAGTAATGATACTGATCGGACTGTCCGGCTCAAAAGAATGAATAACGATGGGCCCTTCACTGAACCACTTAGCGATTTGTACCCCGCAGTTAATGGTATCTTTGATTTCAGTCGCCGCATGGGTTAGGCGCTGCAAAATATTGTTTTGATCGAAGCTATTGTGTCCCAGTGCATTGACTCGGTTACCGAGCCCGTAGCGTCCATCGCTCAGCTTGCGTGCATAGTCTTTACGAATGAGACTGACCAAATAACGATGCACTTTTGCAGGGTGCATTTGCATCGCTTCAGCAATGTCTTTTAGCATCATAGGTTTATGGTAATCTATAAGCACATCTAGTACAGAGAGACCAATCTCAAGTGATTGAATACCGCCTTGATTCTTATTTACTGCTGTTTCTGTTGATGACATCGATGACTCAGTTGAATAAAAAAACGATTTGATGGTTAGGTTTGACAGGTTTACTACCATGGCTAATTATATAGGTAATAAAGAGCGTTTGGTATATATAGAAAAACGCTCATTACTAATAATACAGTGATAAGTTTGGCCGAATTTTTTGAATGGAATCATGTGTTGCTCAATATCTACAGCTCAGCACTTACAACGACATAGGCAGGAGAATAACTATGATGACACTTTATGGCTACTTTCGTAGTGGCACTTCACACCGTACACGTATCGCGTTGAACCTAAAGGGTTTAGATTACGATGCAATCTCTATTAATTTGGCAAAGGATGAGCAGTCTGAGCCAGTATTTAAAGCTATTAATCCGCAAGGCCTAGTACCAGCCTTACAGACGGACGACTTATTGCTTTATCAAAGCCCAGCTATTTTAGAGTGGTTAGAAGAGGTTTATCCGCACAATCCATTATTGCCCAAAGACGCTGCTGGCCGTATGCAAGTACGAGCGCTAAGTGCGATGATTGGCTGTGACATTCACCCGATTAATAACCGCCGTATTTTGCAATACCTACGCAATGAGTTGTCAGTTGACGAGGATGAAGTGTTGGCATGGTGTCAGCGCTGGATAGAGGAAGGCTTTGCTGCATTAGAGACGTTACTGGCAAAAGATGAGGCGCGCGGCAAATTCTGTTACGGTAACAGTCCAACGTTTGCAGATTGCTATCTAATCCCGCAAGTCTATTCAGCTCGCCGCTTTAAGGTGGATTTAACACCTTACCCAAATATCATGGCCATTGATGAGCACTGCCGTACGCTCCAAGCATTTTTTGATGCAGATCCTATGAATCAGCCTGATGCACCGCATTAAGAATAACGCTTAAATGCGTTCACCGCTGATTTAACTATTAATTATTTTATTGTCATTCATTTCATTAAGCCGATAGCTATTTTGTTATCGGCTTTTTGCTGTCGTTTTATGACTGATAGAATGTTTTTTTAAGGTAATGCTTTTGATTAGACTATCAAAGAGCGTGAATCATTAGGCTTAATATCAGTACCTACTGTCCAATCCTTCAATCCAATGTCTCAATTTGAGATATAATCTTAATACTTGAACAAGAGTTTTTATTAATAAGACGATCAGCGTCGCCACAATAATGCGCAAACCGTTTGCCAGTTTAGATAGGCTTATACAGTTTGCATAATTAAATGAAAGCGATAGTCAATCAGCTTTTGCTGCTTTTGTATTTACATGAGATAAAAATTATAAATGATGAAAACCGAAACCAGTAAGCCCCTTGCGTTTAGAAGATATCCATCGACGACTGCGCTGCAATGTTTTGAGACGGCCGCGCGGCATCTGAGCTTTACCCATGCCGCGCAAGAGATGCATATGACACAAAGCGCCATCAGTAAGCAGGTTGCGCAGTTAGAGGAGATGTTAAACATTTCACTCTTTTATCGTACGCCGCACCGGATTTCATTGACGCCAGCTGGCAAGACTTATTACCTTGAAGTGCTAGAGATTCTCAAGCATATTGAGGTGGCGACCACTAGTTTGATGTCACATAGTGATAATACAGAAGTGCTCAAAATTGTCTCACATCCCACGTTTTGTTCACGCTGGCTGATACCTGCGCTAAAAGGGTTCAGCCAAGAGCATCCGTTGATTAATATAGATATTAAAGAGCTGGCTGAACCCTTTTTTTCTGAGGATCAAAACGTCGATATTGCTTTTTTATATGGTGATGGCATTTGGGGCGGTATGGAGGCGATTAAGCTGTTTGATGAATATTGTGTGGCGGTCTGCCAACCAGAATATTTGTATGATAAAAATCAAGATAAAAAATTTTGTACGAGCAATGCAGACGATTGCACCTTGCTACAGTTGAGCTCACGTCCAAGTGCTTGGTATGAGTATTTTAAACAACAAGACATTAGTATCGATGGGACGTTTGTCGGTCCGCGTTTTGATACTTTTCACGCGTGCATTGCTGCTGCCCTGCTTGGTTATGGTATCGCACTCGTACCCCTGCGGTTGGTTGCTCCTGAGTTGCAATCAGGGGCGCTAGTGACAGCATGGAATTATGCATCAAAAGGACGGGGCTCTTACTATATAACTTATCCTTTATCTTTGGGACGTTCCCACAAGGTAAAAGTCATTTTAGAATGGATCTCAGCGTATCTTGAAACCTCTAACCAGCATGAGAATGCGATAGATTTTGTGTTTTAATCGTTGAAATGGTTTTATATTTACCCTTATCGGCAAGTCTATGTCGGACTCTACCCAAAGACCTTTCTTTATTCAAAACTTGCTTTTTATCTAAAGCATATCCTAAAGCGCATCGCTAAACTTAAAATCAATATGTAAACATATATGTCTTAGCAAAGAGGAGTGATTTTTCTTTGCTAACTCATGTATTAAATCTAACATTCTATCGGCAATGACAAAAAGGAATGAGCGCATAACTATTATTCGTTTGCTGAGCAGGCAGGGTTTTGCTCAAATCAGTGACAAGCGTCAAATAAAATTTCTGAGATTTTAACAAGGATGTCTATCTGTGAATCATACGTTTATAAGTCGCGATGATATTCGCCACGAGTTTTCTATGGCGATGTCGACCATGTACCAAACCGAAGTCCCACTATATGGTGATTTGCTTGATTTGGTTGCTAAAGTGAATACTGAGGTGCTAAACCAAAACCCTGAGATTAAAGAGCAATTGGCGCACACCGGAGAGCTTGATAGACTCAGTATGGAGCGCCACGGTGCGATTAGATTGGGCACAGCGGACGAGCTTAGCATGATGCGTCGTCTCTTTGCTGTCATGGGTATGCACCCTGTGGGCTATTATGATTTGGCACCTGCTGGCGTGCCCGTTCATTCTACGGCTTTTCGAGCCATTGATGCGCAAGCATTAAATCAAAGCCCGTTTCGTGTATTTACCTCTTTACTGCGCCTTGACTTGATTAATGATGAAGCATTAAAACAAGACGCCATAACTGCGTTAGCCAACCGTCAAATCTTTACCGATAATGTCGTTAGCCTGATTGAGCGCTTTGAAGCGCAGGGCGGTTTGACGGCAGAGGAAGGCGAGAAATTTATAAAAGAGGCTTTAGAAACCTTTCGCTGGCATGATAAAACACCGATTTCAAAAGAGCTATATCAACGCTTATTAGCGCAGCACGGTCTCATAGCTGATGTGGTCGGTTTTAAAGGCCCACATATCAACCATTTGACTCCTAGAACGCTGGATATAGATACCGTACAGCAAGGCATGCAGGCAAAGGGCATCCCGCCAAAAGCAATTATCGAGGGGCCGCCAAAACGGGAGTGTCCGATTTTATTAAGACAGACGAGCTTTAAAGCATTAGAGGAAGCCGTTCTTTTTAAAAACCCAAACGGCGAGTACGAACAGGGTCATCATACCGCACGCTTTGGTGAGATTGAGCAGCGCGGTGTGGCATTAACACCAAAGGGTAGAGCGCTATATGACGAGCTGCTTAGCCAAGCACGCAGTCAATTAGGCGCGACTCCGAACGCAGACAATGCCTCGGAGTATTATCAAATTTTAGAGAGGGCGTTCGACGCGTTCCCTGATGATTATCAAGCCATGCATAATGAGGCGCTCGCTTACTTTTATTATCAAGCAGTCGATAATGCTGCAGATGTAGACAGTGCTATGCTTCATTTAGAAACCGTTGATGCACAAACGGTCGATTCAAAACAAGTAGTAAACGCTTTGATTGAGAAAGGCACTATCCGGATTGAACCTATCGTTTACGAAGATTTTCTGCCTGTTAGTGCCGCTGGTATTTTTCAATCTAATCTTCAGCAAGGCAAGCAAAGCAACTATGATGGCAATTCAAATCAGCATGAGTTTGAGCAAGCGCTTGGCGCTAGTATCTATGATGAGCTGGCGTTATATGAAGAGATACAAGCTCAAAGCTTAAAAGACTGCATAAATGCTTTAAACAGTTTTGTATAGGAGTACGGGTGTATATAAAACAGCTATGGCCGAAGGGCTGTTATGTATAACAAATACATATAGCGGTTTTATTTATTCGCTATTCCAAAATGGAATGACTGTAAGAAATTTATTATTTTGCAAGTTATCGCGTTGCAAGGTAGCTTAAATATCTATTAAGGATATTACAAATAACTATACAAGGGATTGAGTATGATTGAGCAATACATGTCTGCCATGGGTGTCAAAGAAGAGCAATATCAACATGGCGATTTTGAAGTCAATACGCCTATAGACGGTACGGTTATTGGCAAAATAACCTTAGATAGCGTCGATGAGGTTAATAATAAAATCCAAAATGCCAAAAAAGCGTTTAAGGAGTGGCGGGTCGTTCCTGCGCCCAAGCGTGGCGAATTGATTCGTCTGCTCGGTGAAGTGCTGCGCGAGCATAAAGAAGATTTGGGCATGCTGGTGTCGTTTGAAGCTGGCAAGATCAAAGAAGAAGGCCTAGGTGAAGTACAAGAGATGATCGATATCTGCGACTTCGCTGTCGGCGTTTCACGTCAGCTCTATGGCTTGACGATTGCCTCTGAGCGTCCAGGTCACCATATGCGTGAGACGTGGCATCCGCTTGGTGTTATCGGTGTCATCTCTGCGTTTAACTTCCCTGTGGCAGTATGGTCTTGGAATACTGCGCTGGCCATCGTCTGCGGTAACCCTGTAATTTGGAAACCGTCAGAGAAGGCACCTTTGGTCGCTTTGGCCTGTCAAGCCATGTTTGAAAAAGCCTTGGCAAAGTTTGGTGAGGCACCAGAGCATCTATCTCAAGTGATATTGGGTAAGGTAGATGTTGGTAATGCTTTAGTTGAAAACAAAGACGTGGCTTTGGTGAGCGCTACTGGAAGCACGCGCATGGGTAGAGCTGTCGGGCCAAAAGTTGCCGATCGTTTCGGTAAATGTTTACTAGAGCTTGGTGGTAATAACGCTATGATCTTGGCGCCGACAGCCGACTTAGATCTTGCGTTACGTGGCATTATATTCTCAGCGGTTGGTACAGCTGGTCAGCGTTGTACCACATTACGCCGTCTCTTTGTCCATGAATCTATTAAAGACGATATTTTACCACGTGTAAAATCTGCTTATGAGACCGTCAGTATTGGTCATCCCTTAGAAGGCAATTTGGTCGGTCCACTGATTGATGAAGACAGTTTTAACAACATGCAAGCCGCGCTAGAAAAGGCTCGAGAAGCAGGCGGCACAGTCACAGGCGGTGAGCGTGTCTTAGCAGACAAATATCCTGATGCTTATTATGTCACGCCTGCCATTGTAGAGTTTGATGAGCAAAACGACGTTGCTAGAAGCGAAACCTTTGCGCCGATTTTATATGTCATGACCTATAAAGACTTTGATGATGCTATTGAGATGCAAAATGATGTTCCGCAAGGGCTCTCGTCATGTATCTTTACCAATGATTTGCGTGAAGCTGAAACTTTCCTCAGCGATCGTGGTAGTGATTGCGGCATCGCTAACGTCAATATCGGCACTAGTGGCGCAGAGATTGGCGGTGCGTTTGGCGGTGAAAAAGAAACAGGCGGTGGACGTGAGTCAGGCTCTGATGCATGGAAAGCTTATATGCGTCGTCAAACCAACACCATCAACTATTCGACAGAGTTACCACTTGCCCAAGGTATTAGCTTCGGTTAATACAAGTGTGTGCAGTCAGTAATTAAAGTTTCGATTTAATTTGTAGCTTCTATATAGATTGATTGAATATATATTGCTCAGCACAAAACATTACGTACAAATCGCTGGACACCAACTGCCAAGTATACTCCACGTAGGCTTGGCAGACTAAAAATAATAAGCAACTAAGGATTGGTTGCAAGACCTATTGACGACTACTAAGGAAGGTAGATCTATTATGATAGATGACAAACCGCACGACCCCGCGAACGACGGCTATGGTCCGTCTTCTAGTTTCTTGCTTGATATTGCCCCTCTAGTATTGACTGCCATGATTCTTATGGTGCAGTTTTTCGTATTTAAAGACTTTACCCCGCATATACCGCTGGCTTGCGGCATTTTGATCACTGGCTTATTTATGAAGATGCGTGGCCGCGACTGGCGAGGTATGGAAGAGCGATTTTTAAAAGTTATTAAGATAGGCTTACCGGCGATGATTATTCTAATGGGCGTCGGTATGCTCATTGGCTCATGGATTATTGCAGGGACAGTTCCGACCATTCTTTATTACGGTTTTAGTATTTTTTCTCCTTCCTCATTCTTATTTTCAGTCTGTATTATTTGTGCCATTATTTCTGTCGCCACCGGCACCTCGTGGGGCACAGTCGGTACGGTTGGTCTCGCGATGATGGGTATCGGCATGGGACTTGGTATTCCAGCGCATTTTACAGGCGGCGCTATCGTCTCCGGTGCTTTTTTTGGGGACAAAATGTCGCCATTGTCAGATACTACCAACCTAACTCCTGCTGCTGCAGGCGTTGAGCTTTGGGATCATATTAGAGGTATGCTGCCGACGACCGTCCCAGCGATGGTTACTGCTTTAGCGATTTATGCTTGGATTGGCATGGGTTATGGCGATGATAGTATTGATTTATCTTCTATCCGAGCCTTACAAACAAGCCTAGCTGACAACTACAATTTAAGTATTATTACCTTACTGCCTGCGCTTGTGGTTGTTATCGCGGCTGTCATGAAAATGCCAGCAATACCGACTGTGTTAGGTGGTGTCGTCGTGGCATCATTGATTGCGTTTTTTCTGCAAGGCGTTGGAGTTAGTGAGATTTTTAACGTTTTACAAAATGGCTTTGTCAGTGAAACGGGTTTTGACGTTGTTGATCAGTTGCTATCAAAGGGCGGCGTCATGTCGATGACATGGGTCATTACCTTGACCATTTTCGCACTCGCTTTTGTCGGTTCGCTTGAGCATTACGGTACACTAAAAGCCATCATGGCAAAAATCAACCATTTCGTGAAGTCACGCTTAGGTCTGATTTTTACGACTTACGGTAGTGTCCTTAGTGTAGGGACCCTTATCGGAGACGTTTATACGACTTTGGTATTACCAGGACGTTTATTAAAAGAGAAATATAAAGAGATGGGCTATAAGCGCACAACGCTAACACGCTCTATCGAAGACAGTGGTACGCTATTGTCACCGCTTATCCCGTGGAATATGGGTGGTAGCTTTGTCGCGGCTACGCTTGGAATTGCGACATTAACCTATGCACCTTTTGCATTTGCCTGTTGGTTGTCGCCTTTATTTGGCTTATTATGGGCGTTCCTTGATAAGTTTATACCGCGTGAAGAGCCAACCGTAGAAAAGCTCGACACTGACACTTCTTCTGCTAATTCAATTAGTGAAGTGTGATAAAGGGAGTATGAGATGTTGCAAGAGCAATGTTTATGGAACATGACTGCGCCCAATATTGACACCTACAGCCAGATGAGTAGCGATACCCAAGCGACTATCTGTATCATTGGAGGCGGTTATACAGGGTTATCGGCTGCGATTCATTTGGCCGAAAAAGGTGTTAAAGTTATTTTGCTTGAGAGCCAAACGATCGGTAGTGGCGGCTCAGGAAAAAGCGTAGGACTGGTCAATGCAGGTACTTGGGCACGTCCCGATGATTTGAACATTGCACTAGGCGAAGCGGCAGGCGAGCGTCTGACAGAAGCTCTTGGACAAGCGCCAAGCTTAGTATTTGACTTAATCAAGCGTTATGATATCGATGCGCAAGCCACGCAAGCTGGTAATATTCACATGGCACACAACGCTAAAGGTGAAATCGATGTCGATATCAGATACGAGCAGCTCAGCCGTCGCGGTGCAAATGTTGAGGTGTTAACTGGCAACAAATGTCATGAGTATTGTGGTACCAAAAGTATCAATAAAGCACTGTTAGATCACCGCGCCGGTACCATAAATCCGCTGGCCTATGTCAGAGGACTGGCAAAAGTAGCGACAGATCTTGGCGTGACTATCTACGAGCATTCAGCCGTTGAAGCATTAGAGAAAGTAGATGACCATTGGTACACAAGGACTTCTAAAGCCCGCGTAAAGTCTGAGCGCGTCATTATTGCGACGAATGCCTATACCGAAGGCGAATGGACAGAAATTACCAAGACGTTTTATCTGGTTTATTACTATCAGATTGCGTCCGAACCGCTGAGTGGAGAGGCTGCAGATCGTATTTTACCTTATAAGACAGGCGCATGGGACACGCGACTAGCGTTATCTAGCTTTCGCCGTGATGACGATGATCGCTTATTATTGGGAACGGTAGGCGGTACCCAGCTTAAACCAAAATCTTTTTACCAATCATGGGCCAACGCTGTGCAAAAAAGCTATTATCCAGATTTGCCAGCATTTAAATGGCAATATGAGTGGACGGGCAGCTTTGGCTTCACCCAAGATCATATCTTCCGAGTCATGGAGCCCGATGAAGGCTTACTGACAGCCACGGCTTATAACGGACGCGGCATTACCACAGGCACGCTAATGGGTAAGTGCTTTGCAGACTATATACTGACGGGTAATAGAGAAAGTATCCCTTTACCATTTAAGACCTTAGAAGAAGCGAAAGTCTCTTTTGGAGGAATTAAATCTGGATTTACTGAAGTAGGATTAACGCTGTATCATGCAGGGCAATGTTTAAAAATCATCAGATAAATTGATGAGCATTCTTGTAAGCTATATAAATCAGTAAAGTATTGATTAATAACCGTATTAGCATTATGGTTAAAGCCAGACAGCATTTATGTTGTCTGGCTTTTTTCTTCTATTTTCATCATTCATAAAACAGTTATATTTAAAAAAATGGACACTCACATGCAGGCACCTAGCAATAAAAATCTCACTCATATGGCTAATGTAGTGAATAATAAAACGTGGTTATTCGTCCCAGCGACTCGAATAGATAGGGTAAGCAAAGCCTTTGCTAGCGGTGCAGATGCAGTGATTGTTGATTTAGAGGATGCGGTTGCTCAAGAGGATAAGGGGCAAGCGCGCAAAGCATTGCAAGGATATTATGATAGTGCAGACGATCAACCAGTTTGGGTACGCATTAATCAAGCAGGTAGTACTGATTTTGCTGAAGATATAAAAGCATGTGAGCAGATGCCCAATCTTGCTGGCGTCATATTACCTAAAGCTGAACAGGCCACAGATATCGAATACATTCATCATTTAACCGGATTATTTGTCATTGCATTAATAGAAAATGCCATCGGTTTGCATCAAGTCAATGCTATGGCAAAAGCGACAGGACTGGTCGCATTCAGTTATGGCTTTCTAGACTTATGCAATGATCTGGGAGTCCAAGTAGGGACGCTAGCGGCAGATATCGTCGCCAATCAGATTCGCTATCAATTAATCCTTACTTCAAAAATCAATCAGCTGTCGCCGCCCATTGATACGGTGTATCCCGATTTTAATGATGCCAAAGGGTTGAGCGCGCGCGTACAGCTATGGTCACAAATGGGCATGTCCGGCATGCTCTGTATTCATCCTAAGCAAGTGGTTGTTGTGCAAAACGCGCTGCAACCAACAGATGCTGAAATTGAGTTTGCTAGGCGTGTGATAGAAGAGTATGAGCGCAGTGGACAAGCTGTGTTTAAAGTAGATGGTGAAATGGTCGATGCGCCAGTGATTCAGCGCTGTGTACAGCTGTTAGCTAAGTAGGTTGAGAAGCAAAATCTACGTTTTATCACACTTATTATGTACACAGTTAAATTTACAATTTTTACATATAAGCCACTTTGCCCGTCGATATACTCGCTTTTAATTTGAACTGGAGAAACCCATTGCGCGCTGTCAACTATAAGTATGTGATTGTTATCGTACTGCTGCTGCTTGCCGTTGGTTTTGTGATATTCCGTTGGTGGCGAGGGCCGTTGTTGCCTAGTTACAGCGTCTCATCCATGCCACTGGTACAGACGGTGGTAGCGACCGGACGTGTAGTAACGACGTCACGTACTCAAGTGGGTAGTGAAGTAACTGGTGTGGTACTTGAGCGCTTGGTACAAGAAGGTGACCAAGTTGCAAAAGGAGATCTATTACTGGTACTAAGTTCAGATGGCGTTGCTGCTCAAGTGCGTCAAGCTGAGGCTGAGTTGGCTGAACTTATAACTAGTACACGACCACAAGCCGTAGTGGATTTGTCCAAAGTGAAAGTGCAGCTAGCGCAAGCTCGTCGTAACGTAGCACGTCGGCGCGAGTTGGCAGCGATTTCGGCAATTTCAGATGAAGAGATGGAGCAAGCAGAGCAGGTGGAAGATCAGGCTCGTAATGATCTTAAAGCAGCACGTTTGCGAGCAGAAGCATTAGCATCTGGCGGCGTTGAGGAGGTTTTACTACGTGAGCGTATCGCTACCTTGCAAGCGCAACTTGATAAAACTAAAGTACGTAGCGAGGTATCAGGGACGGTATTGACCCGTGATGTAGAGCCTGGTGATTTGGTGCAGCCTGGTCGAACTTTATTTACCATTGCGCTCGATGGAAGTACAGAGATTGAGGTGCCACTTGATGAGCGTAACTTGTCACGGCTAGCATTGCAGCAGAGTGCGATAGGCGTCACTGATGCCTATCCAGACAAACCTTTTGCTGCTCGTATCAACTTCATTGCACCAAGCATTGACTCACAGCGCGGTACAGTCGAGGTTAGATTAAGCGTTGATCCAATGCCTCAATTTTTGCGTCAAGACATGACGGTATCGGTAAATATCGAAACAGGTCGCCGCGAGCAGGCGCTAGTGATTCCAAATGATGCTTTAGCGAATGTCCAAGAGGATAATGCCCAAGTACTGCTATTGCATAATGGTAAAGTACAACGGCAGAAGGTAACTTTAGGCCTGCGTGGCTTAGCAATGTCTGAAGTTATCAAAGGTCTAAACGTTGGCGATCAAGTATTAGTTGATGCAACTTCATCATTGGCTGATGGCGCGCGAGTACGCACTGAAGTACAAGCAATGCCATTCTCTGAAAGTAGCAAAGATGTAAATAGCAATGTGCCAACTAACGATAATAATTCAGCTACCCGTAATGAACCAGCGGTGAAATTAAATTGAAAAATTTCTTCGGGCGACTATGGATTGAAGCAACCATTGCGATGAGTTTTTTGCGCGAGGGGCGTGCGCAGTCGTTAATGATTACCGTAGGCGTAGCAGTGGGTGTGGCTGTTATCATCTTTATTACGGCTCTGGTTCAGGGGTTGCAGTCTAATCTTATCGAAAACACTTTGGGCACTCAGGCGCATATTCGTTTGTTGTCACCGGATGAAGTCAATCGGGTGATTCCGCCTAAAGCTGGTACTGTACAATTGGTACAAGAAGATAAACGCCCACAGCGACTACGATCAATCAATAACTGGCAACAGGTAACGACGACTTTGGATCAGCTGCCATTGTTGACGGCAGTATCACCGACGGTATCAGGGCCAGCATTTGTCCGTCGCGGTGATGCATTAGAGTCGGTAGCACTTGTTGGTACCGACCTTGAACGTTACCAGAAGATCATTCCGCTGGAAGATTATCTCATTAGTGGCAAGCTGCGAGTAGGCGCTGATGATGTGCTGATTGGTAGCGAATTGGCAAAAAACCTAGGAGTGCAAGTAGGTAGTAAGCTGCGCATAGAAACTGGGCAACAGAATAGTGCAGTAGTAAATATCGTCGGTATATTTGACTTAGGTGTACGTGAGTTAGATGCTCGCTATGTCTACTTGGATTTGAAGCAAGCACAATCACTACTCAGTCTTCCAGGCGGGGTCACCGTAATTGATTTAACCGTCGCAGATATCTTTGCAGCAGAAGATATCGCCGCGCAGGTAGGTCGCTTGACTTCGTTGCAAGCAGAGAGCTGGATTGAGACCAACTCGCAACTGATGAATGCGCTTTCCGCACAAAGCTTATCTACCAATATGATTATTGTCTTTGTGGCTATCTCGGTGGCCTTTGGCATTGCGAGTGTGCTGTCCGTCAGCGTTGTGCAGCGCACTCGAGAGATTGGTATTTTACGTGCAACTGGCGCTACCCGTCAGCAAATCTTACGAATTTTTCTGATTCAGGGTGCAGTCTTTGGTTTACTTGGATCAATGCTAGGTAGCGTAGCCAGTTACGCTCTAGTATGGGTGTTTAATACTTTTGGACCAGGTTTATTTTATATTCCAGTGTCTGCAAACTTAATCATGCTGGCAATGTTACTAGCGACGCTCACTGGTATTCTGGCTGCTGCGATACCATCACGTCGAGCCGCTGCTCTGGATCCAGTAGTGGCTATTCGCTATGTTTAATCACATGCCAAATCATGAGTCCAATACTATGTCTGACAATACATCTAATAACTTTCATAATTCTCATAACATTCATAACTCTAATAACCCTCATGAAGTCCTGCGTTTAGAGGCGTTGAAAAAATCTTACAACATTGGTCAGCCTAACGAGATTGAGGTATTGCATGGTATTGACTTACGCATTGATAAACACGATTTTGCTGCACTGATTGGCCCTTCTGGCTCTGGGAAAAGTACGTTGCTAAACGTGCTTGGTTTGCTTGATAAGCCGACCAGTGGTGAGATCTATCTGTTAGGACAGGCCACTAGTAATATGGATGATGCTGGACGTACTGCTTTGCGAGGCCATAGTATTGGTTTTGTCTTTCAGTTTCATCACCTCATTCAGGCGTTTACAGCGTTAGACAATGTGTTGATGCCACTGATGCTGACTCAAGGTCGCCCAGATAAGCTGGCGTTACAAAAAGCACGTGACTTACTGGCTGCGGTTGGGCTGGAGAAGTTTGCTGATACTAAGCCGAACGAGCTTTCGGGTGGTCAACAGCAGCGAATAGCCATTGCAAGAGCGCTTATAACGGAACCTGCGCTATTATTGGCTGATGAACCGACTGGTAATCTAGATACAGTCACAGCTGCTGAAGTGTTTGAGCTGTTCCGTAAGGTCAATCGTGAACACGATTGTGGCGTACTTTTGGTCACTCATGACCCACGTCTGTCGGCTTCCTGTGATCGTACTATCAATCTGGTAGATGGGCTGATCGAAAGTGACACGTTAAATACTAAATAAAATTAGTGGATACCTTATTAAAGAATACCTTCGAATATACCATCAATATACTTTTCTACCGCATCCGTATCATTGCTGACTTGCGCATAAGTTCTTAAACCCATTACTTGAATTTGAAAGTAGCGGGCCAGTTCAGCTGGATCTTTATCACTGCTAATTTCACCATTATCAATGGCTTGCTGAAAGGTCTTAACAAAAGAAGCTTCAACACGTTCTAAAATGCTTGTCGCGTGATTAAGCAGTTCTGGACTATCGTTTTGCGTCAACTCACCAATAGTTTTGACCACCATACATATGCCGCTGGGTGCGGTGCCTTTACTACAAACAGTAACGCTATGAATAAACCGTTTTAGGCCAGCAAGCACTGTTTCTTCTTGGGCAATGCTATTGGCGAGATTCGCAGCACCTTCTTCCGCATATCGATTTAATGCCTCTTTAAACAAATTGTCTTTATTGCCAAAAGCGGCATAGATACTACCGGGGCGCATATCGACGACATCTTGCAGATTTCTCATAGAGGTAGCGTGATAGCCCTTTTCCCAATAGAGGTTTTTGGCTTTTTCGATGACATCATCACGATTAAACTTCGCTTGTGCACTCATAATTTTCACCTTAAAAGCTAGTATCTTATTAAAGATATGAGCTTATTAAAAATATAGTCTTAAAATCTGGAAAACCAAGTCACACTAATATTATTGGCAGAGATTATTGGTAGCGTTAATCCTAAACAACAAAAGCATAACCATTATAACGTGCTGCTAGGATAATTTTTTCTTGCATTATAGCTAGCCGTTCAATGCTGCAAAAAACTTATCCCAGCAGCCCTGTATTGGTGAGAACCAATTACTCTGGTTTTAGTGCCAACACTTTATCGATATCTGTCGCACTATGGCGATTTTCCAGCTGTTCCCATTCTTCACCGTGAGTACGGTTAACGATGCGGCCACGTTGTACGGCTGGTCGCGCTAAGATAGCTTTTGCCCAGCGCTGCACATGGGTGTAATCATCGACTTGCAAAAAGTCCTTGGCCTCATACTGATTACCCAACACCAAATTGCCATACCAAGGCCAAGTGGCAATATCAGCGATACTATACTCATCACCAGCAATAAATTCATTTTTCGCTAATTGCTTATCGAGTACGTCCAACTGGCGCTTGGTTTCCATTGTAAAGCGATTGATGGCATATTCAAACTTTTCGGGTGCATAAGCGTAAAAATGCCCGAAACCGCCACCTAAGTACGGCGCAGAACCATGTAACCAAAATAACCAGTTGAAGACTTGGGTACGTTTGCTGCCTTTTTCAGGCAGTAGTACGTCAAACTTTTCAGCAAGATAAACCAAAATAGAAGCCGATTCAAACACAGCTTCAGGCTCAGCGCCAGAGTTATCAACGAAAGCTGGGATTTTAGAGTTAGGATTGATATCTACAAAGCCTGATGAGAACTGATCGCCTTCGCCAATATTAATCATATGGGCGTCATATTCTGCGTCTTTGCCCAGTGCTAACAACTCTTCTAGCATGATGGTGACTTTTTGACCGTTAGGCGTGCCCATTGAATATAGTTGCAAAGCATGTTTGCCTATTGGCAACTGTTTTTCATGGGTAGCACCTGAAACGGGGCGATTCACACTGGCCCACTTACCGCCACTCTCTGTATCATGCGTCCAGATTTTCGGGGGTACATATTGGTTTTCCATTATTATTCCTATTTCTATGTCTGTGGTTATTCAGCGTTTTTCGCAAAGTTTTGTGGATAGAGGGCACGTGCAGCTGCGTCATCAAAGTCAGATTTGAACTGAATGTCTTTAGCAATATTGCGGGCTTTATCTACCGCAGGACGAGTGTTTATACTAGTAAACCAACGTTTGAGGTTTGGATAATTATCTAATCCTTCTTCGCCCAATACAAACGTTGCTTTATCAACCCAGCCCCAAGCTGAAATATCCGCAATAGAGTAGTCGTCACCGACCAAATATTCACGGCCTTCCATATGCTTATCTAGCACCTCATAATGACGCTCGGCTTCACGAAGATAGCGATTGATCGCATAAGGTATTTTTTCGGGCGCTTTATGTTTAAAATGCACGGATTGACCAGAAAATGGGCCTAAGCCGGTCGCGACAAACATTAGCCATGAGAGCATCTCCCCCTCGGTCTTCTGGCTTTCCTGCAAGCTGGCCTGTTTTTTCAGCCAAGTACATCAAAATAGCCGTCGAATCAAAGACACGGTTGCCATCATCTTCGATAGCTGGCGTTTTACCATTCGGGTTAATCGCGCGATATTCAGGCGTATGTTGCTCACCTTTCATCGTATCTATTGGCATGAGCTCGTACGCGAGACCTGTCTCCATCAGATAAAGAGCTACTTTCATAGGGTTTGGGGTTTGATGAAAATAAAACTTAAGCATGTTGGTATCCTTAAAGGGCTCGAAAGGTTTAGGTATTAGTCTTACAACCACTATAAACAAAAATGAACGACCGTTCAAGTTGTTTTGAGCAATCGTTCATTTCATTGGAGTAACTATAAAAACGTCTCTTACTAAGCAGATTTTTGCGGACGTAACAATAAAGCAAGTCCAATCGCTACAAAGGCTGCGATGCCAGACACCATATAACTGATGCTAAAGTCTCCCGTAATTTCTGCCAGATAGCCTGCTGCCACTGGCCCAAGAGCCTGTCCACCTGAAAAGGCAAAAGTCAGCGCTGCAAGTGCACTTGCCGCCGCTGCAGGTCCAAAATAATCGCCGGCAGAGGCCGCCATAATGACAGGAACGCTCCAAACCACTAAGCCAAACAGGATAATGGACAAATACAGTCCTAAAGTCCAATCAGTCAATCCAACCAGCAGATAAGCGATGGCAAGGAAGAAAAAAGCCAGCGCGAGACCAAGGCGGCGGCCAATGTGGTCAGAAATCCAGCCAAACAACATGCCTGAAAAGACACTAAGTAGACCTATCCATGCCCAAATACCGCCCGCAGTCGCTTCACTCAGTTGATACGATCCAACCATGCTAGTCACGATAAAGGTCACGTAAACCATATAAGTGGCGCCATAAATGGCAAAAATGATACCCAAATGTACGAGCAGTTTGACGTTACTACGTTCTAGCTTTTTCTTATTTTTTACAGGTGAGGTTGGTACACGTCCAAAAGGATTTTGATTGACATCGTCTGGATGATTGCGGATCAAAGTGAAAGTAAGCCAAGCTACCACGATATTGATAACCGCAAAAATCAGCCAACCCGTTTGCCAAGACAGTAGACCAGAGATAGGTAAGAGTTTTGGAACCACAAAGCCCGATAGAATAATGCCAAACCCAGGGCCAGCCATGACCAGTCCTAAGGCGAGACCACGATGCGAAGGGAAGAACCAATGCGACATGACGCTCATCATCGGTAAGACCACACCGCCGCTACCAATGCCAGTCAATACGTAAAGTGCGCAGAGTAGAGGAAAGCTTGTGGTAAAAGCCATACCGAGCATAGAGACTGCTATTAAAAGCAGGCTGGCAGTACCAGTGATTCGAGTACCAAACCGAGGTATGATTAGCGGGCTTAGCAGAACCGCAACGAGGTATCCTATCAGGTTAGTGAATCCCAGTATTCCGCTTTGAGTGTAATTTAATCCCAAAGAAGACGACATCGATGGTAGCAACATACCAAATGCAAATCGTCCTAAGCCAAGTCCACAAAACATCGCTATAGAGCCTGTCGCAGCTACAATCCAAGCATAATTTAACCCGCCTAGTCTGATAGGAGGAGTGCTATGTTTATCTTGTTGAATGATGTCCTCAGGCATTGTGATTCTCCGAGTGGCCGAAGAAGGTGAATGTCACGCTCACAATACGAAGGGTAGATAGAGATAAACCGAATGACGTAGCTATTTTTCTTGAAAGATTGCCCATTTTACACTTATCCTTGTGTGTTTGATGCAGTACAAACGAGTCCGATAGCAATGAGTATAGCTTTGCCTGAACACTCGTTCAATAGAAGTTATAGAAGTTTATGTAAATTGCTAAGATATAGTGGTGGGTAGCATAAAAAAATGCCAACCCATCTAAGTGGCTGGCATGTGGCTGGTTCTTATCTGATTGCGTTAATTTTGATTATAGCCAGTTCAATATAAAAAGGTTACAGTGAGACTGGGATAAATTTTTTACCGCATCTGTCGGCGCAGGCACAGCACGCAAGAAAAATTTGTACCAGTCTAGCGAATTTATGCAGTGTATCTCTTTTATTTAGTAACGTAACGACTATACTTGCGGTTACTTACGGTTAACAGCAGTAACGATTTGGGTGTTTGTTAGCCAAGTCTTCTACTCAATTCAGAAAAGCGCTTTATCATATAGAGCATGAGTAGCAGAGCCACACTAGCAATAGCGGCCCCAACATAGCCTACGCTTGATAAAGACAGATGCGTCACCGCGTATCCACCAAAGAGCGCGCCTGTCCCAATCCCTAAGTTGATAATACCTGAAAACATTGACATCAGCATGTCTTGGGCGTTGACGTCGACCATAATGACTTTCGCTTGCATGGAAATAATCAGCAGCATCAGTGCCGCGCCCCATAACAAGGCAATTAGGCTGAGTGCCCAAATGGAGGTCACGACGAATAACAGCACAAGCATAGAAAAAAGCATTAATATCGTCGATATCAGCATCAACCGTGTGTTAAATCGATCACCCCAGCGACTAAATATCACACTGCCTACAATCCCTGCGACACCGAATAATAATAGTACAAAAGTGGCTGAGTTCTCACTGACTGAGCCGACCTGTCGCATAAAGGGCTCAATATAAGAGTAGGCGGTATAGTGCGCAGTAAAAACCAGTAGAATAAGCAGGTAAAGACAGACCAATAAGGGATTTTTTAATAGCTCGGGAATTTTTCTAAAGGAGCCTTCAAACATACTGGGCAAGGTCGGTAACAGCTTCGCTTGTAGAATGAACACAATGAAAGCAATTCCGCCAATGCCACCAAACGTCGCACGCCAGCCAAACCACTGCCCGACCAAGCGCCCCAAAGGCACGCCCAGCACCATCGCTAATGAAGTGCCCGTCGCAAGCACACTTAGCGCCAGTGCTTTTTTGCCTTCAGGTGCCACGCGTATGGCGATCGCGGCGGTGATGGACCAAAATATTGCATGCGATAGCGCGATCCCCACTCGGCTGATCAGCAGCACATCAAAACTCCATGCAAAGACTGACAGCACGTGGCTGGCAATAAATACCGCAAACAAACCTAAGAGTAAGCTTTTACGCTCAAAGCGACTGGTCAGTAGCATCAGCGGCAATGACATAGCCGCGACAATCCACGCATAAAGCGTCAACATCCAGCCAGTCTCAGCTGTAGTGATAGAAAAATCTTGGGCAATGTCACTGAGTAGGGCGACGGGGACAAATTCTGTGGTATTCATGATAAAGGCACTGACGCCCATCAAAAATACTTGAAAATACTGAGTCCGGCGAGCATCTGGGCTCGCCTCAATGTTGTGTTTCATAAGATCCAATACAAGAAAATGCTAGAGCGTGTCCTCACTCGATAAATAATAAAAATGAGGACAAGCCCTAATACGATAAGAAGATTAGCCAATAAAGGGGTAAAAAATGCTGTGTGGTAAACACCTTTGGCAATATAGGAATGGCGAGGCAAGATACCAAGACCGTGACATTAGTTAAAGGGATTTTTTGCTAATGATTGTTAATGAGTAGTTTAGCGTTATATGTTACGGACTAACAATAATTCTAAAAAAGAAGCACACATATCAGTATTTATTTCTTAGCAGTTGATGTGCTATTATCATTCAACAAACTATCGTGGGTTTAACAGTTTTGACATCGCTAACCATACTTATAATAAATGGTGGCGTACAAACCTTGCAACTTCCAGCGCGATATAAAACAATCCTGGTAAAGCGCATGAGCCTGTACTCCGACGTCCTCATTTGTGCCTGATATCATAATTTTTGTCGGAGTTATAGGAATCTAAGGTGTTCAATATCATGAGCCAATCAACCAATCCATCCAAATATACCCGCCGCTATCATCCGCGTCATCCACTGGCTCAGTATGCGATTATTCAAATAGAGACGCTTGAGCTGCGTGCGCAGGACATCATCAAAACCATGGGTTATCCTTTAAAGCATACTATACCTGCTTGCGAGCGCTTACGTCATGTATTGTGTCATCGCTATCTTGGGCTTGATGGTAGCTATATGGACAAATATTTTACAGCTGATGAGTTTTTAGCAAAGCTATTCACGATACTTGAGTTGCCTTATGAGCCATTTGCAGAAGATATCGCACAGATTAAATATGAGTTGGGACATGACCCTAATTCTCTACCAAAGCATCACTTACAAGCAGAGGTAGGTTTTGACTGTGTCGATACAAATTGGGTATCTTGTGACGCAGCCTCACGTTTGGCTCAGCTACGGCTGTCATCAGCGTTTGCCACATTGGATGAAACTGAGCGACAGACAATTGTTCAAGAACGTATTTGCGAGTATTATCAGTAGTAGGTGGTGATCTGTCTTAAAGCGATATCATCAAGTGGTATTAATTATCAGTCAAGAGAATCAAGAGGTCGATAATGTAGAGCATAAGTTGCCATGCCCTAATGACAACTATAAATTGCTTTGTTCCAAATTTGATAAAAACGCGGCAAAACCGTCATTTACCCGGCCGTTTACCCGGCTACTGGTGATGACTCGCACGCGATTGCTCCAAGTGATAGCATAACCTTGGGTCTCAAATTTTTTGACCAAATCCACATCTTCATGACATGGTAGGAGACTAAAGCCACCAACAGCAAGGTAAGCTCGACTACTAAAACTCAAATTTGCTCCATGAATATGCCGATGTCCCATCTTGTCTTGATAGTGAGCAACATAATCGTGTCGCGTTTGCGGTGACAAGTTTGTCCAGTCATCGATACTTACCACACCGCAAATCATATCAGTCGACTGCTGAGTTATATGAGCGATTTGTTGCAATAGCCAATCTGTAGTCACAACCGTGTCAGCGTCTGTACAAGCAATCCACGTCGCCCCCTGTGTGATCGCATGTCGAATACCCAAACCTCGTACCCGTCCCACACAACGATACTCACAACTTATATGATTGACTGCTAGGTGTTTGACAATAGAGAGGGTGCCATCGGTGCAGCTATCAAGCACGACAAGTGGATATGCGGTAATGATCGAGGGGAGTCGTTCAATGGCAGTTTGCACCGACTCTAAGCAGGCGCTAATAGTCGATGCCTCGTTGTGAGCGGGAATCACTATACCGATTTTTATATCGTCCATAATTTTCTCATTGTTTAGCGACTGGTCTTACTCCGTCATACTTCATTATATTCGTCATATCAGATTTTCTTGCATGGCGACCGAGCGCGGAGAACGTTGCCAAACGTCTAATAAAAAATCACAATCTACAATCTGGCTTTGATGATTAAACGTTGCTTGCGGCGTTTCTTTGTCATTTATAGTATGAAAGGTTTGGTGCAGACGTTGATGTACTGTCTCGCCCGTCATTACAAAGCCATCAATACTATATCGCCAATGGCAGAACAGTATGGTGCCACCTATTGCAAGGTTTTGCTGAGACCAAGCGATAACCTTATCGATATCAGTGGGCGATAAATAATACAAAATTTCACTAATAACAATTAAATCAAAAGGAGGATTATGCGTGTCTAAAACCTCTGGTTCTGATAAAGGATAGGCTTTTAACAGCGCATCTTGTAAATTCAACAACGTATTAGGAATAATCCCTTGAATCATCTTAGTATGAGCGTGTTTCGTCAAGCGTTGTTTGGCAAGTGCTACCGCCTGATGATTGCCATCTACGCATGTCAAAGTCTGACAACGTTGGGTCAATAACTCGCTGAATACGCCATTGCCAGAGCCCAACTCGATGGCATTGTTATACTCTGCCTGTGGTAGTATCGCTAGACAAATATCACGTTTTCTTTTTTCATACCAGCGGGTCTGATACTCCCATGGATCAGTGTTGTCGTTATATAGGGCATCAAAATACGTTTCTGAGTAGGCATCAGTGTGATTGTCAATATGAGTAGAACTGTCCAAGGTCGTGTTGGCGTAACTATCAGCAAGGTCGGCTGATGACGTCGATTTAGGTGAGTGGCTCATATAGATAAACTTCCCAAGGTTGGCTAATTCTAGCAATGGTTTGAGTAGATAAAATAGGGGGGTTGCCTGTACTTTCATCAACGGTAATTTGACTGTCAAAACAAGTAATGGCTTGGCTTTTACGCTGTAATTGCTCAGCGTTCAAATCAACTCTAACGGCATGATGCCAAGGAATGCGAGTGTCGGCAGGCTTAGCCCAGTGCCATGCCCAAATCAATACCTGATAACATGCTAGATGCTGCTGCTTAGCAAATGCAGTGACCACGCGCCCTGTCGCCTCATGATCAGGATGGCCGTCGTGCGTAAAAGGCGTCACTAAAATATCATCAGGCTGGATAATAGCGGCCAGTTTTTGCCAAAACTGCTCCTGCTCGGTAAACACATTGCCATCCGTCAAATTTAGCGCAACGATGGTCACTTGGTGAGCGATACCCAATACTTCTAACGCCGCTAGGCTTTCTTTTGGACGGATAATATCAAGCTGCTGCGGAGGATAAATCTGTGAGTCTGGATGGCTTTGCGTGCCATTGGTCACGTGAATTAGCATAATAGGATTGCCATTAACCGCTACTTGCTGTAGCAAACCACTAGAGCCTAATATTTCATCATCAGGATGCGGGGCAAAAATGCACAGCCGTTGGTTTGGCGAAAAACGCTTGGCAATATCTAACCGAGGTAGGTTTTGTAGTCCTTGCCAGTTTTTCCAACTCTCTATACTGGTGCCATCGCCTGCTATCATACGATCGCCAACGATTGGATGATGACTCTCAGACGTAGCCATATTAGAAATTACAGTTGCCATATATTTACCTGCCCGTCTGTTAAATCACTGGTTGCAATGCTAGATAGCTCGCCAATTTTTTGTAAATCAAACGCGCCATGACTTTGACGGATAAACACGCTTAGATCTGCTGATAATCTTGCAAAATGCGCGTTACCACAAAATGGTGCCGCGCCCAATGCTTGTCCAGCACTCTCTATTACTTGCCGAGCGACTTGCTCGACATGCGCCCTTAATTCGCGAATAGCCAACTCATGGGACAGCGTGGGCTGGGTATCTATAAGTTGAGCGACATGATGAAAATACTGTTGAGTCACACTCAATGCTGTACTGACTTGCCCAGAATACATGGCTTTATAGTCGTTTGGTTTTTTTTGATAAGACTGCATTAAATAAGTGGCTATACATGAGGCTGCGCCATACCAGCAAGCAGCAACTCCTGCCGCTCCATGCCAAAATCCTACGCGCTCTAGGTACGCATCGGCTTTCCCAGCAGTATTAGCCGTTACTTGTTCGAACGTTATAGCGGCAGTATCAGTGGCTTGCATACCTACTGCTTGCCATCCACTATTATCAATCGCAATGCCATCTTGCTGCATATCTACGACAAGCAGTTGTGAGCGCCCATGCTCATCTCGATAAGTCATTACGCCATAGTTGACAATATTCGCGCCTGAACACCACGCTTTTGTACCACTTATTTTGTCTTGCTCATAGCGTATGGGATCAGGGTGGCCTTCTGACGCCCAAACTGCGCATAGCCCTTTTACTGCTTTGTCATAACCCAGTTCGTGCAAGATGCTTAAGGCATCTAGGTGCGACTCAAACCACTTTATAATCGTTAAGTCGATACTAGCAACATACGCCAGCACTTGCCAACGGACTAATGTGCGTGAGTCCGTTCCATTATTACCGGCAGCACCGCTGGCAGGATGCGGGATTTTGTCACTATAAGTGATTAAGAGATTCAATATGTCACGGCGCAACTCGTCCGTTATGACAGGCAAGTCAGTATCTGTTAAATCGGTACTTATCACGTCTCTTATAGCGGCTTTAATGTCCTGTAATAAAGTATCTTTTGCGTCTAGCATAAGGGTTCCCTAATTATTTTTATAAATAAGCTATTGGGACTGCGCCCAAGGACTAGCATGGGTTAAATGTTATTAATCATAAACCAACGACAAAATATCATCGGTATAAATCCTCTAAAAAATCTTGCTGCCAAGCTTGTAAGTCATACTCCCAAAGACCTTGCAATAACGTCTGATAGCGAGACTTACGCTCTTTTAAGGGCATTGTTAGAGCGGTTTTTAGACCTTTTACAATGCTCTTTGGATTGTGCGGGTCGATAATAACCGCTGCCTGCATTTGCTCGGCCGCTCCTGCATAATCAGAGAGTAGCAGTACTCCAGGATTGTCTGGATTTTGTGCAGCAATATACTCTTTGGCGACTAGGTTCATGCCGTCTTTGAGCGAATTTACCCAGCCAATATCGCTGTACCAAAACGCTGCCATCAATTCTCCATGACTTAACACGTTTTCACTATAGGTAATCGCCTGCCAATTGTTTGTAGAGCCGAAAGTATCAAGTTTACAGTCTTCTAAATCGTCAATTTTGAAAGCATCTGATTGCACCCCAATCGGTGAAAATTGCTGATTTACCTCATGGACAGTCTGTCTAACATCGTCATAGAGCTGCTGATAAACGGGCAGATCTAGGCGACTAGGACAAGCAATTTGAATCAATTTTAGCTGATTTTGATAGGCGGGATACTGCTGCAAAAACTGGCGGTAGGCCGAAAAACGCTCTAACAATCCTTTGGAATAATCAATCCTATCTACCGCGATTATCTGCTGGACGGCTGTTTTTATATCAGTCTTCTCTGGCATTTGTCTTTTATATTGCGAAGATAAATATGAAGATGAGTTGATGACCTGTTGTTGTATTTTGTCGACATCTATACCGATTGGATAAGCATCAATCATTATATGGTGCGGAGCATCTAAGTCTAGGTTAAGCTCCAACTGCGCACCAGTCGATCGATTGGACTTAGCAAAATTTTGTGCTATATGTGCAGGGTTATTTGTAGACTCTTTGAGCATATTATTAGTTTTTAACATGCTATCGGTTTTTGACATACTATCGGTTAAGTGGCGGGTATTTAAATAGCTGTCCTTTAAATAATGGTTAAAGACCGCCAGACAATTTTCTTTATCTTGCTCAGTTTGTGTACCGAATACATCGTAATGAGCAAGGTGCTTAATCAATTCAGGACTTTGATCAAGCTTTTGCCAAAATGTGAGGGGAGCAAACGGGATGTGCAAAAACAAGCCAATACGGTTATTTAAGCCCAGCTGCCTACAATAATATGCCACACTTAAAAAGTGGTAATCATGTACCCAAATGACATCGTCGGGTTGAATAATCTTTTTTAATTGTTTGGCAAAAAGCTGGTTGACCGCTTGATAGCCTGCATAATCTTCTGGCGCTTGGCTAATCAGATGGGCTTGCTCATGCAACAGCAACCACAATACATTGTTAGCAAATCCGCAATAAAAATGCTGATATTGTTTAGAGGTGAGGGCAGTGGTCATATAAGTAATGTTCTTATTTGCCACTTGAACATCGGCATCGGTTGCAGTCGCTTGTCCATCACAGTTAAACTCATTGTCAACGCTGTCATCACAAGTGTCCACAATATCACCATTCCAGCCCATCCAAATGCCTGAGTTTCCTATTAGCATGTCATGCAGGGCGACGGCAAGTCCGCCTGCCATTGGGTTATTATCAGGCATTTTTACCCGATTGGATAAAACGATTAAGCGGCTCATATAAGACATCTCGTTGTTTTTTTAGTAATAAAGGCATTGGGAGCGGATGATTCAGATAAAAGATTGGCTCTGCTTTGACAAAAGTCTAAAAAGCTACGCAGTAAAACCGTTACCTCAGCAATGTCATGTATGTAGTAATGAGCACAAGTGGCTTCACTACCTACTTTAATGCCCATGCCTTTTATAGGCTGATCAAGATGAGTCAAAGATGTATTTTCGCTTAGGGCGTCTTCTTGTTGTATGGCTCTAAATCCCGCCTCATCAGTGATATCATCACCGATAAAGATAGGACAAAGCTTATGATCAGTTTGCATCTTTTTTAATAAGGTCAAAATAGCTGCGCCTTTATCCGCCCCTTTTGGTACCGCTTCCCAGACATATTTGCCTTGTTTCAATGTCCAATTAACACGATTTTTTACCGTTTTTGCCATAATGGCATACGCGGTGTCAGTTAAGTCAGGGTTTTGGCGATAGTGCAGAGCGACGGAGTAAGGCTTATCTTCTATAGTAAAGTCATCATAAGGTTTGCAAGATTGGATAATGGCCAGTTTGATGGCACTAAGTTCAGTGTTATCACATTGCAAAGTATCTGTATTATCGTAGCTTGTACCTTGAGCTTCATTACGATCAAATTCTATTTCGAGACCATGAGTGGCTGCAATCGGTACTTGTATAGGAGATAGCATTTGCTTTGCTTCAGCCAAGCTACGTCCCGTCACAACACCTATGTCAACGCCGCAACTTTGTATGTCTTTTATGAGGGACAAGGTTGTATCAGGAATGCTGCTGTCTTTTGGATCAAGCGTAAAATCAGCAAGCGTGCCATCGATATCTAAAAACAAGCAATAATCCTGCTGAATAGTCAGATAATCAGCAAAATCTCTTGGTTCGATATACACCGGTGGTATATTTAAACGAGGGTTTTTTGCTAAAGTCACACTTTTCCCCTTTTAGTTAATAAGTCATCATATTATATCGTTGTAATTTGACTTTACTTAATTTTGATACAAAATAGGCTTTTATCTCTAAAAGTGAATATATCTTTAAGTATCTGTTTATAAAATAATAATCGATGAAGTCTGGTGATAAGTCTGCCACAAACCGACTCACACTGCGACACAGCGAATGTGTCATTTAGTATGAATTTTTTTAGTGTAAAACTTTTAATGTATCAAACAATGTGGTTGATGATAAGATAATAGACTTCATCTTTAAGCTCATTCATCCAGATCCAATTGCGAAAAATATTTATGACTTCCTCACTTCATCGCCTGTACTCTTTTCGTCGCTGTCCTTATGCCATGCGTGCTAGGCTTGGTATCTTATTTGCTGAGTTGCAAGTGGAGCTGCGAGAGATAATATTAAAAAATAAACCGCCACAGATGCTAGCGATTAGCCCAAAGGGAACTGTGCCTGTTTTACAGCTTACAGATGGTGAAGTTATTGAAGAGAGTCGAGAGATCATGATATGGGCGCTTAAGCAAGACGATCAGCAAGGGCTACTTGATACAGAAGTTATTCACCAAGCAAATGCGTTGATTAACAAAAATGATAATGAATTTAAACATTGGCTGGATCGTTATAAGTATGCTGATCGTCACCCTGAGATGACCCAAGAAGCGTATCGACAACGGGGTGAGGCGTTTTTGCATGTTTTAGAAGAACTGCTAACCAAGCATACTTATCTTTTAGGGGAGAGCATAACCATTGCTGATATTGGGATTATGCCTTTTGTTCGTCAATTCGCTCATGTGGATCGCGAGGTTTTTTATAGTCTGCCTTATCCAAACCTGCAGCGCTGGCTACAGCATTGGTTGGCGCACCCAGTATTCATACAAGCGATGACGAAGTATCAGCTTTGGCAGGAAGGAGATGAAATGGTGGTTTTTCCATGACCAGTAATGTTCCTTCTTAAAGGCAAGCACTAGCGTTATGAAAGAACATTTATACAAAACTATTGATATAATGCACATTGTTACGAAATAAAGAAATCAAATTATGGAACAAAGACAAGACGCTGTAGAACACAAACCCGTATTTATGCCTAGAGTCAACAGTGACAATCTGGTAAAAACAGATATGGTTAGGTTTGAGCGGCATGTGGGATTTGCCAGTCGGCAAAAGAAAAAATCCATCAACGATATGCATCAAGTCATTCGTAAAAAATATGGATTCAACCACGTCTTAGAGCTATCTAGTAAGTCTGGCAATAAGCTAAGTTTTTTGCTCAGTCCACTTAGCTTAAAGCTCACTGACGAGCACAATGGCGCGCAGCATAATGTCGAAAACATCTTTCAGGCGAGCAAGGTGTTTGAACATGGTGGTCCCTATAGTGACTTGCTGACAGTGCCACCAAGACAGGCCAAAAAAGACGAGCGCTTGCAATCGTCTGGTGAGCTCATTGGTTACAATGATTTTGGTATGGAGTGGAATCTAGAGCCGCTAACTGCGTTTTATGATTGGCTGTATGTTAACGCACTAAAGCAGAACACTCAGCTCCACGAAGAGGTCATGCAATATCAAGCCTTTACAGACCTTGAATTTAATCCCAAAAAGTCTATTCATTGTCCGGCTTATTCGCTGGCGATGTTTGTAGCACTCAATAAACGCGATTTACTTGATAACGTTGAAGACCCAGGAACGTTTTATGACTTACATACTGAGTTTAAATTGAGTAATACAGCCCATCTGTTAGAAGAAGGGTGGTTTTGAATAGTTCGACTAGAGATTGGCTTCGTTTGTCCGTCGCACATCTTTCAATTCGTATAGGTTTTTTGCACTTTTGGCATCATTAGAAGCTGTTTGACACAACTTCGATTTGTACGATTATGCACATATTTCTAGATTTTGTTCTCTCCTTTAAAATGGGTACTGAATTTCCTATATAATGTGAGCCACCTCGCTGATGATAATCCACTCAATTTAGTCTTTTTCTTAGCAAAAAAGGCTTTTTATTAGGTAAAAATGGCACTTTATGTTTAACACTTCCTCGACTCGTTTAAATAAATACATCAGCGAAAGCGGTATTTGCTCCAGGCGAGACGCTGACCGCTTTATCGAACAAGGTAATGTCTACGTCAATGGTAAGCGTGCTCAAGTAGGCGATCAGGTGGTTGCTGGAGATACGGTAAAAGTCAACGGACAGCTCATTGAGCCGCGAGAGGCCGATGATTTTGTTTTTATTGTATTGAATAAGCCAGTGGGTATTGTAAGCACCACTGAAAGCTCCGAGAAAAATAACATTGTCGATTTTGTCAGACATGGAGTACGTATTTTTCCAATTGGTCGTTTGGACAAAGATTCTCAAGGTTTAATATTTTTGACCAACAATGGCGACCTAGTGAACAAGGTCTTACGTGCTGGTAATAATCATGAAAAAGAGTATTTGGTGACGGTTAATAAACCGATCACCGATAGTTTTATCGAGGGTTTGGCAGGCGGCGTGCCTATTTTGGGAACGATGACCAAAAAATGCCCGGTGACTAAGGTGGCACCCACCGTGTTTAACATTACGCTAGTGCAGGGGTTAAACCGTCAAATTCGTCGTATGTGTGAGCATTTTGGTTATGAAGTCGTGAAGCTTGAGCGTACGCGGATTATGAATGTGACTCTTAAGGGTCTTCCAGTTGGAGATTGGCGAGATTTAACCCCAAAAGAGTTGTCTGTTTTACTTAACTCTATAGAAGATTCTTCTTCGCAAGACAAAAATGCGGCTAAGAAATCTCGCAATACATCAAGAAAAAACGCTCGTACTAATAGCTCGTCAAAGTCAAAAGCGTCTTCTAAATCAACAGGCGCGGCAAAAGGGAATGGTAAACATCTTAAAGACGATGCCAGAAAACCAGCAGGTTCTAAAGATAGGCGTCCTTCTGGTCGTGGTAAGAAGACTGGTGGCAATGGCAAGCCTGCAGTAAATGGCAGGCGCCCTGCAAAAGGTCGAGGTTCTAAGCGGTCTTCAAAACGATAGCTCAATGTGTAATGGTCAGATAATAATTTTTGATAAAGTAGCGCCTACAAGTGAGTTTAGCGACCAAGGTAAGTAGTGATATAATTCCCCGATAATGAATATTTTATAAAGGCTTTACATTATGGCTCGTACCGCTAGCGCATTACATATTTTAGTAAAAGATAAAGAGTTGGCGGAGGATATTATCGCCAAGCTTAAAAAAGGTGCGCATTTTGATATGCTTGCCAAAAAACACTCAACCTGCCCGTCAGCTAAAAAGGGCGGTAACTTAGGTGAGTTTAATAAAGGTCAAATGGTGCCAGCATTCGATAAAGTCTGCTTCACTGGCAAACTATTTACCCCACATTTAGTAAAGACAAAGTTTGGCTGGCATGTGGTAAAAGTGCTTTATAGGACGTAAGCGTTAGGCTTTTTTCTTTCGTAATACAGATAATAGGTCATACCTAAAAAGCCAGACAACTAAGCGGTCTGGCCTTTTTTATGGTTAATACTTATCTACCTGCCGAAAACTATGCTCACATATACAGGTACTTCAATCGGATAAAGATAGTTGTAGAATATTGGAAAACTTTAGTAAATAATAAGCTTGAGCAGCGGTATCTGTATTTTATGCTGTTCAAATTGCTTTAAAAGAGGCTGGGTTGATCATCTGAACTATTTGTTTTTTAATACATAAACTTAAAATTATAAGGAGTTGAGGATGGAATATCCGATAACAATCCAACAAGGTGACGACAATACTGCGTATGGCATCATTATCCCAGATATAGCGGGCTGCTATTCAGCTAGTGATGAGTATGGAAATATTTTAAAAAATGCTAAAGAAGCTATTGTGCTTCATATAAGTGGCATGATAGACGATGGCGAACCAATTCCTATGCCTACTGATAGTAATAACTATAAAGATGACCCGGGTTTTGAGGGTATGTCTTGGGCAACGGTCGATGTTCAAATAGATGAGCTTTATTGATAAAACTGAATAGCCATAAATGTATGCAATAGATGAGAATGGAACTCATACTAGTTGATACAGTCATATTGCTATAAGCCACTACTAGACATTAGTAGATTAAATAGATCAGTACTCATAATGTAGATAGCGTTTAGATGAATTGCTTATTTAAATGCTATTTATGCCAGACAAGTTGTGAAAGAGCATTTATACAAGATCATTGATATAATGCACATCGCTATAGAACATGGAATGAGCAGATGCTATTAGAACTAAAAGAAAAAATACATGTCGTAAGCTATGCCGAAGCTCATTTGAGAATGAGCTGTTAACTTCGCCGATTGTGATAAGTACTAGGTATTTTGACAAATCAGAACTGTTAAAAATGTTGTTGGATGTGATTTTTCGGATTGATGATGCACAAGGCTTTGACTATAAGCATGAATAGATATGGATAAAGAGTTTAAATAATATTTGAGCACAATACTGAAAAGAATATCAGTCAGAATTTCCCAAATCTACCTTTAAAATAATTGGTTTGTCGTTCTAATTTCGTATCTCATTATTAAAAATAGGTGTTTTTACACAGCCTAGAAGCCTAACAGAAGCTATCAAGATAAAAACTCTTCCCCAATACTTATGCTAAAAAAAAGGGGGATCTGTAAAATACCTTTTTAGACTTTCAATAAAGAATTTTTTGCTCTACTCAGTTTAGAAATAGGCTACGATCACTCATTTTCTGTTTCATATTTACGTCCTATTTAGTGGTAATGGGCAGCTACCTTTTCAGCATCTGTCATAGTATCGATAGTCTTCCAACTTCCGTCAGGTAGCCGATATAGTTTTGGTCCGCTATTCGGATTAGTATTAATTTGAGTTGTGTTATTATTTGAAGAATATGTGCCTCTTATTCTAGGGTTTGGATTTGGAGAGTGAGTTCTCACTTCAACTTTAGTATGAGGTGCATCTTGTATTTTCCTAAATAGTAAATTGTCATGAAACCAAATAGGCTTCTCAGGATTCATTTTTAGCTTTATGTTTGTTAATCCCTGTCCAGTAAGCCTCATTTTTCCACTGTTAGCAGGTAAAACCCAAAAATTAAAACTTATTGAATTATCTATCGCTAAGTCAACTTCTGCGTCAAATGTATCAACTCTTCGATTTTTCCCTTTTATCATAGTGTCATTTGGTACGCGAGGTGCTCTAGGAGCATTCATAAATTTTGCTCTTGCCATACCTACTGTTGTTCCAAACTCAACTATAGACCTTGCAGCGTTGCTCCTTAGAGCCCAATTTCTGAATCCTTCTTGATCAACAGCATGATCATAGATTAAGCCATTTTCTGGATTAACAACACCTTCTAAATGCCATGAATCCTTTGACACATGGCATGCTGTACATCCCCAACCATTTTTTATCCAATTTTTGACAATTTGTTGATCATCTCCTAAACTATTATAAAGTCCTCGCGCGTTCGGACTCATGCCTCCTCTAGCTCCTGCCAAAGCATCTACAGTATCGTTAAACCAGTCTGGCCCGCTAATCACTTTACCCCAAAATGATCTTTCGCCCTGACTAGTATTGCCATTGAAAACTTTTTCTTTTCTATCTGTGCCAAGCGGGTCAGAAAAGTCTAGAGGACTACTACTAACATATAAATACAGGTTGGTATCATCAACCATTCCTTCTGGATCACGCTGCACAAATCGACCAACCTTAGGGTTATACTGCCGCGCCCGATAGTCATAAGTTTCAAGCTCAATGTCAAACCTCCTTGCCGTGTAACGCCAAGGGTTATAAATGTCATTAACCGGTAATTCAATTAACTCGCCAAAGGCCGTATAGCGATAACCTCCAAATGAATCACCGTTAGCATCAGTTAGCAGACGAATCGACCCTGCTAAGTCCGCATGATACCAATGCTCAGCACCTTCAGCTGCAATATGTAGAGGGCTATCTATACCATTATCATAAATATATTGTGCAAAGAGGTTGCCATCTCGATACTCAGTAATAACGTCATCTCCATCAGAAACTAACTGGGTAACATGACCACCGAGTTGCTCAAGAATACGCCGCCCAAGCGCATCGTGCCAGAAGACAGCAATTTCATTAATACATTCTTTATCTGCACATACTTGCACTAGTCTGTTGAGCGAATCGTAAGTAGAGAAACGCTGTTGGTCATCCTTAAGGTTGCCGTTGTCATCATAGGTGTAGCTTGTGTTACCGCGAGACGTGTATTGATCCAATTGATTGGGATTATAATTGATGATATTGCCATCAGACGTTCTTTCGATATCGCGATTACCGACTAGATCATAATCATAGGTTTTCGGTACTTGAGGCAGCTCTAACGCACCTATCAAAATTGTGATAGCGGATTGGCGATTGGGTAGCGGGTTTGCTAGTTCCGTATTTGATATTCCAAAATTAGAGAAGTCAAAGGATTCAGCCGTATCTGGCTTAAATTCATGCGCGAGTCGGTAAATTGAATCATAAGCAAAGCGTTCCGTACGGAGGCCAGCTGTCAGCACATCATTTCGTATACGTACATTATTAGCGGCATCGTAAAGGTATTGGATTATTAAATGCGTTGCATTCGGTCCACTGTGAGCTATCTCAATCAAGCGCCCACCACCATCATGTCGATAGCTTGTGCTGGCACCGTTAGCAAAAACACATTGATCAGGTTGTAGACCCGCGTAAATCATTTGAGCGATTGGACGACTATCAATCGATGCTGAGTCGCCAGGATAATTAATCCCATTTGCGATGTTTTGTGTGTTTGTCCTTCTGTTTAAGTCATCCCGATCTATGTGTAGACTGCGCCCACTAGGGTAAGTCAAATCTGTAAGAGCACCGACATCATTGAACTTTCTAGTGGTGGTGAAAGGAGTTTTAAGCGGGGCTTCATTTACAATATATGTAATAGTCTCTTGCAATTGCCAGCTCAGTGAATTATATCGGAAAGAACAAATAGCAAAATCATTCTCGGCCATTATTAGGCGATCAAGACCATCATACTCATAGCGTTCAAAAGTTGCTCCAGCAACTACGAGATTAGTAGATAAATTAATTGTATTTACATCTATGCGTATCGTACGGTTTAACGCATCAAGTGTAAAAAAGCGCTGTAAGCCATTATTGTCCTGCGTACGAATTACATTACTATTTTTATCGTAGTCAGTCAGCATCTTACTGTCATTCGGGTAAATGATGGCCCGACGGCGATCGAGCGCATCATACTCATATCTGGTTTTACGACCTAGTGCATCAATTACTGATATCAAGTTATTGTTAAGATCATATTCTTGTTTCGTCATCACTGGTATTGCTGCTGGTGTGACTGGTCCTATACCAGTATCGGTTAGAAAATTAGTGGATTTAATGAGCCGGTTAAATATATCAAAAGTTAGTCTTTGTTCATTTTCCAAGGGGTCGACTTGGCGTACTATATTGCTTCGACTGTCATAAAAAAGTAGAGTAACATTGCCCAAGCTGTCAGTTTGACTTGTCACACGATCAAGTTCATCGAATGTTGAACTGCTTGCAAAAAATCGTTTACTAATTTCTTTGTCGTCTTCTGCAAGCACACTACCAATCTGATCTGTGCGAATGACATTATTATGCTCATCATATTGAGTGAGAGTTTGATTGCCTAGTGAGTCGGTAACAAGAGTAGGGCGATCGAGGTTATCATATGCAAAATGCACTTCACGCCCAAGCGGATCAACAGTTTTTACAACTCTGCTATTAGCGTCATATACTGTTTTAGTTTCGACTAAACCAGCTGGATTGGGTGAATCTAACATTATGGTATCAAGCTGACTTAATAAAAATGGGCCTAATGGTTCTTCAAAGCGATCTACGCCATTACAGATGGCACGATTGAGCTCATCGTATTCGGTCTCACTACGAGATAATAAAAAGTAACCGTTGAGTCGTTTTTCGAAGACTCGTATGCAGGTAACATTACTGGCTTTGTCGTAGTCAGTTCGTGTGATGTGACCCAAAGCATCTACTGTGGCGATAGCACGGCCAAATACATCAAATTCGAATGTCGTTGGGTTACCAAGAGCATCAAATGAGCGATGCACTCGTCCATCAACGTCATATTCTATCCGTGTTGTGGCTGCATCTTCCGATCCTACTCCAGTCGTTTGAGAGGCTGGTAAATATCGTTCGTTATAGCAAGTACGGACTTGATTACCCTTAGGTGAAATGGTCAGGATTCGTTGACCAGCACTGTCATAAAGATGCTTGGTGACTAGATGTGTGTCTAAATCAATACCTCCTGTTGTGGTCTTAACTAAGTTAAACTCTTCATCATAACAAAAGGTAGCGACGCTTGACCCACCTAGTTCTGCTTGCCCGAACTCATCTCTTAAATCTGTATCTATTCTTTCTAGCTTACCGGTTCGATCATAAAACTTTTGGGCTTTGAAATTGAATGGAGCTGGAGATGTTGTTTCGATAACTTGGTCGAGCTCGTTATATGAAGTGTGAGTCACAAATCGTCCGTCAGCTGCAGCTACTGATTTTGGTGCATGAACAGCAGTTATACGACCAAGCTCATCTATCTCATTACGCACCGTAATCTCAAAACCGCCGACATCGACAACAATTTGCCGCAAATGTCCAAAAGATAATTCGTTTTGATCTTCAAAAAAGCTCCATTGTGTAACTACACCAACTGGATTTATTGAGCGTAGCAATCGGCCTTTTGGATCGTAATCGGTAAATAGTTCAACAACGATTGGTTGTGGTTGATCATCGGGCAAGTGTGGCTGAGGGTATTCGATTTTTGAAAGAAGTTTGGTGATTCCCGTGTTGGTGTTTCCCATATACCTATAATGGGTAAGCGTATCGTCATACGATTGAAGTTCGTTTGCATCAGGGTCAGCACTTTCGGTATATCGGGGGTCAGAAATAGTGAGTAGCTGACCAAATTCATCTTCATAAGTCATTTTGACAATGATATCTTGGCTTCGATCTATAGTTGTAGGGAAGTGACCATCAAGGATGTCAGGGAAATTTCCCCATATACCTTGTGTTAGAGTAAAGCTATTAAAATTTGCATAGCCACCACGTCGAGTGATGGTAAGGATTTTTCCGAAGGCTTGGCGCTCTCTCCAAGTCAATGGGTCTGTCGGGATATCTCCATTTGCCGTCAACGGATGATGACGAGTAAAATAATCTCGTCCGAATAGATATTGGGTCAAAACACCTTCAGGACTCAGTGATGAAACGACATTGCCATCTCGATCATAACGGTACTGTTCGACTAGTTTTCGTAGTAGACCATTCTCAATGACACACTGTTCTCGCTGCAATAAATTTCCAAACTTATTATATACGTGACATATAGATTGGCCGTTTCTTTCAATCAGGGTGGTTTTATTGGTTGGTCGCTGTTCTTCTGGATAAACAACATCAAAAGCTTGATCGATGATCTCATACGTAAATTGATATTGACCGCCGCCTTGACGTTGCCGAGTGACACGGTTGTAATTCTGTAGCTCAGGAGAACTACCGTATTCTGTTTCAAGATATATTTGTCCTGTTGCATCAATTATTCGGGTTAAGTTATGTTGCAAATCTCCAGTTTGGAATGTGGAGCTATATTCATAGCAAACTGTTAGGCCGCATTTGTAACGGTCTGTTGAAGGTGAAGTAACTGCAATCAAGTCGCCGATAGAGTCGTAAGTATAATACCATTGTCGATTGGTATAATCACTGATAGAGCAAATACGGTTTTGCGTGTCGTAAGTAAATTGAACATATCTTCCCGAATGGTTTATTTCAATATCTTTTAATTGGTCGGTAGCGGGATCATAACTGAGCGTTAAATGATTTTTAAAACGGTCTTCTACTTTTGCCAATCGGTGTAAAAAACTGTGTTTTGGATCAACTTCAAATACCTGCCGATCACCATTGGGCTGACGAAGTACATAGGAGCCGTTTTTTGCAAAGAAAATGCCATGGCTTCCATCCGGTGGCATCCAGTAATCAAATTCATTACTTATTGTCTCGCCGAAACGGGGATGTTTTATATACGTTTCTTCACGAAAATCACCTGTAGATAGGAAAATAGAGGATGAGCCTTCCCTTAGCCAAACGTGAAAGCTGTGTGTCCAGTTATAACCAAGCGGCCCATTGAATATGGTCTGATTTCTATAGCGGCGGCTAAAAACAAAATCAATACCCGCGCCATTGATACGTATGTCATCTACATTGTGAATGAACTGACCTTTATACATCATGACTGGATCAGCACCGACATCGGCCAAGTTATCCTTATGTTTGTCTGCGCGAACAGGCTGTTTTTTTTCTGTGATTGGAATCAGCTTTTCTAATATTTCAATTTCCAATACAGGATTGCTCGACTGACTCATCTCACCTGCAATGAAGTTCGCGACATCAACAGGATCTTTTCCTTCTTGCTGAGCCGCAGCAAGCTCTTCTGCTAAGGCTGGAAAACACTCTAATATCGCATTGATATAGCGAGTCTGATAGTCTTCATTTTCATTATTAGGTTGGATATTAAGCTCATACAGCTCAGAACAGTTAGGGGTATTCACAATCTAGTACTCCTTACTATTTAGCCTGCCGCTTTTATCATCGGGTATAGATATACCCAAAAGTAAGCGTCTCGCGTTTGATGCTTCTTCTACACCTAGGCCTGTTTTTCGACAGAATCGCGCCAAGTCGATGGATAAAGCCTGTTCAACTGTTAGGCTAGCTCCTAAAGTCTTTATTAATCTTTCCGGTAGTCCCTTAATCTTAGATATAGGAGTTTCTAAATATTCCTTTGGCAAAATGTCTTTAATCTGATTTTTAAAATAGTCACTTTCTAAAAACCCTACTTTGTCATCTAACGAATGACGGCTTATACTATTGTGACTTCTTGTTAGTGCGGACTGTACTTTTGAGAGAAATTCTTTTGCAAGTGGTGCTCTGTTTTGACGAATTGCACTTTTAGTCATTAATGCTTTATTAATTCTAATTTTTGGCTCATCGACTATGAATTCAATAATATCAAGGTCTTCTTCCCGTTCAGGTGGAGGGGTACGAGGTGGTGGAATAATCTCTATACATTTTCCTGATTTGAAACAAGTACAAAGTTTACGACTAGTGATAAATAAGCTTCCTATATCTGCATGAGACTCTGCGTGACTGGTTTTTGGAAGCTCTGATCTAAGAAAAACCCTGAAAGTTCCTTGGAATTTAGACGTTGTACCATCAATTGATAAAGCATCAACAATTGCTTCTATAGCCTGCCCACCACAAAGAACTCCTGAAACAATAAGTGATCCGTTAGTCACTCCATAGTTTAATGTTGGGCTTCCCAGTCCGGCATTCGAACCAAGGAAAGACACACCAGGATGACCATCATCCCAACCTATCTCAGGTGATTCAGTCGCTAATCTTTTTCTTTCTAGCCGTTGATCCACGACGTAGCCTACTGGCATATCCCAATGTTCTTCAATGTTGACACATTGAGCCGCCTTATCATTAAATGGTATGGAACTTAGTACTTCGCCTTTCGCTTTATAAAATTTGGTTTTAAAGTCTAAATGTGTTTCATCATACTCTTCAGGTGCCTCATTAATTACAGTATTTTCTGGATAGTTTCCTGTTTCTAGAGATGTCTCGATGCAAAGCCCTTCTATTTCTTTTGGCCTAGAAACTATCAAGAAGTAATCTTGCATTCCTTCAATTGCTCTAAGACCTTGAACAAAGGTTCTATAATCTGTAGGCTGGAGTACATGAGGGCGTGCTAAACTAAGGAATACAGCTCGATTTGTACCAGAATGGTAACCAGTTAAAAGATTATACATTTGGCTTAACTGTGTAGTGGTTCCTTGTGTTTCGCGTCTCTCACGAGAGGCGTCAGTCTGTACGCTCCACTGATCTTGATCCGTTTCTTTATTCGTTTGTTGGGTTTTAACAGAGGCATTCACACCAATAGGAAATTCTGGAATGGGTATAATGGCCTTTAACCCAGCCTCAAAGCTAACACTGTTTTCAGTACTCTCAGTATGAGTGAGCGCTTTAGTTGTAGATAATTCCGATCTTGATCCTGTAAGAACTTCACCAGCTTCAGTTGCGGCTTGATATAAATCTCTGCGTTTAGGTTCAAAATCGATTATATGAGGGAAGTTCTCTAAATCAGTCGCCTCTTCTTTTCCTAATACAAAATAGGCGAATTCGAGAAGTGAGGATTTACCTCCAGATGTAGCAATTATTACTTTTTGAATACCTTCTGCTTCGATGATCAGTTTATGAACTTGATTAGGTTCCAACTCTGATAATTTTGTACCAACCAAGCCATTTGTAGAAAATGCTTCCATCTTTACAACTGTACTTTCTAAATAAATGATTTTAGCTTCTACAGCCGCTATTCCCGATGTATCCGGAATTTCTATAACCATCTCTTTTTTTAGGTCAAGTTCAGCATCTGTGTTGTTAGCCAAACTTATAAGATTAACGAGGTCATTAGATGGTTGACCAGAAGTAAAGCTTACCCCGCTTTCTTCGTATGGGTCTTCTAGCTTGGTTCCCACTTTCACTAGGGGAGCATCGATTGGTGCGCCTTGTTCTCGTAGTTTAGAAAAATCTATTCTATTACGCTCTAATAGAGCTTTGTTAGAACTCGGGAAGACCGCAACGTTAAGCATAACTCCATAACAAGCGAAGTAGTCTTGTGCTATTCGATCTATAACACCTCTAAAACCTTCTTCCGGAAAATCAGGAAATTGAACTCCAGTTGGACCGACAATAAGGTCTAACAAACCTATTTCTTCTTTGGTTGGCTGATAGCCTGTTATAGAAGTAGTAACCTTAATATAAGTGATTTGATCTCCACATAGCTCTTCAGGTAACTCTTCAGGCTTAGGTTCATAAACTGATATCGCCATTGAAGAGCGCCAAGGAAATGGAAATCGTTTGTTGCAGAATTTTTCATCCATCATATCTGGACTGACTGCAATTTGTCTCCAAGGAATACTCTTAGGTAAATTAAAATATTGTCCTGACATACATTTCTCCTTTGAAGTTTTGCAACTACCAAAACTTTTTACGTTTATCAAATAGGGTGGTACGGAAGCCTAAATGATGTATAAACTAGAGAGTACTCAATATTTAATGATAATAATTTTCATTATCAATTATATTATATGCAGAGTATTGAATGTAATGAAATGTCTATTTTGTATCCATCGCTTAGAGTTATTAGCGAAGATTAAAAACTAATTTAATTGAGAGCGTAATGTACTTGTTGTACAACAGTATGTTCTACGAGAATTCGTGCTACGTCCTGAAAAAATTCTTGATCCTTAATTGTAGAGCTTCTCTAAGTGTGTTCAACTTATTCACATCCTAAAGCCTTTTCAATTATTAGTATAAATTCTAGTAACAGCTTCGCTTCGTTTTTCATACATATATAATTTAGAAAAATGTTCTTTCATACCATTATCATCATCTTTTTGAAAGCATTCGACCTATGGTTACTCAACAACTTGTCATAACTCTTCTAAACAAAAACCACAGTAATACTCAAAAAACAGACAAAAAAAAGCCTCACTGCTCGTATAAAGAGTAGTGAGGCTTTCTTAATATTTGGAGCGGGATAAGAGATTCGAACTCTCGACCCCAACCTTGGCAAGGTTATGCTCTACCACTGAGCTAATCCCGCTAATTCATCGTTTGATTAACTATCATCAGATGATGAAGGCGTATTATACGCGGTTTTTCTAGGCTGTCAACAACCACCATGAAAAAAAGTAAAATTTAATAAAATAGGCATGTCATCGTACCATTGATGTATGATATAACAGTTTTTTATAATAGGTATTCCAAAAGATTTTTGTCGCACAGATAATTTTGAGATACGATTTTATAATTATTTTCAACCGTTTATATTATTACTAGTATTTATGAATATAATTCTTAAGGATAAGAGCTATGAGCCAACAGTATACCATCGCTGACTATTTGTTCGATCGCATCGCTGAAGCAGGTGCGACTGAGATATTTGGCGTACCAGGTGATTTTAACCTAACATTTTTAGACAATGTTATTGATTCTGATAAATTGCGTTGGGTAGGTAATACCAATGAGTTAAATGCAGGTTACGCTGCTGATGGTTACGCACGTGAGCGTGGGTTTGCAGCTATGGTGACGACCTTTGGTGTGGGCGAGCTATCAGCGATCAACGCTACCGCAGGCTCTTTTGCAGAGTATGCGCCAGTATTGCATGTTGTCGGTGCGCCCAGTACGGCTTTGCAAGATTCTAAGCAACGCATTCACCATACGCTTGGTGATGGGGTATTTAACCACTTTATCAAGATGGTAGAACCAGTAACAGTAGCACGTGCACACCTTACCGCCGAAAACGCAGCTTCAGAGATTGATAGAGTCATTCGTGTGACCCTCAAAAAACACCGTCCAGGCTACTTGCTACTATCACCAGATGTGGCACGTCAGCCTATTTACCCACCATCTACTAAGCTTGTCGATAGTGCAGAGAAAATAACCAGTGAAGCTGCCTTGGCTGATTTCAAAAAAGCATTGAAGGCGTTTTTGCCGAACAAGACCACCACTTTGATGGCGGACTTGATGGTGCATCGTTTAGGACTACAAGACCAGCTCAAAGCTTTGATTGCGGATACCGAGATTCCTTATACGACGCTATCTTGGGGTAAGACTCTATTGGATGAGCAAAGCGATCGCTGGGCTGGCACATATGCAGGCGTAGCATCACGTCCAGTAGTGAAAGATGCAGTAGAAAACTGCGAATGCCTCATTAAAATTGGGGTACAGTATACCGATACGACGACTGCAGGATTTAGCCAAAATATTGACAAAAAAACAGTCGTAGATTTGCATTATGAACGCGCGACCATTAGTGGACAGAACTTTGCTCCTATTGCGTTAGAAGATGCGCTACACGCATTACATGAAGTCATGACATCAGGAATCAATATCGTACCAAAACCCTTTTGTAGAGAAATTAGGCCGCATGAGCAACATGGCACTGATGAAGAAGCCATTCGTCAAGACGACCTATGGCATGTTATTGCAGACCATTTGGATCATAACAATCTAGTGTTTGCCGACCAAGGAACTGCTTACTTTGGTATCAGTGATGTACGTCTACCAGAAGGCGTGACTTGTTATGGTCAGCCAATGTGGGGCTCGATTGGTTATACCTTACCGGCAAGCTTAGGGGCAGCTATCGCATCGCCTGATAAACGTAGTGTATTACTCATTGGCGATGGCTCAGCATTATTGACCATACAAGAAATAGCAACGATGATTCAAGAGCGTATCAACCCTGTCATCATGCTTATCAATAACGACGGCTATACCGTTGAGCGTGCCATTCATGGTGAAAACCAGCATTATAATGATATTCCTAAGTGTAACTGGCACCTGATGCCGCAAGCTTTTGGTGCAGATGAACAAAACAGTCTTGTATTGAAAGCAGAGACAATGAGCCAATTGAAAGCTGCTCTAAAGACAGCCGCAGCAACGACAGATAAAATGGTGTTTTTAGAGGTGATGACGGACAAGCACGATATTCCGCCTTTGTTGGCAGATATTAGTGCAGCGCTGAAGCCAAAGGCAGATTAAGTAGTTGCATATATAGTTATTTATAGCATAAGCATTAAAAAGCCCCGCTCAAAAGTTTAAGCGGGGCTTTTTAATTTTATATTAAGCGTTGTAACAGTTGCTTATAAGGTTTAGAAATGGAACTTAACTAGTGCACTGGGGACGCTTTGATCTACGCCATCAAAACCGAATTTGTTTTTCCAGTAGCTGTATTCCATACCCACTTCAATACGGTTGTCGATACCCAATGCATCTTGTAGGTTGTACTTAATTTGTGGATTAATATGTAACTGATCAGCTTTGTCATCGTTATTAAAAGAGTAATCGATATAGCCATCAACGACGAAGTTGTTCTTCTCCCAACCATAGGTTAAGGTAATTTGCTGATCATCGGCATCACTGAACGTATCATCGTTGAAAGCATGATAGATTGATGCTGAAGCATACTTCATACCATCGATTGGTATGTTTAAATCAGCGCCAATACCCACCAAAAAGTTATCTTGCTCAAACCCACTTTCACTGGTTCCAAACTCATATTGACCAGCCAAGTTCACCTGTTTGATAAAGCTATTGCTGTAGTCGGATATTTTAAACTTAGGCGCAACTTCGCCATAAATATCTTTTGAACGACTGCCGCTGACATCTTCATTGCCTTGCAAGCGATCAACGAAAAAGAACAGACCGCCCCAATCAAAGGCTGAGGCATGCTCAAGGGTGACGGTGGTTATTTCCTGTTTTACACCTGCAGGCCCGGTTTTATAATTGTCACCATAAAGCACAGAGATGCTGGTATCAGAAAAAAAGCGTTTGGCGTTGGCACTCGTAGACATTGCGCCCATAGCGATAATAGCGGCGGCGGCAATAGTAAGTGGCTTGATAGCAGAGGTAGTTGAATTAAAACGCACAGTATTACTCCTTTAATTACAGTCGTTAATTTCCCTCAAAAGCACAGTTATAGGATCATACAAACGTCAGTTTTAACATCCTGTCAAAACGCACTATTACTGCGAAGGAAAGACAATTTGATAGAGTTGACCATTTAGTCAAGATTTATATTACTACAAAGAGATTACAATTAGTAGCACTAATGAATTAAAAAGTAGAATATAAAAAAGCTCACAGTCACCTGTGAGTTTTTGATGCTTTACGGAGTATAAACGTCATGACCGCTCATACTTTAATTGAGCAGACGTAGACATACGATTTACTATGTAAGTCATTGATTGTCAATAATATTTAATGTCTTTTAACAGTTTTGGCCAACTATAGCAACCTACTATATTTAAACTTATGAGTTAAATATAGTAGGTTTGGATTTTTGCCGCGCAATCACGTAGTATTGGTAAAAACTGTTCGATCAAAACGTCATGAGAGATGCGTAAGGCATTGGTGCTAATATTAATAGCGCCAATAAGCTCGTTATTTGCTTTATAGACTGGCAGTGCCAGCGATAATAAACCTGTATCTAGCTCTTGATTGACCACGACATATTGTTGATCTTTAGCGTCTTTCAACACTTGATTAAGCTGATTACGATCGGTAATGCTGTAGGGCGTATGAGCACATAGCTCAACGTTATTAACATAATTTTTAAGCGGTTCATCAGGAAGGTTGGCAAGTATCGCGCGACCCATAGAGGTATAAGCTGCAGGTAGTCTTGTGCCAATCGCTAGGGTAATAGACATTAGGCGATGTTCAGTCGCAGAGCGGGCGATATATACCACTTCATTGCCATCCAATACGGCAAACGAACACGACTCCCCAGTTTGTTCAGTGACGCGTTCTAAATAGAACTGGATAATATCGTGATGGTGGACACTACTCAAGTAACTGACACCAAGGCTTAGCGTTTTAGGCGTTAGACGAAATTGACGCTTGCTTTTATGGACATAACCCAGAGCGTGCAAGGTTAATAGATAACGCCTAGCCTTTGCTCGATCTATCTTGGCACGCTCAGCTACTTCGCTTAACGTCATGCTAGAATGGTTTTCATCAAAAGTGAGTAATACACTCATTCCTGCCGCAAGCGATGCAACAAAATCTGGACTATCAACAGGTATTTTCTTATCTTGTTCTTTATTCATGCTATTCAATGATTACCAAAATTAGAGATTCTAAATGAAAATTACTCAATTAATCAATCAGCCATTTATGCATACTAATACTGTAGAGCACTTTTCAGATCGGCTGTTTGTGCAGGCTATGATAGATTTTGAGCTGGCCATTATAGAGGCCCGAGAAGGTCATAGCCTCATTCCAGCAGGCATTTTACAGCAAACCAAAGAAGCGCTAACGATAGATTTGTTCGATATTGATGAGATTGGAGCGCAAACCTACCTTGGTGGCAATGCAGCTATTCCTTTTGTCGCTCAGGCCAAAACCTTGTTACCTCAAGACATAAAACCGTACTTTCATCAGACCGTCACCAGCCAAGATGTTATTGACACAGCGATGATGATGATGCTTAAGCCTGCTTTAAAACGTATCAATAATGATTTAACCGATATACTACAAGCTTGCGCTATATTAATTGAGAGTCACCGCGCGACACCGATGGCAGGTAGAACCCTATTACAACAAGCATTACCGATTACTTTTGGAGTAAAAGCCTCGCAGTGGGCAGCATCGCTTATCGCTGTTTTGCCAAATTTAATGCAATTAGAGCAAGCAGGTTTTTATTTACAATGGGGCGGCCCTGTTGGGGTTAGTAATGAAGAGAATGAACGTTATAAGCTGCCTCAGCAAGTAGCGACATTGCTCGGCCTATCGTTACCGCTGCTGCCATGGCATACAAATAGACAACCTATTCATGCGCTCGCTTCTGGATTGGATGCTTGTGCTTGTGCTATGGAAAATATCGTTGAAGATATAGCATTGATGTGCCAGTCTGAGCTAGGCGAGTTGGCGGAGCCTGCTATTGAAGGGATGGGCGGCTCATCATCGATGCCGCATAAGCGCAATCCTGTATTGTGTGCACTAATTAAGACCGCTACGTTAAGGATGCATGGACACCTAAGCGTGATTAGTAATACAACCGCTCAGCCTTTTGAGCGCGCATTGGGCCAGTGGCATGCAAGCTGGATGCCTTTAATGGAAGGGACCGCTTTGCTCGCGGGTGCTGCAAATTATCTGAAGACTTTATTACAAGGGTTGCAAGTGTATCCTAAGCGCATGGCGGCCAATCTTGATTTAAATAGTGATGCGTATCTTATTGAGCCTTTGAGGTATCATTTTTTAGAGCATCAAGAGCAAATCTATCCTTTAATAAATCAAGCGAGCGAGCAAGCACATAAAGAACATAAAGGCTTTGTAAAAACGTTTTTTGAGACAATAACACACTCATCTATACAGATTAGCGATCATGACTCAAATGAGCTTGCGACACTTCTATCTCCTTTGACTTACTGCGGTGCTGCAGACAAACAGTGTCAGCTAATAATACAAGCAATCGAATCGATAGTTGCAAAACCAACCAGCATAAATAAATAACCTGATTGACAGAAGCTTAGAAAAGGGTTACGTTAATTCACTATACGAACAAGGATTCTTATATAGAACAATTGATAAAGATTTTAATCCATTTATCTTTACTCATCAAAAAAGGAATTTGTGATGAAAAAAATGCTTTCTATTAGTATCGCATTGACGGCTTTAATAGGCTTTGCAGGCTGTTCACAATCAAATGATACTGCTAATGATACTAGTGCGACAAGCTCAGAAGAGACGACTACATTACGTTTTGCTCACTTTTGGCCAGCGACTTCAGCGACGCACAAAGACGTTTTTGCACCTTGGGCAAAAAAGGTTGAAGAAGAGTCAAACGGTCGCCTAAAAGTTGAAATCTTTCCTTCTGCCACTCTTAGTAAAGCCGATGCCGCTTACGATGCTGCTGCTAAAGGTACCATCGATATTGGCTCTCAACTTCAAGGTTATACCAATGGGCGCTTCCCATTAACTCAAATCACAGAGCTTCCTGGTCTCTCAAATTCAGCCACTCAAATGAACTGTATGCTCCAGACATTGTATGATGATGGGGTGATTTCGAGCGAATATGAAGACACGCATTTGTTATTTATGATGGGTACTGGCCCTGGAGGTATTCATACAATTGATAAAGAAATTCGCAAACCAGAGGATCTAAAAGGCTTACGTATTCGTCGTCCTTCTGCCATCGCTGGCGACATTATTGAAGCAGCAGGAGGCACGCCTGTCGGTCTACCAGCTCCTGATCTTTATACTTCGCTGCAACGCGGCGTACTGGACGGTTTAAGTTTGCCGTGGGATGCAACTGGCTCATTCAAACTTATCGAACTTGTAAACACTCATACCAATATGCCTTTTTATAGTTCCGCTATTATGGTGACGATGAATAAAGACAAGTACGAAAGCCTACCTGATGATCTCAAAAAAGTTATCGATGACAACTCCGGTATGGAGATGGCTGCCATCGCTGGTGAAGTGTTTGATGGTGAAGATGCTAAATTTATGGCTGAGGCCGCAGCCAAAGGCGATACCATGATAGACATCCCTGATCCATTAAATGACCCTGCATGGAGCGCACCATTGGAAGCTGGTACACAAAAATATCTAAAAGACACTAAGGCCCTTGGCTTGGATGCCCAAACAGTCTATCAAAAAGCCAAAGACGCTAGTGCAGCGTGTAAAGCCTAGTTTATATAATCATAATAGACTAACCTTATACAAGAAGTTTGCATGATTTTAATTTATCTACAAGGATGTGATGAAGATGTTTTTTAAAATTAAAAGGGGCGCCATACCTTTATCTTTGCTAATGGCATTAGGCATGTCAGGCTGCTCTAATCAATCTGAGGAAGGTGTCAATACCGATTCAGGCGCAGCAGATGTTACGACGCAGGAAATTACGACGCTAAGGTTCTCACACTTTTGGCCATCTACAGCAGCTTTGCATACTGATGTGTTTGAGCCGTGGGCCAAAAAGATTGAAACAGATTCAGAGGGGAGGCTAGAGGTTGAGATTTATCCTTCAGCCACTCTAAGTAAACCTGATATCACTTATGATTCGACTGCTAAGGGTACTGTGGATATAGGGGCGCAAGTTCAGGGCTATATCAGTGGCCGTTTTCCGTTAACTGAGATTACCCAGCTACCCGGCCTTTCAAGCTCAGGTGCTCAATTAAGCTGCATGCTACAAACCTTGTATAACAATGATGTGATAGCAGATGAGTATGAGGATACCCATCTGCTATTTATGATGGCGTCAGGACCTGGCGTTTTTCATACGATTGATAAACCTATTCGTGAACCAGAAGATCTCAAAGGCATGCGTATTCGCCGCCCGTTAGAGATAGCGGCCAATATTATCGAAGCGGCAGGGGGCACACCTGTTGGTATGCCGGCATCTGATCAATATACTTCCTTGCAACGCGGTGTGATAGATGGAGTGAGCACGCCTTGGGATGCGGCAGGCGCCTTTAAGTTAGCAGAATTGACCAACACGCATACGACTATACCTTTGTATAGCTCCGCTTTATTGGTAACCATGAATAAAGACAAGTATCAAAGCCTACCTGATGATCTCAAAAAAGTTATCGATGACAATTCAGGTATGGATATGGCAAAGGTTGCGGGCAGCTTATTTGATAGTGAAGATATCAGGGTTAAAGCTGAGTCCAAAGCTCGCGGCGATACGATGATAGAGATTCCTGATCCATTAAACGATCCTGCTTGGAGCGGTATACTCAAGACAGAAATTGAGAAATACCTCAATAACGTGGAAGCGCTTGGATTAGACGCACAAGGCGTTTATGAAAAGGCACAAGAAGCGAGTGTTGCTTGTAAGGTTTAATTTTTATTAGCGAAAAATTAGTAATCGTATTGAAATATTGTTTTTTCAGTTAATGTAGTAAAACTCATTTTCAACAATTTTTAAGGGATTAAAAATGGTTAATAGTGTTCACCCCACAGGACTTTTCGATAATAGTGCAAAAGATTATCAGCATATTACTGCTCATCCTTTAGCTTCTGCTATGGGCGCAGAAATTAGAGGTGTAGATTTAAGCGATGTCAGCGACGATGTCATGGCTGAGATCGAAGATGCCCTTTATCGACATAAAATGATTTTTTTTAGAGATCAGGAAATATCTTTTACTGATCACGAAAACTTAATCCTTCAGCTTGGTGAGTTTGGGACAGATGCTTATACGACTGGTGTTCCTGGTCATCCAAATGTTCAACCGCTTATTAAAGAAGCAAGCGTAACTACCAAAAGCGTATTTGGTAGTGGCTGGCATGTCGATTCAGCTTTTTTAGAGTGCCCGCCTTCTATTGCCATTAATTATGGGGTAGATATACCGCCATACGGTGGCGATACGATGTTCGCCAATGCTGTGTTGGCTTATAACTCTTTGAGTCCAGCGATGCAGGAAATGATAGCGCCGCTAAAAGTATGGATGAGTGGTAAAAACGTCCTTGCCAATATGCAATCAGAAAAGCAATCTCAAGAGTCAGGTAAAGTAGGGGCTATTGGCAATATTGAACTGGATTTAAATACCCAGCAAATGCTAGAAGGTTTTTATCATCCAATGGTCAGAACCCATCCGGTTTCAGGTGAAAAGTCACTGTATGTCGATAAGATTTATGCCTGCGGTATAGAAGGCATGACAGAAGATGAGTCGCGACCTTTACTTGATTTTTTATCCAGCTTTGCCACTCAAGAATCTTTTACTTGTCGTTTAAGATGGGAAAATAATACCGTTATTATGTGGGATAATAGGATTTGCTTGCATCAAGCTTTTAATGACTACGATGGTTATCGGCGCGAGATGTATCGGGCGATAGTCATGGGCGAGAGGCCAGTATAATAAGTTTTTATACGGTCAAATAAAAACTTCAAATTTAGTAAAGATCAACTTCGACAGCGATAAGGTGGAAAACCCATCTTATCCTATCAATCAAGCGGTATGCCTCACATAGCTTTTTATGAAGGCAGATCAGACGCGTATTGTGTTAGGCACGGCGCATTAAAACGTATTTTAAGAAGTAAAACATATATAGCTAATACAAATTATAAAATGAGACAAGCCTATATGAATGATGACTTTTATTTTAATACGATTAATAAAGGGGTCAGTTTCGATGGTAAACCGACGACATCGTTAAAACCGCCAAATAAATTTATTTGGCGGTTTTAAAATACATTCGTTAATATAAATAATTATAGCGAAATTTGCTGAGCTTCGCCTTTTTCAAGCGCCAAGCGTGCTGCTGCAGAAGCAACCGCTAAATCTTGCAGGCCAACACCAGTCCCATCAAACAAGGTAATCTCGTCATCTGAGCTACGACCCGGATGATCGCCGTTAATCGCAGCACCAAGAGTGGTAATATCGCTCTCTTTGATAGCGCCAGATTTGATGGCATGTTGCGCTTCACCAAGGCTGATTGATTGGGCGATTTCATCAGTAAAGACAGTAGCAGAGGCTATCAGCTCAGCATCAACTTCTTGCTTACCGACTGTATCAGTACCCATGCAAGCGATGTGAGTGCCAGGCTTGATCCACTCTTTCATCAGTAGCGGCTCAAATGCTGAAGTAATAGTAATAATTACGTCCGCTTGCTTACACAGCTCTTCACGCTCAACCGACTCAAATGCTACGCCTGCTTCTTCAGCGACAGCTTGTAGGTTTTTAAGGCGATCTTTGTTGTTGTTCCAAGCGACTACTTTATCAAAATCACGTTGCTCAAGTGCGGCGCGTAACTGAAAAGTAGACTGATGACCGGCACCAATCATACCGATAACTTTGCTGTCTCTGCGAGCCAAATGAGCAATCGATACGGCAGAGGCGGCGGCAGTACGTACAGCGGTCAGATAGTTACCACCGACGAGCGCGCGCAATTTACCATTATCAGGATTAAACAAAAAAATCGTCGATTGATGGTTGGTCAAGCCTTTGGCTTCGTTACCTGGCCAGTAACCACCTGATTTTAGGCCCAATGATTTACCAGCGCGATCAAACCCTGATTTAAAACCATATAAAGCATCAGCATAGCCAATCGCTTCACGAATCACAGGGAAGTTATAAGCATCGCCGCGTGACATGGATGCAAATACATTTTCCACGGCTGTGAAAGCTGAGGCGCGATCAATGACTGATTTACAAGCGTCTTCTGAGACGATCAATAAACCGTCGTTATTGCTGCTATTTTCTGCACTCATTATAAATTCCTTTTTATGCTTTTTAATTGATATTTCTTGAATCTTAGTTTTGAAGTGTTCGTTTTCAACTAGCATTTATTAAATAAAAAGAGGCTATTGTAGGCTACGGCTACAACAGCCCCTTTAAAAAACGATAGTGATTTAATTCAGGAATTAGTATGCGCGGCCACGTGCAGAGACAGGCCATACGCTTTCAACTTTGCCGTTACGTACGCCGACATACCAGTCATGAATGTTACAAGTCGGATCACAATGTCCTGGCACCAGCTTTAGCTTTTCATTGATTTTAAGTACACCTTCAGGATCGCTTACCACGCCATGCTCATCCGAGCATTTTACGTATTCAACGTCATCACGGCCGTAGATGAAGGGTAGGCCACTATCGACTGACTGTGCTTTTAGACCGGCATCAACGATAGCTTTGTCAGGTTTGGCGTGGCTCATAACAGACGTCAATAAGAATAACGCATTTTCCCACTCGCCTGCATCGATACGATTGCCGTCCTCGTCCAAGATACGACCGTAGTCAGCATCCATAAAGGCGTAAGAGCCGCACTGTAATTCGTTATAAAGACCTGAATTACTTTCAAAATAGTAACTACCAGTACCGCCGCCAGAGATAAATTCTGGTTTTAAACCAATCTCTTCTAAGGCATCAACGGCGTGTTGAACTTGATCGATAGCAGCTTGGGTCTTAGCTTTACGATCGCTATAGCTGTCCATATGCTGCATGGCGCCTTGATACGCCTGAATACCTGTAAACTTCAAGTTTTCAGCGGCATCGATGGCTTTAGCAATCTCTACGACTGCTTCTGTAGTAGTGACACCGCAACGGCCTGCGCCGCAATCGATTTCGATATAGCAGTTAAGCTCAGTGCCGTTTCTAACGGCGGCTTCTGATAATTCAGCGACATTATCGACGTCATCAAGACAAACGGTGATTTTCGCACCTAATTTTGGTAATTTAGCTAAGCGGTCAATTTTTGCTGGATCACGTACTTGGTTTGATACTAAGACGTCTTTGATGCCGCCGCGTACAAACACTTCCGCTTCAGAGACCTTTTGGCTACAAATACCCACTGCGCCGCCAAGCTCTTGCTGTAGTTTTTGCACATCAACTGACTTATGCATCTTGCCATGGCTACGGTGGCGCATATTATGATCTTTAGCATAATCACCCATTTTTTTGACATTACGCTCAAGCGCATCAAGATCTAATATCAAGCAAGGGGTCTGGATATCTGCTTCGTCCATACCAACTTCAGCCGGGACGTTAAAACCAACTTCCAATTCTTCAGTAATCATATTCAAGCTCCATTTGTTTTCATTGATTGTATTTACTTAATTATACTTAAGGACATTTAAATGCGTTCAAACTTGCGCATGACTAGCGCTTAGTTAACGCTTGATTCGTCATCAATTATTGATAATGAATTGCCAAAATTAATTCCAAGGCAACTTGTTAAGATCAACGTTACCACCTGTAATGATGATGCCAACCTTTTTTCCTGCAAAAACGTCTTTGTTTTTCAAGATGACTGCAAGTGGTACCGCGCAGCTTGGCTCGATGATAATTTTCATATGTGTCCAAGTAAGCTTCATCGCCTCAACGATTTCTTCTTCCGTTGCGGTCAAAATGTCAGTCACGTAATTGCTGACAAAGTGCCATGTTAACTCTTTAAGCGGTACTTTTAGGCCGTCGGCGATAGTATCCGGTGCATCATCAGCGATAATATGACCCGCTTTCAATGAGCGCGCAGCATCATCAGCATTTACAGGTTCAGCAGCGTAGATTTTGACATCAGGGGCTAGGTTCGATAACGTCAAGCAGGTCCCTGAGATCATACCGCCGCCGCCAATTGGGGCGACAACCATATCAGGCTTCACGCCACGCTCTTCCATTTGCTCTAAAAACTCACGTGAGCAGGTGGCTTGTCCAGCGATAACGCGTGGGTCGTTGTATGGGTGAACAAAATCGCCACCGGTTTCTGCTTGAACCTGAGCAAATACTTCTTCGCGAGAAGTGGTCGATGGCTCACATTCAGTAATGATACCGCCATAGCCGCGTACTGCCGCTTTTTTAGCTTCTGGTGCGCTGTGTGGCATGACCACGTGACAAGGGACACCGCGCTGGCCGGCGGCATAAGATAAAGACAGCGCATGGTTGCCTGAGCTGTGTGTGCAAACACCATTTTTGGCTGCTTCGTCAGACAGACCAAACACTGCATTGGATGCGCCGCGTACTTTAAAAGCGCCGGCTTTTTGAAAGTTCTCACACTTAAAGAACATCTCACAGCCTGCCATCTCATTTAAAAACCGCGAGGTTAAAACCGGTGTGCGATGGATATAAGGCTTAATACGCTCATGCGCCTCTAACATGTCATCAAGCGTTGGAATCGTTAAGCCATCGTCATTTGTGATCATAAAAAATATTCCTTCATTTTTTAATTGTTTGTTATTTGATAACTTTTATCTAGTTATTGCGGTAATACTCTTGTGCCGCAGTGACGCCTTGACCTAGCGTGATAGGATAATTTAAGTCAACCATTGCCATCTCAATAGCTGCGAGTCCCGCTAGAACCATGACTTCAGTAAGTGAACCCAAGTGTCCTATTCTAAAGGCGCGACCAGCCATCTCACCTAAGCCAACACCGAAAGATATGCCATATTTATTAAAGGCGTGATCGGTCAGCTCATTACTATTGAAGCCTTCAGGAACATATATCGCACTTACAGTCTCAGAGTATAAGTCAGGCGATACTGCACATAACTTAAAGCCCCAAGCATTAACCGCTTGGCGTACGCCTTCAGCCAAGCGATGATGGCGCGCGTAGACATTCTCAAGGCCTTCTTCAAACAGCATATCAAGACTGGCTCTCATGCCATAAATGAGATTTAGGGGCGGGGTATAAGGAAAGCCGCCATTAGCATTAGCTTTTAGCATGTCACGAAAGTCAAAATAGGTCCGTGGCAGTTTAGCTTGCTCCATTGCTGCTAGTGCTTTTTGACTAACGGCTAGTATCGCCATACCCGTTGCTAGCATGAAGCCTTTTTGCGAACCAGCTACCGCAATATCGACGCCCCATTCATCCATTTTAAAAGGAACACAAGCGATTGAGCTGACTCCGTCAACAAATAGCAAAGCAGGGTGATCTGCGCTATTCATAGCACCACGTACAGCACCAATATCGCTTAATACACCCGTTGCTGTTTCGTTATGCGTGACCATCAGTGCTTTGATTTCATGATCTGTATCTGCTGCCAAGATAGCTTGGAACTCATCAGCAGGAGCGCCCGTCCCCCAAGGACATTCAACCACTTGTACATCCAATCCATGACGCTGGCACATATCGATCCAGCGATGAGAGAACATACCATAGCGAGCGATTAGTACTTTATCACCAGGAGATAGAGTATTGCTGATAGCCGCTTCCCAGCCGCCTGTACCGCTTGAAGTGAATAAAAAGACTTCACCGTCTTCAGTGCCAAATACTTTTTTGGCATCAGCAAGAACTGGTAAAAAGGTGTCTGAGAAATCAGGGGCACGGTGGTCTTGCGTTGGAACGTTCATCGCATGACGCAATCTTTCTGGTATGTTGGTAGGACCAGGAATAAAAATTGGGTTTTGTAGTGACATGATTCACATCCTTGTAAGTGCATATAAAGGGGTGCAATAATTGTATAAGCAGGATTTCATGCGAATTCAATGCAAGAGTCTTCCTGACTCATACAGTTTGATTTATGCGTATTTCGAATTTAAAAAATTAACCATGTCAAAGAAAGGAGTTGCAGGTGATCGGTCACTTTACTACTTACTGCGTTCTTTTTATGGTGTTCTTGCGGTAACGATTTTTACGAAGAAGATACTAAGAGGTTTTGGTCAAAGAGTGTAGGTACTCATTAACTGATTAAAATATAGCACTAATGACAAGTCGTAACAAGTAGTTTTAAATACCCTTTGTAATAAAGTTGTCTCAACTATGACTGTGGTTGTGTTAACTAAATAGCTGATATTACTGTTATCTGTCTTACTATGTTTGAACAAAAATAATTTATAATAGCTCTGTCATATGGCTATACTTAACCAATTCTGAACTTAACCAAAGCTAATCTATACTATCATTATCCCAATTGTCGAGAAGTTGTCCTAAATTTAATGTTATCATCTGCTAATTTTTTGACAGCCTTTGCTTTAAATTCTATATTATAACTCTACATTTTCTTGGTCATGATAAACTTCTTGTTAGATGGTTAGTTTACTAAGCATATCTGTATATTTTCTTTAGCATGACTTATGTGAATTAACTATTAATTTGGTATCAATTACTTGTTTAGATAAACAGACATCACAAAACAATCAATTTACCCTTGAGGTTAAGCGCTTATAAAAGACATTTGACTGGTTAAGGGTAGCAACTCTTAGTGGTGTTAAATTGAATAATTTTAAGAAAGTTAGACCAAGAACTAGATTTAAATGATGTTTATTATTTTATGGAACGATAAAAACAGTTAACTTTTTACTATCATACCCTTATTAAGAAGATCTTATTATGACAAACCAACGTCCTTTATACATTCCCTTTGCAGGTCCTGCACTATTAGAAACCCCTTTGCTAAATAAAGGTAGCGCCTTTTCACCAGAGGAACGTGATAGCTTTAATTTGACAGGTTTATTGCCTCATGCCATTGAGACGATTGAAGAACAATCACTACGCGCATATCATCAGCTCAGCTCCTTTACTAATGATATGGACAAGCATATTTACTTACGCAACATACAAGATACCAATGAGACCTTGTTTCATCATTTGATTGAGCAGCATATTGAGGAAGTTATGCCGCTTATATATACCCCAACGGTTGGCCAAGCTTGCGAAAAATTCTCTCAGATTTATCGCCGTAAACGTGGTTTATTTGTCTCTTATCCTGAGCGTCATAAAATCGATGATATGCTGCAAAATGCAACCAAACAAAAAGTAAAAGTGATCGTCGTCACCGACGGTGAGCGTATATTGGGCCTAGGCGATCAGGGTATTGGTGGAATGGGAATCCCAATCGGTAAGCTATCACTATATACCGCTTGCGGTGGTATTAGCCCAGCTTACTGCCTACCGATTTTATTAGACGTTGGTACCAACAATCAAAAGCTGCTTGATGACCCTATGTATATGGGCTGGAGAAATCCTAGAATTTCTGGCGATGAATATAATGAATTTGTAGACTTATTCATTCAAGCGGTGAAACGTCGTTGGCCTGAAGTGTTACTACAATTTGAAGATTTTGCACAGGAAAATGCGACACCATTATTGAATAAATATCGCAATCAATTATGTTGTTTTAACGATGATATTCAAGGCACTGCTGCGGTTTCAGTCGGTACGTTGATTGCAGCATGCTTAAATAAAGGCGAGAAACTTAGCCAACAAAACATAGCATTTTTGGGGGCAGGGTCAGCAGGTTGCGGTATTGCAGAGCACATTGTTCGTCAAATGCAGCGCGAAGGGTTAACTGAAGAGCAAGCCCGTAGCCAAGTGTTTATGGTGGATCGTTATGGCCTTTTAACTGATAGCATGACAGAGCTACAAGAATTCCAAGCACCGTTAGTACAAAAAGAAGCCAATATTCAGCACTGGGATAAGAGTGAGCAACTGGGCTTAGCACAAGTGATTGAGCAAGCAAAAATAACCGTATTATTTGGTGTCAGCGGGCAAAAAGGTTTGTTTACCAAAGAGGTGATCGAAAAGCTATGTGCTAATACTGAGCACCCAATTGTATTACCACTTTCAAATCCAACGTCTCGTGTCGAAGCCACACCGCAAGAAGTGACTAGCTGGAGTCACGGTCGCGCCATTATTGCCACAGGTAGCCCTTTTCCTCATACAACGTTTGAGGGGCAATCTTTCGAGGTCTCACAGTGTAATAACAGCTATATATTCCCAGGTATTGGTCTCGGTGTCTTAGCAGCACGAGCGACAGGTATCAGTGACAATATGTTAATGGCTGCAAGTCAGGCCTTAGCAGATATTTCAATGGAATATGACAAGGCACCAGGGGCAATATTGCCGCCAATAAAACTTATCAGAGAGATCAGCGAAAAAATAGCCTATGCAGTAGCCTTACAAGCGGTTGAAGACAAACTTGCTTTACCAGTAACATTAGAAACTTTGGAGCGTCGTTTAAAAGCCAATTTTTGGCTACCTAAATACCGCAACTATCGTCGTACTTCTTTTTAGAATTTAAAAAGTAGCTGCTAAAAAGCACTTAAAAAAAGCGCACAAAAAAGCCGAATGTTATTAAAAATAGCATTCGGCTTTGTTTTTTATTATATTTTACTAAAGTTTAAGCAATAAAAAACTCCTTTAAATTTTAAGAATTAAAAGGGTTTAAAAATAATTAACCTTAGTCGATTAACGAGAGTAGTATAGTTGATCTTCAGCAGTATTTGAGCTAACTGTTGACAAGCTTTAGCTTATATAAATATTACCTTCAATATTATTCTTCATATGCAGTAGACGAGGAGCAATATCTTCTTCTAACTTAGTACGGCTAAGCACAAAACTTGGCGCGCCACAATTAAAAGTTAGTAATCCCTCAGTAGGGTGCATCATGGCAGTAGCAACAGCATTGACGTCTTTTTGCCATTCACTAATCGAAAAACAATACCCATAATCTTCATAATCTTTAAATGCTTTGTCCAGTCCTCGCCTAATTTTTAACCAGTCGTCTTTATACTTACTACGAATGGCATCAAGGATAAATTCTTGTTCAGCAGGTGGCATACTGGCTAAGCAAGCTCGTCCCATAGAACTTAAATGAATGGGCAGGTATGAGCCAACATTGCGTCGCATGGTAGTCGTGCCAGACCCTTGCACGACATTTAGATACACCATCGTCAGTCGATCGCGGGTTGCCATGGCAACCGCACTATTGGCATAATCCGCCAACTCTTCCATGTACGGTGTGACTAAATTGTTGATAGAGATGTTCGCCATCATTGTATAACCAAACCCCAACACACCCGCAGAGAGCTGATATTTACTACTGTTGGTCGATTGCTTTAAATATCCTAATTTGACCAAGGTATAAGTAAGACGCGTAATCGTCCCTTTAGGCAGACCTGTCATTTGACTTAGATCTTGATTGCCGAGATAAGGGCGCTGCGGGGTAAAACAACGTAGCAGCTCTAGTCCTCGGGCCAAAGCCGTAACAAACTGCCTGTCGTTTTTATCTTTCATCTCTGCAATCGGCTCTAACAGCTCAATGTGTGTTGCTTCATTAGAGTTTTCATCAGCAAGGGTATTAGTAGTCATACAAAGTTTATTAGTCTCAATTAAATTAATGTGAACATTATAAAGAATACACTACTTAAGGTGTTTTATAAAAAAACAATAAAATGGTGGTACGCTAGTACTTACTGGTTTGCACCTTTAATAAGACTATCTTAAAGATTCAGTATTAAAGGTGCAGTAAACTTCTTAACATAGCTATTATAAGCTATTTCGCTATGCGGTATATATGGACTTAATATTATTACGCTTTTTGTGGATCATACTGTTGCTCTTTGATGAACAAGGTCGGAATAAGACCGCATAAGAAGTACGCGCCTGCCATGAGTAATAAACCTGCACCGATAGAATTTTGCATAGCCATATAACCGATGGCAACAGGTGCAATAACTGATCCAAGCCGTCCGATATTGAATGCACCGCCAATAGCAGTCCCGCGAATAGCAGTAGGAAAGCTTTCCGTTAAATAGGTAGCATTAATAGCATAAGGAATACCATATAAGAAACCAAAGGCTATCATCAACCAGCCAATATTGTCTGGGGTATGCATATAGACCAATACTGGAATGAATAGGGCGGTGCCCATGGTGCCAAAAGCGAATACTATTTTGCGACCGATTCTATCAGCTACTATACCTGCTACGAGTTTTGCAAACATCATGGTCAAATAAGTACCCGCCATATATAGAGCCATCTCTTTAAATTTGATACCCAGCTCAGTTTCTAGATAAGAAGGTAACCAGTTGCTTACCCCGAAATAACCAAACAGTAAAAGTCCTGAACTCATCGACCATAAAATGAACATGATGCGATGTTTTGGATTTTCGAAAATTGCTTTGTAAGGATTTTCAGGTTTTTGCAGCGAGTTTTTCGCGCCACTGAGTTTCAGTGCCCGTGCCTCTTTCCAAGAATTTGGTTCAGGTATAAGAAAGTACATCGCTACTGCGAGAACAACAGGTAGAAACGTTAAGAGATATAGTGTGCGCCAACCATAGCTGGGAATAATCCAAGCAGAGACGCTAGTGATCACTAAAGACCCTAACGTAAAACCTGTCATCAACATTGCAAGCACAGTCGTCCGGTGTTTGGTGGGCACCATTTCAGACATCAAGGTATTAGTCGCAATATATAAACTACCAAGACCTAAACAAGCGGTGAACCGTAATGCTACAAACTGCTCATAGCTCTGCACAAATCCACTGAAACCAGATAACAAAGAGAACATCGCTGTCGCAATTACGATAACACGTACTCGTCCAAAGCGATCACAAGCCCAACCGCCGAAGAATCCACCGATTGCCATACCAAACAATGACCAACTGCCCAAAGCACCAGCTTGTACGTTGGTCAATCCAAATTCTAGCTTTAGGCTTGAAAGCGTAAAGGCGAGAATACCAATATCAGCTCCATCACATAATAGAACTAAAAAACAAAAAAAGAAGGCCAGTTTCCAAGGTTGCTTCTGGACAGAGCTTAAGCTTGAATCTGAAGTTATAGCGGCACTTTTCACAATTTATATCCTTATTGTTGTGAGAATGAAAGACTATAGTCATAGTGAGGTGACTCGTAACTTAGGTATCTGCGTCCTAGCAAATACCTCAATACGCTTTGAGAATGTAAATACCTGTTAATAATCAAGTAAATAGCATTCAAATAAATAGTATTTAAATAAGTGGAAACTACTCGCTAACTTCTTTGATCATATTGCGGGCGATAATAATTTGCTGGATTTGAGTAGTGCCTTCATACAAACGATATAAGCGCACATCACGATAAAAACGTTCAATACCATAATCCGCAATATAGCCCGCACCGCCATGAATTTGCACGGCTCTGTCAGCAACACGGCCGCACATTTCGGTGGCAAACATCTTGGCGCATGACGATTCGGTCACGACATCCTTACCTTCATCGCGTAGACGTGAAGCGTCTAGTACCATAGATTTAGCCGCATAAATCTCTGCTTTTGAATCAGCGAGCATGGCTTGAATAAGCTGAAAATTAGCAATTGGTTGACCAAACTGCTTACGCTCAACAGCATAGTGTAAGGCATCATCTAACATTCGACTTGCGGCGCCTGTACTTGCTGCTGCAATATGTAGGCGTCCTTTATCAAGTACTTTCATAGCCGTTTTAAAACCTACACCTTCAACGCCACCAATCAATGCATCAGCAGGCACTACGCAATTATCAAAGATAACATCACAGGTATGCGCGCCTTTTTGGCCCATTTTTTTATCAATTTTACCCAACGTAATACCAGGGGTGTCGCTCTCAACGATGAAGGCTGAAATGCCACCTGACCTTTTATTTTGTGGATCAGTACGTGCCATTACAGTAAAGATGCCAGCTTCAGGGGCATTGGTAATATAACGTTTAGTACCGTTGATAACATAGGTATCACCATCTTTAATGGCAGTGGTCTTTAATGAAGCAGCATCTGAACCAGAATCCGGCTCGGTCAAACAAAATGAGCCGATAATTTCACCGCTAGCAAGTCTTGGTAGGTATTTTTGTTTTTGCTCTTCGGTACCATCAATGACTAGACCAGATGAGCCAATACCATTATTTGTTCCTATTAGTGAGCGAAATGCAGGAGACGTGCGTCCTAATTCAAATGCCAGTGTGACCTCTTCTTCCATGGTAACGCCAAGCCCGCCGTAAGCTTCGGGAATAGTAAGTCCGAACAGCCCTAACTCTCTCATTTGATTAATGATATCGTCTGGAAGACAATCGTTTTCTGCGACCCAATGTTCCATTGGTATTAATTGGTTGCTAACAAATTGACGGATAGTTTCGGTAATTTGGTTAAGAGTTTCCTTATCTCTGATCATGTGGTTCTTCCTTGTTTGATTAATACTTAGAGTGATAACGACTTCGTAATTACCTTGAACAAACAGCATAATTGATAGTTTATTAAAATACAATACTTTTGGTTTAAATAACCGCTATGCGGTATTAATTAAAAAATTGAAGTCTAAGTAGTCCGTATATTTCTAAAATTGACTAAGATTTACTCTTCACAAAAGAAAATAAACAGTATATATTGGTCTTGAATATCGCTATGCGGTATTATATTTTATAATTAGTAATGTATTTTAAAGATTGCGATATTTTACTTAACGATAATATCTAAAGGACAGCATCATGGAAGAGCAGATCATTATTTGTGAAACGTTAGAAAATGGCGTAAGTCTGATAACACTTAATCGTCCCAAAGTTCGCAACGCTTTAAATGCTGAACTACGTGAGCAAATGGCAAAGATTTTCATTCAATTAAACGATGATCCACAAACCAAGGCTATCGTACTGACTGGTGGCGATAAAGTGTTTGCGGCTGGTGCTGATATCAATGACTTTTTAACCGCAAAAACGGTTGATGTCTATCTACGTCGTAGCGAGCAGTATTGGGATGCTATTACTAATTGTCGCAAGCCGATTATTGCAGCGGTCAATGGCTATGCGCTTGGCGGCGGCTGTGAGCTTGCTATGCACGCTGACATCATTGTCGCTGGTAAGTCTGCCAAGTTTGGCCAACCAGAAATCAAAATCGGCTTAATGCCAGGAGCTGGCGGCACGCAGCGATTGTTTCGCGTGCTTGGCAAACATAAAGCCATGAAGCTGATATTAACGGGCGATATGATAAGCGCTGATGCAGCAGATCAAATGGGGCTGGTCTCTGAAGTGGTCGAAGATGAGGCGACTATTAAGCGTGCTATTGAGATTGCCGAGCAACTAGCGGGTTATTCACCGATTGCTTTAGAACAAATTAAAGAAGTTGCCAATCTTGGGGTGGATATGCCACTACAAGGCGCATTGGCCTTAGAGCGTAAAGCCTTTCAGATTTTATTCGATACTGAAGATCAAAAAGAAGGGGCGAAAGCTTTTTTGGAAAAGCGTGACGCCAATTATAAAGGTCAGTAGCTGGCTGAAAAATAGCAAATATACTTTGAAAACGAGATTGTTCAACAAGACCATATAGAGCGACAAGAGCTCATAAAGTAACGAGACCATATAAAGGATTATTATGACTGTTAAATCATTGGCCATTATCGGCACTGGCGTTATGGGCATGGGCATTGCGCAAATCGCTGCCCAAGCTGGCATTCAAGTGCTTTTATTTGATGCCAAAGCGGGCGCCGCTGCACAAGGGCGTCAATCCCTACAAACCACACTCGAAAAATTAGCGGCCAAAGGCAAATTTACCGATGAGCAGCTGCAGTCTACTTTATCGAATCTAACAGTGATTGAAGAGATAGCTAAAATCGCCGAGGTAGATGTCGTTATTGAAGCCATTATTGAGAATTTAGAAATAAAACAACAGCTTTTTAAACAGTTAGAAAGCATCGTCCCTGCCGAGACGATTTTGGCAACCAATACTTCATCGCTAGCGGTGACCGCGATTGCTTCTAATTGTCAGCACCCAGAGCGCGTAGCAGGATTTCATTTCTTTAATCCAGTGCCGCTCATGAAAATCGTTGAAGTGATTCCGGGACTCTCTACCAAATCTTCAGTGGTAGAGACGCTTACGGATTTAGCCAAACGCATGGGACATTTAGGGGTGGTGGCAAAGGATACCCCAGGTTTTATTGTCAATCATGGTGGCAGAGCTTATGGCACAGAAGCTTTAAAAATATTAGGCGAGGGAATCGCTAGCTTTGAGGATATCGATCGTATTTTACGTGAAGGCGCTGGCTTTCGGATGGGACCCTTTGAGCTGCTTGATCTCACTGGCATCGATGTGTCGCATCCAGTTATGGAATCGATTTATAACCAATATTACTTTGAGCCTCGCTATCGCCCGCATCCCTTGACCCGTCAAATGCTAATAGGGAAAAAGCTGGGTCGTAAAGTTGGTGAGGGCTTTTATCACTATAAAGACGGTCAAAAATTGACAGCGAATACGTCGCAACAATCATCGTTTGAAGCATCAGTGTCCAAAGTAAGGTCTGATGTATCAAACGTAACAGTTTGGATTGGCGCAGACTTAGCAGAAGATAAAAAGCAGTTGGTTGATTATCTAAACGCTAACAGCATCAATATCGACGACAGTGATAAGCCAAATTCTGACAGCTTAATATTGCTGGCCATCTACGGCGAAGATACGACCAATGCGGCTATTCGCTATCAAGTGAACCCTCAACAAGCGGTCGCCATTGATATGCTGACTGACTTATTCAAGCATCGTACGTTGATGCCAAGTATCGTTACGCAAGATAACTTTGTAGCGCAAGCTTATGCCCTATTTGCTAGCAGTAATAAGTTTGCCAAAAGCTTAAATGATCACTCGGATGAGGGCTCAAATGTTGCTGTCGATGCCACGCTAATTTCCGAAAGTACTGGCTTTGTGGCGCAGCGAGTCGTGGCTATGGTCATTAATTTAGGTTGTGATATTGCGATGCAAGGTATTGCCACGCCAGAAGATATCGACAATGCCGTCAAGCTTGGATTGGGCTATCCGTATGGTCCTATCTCTTGGGGCGATGAGCTTGGTGCCGAGCGTATTTTACTCATCTTAGAGCGTATCTATGGGTTAACGGGTGATCCGCGTTATCGTCCTAGTCCATGGTTACAACGCCGCGCCAAGCTAGGCATCTCATTATTTACTCAACAGAGCAATTGTCAATGCTAGATTGCTGATGCTAAGAGCTAGACCAATTTAATAAACGCTATATTTTAATAATGCAAATTCTTAAAACACAACAAGGAACAGTTATGTTAGACGCCTATATTTATGACGGATTAAGAAGCCCTTTTGGTCGCCATGGTGGAGCATTAGCAACCGTGCGTCCTGATGACTTAATCGCCACAGTGATGAAGACTCTGGTCGAAAAGCATCAATTACCTAACGATATCTTTGATGAAGTGCTGATTGGTAATACCAATCAGGCCGGCGAGGACTCACGCAACATCGCTCGTAATGCTGCATTGCTAGCGGGACTAGATGTCAAAACACCCGGACAAACCATCAACCGTCTGTGTGCTTCGGGATTATCGACCGTCGTTGATGCTGCCCGTAGTATCACTTGTAACGAGGGTGACATATTTTTAGCAGGTGGGGTTGAGTCAATGACCCGTGCACCATTTGTCTTTGCTAAGACCGAGCAGCCTTTTAGTCGTGAATTTAAAGTATTTGATACCACCATTGGCAGTCGATTTCCCAATCCTCTTTTGACTAAAGAATTTGGTAGCGATAGCATGCCGCAGACGGGCGATAATGTCGCTCGCAAATACGGTATCACTCGTGAAGAGGCGGATAAATTCGCAGCAGCCTCGCAAGCTAAATATCAAACCGCCAAACAAGCGGGGTTCTTTGATGAGGAAATAACGCCAATTATGGTATCGCAAGGTAAGAAGTTACCCGAAAAAGCGATAACAGAAGATGAGCATCCTCGCGCCAGCTCTACTGTGGAAGCACTGCAAAAACTGAAACCGTTAAATGAGAATGGCGTAGTTACGGCAGGGAATGCATCGGGCATTAACGATGGGGCGGCTGCGCTGATTATTGGCTCAAAGCAAGCAGAAGAAAAGTTAGGCTTTAAGCCTATTGCCAAAATTCTCTCATCCGGTGCCATGGGTGTTGAGCCCAGTATTATGGGCGTAGGCCCTGTTGAGGCCATTAAACTGGCATTGAAACGCGCTGATTTGACCCTTGATGATATGTCCATCATCGAGATTAATGAAGCATTTGCCTCGCAGGTACTCGGTTGCCTAAAAGGTTTAGAGATTGACTTTGATGACAAGCGTATCAATCCCAATGGTGGCGCGATTACCGTCGGACATCCACTTGGCGCATCGGGCGCTAGACTTGCCTTAACTACAGCGCGCGAGCTACAGCGCACAGGCGGACAATACGCGATAGTCAGTTTATGTATTGGTATTGGGCAAGGGCTTGCCATGGTGATTGAACGAGTCTAACTCCATTAGTACTCTTGCCATACTATTTTATTATCAAGGATGACAATAATGACAACGATACTCAACCAACATGAGAACTACCAACAAGCCGAAGAAGCGTATGGTTTTCCTTTGATTATCAAACAGCTGCTAAACCGTGCAAAGATCGCCTCTACTCAGCAAACCATCAGTTATGCCGATAAGGTGACTTATACGTATGCTGAATTTTTTAAGCGGGTTAATCGCTTGGCAAACGTACTTAAAAATATGGGTTTGCAAGCAGGTGATGTGGTTGCGGTCATGGATTGGGACAGTCATCGTTACCTTGAAGCGTATTTTGCCGTGCCCATGTCTGGCATGATTTTGCAAATGGTCAATGTACGCTTGGCTGAAGATAAAGTGCTGTACACCATTAACCATGCCAAACCAAAAGCCTTGTTATTAAATGCTGAATTTGAGCCCATGGCTAAAAATTACCGTCATGAAGCCCCTTCTATTGAGAAAATTATCTGGCTTGATGACACTGACTTTGATGGTACTGGTTTTAATGAAGCTAAGTTTGATGATGCTGATTATAGCGAAGACACTATAAAAGCTCAGCAAGCCAGCATGCCAGATTATGTCGAAGGTGAATATGAAGCCATGCTAGCTGCGGCCAGTGATGAGTTTGATTTTCCAGATTTCGACGAAAATACCATCGCCACCACGTTTTATACCAGTGGCACGACAGGAGACCCAAAAGGCGTCTTTTTTACCCACAGGCAAATCGTATTACAGACGCTATCGAGTACTCTAGCATCCGCACTCAGTGCCGAAGGTCAAGGCGCTCGCTACAATGATGTCTACATGCCAATGACGCCATTATTTCATGTGCATGCATGGTGTTGGCCGTATGGGGCAACCATGATAGGGCTCAAACAAGTGTATCCAGGGCGATATCTTCCTGAAGTATTGGTTGACTTGATTGAACACCACAAAGTTACCCTCTCACACGGTGTCCCAACCATTTTACAAATGTTAATTAAAGAGATGGCAACACGAGGACGCAAGTTCAACGGTCTTAAGTTGTCAGTAGGGGGTTCCAAATTAAACGAAGGCCTAGCTGAAGCTGCTCTTGAAAGCGGTATCGAGTTTATCTCAGGGTTTGGGATGTCAGAGTCCTGTCCTGTCCTTGCCAGAATGGCATTCGGTGATCAGACAAATACTATGACAACGACAGAACAGATCAATTATCGTTGTCTTTCTGGCTCTCCGATTATGCTGGTATCAATGGAGATTTGGGACGAAAATGGCAAAGCCCTACCCATGGATGGTGAGTCGACAGGCGAGCTGGTTGTGCGAGCGCCTTGGCTGACCCAAAGCTATTTTAAGAATGCCGATGCTGGCAATGAGTTATGGCGTGGCGGTTGGATGCATACCCAAGACATTGCTTGTATTTCACCTGATGGCACGCTAAAGATTACCGATAGACTCAAAGACGTCGTTAAGTCTGGCGGCGAATGGATATCCTCGTTGGAAGTCGAAAATATTTTATCATTTCATCCAAGCGTGGCTGAAGTGGCCATAATCGGAGTAGCGGATGAAAAATGGGGCGAGCGCCCTTTAGCGTTAGTAGTCTTAAAACCTGAGCATGCCGATACCAAAGCGGAGGCTATTTTAGCGATAGGTCATCAAGCGGTTGAGAAGGGCTATTTACCAAAGTATGGCGTGCCAAGTGAAATAAAATTTTTAATAGAAATGCCGAAAACCAGTGTGGGTAAGCTCGATAAGAAAAAGATGCGCATGATGTACACAGAAAAATTGATTTAACCCATAGCGATAATTGCAAAAAATATATGAGCTTACTGATAATTTTAACGTTGGTTAAACGTTGGTTAAACGTTGGTTAAACGTTGGTTAATAACACCTACGCTCATTAGCATAACTAGAAGAGAGAACTATGAAGGCTGTAGCGATATTACCAGAAATACAAGAGACGCTGAATAAAGATAAACACCATCCCATGCATGGTTTTGCAGTTGTTTATTCTCAGCAAGTAGAGTGGGGCGATATGGACTTCTTTGGCCATGTTAATAATGTGGTCTATTACACTTATGCCCAAAACGCTCGTATTTACTATAACACTCAATTAAATCTATTTAACGAAAACACCTTTTCAGTCATGGCAGCGTCTTCCTGTCAATATTTTAAGCCAGTGATTTATCCTGATACCTTATGGATTGGGGTTCGAGTCAAGAAAATTGGCAATGCCAGTGTGATTCATGAATATACCTATTATAGTACGGCTATGAATACTATCGTCGCGAGCGGTGAGTCAGTGCTGGTATATCTTGATAAAACTACTGGACAAAAGAAAAACATTGATGAGACCAAAAAAGCCGCGATCAACGCTTTTGAAAGTTTTAACTAAACTGTGAAGTTCAACTAAACTGTGAAGTTCAACTAAACTGTGAAGTTCAACTAAATTAGGAGGTAATTTTTTTATAAGGAGATAGTGCTGGTATTTATAGGGTTAAAAAATACGGTAACAATAGAGATTTAAAGGGATTTAAATTAACTTAAATGAATTTTAAAACAACACAAGGAATGTGTAGATCATGCTTTATATCAAAAAGTTGTCTTTTGGTTTGGCTGTCTTGGGAGCATGTGTACAAGCACAAGCAATAGAGCTTGTCACCAATGGCGATACTACTTTAAGTATCGGTGGTTATGTTAAAGCAGAAGGTATATTTTATTCTCCAGACGAAGGAGAGTCTGAGTTTAAAGGAAGTGGACGACAATCTAGGATTAACCTTAAAACCACCAAGAACATAGAGGATAAAAAATTAACAGGTTTTATTGAAGGGGACTTTTATGGCAATGCTGCAAATGGCGGTTCAGACTTGCGACTTCGCCATGCTTATGCTCAAATCGATGATTTGACAGTCGGTAAGACGTGGAATGGTCAGTTCTTAGCGGTCTACCCACTTTTAACTGAGCAGCTTGACTTTCGAGGCACGGGCTTGGGCACCATCTCTGGTGGTGGCGCTTATATTCGTCCAGATTTGACGGTACATTACGTTCATAAAGGGTTTCGTTTTACGGCTCAAGAACCTGTTGATGACGAAGCTGATTTGCCTGATATGGTTGTTAGCTACAAGGATGATATATCTGATCTTAGCTATAACTTGGCGGTTACGGCTCGTGAGGCCAAAAATGGAGAAGATTCAGATATAGGCGTCGGTGTCTCTTTGGCTGGCAAACTGAAAATAGGCAATGATTCGCTACATGCGAGCGTATACAATGGTAAAGGGATGGGCGCCTATTCCACCGTATGTGTTGGAAGAGTCCTTGGTTCGACTGACGATGTGGATTGTGATGCCGAAGACGGTAAGCTTGTATCACAAACTGGCTTCACGGTAGGGTATAGGCATAAATTTACAGAAAAACTGATGAGCAACATGCGCTATGGTGAAATTAATGTGGATGATGCGGTAGATACCTCTGTGAACGTGAAAAGCATCAACCTTGTTTATGAGTATTTTCCAGATCTGGATATTGGTATTGAGTGGAGAGATCGAAGCGATAAGACCACTTTAGAAGTAAGAAAAGGTCAGCAAGTTGAAATAATGGCCAAATACGAATTCTGAGCTGAATATTTGAGTTCGGAACGTATTATATAGAGAGTGAAGGTATAGAGCAGATTGCAAATTTATATAATCTTATCTTATTAAGCACTTAATAAAAAACCCCTTCAAGTCTAATAGATTTGAAGAGGTTTTTGTTCTTTCTAATATATGGTGGGCCCAGTAGGACTTGAACCTACGACCAAAGGATTATGAGTCCTTGTTTTTACAACAACAATACACAATGAATGGCGATAATTAGCTGTGATTATTGGCTTAAAGCCCTTTGTATTAAAGGTTTAGGTTAAAAGCTAAATATATTTATCAACAAGCAGATATGCTTATCAATAAATTCGGAGTATCAAAATAGTATCAAAATGGATAGTTTCAGCAGATATTTTAAAAGTAAGGGTCTACAAATGAAACTTTTAAATGATTGGCAATAAAGGATATATCTTTCATTCAAAGTATAAAAAAAGCTAGGAGCTGGTTACTCTTGTTTTTACATCTCGTATTGGTCAGTAGATCCTACTCATAAATATGTAGGAGATATTGAAAAAGCGTACCCACATCGTGAGTACGCTAAAAACTAATAAGTATAAAACAAGAATATCTGAATGAAAATAAAGTCTAAATCAGATTTAAGTCGCTATAGGTGTATCTAAATTGACTGGTTTCTCTTGAATTTTTTTACTATCTACTGCTGCATTTAAGTTTACAAGGAAAATAGCAGTGGCTGCAATTATTCCTGGTATGGCGATAAACAAAAAGTTAGTTTGGTGACTTAGCTCTAGTGTAAGTAGCGCCCCAGTTAAGATAGGACCTACGATAGCGCCAATGCGACCGATACCCGATGCCCAACCCATAGCAGTGGTACGTACAGCAGTAGGATAATATTGAGCGACAAAGGTGTAGAGTAATATTTGTGAGCCAATAGTAGTGGCGCCTGCAATCGCTATAAGACTATATAGCACCACTTGCGGGCTGTTGTATCCAAGTAGTATTAATGCTGCAGCACCAGCGACAAACATAATGGTTAATACTGGCTTTAGATGAAATTTATCAGCCAGCACACCGCCACCAATAGCACCGATCATCCCGCCAATATTAAGTGCAAATAAGAACAGCATACTAGCACCTAGCGAGTAACCTGCTTGAATCATCAGCTTCGGCAACCAGCTGGCAAGAGCATATACCATTAATAAGCACATAAAGAAGGCCACCCAAAACATAATGGTAGTAAAGCCACGATTCTTTAGAAATAGCGCTTTGATAGGAGCGTCATCACCTTTGGTTGGTTCATCTAAGATTAAGTTGGTCGAAGCCGTGATGGTCTCTTGTGGTGCAAGTTTGCGGACGATTTTTTTGGCTTCATCATGTCTTTTTTCTTTGACCAAATACATTAAGGACTCAGGAAGCATTTTCCAGATAATTGGCAATAGCAGGGTAGGTATTCCTGCAATATAAAACATAATCTCCCAACCGTAATCTACCACCAAAAACGAGCCTAATAATGCTGATGCCATTCCGCCTATCGCGTAACCACTAAACATAATAGCGACCAGAGTACTACGGATACGTTTTGGGGCATATTCAGAGGTCAGCGCTACACAGATGGGCATCACGCCGCCGATACCAAGACCAGCAATGAAGCGTAAAGCAGCAAACTGCATCGGACCATTAGCAAAAGCACCGAAAAAGGTAAAGCTACTGAATAGACCGACGCAGATCATGATGGTCTTTTTTCGACCGATTTTATCAGACAAAGTACCAAAAATCATAGCACCAAACATCATGCCAAAGAGTGCTGCGCTAGCAAGAAAGCCTGCTTGTACCGCGGTCAATGACCACTCCTCCATGAGTAACGGTAGGGCCACGCCATAAATAATAAGATCATAACCATCAAAGATAATGATCAGTAGACACCAAAACAGTACCTTCCAATGAAAAGGAGCAAATTTGGCTTCATCAATAACTTTATTGATGTTTAAGGTTGGTGATTCCATTCGTATTTCTCCATGGGTAATATCCTTATAAGTGTCTAACAAGTTATTGTTTTCTAATGGTCAAGTCAAAAACCATCTAAGTATTAGTTTATACCTAGAAGGTATGGCGTTTTTATTAAGAGATAGGAGTGTAAGGGTGTATAGATAGCTTTGTTAAAAGAAGCGGAAAATGAAAAAGAGGTTTTCTTTAAGCAAACGCTGTAATAACCAATCAGGCTACTGATATCCGTTATATTTATTTTTTATGAGAAAGGTATGTGCTTATTATTAATAGCTGATACCTATTAAAAGATAGGTAAAAAAAAGATTGCTCATATATCTAAAAGATATATGAGCAATTTAAATGTGAAGAATAGCCGTCATACAAACACCACCAACATTGCACATGGCAGTGAGGGTAGTTGGACAAAGGCTATAGCACTATTAGTGTTTCAAATACTGTCGCACGAGTTGATTAAATGCTTCTGGCTGTTCAATATTTGAGATATGCGAGGCATCGATAGTAGCTAGCTTAGCGTTAGGGATATGATCGACCATATACTGACCATCGGCAACCGTCGTCACTGGATCCTCGATACCTGAAAGCACTGTAACAGGCACGCGGACATTTTTTAACTGCTCGCGAGTATCAGCGACTGACAGCGCCTCACAGCAGCTGGCATAACCCTCGCTACTACCAGCTGCGAGAGCGTCAGATAATGCTTTAACTACATCAGGATGATTATCGATAAAACTTGCTGTGAACCAACGCGTGGCAGCCGTAGCGGCGATAGGATCCAGACCTTGTTCACGTACCAATTGCGCGCGATCTACCCAGGCCGATTCATTACCAATCTTTGCGGCGGTATTGCATAGCATCAAGTGATGGAAGCGCTCAGGATGATTGATAGCTAACCATTGACCAGTCATGCCGCCCATAGATATGCCACAAAAAAATGCTTTATCAATGTTTAAATGATCAAGCAAATCAATCACATCTTGTCCAAGCTGATCCAAATTATAAGGACCTTTTGGTGCGGAAGACTTACCATGGCCACGGGTGTCGTAGCAGATAATAAAATAATCGTTTTGTAAGGCATCGATTTGCGGCTGCCACATATGATAGCTGGTACCTAAGGAGTTGGATAATAGTAGAGCAGGGTTGCTTTTATCGCCAAAAGTGGCATAGTTTAGGGCAATTTCTTGGTTATTAAATATGGGCATACTAAGCATCCTTATTTAGGATTAAAATGTTGAAGGCACATGTAGGGATGAGTATCACGCTTGATAATTAACCCGCTCAATAATCATGGCAATGCCTTGTCCAACGCCAATACACATCGAGCATATGGCATAACGCTTATCAGTTTTCTCAAGTTGATTGAGTGCTGTTAAAATTAAACGTGCTCCTGAGGCGCCGAGTGGATGACCAAGCGCAATTGCACCGCCATTAGGGTTGACGCGCTTGCTATCATCAGCTAACCCTAAGTCACGCGTACAAGCGAGAGCTTGGGCGGCAAAGGCTTCGTTTAATTCAATGACATCCATCTCATCAAGTGACAGTCCAGTTTGCTTAAGCAGCTTTTTCATCGCTGGTGCTGGAGCAAAGCCCATAATACGCGGTTCAACGCCTACCGTAGTTGAGGCCACAATACGTGCACGCGGCTTTAGATTAAACTCTTTAACGGCTTGCTCTGATGCCACTAAAAAAGCCGCTGCGCCATCATTGATACCTGACGCATTGCCAGCCGTCACGGTACCATTCGCGGTGACGATAGGGCGCAGCTTGGTCAACTTCTCAAGCGTGGTATCAGCACGAGGATGCTCGTCAGTATCGACGGTGACAGGATCGCCTTTGCGTTGCGGGATGCTGACAGCAGTAATCTCATCTTTGAAGAATCCTGCTTCTTGCGCCACTGCGGTACGTTGTTGACTACGTAGTGCAAATGCATCTTGGTCAGCACGATTGATATTGAATTGCTCTGCGACATTTTCAGCAGTTTGCGGCATGGTCTCCGTGCCATATAGCTCATCAAGCTTTGGATTGATAAAACGCCAGCCCATCGTGGTATCTTCGAGCTTTTGACTACGACCAAACGCTTGATCTGACTTGCCCATTACCAATGGCGCACGGCTCATGCTCTCAACACCACCTGCAATAATTAGATGCGCTTCACCCGCTTTAATCGCACGAGCGGCGATGGCTAACGCATCCATTGACGAGCCGCATAAGCGATTCACCGTAGTGGCAGGCACTTGATAAGGTAGGCCAGCTAGTAACGACGACATACGCCCGACGTTGCGATTGTCTTCACCGCTCTGATTAGCACAGCCGTAGATGACGTCATCTACTTGTACCCAATCGACATTGGCATTACGTTCCATTAACGCCTTGATAGGGATAGCCCCTAAGTCATCGGCACGGACAGGGGCTAGACCGCCGCCGTAGCGTCCAAAAGGGGTGCGAATGGCATCGATAATATAAGCGTTGTTTAAACCAGTGATTGAATCAGTCATCATCCTTGTCCTTTTTATTATTTTGAATTTGTAGCGTCAATTAATGTCGCACCCGTCAATGCTTGTAAGTCCGCAAAGCTTAAGCCATCGACCATTTCAGTGACGGCTAAACCTTTATCAGTGACATCAATGACACACAAGTCAGTATAAATGCGATCAACGCAGTTTTTGCCAGTCACGGGGTAGGTAAGCTTGCTAACGATTTTAGGGTCGCCAGTTTTGGTGGTGTGATTGGTCATCACAAAGACTTTTTTGGCACCGACGGCTAAGTCCATAGCGCCGCCAACAGCAGGTATTGCATCTGGCGCACCCGTGCTCCAGTTGGCCAAATCGCCATTGGCAGCCACTTGAAACGCGCCTAATACACAGATATCAAGATGACCACCGCGCATCATCGCAAAAGAGTCGCCATGATGAAAGAAGCTGCCGCCATCGAGCATGGTGACATACTCTTTTCCGGCGTTAATCAGTTCGGGATCCTCTTCACCTTTGGCAGGTGGTGGTCCAAAAGCTAGTAAACCATTTTCTGAATGCAAAAATACATCTTTATCATCTGGTAGGTATTGGGCAATTTTGGTCGGTAGTCCGATGCCTAAATTGACATAGGCACCATCTGGAATATCTTGTGCAGCACGCTCGGCTATTTGATCGCGGGTCAAAACGGTGTAGGAAGTATGGTTCATGATGACGCTCCTTATAGTTGGCAGTATTAAGCGGTGGCTGTAGTAGCTGTGCTAAAAAGTTCAGTACTAGCAGGCTGAATTTGCACCACATGCTGCACAAAAATACCCGGCGTAATAATGTGTTCAGGATCAAGCGTGCCAAGCTCAACCGTTTCGGAGACTTGGGCGATAGTCACGTCAGCTGCCATTGCCATAATTGGACCAAAGTTACGGGCAGACTTGCGGTACACCAAGTTGCCCCAGCGATCGCCTCTAGAAGCTTTGATTAAAGCAAAATCAGCCTTGATGGGATATTCAAGAACATAGTCTTTACCATCGATTTCTCGAGTCTCTTTGCCTTCTGCGAGTAAAGTACCAAAGCCTGTGGGCGTATATACCGCACCGAGTCCCATACCTGCTGCTTGAATACGGCAAGCCAAATTCCCTTGTGGTACGAGCTCAAGCTCAATCTTGCCAGCATGATAAAGCTCATCAAATACCCAAGAGTCCGATTGACGCGGGAAAGAGCAAATGATTTTACGCACAGCGCCCGTTTTTAAGAGCTTGGCAAGGCCATGGTCGCCGTTACCGGCATTATTATTAATGATGACCAAATCCTTTACGCCCAAATTAATAAGCCCATCAATGAGTTCAGCGGGTTGACCTGCTGTGCCAAAGCCGCCAATCATGATGGTGGCGCCATCTTTAATTTGACTAAGTACGTCAGTGATATTTTTATCTGCTTTGTTAATCATGTTTATATCCTATAAAAAGTCATATGAGGTAGTGTCTTTAGAATTAATAAGTGGTACATGGGTTGGACTCATTGCTCTGACACTACTTAAATTTTTTCGTAAGAGACTTGCTCTTAATTGGCTTCATTATTAGAGGTCGTTAATGAGATAGATGATGTTGGTAGTAGGCGTTTTTTGGTCAGAATATAGTGAGCAATCATGCCGATAAGAATGCCCCAAAACACAGAGCTTAATCCCAAAAAGCTCATACCCGATGCTGTCGCCAAAAAGGTAATTAACGCCGCATCTCTTTGCTCATCATTTTTCATAGCAATGGTGATATTGGCAGAAATGGCACCGATTAATGCAAGGCCGGCCAGTGCCGCGACAAGCTCTTTTGGAAGCAAGCTAAATACCATCACGATACTGCCAGCAAATAAACCGCCAAATAAATAGAAGATGCCATTAGCGACACCTGCGATATAGCGCTTTTCCTTAAGTTCATGCGCATCTTTGCCAGTACAAAGCGCGGCTGTGATAGCGGCAAGTACGATAGTGATACCACCAACACATGCAACTGCTAACGAGGCGAGGCTTGTAACACTCACAATAGGCTTGGCTGGCGTGTCGTAACCGCTAAGATTTAAAATAGCCATACCGGGTAAAAACTGGCCAGTTAAGCTCACAAGGATGAGTGGTATAGCGAGGTTAAACGTTGAGTTCCACGACCATTCAGGGGCAATAAAAGTAGGTATAGTGATGGCTAAATCGAAATGGACAGGGTTCATTTTGCCAAGTAAGACGCTTAAGATAACACCGCACAGTAGTACCCAAATCATCGTATAGCGCGGCGAAAAGCGTTTGGCTAATAAATAGCAACCGAGCATGCTAAAGACGATAAATGGCATGCTATCAGTGGCTTTAAATAATTCTAAGCCGAATTGAAATAGAATCCCTGCCATCATGCCAGCGGCGATACCGTTAGGAATCCATTTTAATATTTTGTCGAAGTAACCTGTTGCCCCCACGATAAATATGACAATCGCTGAGATGATATAACCGGCAACAGCTTCATTAATACTCATCTGTGGAAATAGGGTAACCAGTAAAGCGGTACCAGGGGCGGACCATGCTGTAATAACCGGTGTTTTATATTTAATGGATAAATATATACCAGGAATGGCAGCACCGATGGAGATACCCCAAATCCAAGACGCCATCATGGCATCTGAAACTTGTGCGGCTTGTGCGGCCTGAAAAAAAATAATTAAAGGCCCCGCATAAGAAATAAGAACCGCTAAGAACCCTGCAACCGATGCGGAGAGCGACCAGTCGCTTTTTAAGGTTTGGATTACAGAGGCCATATTGCTTCCTTGCAAATTAGCATTCGTTACGGGGTTGCAAATTAAGATGCATGCTACTGATTGGCAGATTTATTATTAGCCTTCGTCGCCACCGCCCACAGGAATGGTACTTCCAGTAATATAAGAAGACTCATCGGATGCTAAAAACAAGATGGCATTGACTTGCTCATCAATCGTGCCGTAGCGTTTCATAAAGGTGCGATCAATGGTCTGATCAACCACCGCATTCATCCATGATTTTTCATCATCAGTTAATGGTTTGGCGTTACGTGGAATCTTTCTGGGCGGCGCTTCAGTACCGCCAGTTGCTACAGCATTCACACGGATGCCATCGTTTGCATACTCAAAAGCGAGCGATGCGGTCATGGCGTTCACGCCGCCTTTCGCTGTCGAATAGGGTATGCGGTTGATACCGCGAGTAGCGATAGAGGACACATTAACAATAGTGCCTGACTGCTGTTTGACCATGGTTGGTAAAACAGCATGACAACACCATAATGTTGGAAATAATGAGCGGCTGATTTCCTTTTGGATTTCTGCTTCAGAGAAGCTGGTAAAAGGTTTCATCCATATTGCGCCGCCGACATTGTTGACCAATATGTCGATGCGCCCATAGCTATCAAGTGCCTTATCAATAGCCTCTTTAGCACCTTGATGGGTTTCAAGGTCAGCTTGAATGGTAACGGCTTCTCCGCCATAAGCAATGATTTCAGCCAGCACCTCTTCTATTAATGGAGAAAAGTCTGCCATGACGATTTTTCCGCCCTCACTTGCTAAACGTAAAGCGACTCCGCGTCCGATGCCTTGGGCGGCACCAGTAACGATACATACTTTATTATCAAATCTTTTACTCATGACAGTCTCCTAAAAATCTTGCTCATGCTTTGCTAGTAGAGTAATACGGCTAGGCTACGTTATTGTTCACTGGGCGTGAATTTTTCATAGTAAAAATTACTCGGTTTTAGATTACTGCTGTCTAACCAATTACTCACCGCATCCACCATCCCTAACGGACCACACAAGTAGACATCGACGTCACCATCGTTCAGCCACTCATTATCAACATGACCGGTAACATAGCCTTTACGCTCATGCTGGCTGTCTTCAGTGGCGACACAGGTGCGGTAGTCAAACCAAGGGTGGTTTTGTTTGACTTCTTCTAGTTTCTCAACTTCTATAAGATCAAAGTCGTTGGTGACGCCGTAGACCATTCTGACAGGATGATGAGCACCAGACACCTCTAAACTTTTTAGCATCGATAAAAAAGGCGCGATACCGGTACCGCCTGCTAGAAATAGGGTCGGGCGAATTAGAGGGCGCAGGTAAAAGCTACCAAATGGACCCTCAAAATTAATCTCTTGACCTATAGTCGCAGTATCAGATAAAAAGGTGCTCATTTTACCGTTAGGAATATTGCGGACGACAAATTCGGCCTGATTGGCACTAGGTATAGAGCTAAATGAATAGGAGCGTGTCTCGTTAGAGTCAGGAATACTAACATTGACATACTGGCCTGGCAAAAATACTAGTGCATCTGGATTGTCGACTTCGACGCCAAAGTGAATGGTAGATTCTGACAGTACATTCAGCTGTTGTAGTTTGCCTTTGAATACAGACTTGCCGACTTTGCAGGCTTCAGAGGAGGTTGGTACTTTGATCACGCAGTCGCTTTCTGGAATCATCTGACAGGTGAGTACATACCCTTCAGCAGCTTCAGCTTCTGTCAGGGCATCTTCGATATACATATCAGGGTGCATGTCGTAGCTGCCAGATTCACAATGGCAACGGCAAGTACCGCAAGCACCATCAAGGCAATCCACAGGGATATTAAATTTTTGACGATAAGCGGCTTCGGCGACGGTTTCGTCGGCTTCACATTTGATGAAGCCTGTGACGCCGTCTTCGAACTGTAGAGCAATATTATATTCCATGAGAAATATCCCTTTTCAACACGTATTAATTAAAAGCTAGTGGCTAAATAATGAGTGAATAATGATTAGACGTGATAAACATCCATAATTTGATGCACATAGTCGTCTTTTAAGACCACATACTTATCCAAAATTTTTGGTTGGTCTTGAGTCATGTCTATTTTGTACTGAGAGTAACCCCAATAGGTATTGGTCTCATGATAGCGAAAAGATTTGTTGATCCAGTTAAAACGCACCGACACAATACCGTCATTGTCTTCGAGTAGTTCAATATTCGATAAATTGTGCGTGGTACGCGTATCAGGAATGGTCGCTGATGAACGCTCAGTCTCGATGCGGAAGATACGATCTTCAAGACCACGGCGATCCGGATAATAAATCAGCGAGATTTCTCGTTGTGGGTCGCTGATGAGCTGACCATCATCATCCCAACTTGGCATCCAGAAAGGGCAGTCTTCATCGTAATAAGTGAGCCATTCTTCCCATTTTTTCTCATCCAATAAACGCGCTTCACGGTATAGAAACTGTCTAATGTCTTCAATGTTAACCGTTGCATTTTTCATGATTGATATCCTTATTTTTTGTCAGTTCTACAATAAATAGCAGAGTAATAATAAAAAATGTATTAGTCGCTATTAGCACCGTGTAGCTGCTGCTCTTGCTCTAGAGCTTTTTTCATCTCTTCATGCCAGTAGCGATGTTGGACGGTATATAGTCCTTCATCTTCAGTCTTAACACCACTCATTAAAGGTTTGAGGTCAATAGCGGCAGCGCCTTCATCTGCACCTTGAATCCAGTGCTCGGAGCCTCGGCACATATCATTCCATTCAAGCTTGATACCGTTATAACCTTCTTGGCATGAGCGGAACTCTTCTAAGTCATCAGGGGTTGCCATACCAGTAACGTTAAAGAAATCTTCATACTGACGGATACGGCGTGCACGTGACTCATCGCTTTCGCCTTTTGGTGCGATACACCAGATGCTAACTTCAGTTTTGTCAACCGCGATAGGGCGGAGCATACGAATTTGTGAGCCGAACTGATCCATGATGTAGACGTTTGGATATAGGCATAAGTTACGTGAGCGTTCAATCATCCAGTCCGCCATGGCTTCACCGTAGCTGGCGACATACTCATCGCGATAAGCGTAGTTTGGACGGTCTTGTGGGTTTTCCCACTGTGTCCATAACAGCATGTGACCGTTTTCAAAAGAATAAAACCCACCGCCTTGTCGACCCCATTTGCCAGCGTTCATGGCTTTGATATTGTCTTCTTTGACAGCTTCAGCTTCTTTACGGCGCGCAGTTGTCGCAGCGTAGTTCCAATGGACGGCTGATACGTGATAGCCGTCGGCACCGTTTTCAGCTTGCAGCTTCCAGTTACCATCAAAGGTATAGGTTGAGGTGCCGCGTAATACTTCTAGACCTTCTGGCGACTGATTGACAATCATGTCAAGAATTTTGGTAGAGCCGCCAAGCCAGTCTTCGAGTGACTGAACATCATCATTTAAGCTGGCAAAGATAAAGCCTTTATAATTTGCCATCTTCACTTGTTTTAGGTCGTGTGAGCCTTCTTTATTGAAGCATTCTGGATAGCCTGCATGTCTTGGGTCTTTAACTTTAAGCAGCTTACCTGAGTTGTTAAAGGTCCAACCGTGGAATGGGCAGGTGTAAGTGGCTTTATTGCCTTTTTTATGTCGGCAGAGCTGTGCACCACGATGTGAGCATGAGTTAATCATGCAATGCAGCTCGCCTTCTTTATTGCGGGCAAGAATAACAGGCTGACGACCAATGTATGAGGTGTAGTAGTCGTTGTTATCAGGAACTTGAGACTCATGAGCCAAATACACCCAACTGTTTTCAAAGATGTACTTCATCTCAAGCTCGAACAACTCTTCGTTAGTGAAGGCGCTACGATGCAGGCGATAAATCCCTTTTTCACTGTTCTCTTCTAAAAAATCATCAATAGTGATGTCTGATCCTTCAGGTACTAGATTGATACGCTCGCTCATGGCTGCCTTCCTTGTATAATGACGGTATAAAATGAGATTAGAAGCTAACGTTTGATACGACAACTGAGGGCATATCAAACGTAAGTCGCTAGTAGTGATTAATTAATGCTATTTAATATGAGTGCTCATTAACCTTGAGCACGGCGGCGTTCTACTTCGCTGCCTTGTATAGCTTGGTCAATGTCTTTTACTAAATGAAAGTCAAAGTCGATACTTGCGTAAGGCTTATCAAGCGCTTTTTCTTTTAGCTTGTCCGCGTCTTCGACCATCGTTACCTCTGGTACCAAGCCTTCGCGGCTTGCAAAAGCAAAGTCATCCCATAGGTACTCATCGCCATCGATGTTAATCTGCGTGGTCAGTTTGCGGTGACCGTCAGCACTGGCAAAGAAATGAATGTGAGCTGGGCGATGACCGTGACGTCCTAGCGCGCCCAATACTTTTTGCGTCATTCCTTCTGGTGGTACCGAGTAACCTAGCGGCACGATGCTGCGGAATGCATAATTTCCGTTTTCATCGGTAATGATGCTACGACGTAAGTTGAAATGAGACTGTGATTCATCAAAGAAAGAGTAGTTACCTAAGCTGTTGGCATGCCACACTTCAACTTTTGCATTTGGAAGAGGCTTTCCATCTTCACCATAAACAGTGCCTTGCATAAATAGCACGGTGCCATTGTCAAGGTCAGTGCCATCATCTAGACGCGCAAAGCCTTTTTCTTCTGGCGCACCAGCGACATAGAGTGGACCTTCAATAGTACGTACAGTACCACCGTCAAGACCGGCTGCTTTTAAATCCTCTTCAATCATTAAATCCATGAAGTGATCAAAACCAAGGCCGGGCGATAATAAACCTGCTTCTTTGCCCAAGTCACCGATAAACTCAACCCCAGACCAATACTCATCGGCGGTAATTTTTAAGTCGTTAATGGTTTGCATAAGGTCTGTGACAATACGTAGAACAATTGCTTGTACACGTGGATTGACTTGCTCAGGGAAGTCGATTTTGCCTTTGATGAATTGAGTGGCTAATGCTTCAATTTGGCTGCGTTCCATGTCTCTCTCCTTGTTGAGGACTGTTTTAATAAAGGGTAACTATATTGAGTACTCTTACTCAGTTTTTATAGAATCTGATATTCGCTTTACTTGCTTGGTTTAGCTGTCATCACTACGAACAGAAGATGGATGACGTAATAACGGTGTCACTTCAACCTTCATGTATGGATAAAGCGGTAGCGACATCATGATGTCGTGTAGCTCTTCATTACTCTCAACATCAAAGATGCTAAAATTAGAATACTGACCTGCTATGCGCCAAATATGACGCCATTTACCTTGCTCTTGCAGTTTTTGTGATAGTGCTTTTTCTGTGGCTTTAAGCTCGTTGACTTTATCGGCGTCCATATCTGTTGGGATTAAGACATCCATTCTGACGTGGTATAACATAATGATTTCCTTATACGTGATGAAAGATAACTTGGCTGACTTTTACAGTGTTTCAGTTTGAGCGTTAGTAGAAAATTAAGTCTTTTATGATTTAGGTAAATTGGTGATGGTTTGTTTGGCATAGTGGTAGATTTTATCGCTGTCTACTTCGATGCCAATACCTGCGCCTGTAGGAACATTTAAACCAAAGTCTTGATAATCAAGAGGCTTTACTAAAACGTCTTCGGTTAATAGTAAAGGACCAAAAAGTTCTGTATCGAAATTTAAACTGGGATAGGTTGAGAATACATGGGCGGATGCGGCCGTACCGATAGGACCTTCTAACATGGTGCCACCATAGAGCTCGATACCTGCTAGATGTGCCATTTGTCCGATTAAGCATGCTGCTTTTAATCCGCCTGCTTGATTTATTTTCACGGCAAAAACATCAGCATAATGATCTGCTGCTAAATGAAAGGCATTCTGAGGATCTTGGACAATTTCATCCGCCATAATGGCTACATCGAAATGTTCGGTTAAGCGTTTTAGTGCGGCTTTATTGCGCATTGAGACAGGTTGTTCTATTAAATCAACGCCGCCAGCTTGCAATAGGCTAATACCTTGCATAGCCTCAAGCTCTGTCCATGCTTGGTTGACATCAACCGTGATACGGCAGTCAGGTAGTGCTTTTTTAATGGCTAATACGTGGGCAACATCAACAACAATCGGATTGCTACCGATTTTTAATTTAAAAATGCGATGGCGCTTTTGCTCAATCATGCGTTTAGCTTCCTTAATATCGGTCGCTGTATTGCCGCTGGCAAGGGTCCAAGCCACTTCGATACGATCACGGACACGACCGCCAATTAGCTCACTTACTGGTAGGTTTAGACGTTTACCTTCAATGTCGAGTAGGGCAGTTTCAATCGCGCACTTTGCAAAGCGGTTGCCATTGATATGAAGATTGAGCAGCTGCATGGCTTTTGCTGTGCTAGTAGGCTGCTCTTTTAATAAAAGAGGCGTAAAGTAGGTATCGATATTAGTCTTGATGCTATGAGGGCTTTCTTCTGCGTAGCTTAGACCGCCAATGGTGGTCGCTTCGCCCCAACCTTCATAGCCATCTTCTGTTTGAATGTGTACCAATACCAAAACTTGTTCGTTCATAACGGTACAAGCAAGCTTATGAGCTCGAATAGTAGGTATCGGTACCAATAAAGTATTGATTGAACGAATCATGACAGTCCCTATTAAGTAAATGGTGCTTCCTTATGCTTAATAAGAACTATAGATGCTAGATAACGACATGTCTAAGACCTATTTAGTCTATTATTAATACCTTTTAGGTATTTTGATAACTAGATTGCACTATGTTATGTTCTTTAGGTATCGATTACCCTGTAAGGTCACTCAAGGAATAACATTCAATGGAATTGAGACATTTACGCTACTTTGTAGCAGTAGCAGAGGAAAAGAGCTTTAATAAGGCAGCAGAGCGTTTGTATATTTCACAACCGCCACTGAGCCGGCAAATAAAGCAGTTGGAAGAAGAAGTCGGGGTGATGCTGATTGATAGAGATAATAGACCTTTGAAACTTACTGAGGCTGGCGAGTTTTTTTATGATCATGCTGTTCAGATACTCGCAAAGTCTGACAAATTAAAATCTATGACAATGCGTAAGGCCAATTTTGATAACTCAATATCTATAGGTTTTGTGTCCTCGATACTCTATGGCATCTTACCGAAAATTATTGCCCGCTTTCGCGCATGCTATCCAAATATAGAGATTAAGCTGCGAGAGCTTAACTCATGGGAGCAAACACAAGCCCTTACAGAGGGTAAAATAGATGTGGGTTTTGGACGGATGTTATTTGAGGACGCTTCTATTAGGCGTATATTATTAAGAGAAGAAAGCTTAGTAGTCGCGGTTCCCAAAGACCATGACTTAGCAAAAGAGCAAAGTAGAGTAGTAAGTCTCATGGATTTAACCAATGAGAAATTGATACTCTATCCCACCGGACCTCGTCCCAGTTTTATTGACTATGTCTTGGAGCTATTTGAATCTCGTAACCTAAAAGCCAATTATTTTACTGAGGTGCGAGAGCTGCATGTTGCTTTAGGATTAGTCGCAGCAGGAGAAGGTTTGACGATCGTGCCTAAAACCTTAGAGCATTTGCGTAGTCAGGAAGTGATTTATATTCCATTTGAAAACGATCTATTAACGTCGCCTATCATCATGAGTGTTAGACACTTTGATAAATCAGAATTGCTAAAAACCTTGTTAGAAGTAACTTATCAGTTTTATGATATAGAAGGGTTTGATTATAAACGTGAGAAGATTTGAGAGACTCTGCACTCATTAAGAATCCTAATATGAACTCATAAAAGGATAATTTTATGCAAGAATTTCATTATAAAGCCTTACCAGTTGACGTTCATTTTGGCGTGGGAAAGTCAAATGAAGTCAAAGATATATTACTTCAGCATAGTTATCATAAGGTATTGGTGATTACGACACCTGGTCAAGAAGAAGCGGGTCGTAAATTGGCAAAAGAACTACAAGAAATCTGTGTAGGCGTGTATCCGCATGCTGTCATGCATGTGCCAGTTGACGTGGCGAATAAAGCAGTAAAATTTGCCAAAGAGAGTGATATTGATTGTTGTCTGGCTTTGGGCGGCGGCTCTACAATTGGACTTGCAAAAATAATTGCTTTGAAAACACATTTACCTATCGTTGCCATACCGACTACCTATGCCGGTAGCGAGATGACAACTATTTATGGTTTGACCAAAAACAATCTAAAAACTACTGGTAAAGACAGTCATGTCCTACCTAAGGTGGTGATTTATGATCCGAAGTTAAACCAAGCATTACCCGCTAAAATCTCAGCTTGCTCAGGTATGAATGCTATGGCGCACGCTGTAGAAGCGTTATATGCTAAGGACAAAAACCCAATCATCAGCCTGATGGCGATTGAATCTATCAAAGCATTAAAGTCTTCCTTGCCTGTGCTTGTCAAAGAGCTCACCAATATTTCAGCCCGCCAAAAAGCAAGCTATGGTGCATGGCTTGCTGGTATTTGTCTTGGTTCGGTTGGTATGGCCATTCACCATAAAATCTGCCATACCCTAGGTGGCACTTTTAACCTACCGCATGCGCAAGCACATGCCATTACGCTTGCGTATTCAGTACATTACAATCGTAACGCTGATATTGAAGCGATGGATAGACTGGCAGAGGCTTTAGACGTCAGCAGCCGTGAAGAAGTTGGCTTGGCAATTTACCGTCTAAACCAGTCTTTAGGTATTGAATTGGCTTTAAAAGATATTGGTTTACCTGAAGAGGGTCCCGCTGATGTAGCAAGGATGGTGTGTGACAGCCCTTATTATAATCCTCGTGAATACAATTACGATGAATTAGAAGGCTTATTACAAAGAGCTTATAAAGGTTTACCGCCTGCTTAAATATCATTATAAATCTGTAGATCTCAAAGTTGAACTACCTCAGAATTATCAGAGAGCACATATCAAACAAGCAGGTTGCTGTGACAATATTATTCGCTAACAAATTGCCAAGTCCACTAACAACCAAATGAACTGCACTTATATAAAGTACGACATCTCGCTGACAACGCCTTTGCTGAGCTGTACACATAAGTGATTACCCATGCATACTCTCTCAGCAATTATTCAACCACGTCAGTCATTAACCCGTATTGCGTAGACCCGCTGCCAAAGCATTGATACTACGGATTAATGGATCTTCAACAGCAAGATCATCGTCATTATCTGTAGCGTCTTTTTGTCTGGCACGTTTTAACAACTCAATTTGGATGTAATTAATCGGATCTAAATAAGCATTTCGCCATTGTAGGGACGCGGCAAGGCTTTGCTGATGCGCCAATAACGATGTCTGGTTAAGCAAAGAGTTCAAACCTGAGAAGGTTAGATGATGCTCATCGATTACCGCTTGCATAATCTTTTCACGTAATCCCTCATCTTCACATAACTGACTATAAGCCTGAGCAATGCTCATCTCAGACTTAGTAAAAGCCATTTCAATATTGCTAATAAATACGTTAAAAAATGGCCAGCAACTGTTCATCTCTCTCATTAAAGCTTCGTCTTCTTTAACGCTATGAAGAGCACTACCTACGCCGTACCAAGCTGGTAGGGTAAAGCGCGCTAAAGACCAACCAAATACCCAAGGAATCGCCCGCAAGGTTGTCTTACTTGGCAGCCCTTTGTTACGGTGCGCTGGGCGCGAGCCGATATTTAATAAAGAGATTTCCTGCACTGGCGTCACTTGTGAGTAGAACTGATAAAACCCTTCGGTATGGTCCGTAAGCGTACGATAACTTTGTTCACCCGCATCGGCTAGACGCGCAAAGAGTGCTTCATAATTTGGTAGTTCAGGCGGTTGCACCACAAATCTTGTTGAGCACGCTTTGAGGGTACCAGTGATGCCCATGGTAAGCTCAAATACAGCAGTATCGGTGTTGGCATATTTGGCATAAAGGACTTCACCCTGCTCAGTGACTTTAATTTCTCCATGCAGCGTCCCTGCGGGCTGAGCGGCAATTGCATTATGCGTTGAGCCACCGCCACGACTGACAGAGCCACCACGACCATGAAACAGGCGTGTTTTGATGCCATATTCAGCAGCGATACGGTTAATGGTTTGCTGCGCGCTATAGAGCTGCCATGCAGACGTAATAATACCGCCATCTTTTGATGAATCTGAATAACCTAACATGATTTCTTGGGTATTATCTGAGTGCGCAAGCAACCCTCGATATAGCGGATTGTCCAAGACGGTAGGTAAGATCTTATCGATATTTTTAAGATCTTCGATGGTTTCAAACAAGGGTGCGACGGGTAAGTCAGCAGACAGCTGACCTGCATCATCAACCCTGCACAAGCCTGAAAAACGCATCAGTAGTAAGACTTCTAATAATTGACTGGCGTTGTTGGTCATCGAAATCACATAACTACCAAACGTATCTTGCCCGACCAGCTTACGTAATGTTGCCACAGAGTTCATTAAAGCCAATTGTTCACGTGTTTTATCAGTCAAGTTATCGGTATAAATGAGCGGTGTACCAGGCTTTTCAAGTAAACGCGTCAACCACTCTTGGCGCTCGGTTTCACCTAGAGTCTGATAGTCTGGTAAGTTCGAGGCATTGGCGAAAATATCGGCGATCACTTCACTATGATAAGACGACTCTTGGCGGATATCGAGCGCTGCTAGATGAAAGCCGCAGGTTTTGACCAGACGAATCGTATCGAGCAATAAGCCTTCGCCATGTGCTTTGTCATGAGTATTGACACTTTTTCGAATGATGCGTAAATCTTCTAACAACTCTTGCGGGTTGGCGTAAGCATCGTGTGCGGCGTCGAGGTCTGTACCTTTGCTTTGAATGTGGCGATTGGTCGCTTTTATTTTGGCAAGAATAATCGATAACAATCTGCGGTACGGCTCATTGTTGTAATCGTCAGGATTATAATAAAATACTTTTTGATCGAGAGTGGCGTACGCTTTTATACGAGCATAAACGTCTGGCGCAATATTGATAATCGTATCGCTATGAATCAGTTCACGGCGCAGTTTTTTTAGCAGGACTTGATAATGGCGCAGTACGGTATCGGCATGCATCAATACCGCCATTTCTGTGGTGTCATGAGTGACAAAGGGATTACCATCTCTGTCGCCACCGATCCAAGAGCCGAAGCTCATGAAAGCAGGTAATGGGTAGTCTGTTAGCTCTGGATAGATATCGATAATGGCGTCTTTAATATTACGATAAACCTTTGGAATGGCATTGAATAAACTGGCATTAAAATAATGCAGGCCATTATTTATCTCGTCATAAACTAATGGCTTACGCGTACGCACTTCATCCGATGACCATAATAAATCAATCGTTTGCGCCGTTTTTTCTTTTGCTTGCTCGTAGGCAAAGCTGTCTTCTGCAAGATTGTTTAAGGCGTCGCTATGAATAAACAAACTCTGCAATAGATTCATGGTCGTACGGCGGCGTGCTTCGGTAGGATGGGCGGTAAAGACAGGTATAAATTTTAGCTGATCAATCAGCTCTCGCATTTGTGCAGGTTCAACATTGCGCTCACGACACTCAAGCAAGGTACGACGAAACGAGCCTTCCCAACTGTGTTCCGATTGCATACGCATGGCTTGGCGCTGCTCTCGTAAGTAGTTTTCTTCACTTAGATTGGCTAAGAAGAAATAGATAGAAAAGCTGCGTATGACATTTTTTAAGGTTTGATTGTCTAACGAGGCTATGAAGTCGATGAGTTGTTGCTTGTTCGCTTCGTTAGGCTCTCGGCGTTGTTGAATAAAACCTTTGCGCAGGGTTTCAATCGTTTCAAGCGTTTGTTCGCCCGTTTGCCGAGAAATCGCGTCCCCTAGAAATGATCCTAATAAGCTGATGCGTTCACGTAATACGTCATTATTTATAGTCATCCTTAACCTTCTCGTTAAATTAGTGGGTGAAATAGTCGTGTGGTCTTAAGCGTAATTTTTCTATGGTAAGCTTTAGTTTTATTAGCTTGTCGAAACATCATCTGGGCTACTTTCTGCCCATAACAATGTATAAAGTTGAACCATTTCTTCCAAACTGGGTATTCGGGGGTTGTTGTTAGGCGAACCTGAGGAAAATGCTTGTTCACACATGGTATTTATTAGCGCATCAAAATCAGTTTTTTGAATGCCAAATTGTTCCAATGTAGGCACCTTGAGCTCAATATTGAGATTTTTCAAATACGTAATCAAATTTATATTCGCTTGATCATCATTATCATTAAAGCTCGCCACTCCTAGTGCTCGTGCACAATCTGCATATCGCTCTGGAGTACCTGATATCCCAAATTCAGTAATCGTCGGCAATAGCATCGCATTTGATAAACCATGCGGTACGTGAAAAAAAGCGCCAATCGGTCTGCTCATTCCATGCACCAAAGCCACGGATGAATTACAGAATGCAATACCAGCTAACGTAGAACCTAACATCATGGCTTCACGAGCATCCTCATCTTCGCCATTATGATAAGCCTTTTGTAGATTGGGCCCAATCAAACGTAATGCAGCTAAAGCTTGTTGATCACTATAAGCGTTACGTTTTTGACTGACATAAGCCTCTATAGCGTGAGTCATTGCATCAATGCCAGTATCAGCAGTGGTTCGAGGAGGGACACTCATAGTAAGGCTATAATCAATAATGGCCGCTACAGGCATAAACCCCATACCAACGCACAACAGCTTCTCGTTGTTTGTTTCATCAGTAATAATAGTAAACCTGGTCACCTCTGACCCTGTTCCTGCTGTAGTAGGTATCGCAATAATAGGTAAACCTGCTTCATTTACTTGACGAGGAAATTTATAGTCATTAATGACGCCACCAAACTTCCCTAAAATTGAAATTGCTTTTGCGCTATCTATAGGACTCCCGCCACCTAAGGCAATCAAACCATCATATTCTTGGTGCCGTACCTGCTGCACCCCTGACTCAATAGAGCTTTCAGTAGGCTCAGGCATAGTATCTGAGAACACATCAGCCGTAATCTGAACTTCTTTCAAAATAGTTTGTAATGTATCTACATAACCCAATTTAACCATCATCTCATCCGTAATGATGAGAGGGTTTTTAATACCTAAGCTATCTAATATGGTTGGTAGCTTTTGACATGCATCGCGACCTACCTCCATGATTCTTGGTAGAAGAATACTATGTGACATATTTAACCATCCTTGTGTTAATCACTATGTGTCTAATACTGTTCTAAAACGAGCCTATTAATCATAAAATAAAAATAGCGCAGAACTTCACGATCGATAGAATAGCTTGTTTCTTACTAAGTCTTGTGAATATTGAGTCTGCAATTCTAAGTACAGATCTTGAGTCATCTATTGTTTTTGCAAATATAGTCGTTGGTAAAAAAGTGAAGGAAAGCTAACGATATATTTATATGGACCTTTTCATGAATGCTTTCATATGACTGTCCAGCTCTAGACACACTGCACTCGTTAAAAGCGTAACAAACACGACTAATAGTAATAAGAAGAAATGACACGCTGAGCTACGTACATCAACAATCATAAAGGTAGTAGAGTTGTTGATATATTTATCATGTGGAATCTGCATATAAAGACATCGTTATAACGATATATATTATATCGTTATAAGAAATTAACAGGATATTTTTATAATAACAAGTATTAAAGGAACAAATATTATCGTTATAGCAAGTAGAAAGGTCTGATGTCGTGTTTTTAGTAGGCTGACATATCGTAGCATGGAGAAATAGGCTCAATTATTAAGCTATTTTTGTAGATAGTAAATTCTTTTGCGATATCAATCAGACTGATATTTATGATCAAGATAATGAAGACATTAACTGTATTTCTCTCCTAATTAGTACACTGAATATAACGGAATTTTGGTTGTTTACAGTGAATTAATCCATATTTATGAATGTACTTTTGCCCAGTCTATACAGCCAAATTAACAGAATTAAGTATTTATTGATTGACGTTCGTTTGCAGCTCTGTTAAATTTTAAACCGATACATTTTGTATCGGTTATTTTGTTTTGATAGTAATATTTTTTAAATACTACTTCAAAGTATGTTTTTACAACTTAAATTATCATAGTTCTGTTAACCATATTAGTTCGTGCTAAGGATAGCCATCATGAATACTCAACCCTCATGCTTATTTTCTCGAGTGATAAAACCTAACGAAGCATCTTATCCATCTAGCATGTACCAATCATTCTTTTTATTTAACAAACAATTGTCATTCAATTCGTTGGCAAATTAATGATGATAATCAGAATCGTTAGTCACTCTACAGGATATTATTAAGTTATAAATTATCTTGCATTTTATTAAGAGAGTCATTGAGGGTACATCAAGATATAAAAGGCATATTAATAAAAATATAGGAAAAATCTTTCTACTATGAAAGGTTTTATAGTCTGACCAATTGATACTATTTTTTTAGATGTTATTGCAATAATACTTTTTAGCCCCTCTGAATCACTTATTTCACAGCACATCTTTTTCTATGGAAGGAAATCGAAACCATGAGTATTTTTGCTATTTTATTATCCTTGGCATTGCTAATGTTTTTTGCCTATCGAGGTGTCAGTGTATTGGTTTTGGCCCCTGTGCTCGCTATTTTAGCTGTTGTTTTGAGTGGTGAAAGCAGCCAAACCATGGGTATTTATACTGAAGTGTTTATGCAGGGTCTAGGAGGTTTTGCTGTCAAATATTTCCCACTATTTATATTGGGTGCTATTTTTGGCAAGCTGATGGAAGATTCTGGTTATGCTTATAGCATCGCCCGTAATATAGTTAATAAACTGGGGGATAAACATGCTTTGTTAGCAGTAGTACTTGCATGTTCTATATTAACTTATGGAGGTGTATCAGCATTCGTCGTCACTTTTGCAATATACCCTATTGCTGCCTCTTTATTTAAACAAGCAAACATACCTAAAAGACTTATACCTGGTGCAATTTGTATTGGCGCTCTAACACTAACGATGACGGCATTACCAGGTTCTCCTGCAATTCATAATGTCATTCCTATGCCGTATTTTGAGACTGATGCTTTTGCAGCTCCTGGATTAGGTATTATTGCAGCGATAGTTATGCTAGGTGGGGGGATGCTATGGATGCATCGCCAATTACACATTGCAGGTATCAACAATGAAGGTTATGGAAATCATACGTTGAATGAGAAAGAGCCTCATTCTGGTATGAATATCCCTAACTTTTGGGTGGCTCTGCTACCAATTGTCATTGTTATCGTAGGAAACTATGTTTTTTCAAAGGTGGTAATACCTTTATGGAATAATAGTTATTTAGCCGATGAGAAGTTTGGAGGAATAACACTAAGCTCAGTTATTGGAATTTGGGCTATTATTTTGTCGTTATTTTTAGCCTGCCTTTTTGTTATTGTCTTAAATTTTAAAAGAATAGACAGTGTGGCAGATAGTTTAAATAAAGGTGCGACGGGTTCTTTACTACCAATCTTCAATACCGCTTCAGAGGTAGGTTATGGCTCTGTGATTGCTACTCTTGCAGGCTTCGCTGTCATCAAGCAATACCTTATGGGGATTGCACCTGGAAACCCTCTTATATCAGAAGCAATTATGGTTAACGTTTTAGCGGGTATTACAGGTTCTGCTTCTGGCGGTTTGGGCATCGCTCTAGAAATTATGGGCGCAAACTATATGCAGTTGGCACAACAATACAATATCGACCCTGAACTAATGCATCGTATAGCTTCTCTGGCTTCAGGTGGTTTGGATTCACTACCACATAACGGTGCAATAATAACAATGCTAACTATTTGTGGCTTAACCCATAGAGAATCATATAAAGATATATTTGCTGTAGCCGTTGTTATCCCTTTAGTTGCTCTAACTTTAGTCATCTTCCTAGGTACTATGTTCGGATCTTTCTAGAGAAAAAATTATTATATACATAATTAAAGAAACAATTGCCACTTAGTGAATTTCTTGTATAATGATATTGATCGTATCATTATTATAGATATTTCTATAAGATCTAATTTATATAGGCTCACTTTTTTAACCTGAAACAAAATCTGAAAAGATAAGGATATCTTATGCAACATGTTAAACAACTTATCAATGGTCAATTCGTTGACTCTAATACCAGCGAATGGATTGATATCACCGATCCTGCCACGCAAGAAGTCATCGCTAAAGTCCCACAAACCACTGACGATGAGATCAATCAGGCCGTCGCTGCCGCCCAGAAAGCTTTCCAAACGTGGCGCAAAACGCCAATCACTACTCGTGCTCGTATCTTTTTAAGATATCAAGCACTCATTCGTGAGCATATGGATGAGCTGGCAGAAATTCTGACAGCAGAGCAGGGCAAGACTATCGCTGACGCTCGCGGGGATGTGTTCCGTGGTTTAGAAGTGGTTGAGCATGCAGCGGGTATTGCTAACTTACAGATTGGTGACTATGTTGAAAACGTTGCCTCAGGCGTTGATACTTATAGTGTTTGGCAGCCACTTGGCGTCTGTGCTGGTATCACCCCGTTTAACTTCCCAGCGATGATTCCACTATGGATGTTCCCAATGGCGATTGCTACGGGTAACACCTTTGTCCTTAAACCTTCTGAGCAAGACCCAATGGTCACCATGCGTTTGATTGAGCTGGCAGTAGAAGCGGGCGTCCCTGAAGGTGTGCTAAACGTGGTGCATGGTGGCAAGGCGACAGTTGATGCTATTTGTGATCACCCAGACATCAAAGCGGTTTCATTTGTTGGATCTACCCACGTTGGAAAGCATGTTTATGAGCGTGCTAGTCAATCTGGCAAACGTGCACAGTGCATGATGGGCGCCAAAAACCATGGCGTTATCCTACCTGATGCCAATAAAGAACAAACACTCAATCAGCTCGCGGGTGCTGCCTTTGGTGCTGCTGGCCAACGTTGTATGGCATTGTCAGTTGTGGTTCTAGTCGGCGCAGCAGGGGAATGGGTTGATGATATCAAAGCCAAAGCAGAAGGCTTAGTGGTTTCAGCAGGTAAAGACGACAAAGATTTAGGCCCACTGATTTCTCCTGCCGCAAAAGCCCGTGTTGAGCATCTGATTGGTACTGGGGTTGAAGAGGGCGCCAGTCTACTTCTTGATGGTCGCGGTATCAAGGTTGAAGGCTATGAGAAAGGCAACTTCGTAGGGCCGACCATCTTTGATAATGTCACAAGTGATATGCAAATCTACAAAGAAGAAATCTTTGGCCCAGTGCTTTGTATTATGCGTGCAGCTGACCTGGATGAGGCGATTGAGCTACTTAATGCCAATCCAAACGGTAATGGTACCGCTATCTTTACTCAGTCAGGAGCGGCTGCGCATAAGTTCCAACAGGATATTATGGTTGGTCAAATCGGTATTAACTTGCCAATTCCTGTGCCACTACCGATGTTCTCATTCTCAGGTTCGCGTGCCAGTAAACTTGGTGATCTCGGTCCTTATGGTAAGCAAGCAGTACAGTTCTATACTCACACTAAGACGGTTACTGCACGTTGGTTCGATGATGAAGCAAGCCGTGGTAAAGTCAATACCACTATTTCAATGTAATCATTAATCCAATATATTTTGGCGGCACATTTTTATTTTTCTAGATTCTTTAGGTTTAAACTTATAAAGATTTTTTTGAAATCATTTTCTTGTGCCGTCTCTATATTGGAGTTGCTAAATTAAAAATTAAGTAATCTACTTATGTATCTCTTTCTTATGCTTTATAGTTTTTATAATAGAAAGTATTTAGTTCATCTAGAATAAAAAATAAATTTAATTTTAGATAGTTAACTAACATGTAAATATTTTAGGATTTTTTATTTTTATCGAATAATATTCTTATTTTGATATAAGAAAATAAAATTTTTGAAAAGTGTTTAAGTTCATAAGCGATATATATTTAAAGTGAATTTAAAATATTATTAATGATAAAGATAAATTAATAATATGACTGTCAAGGATTGATGATATGAATGCATTGGAAACAATAAAAGAAAAATATAATAATAGTACATCAGCTAATGATGTTTCAAAGCCAGATATTGCGTTTATCGGCCTTGGTAACATGGGTGCGCCAATGGCAGAGAACCTATTAAAGGCAGGTTATAAGCTGTCGGTATTTGATCTCTCTGAAGCTGCAACCCAGCGTTTACATCAAGCAGGTGCTAGAGTTGCTGATAGTCCAAAAGATGCGACGAATAATGCACAAGTTGTTATTACTATGTTACCTGCTGGAAAGCATGTTCACTCTGTTTATCTGAATGACGAGGGATTACTGTCGGGATTACCAAAAGGTACATTAGTTATCGATAGTAGTACTATAGCAGCTGCAGATGCACGCATGGTAGCGGACGCTGCTAACAGATATGGCATTGAATTTTTAGACGCGCCAGTCTCAGGTGGTACAGGCGCTGCAATTGCAGGAAACCTGACGTTTATCGTAGGTGGTAGTACTGAGGCATATGCTAGAGCCGAGCCTATACTGGAATCAATGGGTAAGAATATCTTTCACGCTGGCAATAATGGGGCGGGGCAAGTAGCAAAGATATGCAATAATATGTTGCTAGGTATTTTGATGGCAGGAACCGCAGAGGCGATTAATCTAGGTGTCAAAAATGGCTTAGATCCAAAAGTGTTGTCAGATATTATGTTGCAAAGTTCAGGACGTAATTGGACACTAGAGGTTTATAACCCTTATCCAAAAGTGATGAACAATGTACCCTCAAGTAATGGTTATAAAGGTGGTTTTATGACTAAACTGATGAACAAAGACTTAAATCTTGCTATGCAAACGGCTTCAGAAACCAAAGTGGATATCCCGATGGGCTCGAAAGCAGCTGAGCTCTATGATGTCCATTCTGTCCAACATGGTGATAAAGACTTTTCAAGCATCATTGCACGTCATGATGCTTCGATACTGTAGTGGTAGTATGATATGTAATGAATAAGTGCTGAAATAAACACTTATTAAATTTAGAAAGAATTTATCTAGATTGTCCATCTGTACTAATAGCCTAGGTTATTAGTACAGATGGATTTTTTTATATCAATCAGTCAGTTTTTTGGCTAATACATTAATACTTGAATATCATGTGCGGCTGTACGAAGAAGTGGCACGTGTATCAACAGATCGTCTAACGAAGCTCGTACTGTAGGAGCATGCAAATATAATGATGCTATATAGCGTGATTTTTTATCCACTATCGGTACCGCTATTCCTACCATCTCAGAGATGAATTCTTCATTATCAATACTGATGCCTGTCTCAGCGATACGGTCGAGTTCAGCATTCAACATATTGAAATCGATGATTGTATTTCTAGTAAACTTATTAAGTGATAAGCTCTTTAATATTTTGTGACGGCTAGTGGTACTCAATTGGCTCAGATATAGCTTTCCTGTCGCCGTACACCATATAGGTGACTTTAATCCAACAGGTAGGTATATTTGTAGAGGTAGTACTGTGTTTATACGATCGGTATAAATCATATTCGTATAATAAGGAACACTAATTCCACAGGTTTCCTTAATTTCGTCAACTAGCTTTTGTAAAATAATTTGTCGCTTATTAAAGAACTGTCCCTGTTGCCAAAGCTCAAGGCTCAGATTACGCACACGTTTACCAGGAATTATACCACCACCAATATCAACTGTTACGAAACCCTCATTAATTAAATTTTGAATCAATCGATGAGTGGTAGGTTTAGGGATATCTAGTATTTGCGATATCTCAAGCGGAGAGAGTGGTTTTGGAGCATAAGATATAATTTCAACGATCTCTAGTACTCGGGTAATCGACGACACCTTAGACATAAACAAAGCTCAACCAGATTAAAAAATAATATTATATTTAATTTATAACTACTTAGTATGCATAATCAAAAAAATAATAGTTATTTTAACATAATTTTATTTATTTAAATGATTAAAAATATAGCGTTAAATTTCTTCGATAGCTAGTTATTCAATAATTTTTAAAGGCCTATTCATGATTTTAATAAAGTGATGTTGCTTAACCCGATTTATTTTATATTAATAAAAATATAATTAATCTAGAATCAATTAACAAGGATTGTTTTGAATATGAAATAGAATTCTATTTTTCTCTATAGTCGACGCACTTTAAAAAGAATATAGCGTTACTGGAATGAATTTTGCGCAGCCTCTGGGAACGCCGCATGCAAGGAAAGTTTATGCCAGTAGCGCGTTTAAATCTATATAACAGTTTTATGTTCAAACCCCGATATTAACAAAATCACCTGAGAAAAACTTTCATACCTCAGTCTTCTACACTATATAAACAATAGCATTTAGGGTCTTTTCGAATAATCAGAGTAAAATAAATCCATGGTAATGGAGAGATTAATGATATTTCGGACACAATAATATTGGGGTGTTTACCACCCAACAAGTTATAGTTTATAGTCTAATCCAAATAAAACCGATACAATCTTATTAACAATTGCATTTAATGAAATAAAAGATGACTTATTCAATAGACTATCGCAAACAGGTACTTTCTAGCATAGCTGATGGTATGACCATAAGAGAAGCTGCGCTATTTTATGGACTTAGCACCAGCACCATTCACAGCTGGCAGAAGAAATTAGCGCCTAAAACAACCAGAAATAAAGCACCGACTAAAATACCTGATGACGCCTTAATTGAAGACGTAAAAAGATACCCAGATGATTATAACTATGAAAGAGCTCGTCGCTTGAATTGTAGTAAAACGGGCATCTTTAATGCTTTAAAGCGTCTTGGTATCAGTCAAAAAAAAGACCTTGGAACATCCAAAAGCGTGTCCGATAAAAAGAGCGATATTCCAGAGTAGGCTTGATCGCTTTACTCAGCAAGGCTATCCCATTGTCTATATGGATGAAAGCGGCTTTGAGGCTGAAACCATTCGTTCTCATGGCTATGCACCGATTGGTAAACCCTGTATCGATAGCTACAACTGGCAAGCTTCGAGACGTACTAATGTCATCGGAGCTCTCTATGAAAAAATGCTATTTGCGCTTGAGTACGTTGTGAGCTATGGTGAAGAAACCGTACAAGTAAACTTAGTAAATCAATTAAGATATTTAAGTGCATATGATGATTAATAGCTATCTCGAAAATAAAAAACATATCCACGATTGTTAAAATCGATAATCCATAATACTCTTTTTTACAGCATAAGCTCGAGTATAGTCGACATTTGGATTGTTAATCTTTAAGGTTCCATGACTATCCTTATCTGCTTTTATTAATTCATGTTTTACTAAAGTTTCAATGACTGCTTTAAGAGAATAAGGTTTGCATATTTCCTCAAAAGTATTAGGTGGGATTAGAAAGACTTTATCTGATTCTCTAAAGTAGCCGGACCTACTACCAGCTACTTTTGAGATCGAAGCGCTATCATCTTCAATATTATTTTCCGAATCAGACTTTTTGGAATTCTTTAAAGATATGATCTTTTCGAACTTACTATTTGCATGTTTTTCTAAGTATAATGACAATTGTTTGACAATGTTTCTTTCTTCTTGATTTCCGTCATGCCCGTTATTCATAATCCAGTTCTCAAAGCACTCTTTTACGCCTTTCACAGCATCACCGGTCTCCCAACCAGTTATACCAGCTTCAGTTGCTATTTCACCTGCTGCTGCTAATATAGAAAATCTATCGCAGACCCGATTAGCTTGAGACTTTACCTCAGGAAAATAACTTTTAAACTCTCTCATTATCTCTTTAGCTTTCATTTTTACTTCATCTAAGTTCTCAGTTAAGTATGTAAGCCAAGCATCTCCAGCAGTTCCATAATTTATGCTAGCAGCATCTCTTATATTATTAGCTTGATCTTCAGCACTAAGACCAAGAATTGAACTATCGAAAATCCCAAAACCCTTTCCTGGATCTGCATCAATATGACATAAACGAACTTCCATCCCCGCGTTTGTTGTTTCACCTTCTGCTTCTATTACGGATTTAAGGGTTCAGGCAACAAAGTATTAAATAGTTTTTATAGAATTGTACCTTACTAAATTTTAGACAACAAAAAGCCCTGACAATCAATGGTTGTAAGGGCTTTGTATTTTGGATCTATTATCAACTAAACTCAATAATTAAAGTAAGGTAATCAAACTTGGTCTATAGGTTGATATGATCGTAAATATTTTTATTTCACTGATAATTATATGTAACGCCAATCAACCCATCTTGATTTCACTTATCAGAATCTAATAAATTATAATTAGCTCCTTACATTACAGCTTCTGAAGTGACAATTACTTGGCTTTCCTCAATAGTATCTCCTTTCCACTTCTCAGTTTGATCAACTATTTTGGCACCAACTAAATCTCCAACAACGTTGCCAAAAGTGAAAATCATATCTACTAAGATATTAATACCTGCTGTAAGTGCAACGATTTCAATCGGCAAGCCTGCTTGTGTAAAGACAATAGACATACCAATTAATCCAGCTCCTGGCACGCCAGCAGTACCAATAGCTGCCATAGTACCTATTATAACGATAGTAGCCAACTCTGGCGTTGATAAAGTCATCCCCATAATTTCTGCGGCAAAGATAACTGCAACGCCAAACCGTATTGCTGTACCATTCATATTTACTGTTGCGCCGATAGGCAATGTGAGTTTTGCAACTCGTTCACCAATACCAGCCTTTTCTGCACATTTAATAGTAACTGGTAAAGTACCAATACTACTACTGGTAACAAATGATGTAAAAGCAGCTTCTTTAATATTCTTGTAGAACTGGATAACTTTAATACCAAACACTTTCATCATTATTGGGAACGCAACTCCAACCAGGATAATTACTCCAAGGTATGAAGTGCCGATGAATTTCCCAAGAGCGATAGCAGTGTCTAGTCCTTGAGTTCCAAATGTATTAGCAGTAATGCCTAATACTCCAATAGGCGCATATATCAAGATACCATTAAGGATTTTAGATATTACTTCATTACCAGCTTCGATGAGTTTAAATAATAACTCTCCCATTTCTTGCTGCTTTTTATCCAATGAATGGCGCATAAACAAAATAGCTAAGCCAGCTATGACGGAAACAAAAACTACTGCTAGAATATTGCCTTGAGCAAGAGCATTAAAAATATTACTCGGCACCATATTCAGTAGTGTATCTATAAAGGAGGGGCGAACAGGAGCATCCATAACAACTTCTGTAGGCAAAGAAAAACCAGCCCCTGGGTTTGTTATTTTAGCTAAGATGATACCAATGACTACTGCGATACCTGTTGAAAAGAGGTAGAAAGGAAATATTTTTAATCCTATCCGACCTAATTCTTTAGGGTTTGAGTGATTAACCGCTACCATCAAAGAAAATATTACAAGCGGGATTACGATCATTTTCAATAAGTTTAAAAATAGTGTACCGAGTGGTGCTAGAAAGCTACTATGTTCACCAAGTACAACTCCAAGCAAGATTCCAATTAAAAAGCCGCCGGTCATCTTGACCATAAACGACATACTCATGTACCAACGCCAAATTTTTCCCATTGCTATCTCCGATTATTTACAATACTTAATGCATATTGCAAAAGCGATGTTATTGAGATGGTCAAGAGAATATTGTGATTGTAGACATTCCATTGTCCACTCCTTTTTGATATAAATTAATTTTAGTGTAATTAGGAGAGTGCTGTGACTGTAGACAATTCCATTGCCCACTTCTTTGTAGCTCATATTTTCTAGCTATATGCTTACACAATTAATGTTTGCATACCTAACAGCAGAATCTACATATGATTTAAAGATACTAAACATCCTAAATTGTTGGAACAAGCGAATAAAATTATGGAAAGCATTCCTTTTTTTCTTACTAATGGATATATAGATTTTATGTATACAATTATAACTAATGTTTTGGATTAAGAATAAATTATGAAAACTGATACGAGTAGTCCTTTAGGTTTTAGAGCTTATCCTTCAACTAAAGCTTTGCAATGCTTTGAAACAGCTGCTAGACATTCTAGTTTTACCTATGCCGCTCAAGAAATGCATATGACTCAGAGTGCCGTTAGTAAACAAGTGACTCAATTAGAAGAGCTGTTAAATACAGCATTGTTCTATCGAACATCAAGGCAAATTTCCTTAACACCTGCCGGCAAGGTTTATTATATTGAAGTATTGAATATCTTAAAGCATATTGAGGTAGCGACCACTAATTTACTGTCACACAATGATGATAGCGAATTACTTAGAATCGTCTCGCATCCTACCTTATGTTCCCGTTGGTTAATTCCTGCTTTGAAGGGGTTTAGTGAAGAGCACCCTTTAATTAACTTAGAGATAATAGAGCAGGTAGGCCCGTTTTTTTCAGAAGACCAAAATGTAGATATTGCCTTTTTATACGGTACAGGAATTTGGGATGGAATGGAGACTGTTAAGTTATTCGATGAGTATAGTATTGCTGTATGTAATCCGACATATTTCCAGAATCGAGATATGTGCTTTAAAAATATAGATAATTATAATTTTATACAGTTCAACTCAAGGCCTAATGCATGGTATGAATACTTTAAGCAGCAGGGCCTTAATATTGAAGGAACAATCGATGGACCACGTTTTGATACCTTTCAAGCCTGTATTTCAGCAGCTTTAGCTGGCTACGGTATAGCTTTAGTTCCATCTCATTTTATAAAATCGGAGTTGCAGTCTAAAAATCTGGTAAAGGTATTTGATCATGTAATGCAAGGTCGAGGCTCATACTATGTCACATATCCACTATTCTTAGGTAACTCTTACAAAGTAAGGATGGTTTTGGAGTGGCTTTCAAATTATATCGAAAGTTATACTGAGTCTAGTAACGAATAGAGATTAACTTTCTAACTATTATTGTTTATATAGAGTTAATCCTGAATTAAGACCTTATCAAACATCTATTTAAATCAAGAGTAATTACTTTTTAACTCAACTAAAATACAGCTTTGATTGAGTTCTATCTCTCAAAGTTAATGTAGAGAACTAATTGGGTATGCTATTTTTAATAGTACTGCCGTATGAGATTGTTGCTGCAATGAATAAAAGGAATGCAAGTACAACTATTATTCGTTTGTTGACTAGCTAATATTTTGTTGAAATGAGCATCTAACTTAAGGAAGAGAAAAGAGCTCATGGATAAGATGCATAATGTTACAGATGCTTTTACGATGGTACATCCAGTAACCTTGACTAGAGGCGTTAATGCAAAAGTTTGGGACACTAATGACCGCTGCTATATCGATTTTGTGGGTGGTATAGGGGTCTTAAATTTTGGTCATTGTCATCCTCACATTGTTAGTGCCATTATTAACCAAACCCAATCCCTCATTCATTATGCCTATAATGCGGCCGCTCATACACCGTATCAAACCTTTATGCCGCGATTATGTGAACTCATACCTATTAGTGGTGAGCTTGCAGGTATGCTCACCAACTGCGGTGCAGAAGCCACTGAAAATGCCATAAAAGTTGCGCGTCTTAAAACCAATCGCGTCGGCGTCATTGCTTTTGATGGTGGCTTTCATGGACGTACACTTGCTGCTGTTAATCTGAATGGTAAGGTTGCTCCCTATAAGCGCGGGCTAGGACCTTTGGCGAGCTGCGTCTACCATATACCTTTCCCCAGCCCAGATAATGAAGTTAGTGATCAGCATGCCATTGATGCTTTAAACCGCTTATTTGAAGTAGAGACGGATGTCAATAATATTGGCGCCATTATCGCAGAGCCAGTACAAGGTGAAGGTGGTTTCCAATTAATGTCACCATCATTCGCTAAATATCTACGTGCTTTCTGTGATGACCATGGTATTTTGCTGATTATGGATGAAATTCAATCAGGCTATGGTCGTACAGGGTCACCATTTGCATTTCCGCACTTAGGAATCGAACCGGATATGATACTACTAGGTAAAAGTATCGCAGGAGGATTGCCTTTAGGTGCTGTAATAGGTAAAGCTAGCGTGATGAACGGCTTACCTAAAGGCAGTTTAGGAGGTACTTATTCAGGTAATCCGGTCGCATGTGCAGCAGCAAATGCAACTATAGATATCATGCAAGAGGACGAGATATGGGCCTTTGCCGATCAATATGCACAAACGATTGAGAATACCATTGCTCAGTGGCAAGAAGAAGGCATTTCGCCTTGGTTATATGGTCTCACTGGTATTGGCGCTATGCGTGGTATTGAGCTTCGTCATTCTGAATACGGCACTCATCCGAGTATAATGGCGTGCGTTTTAAAGCAAGCGCGTGAGGAGGGTCTATTGCTCATGCCTAGTGGTAAACATCGACATATTATTCGTCTGTTACCGCCACTGACTATAGAGCCTGAAACGTTACAAGCCGGCCTTGATATCTTAAAGAAGGTGCTCTGCGCTATTCCTGATGAAAACCCTGCTGTTTAGTCTGCACCGCTAATGGTTGCCGCCGTAGTTTATATCTACATTTAAGGTTTGAAAAAAAGGATAAATATTTATGAATAAGAATAAGGTTGTTATGGGAAGTAATAATTTAAAGGATAGCAATGCTATTCGCCATGAGTTCTCAATGGCGATGTCAGCTATGTATCAATCCGAAGTTCCATTGTATGGCGACTTGCTCGATTTAGTAGCTGAAGTAAATACGGAGGTTTTAACGCAACATCCAGAGATCAAGGATCAGTTAGAGCACACGGGAGAGATTGATAGAATTAGCATGGAGCGTCACGGAGCGATTAGATTGGGCACAGCAGCTGAACTCCACATGATGCGTCGTCTCTTTGCCGTCATGGGTATGTATCCTGTTGGCTATTATGATTTAGCACCCGCTGGCGTGCCAGTTCACTCTACGGCTTTTCGGGCCATTGATGCACAAGACTTAAATCAAAGTCCATTTCGAGTTTTCACCTCTTTATTGCGTTTAGATTTAATTGGTGATGAAGTATTAAAAAAAGAAGCCATAGCGGCATTAGCTAATCGTCAAATATTTACTGCTAATGTTATTAGACTTATTGAACGCTTTGAAGAGCAGGGCGGTTTAACGTCAGAGGAAGGTGAGCAGTTTGTAACAGAGGCTTTAGAGACCTTTCGCTGGCATGATAAAACGCCTGTCTCAAAAGAGCTATATCAACGCTTATTAGAGCAGCATGGACTTATTGCTGATGTCGTTGGCTTTAAGGGTCCGCATATCAATCATTTAACGCCTAGAACATTAGATATAGATACTGTCCAGCAAGGTATGCTGGCAAAAGGTATCCCGCCAAAAGCAATTATTGAAGGGCCACCAAAACGGGATTGTCCGATTTTATTAAGACAGACGAGCTTTAAGGCATTAGAGGAAGCCGTTAGCTTTAAAAATCCAAATGGCGAGTATGAAGAGGGTCATCATACTGCACGATTTGGTGAGATTGAGCAGCGCGGTGTGGCATTAACAACAAAGGGTAGAGCGCTATATGACCAGCTGCTTAGTCAAGCACGCAGCCAATTAGGCGTAACTCCGAACGAAGGCAATGCCTCACAGTATTATCAAATTTTAGAGAGTGTATTTGAAACCTTTCCCGATGACTATCGAACGCTACATGATGAAGGACTAGCTTACTTTTACTATCAAGCTGTCAATGATGCTCCATATAAGAGTAGTGCTAGTTCTGAGTTAAATCTAAATTCTTTAGAAGATGGTTATTCAGATGAGTCTATCTTAAAGCCAATCATGACTCAATTGATTGAGCAGGGTGTTGTTCGTCTCGAGCCCATCGTTTATGAGGATTTTTTACCAGTCAGCGCTGCAGGAATTTTTCAGTCTAATCTGAATGGTGATAAACAAAGCAGTTATGAAGGTAATTCAAATCAAAACGAATTTGAAAAATCACTTGGAGTACATGTATATGATGAATTAGATTTGTATGCTGATCAACAAGCTAAAAGCATTCAAGAGTGTTTATTTGCATTAAAATCTTCTATATAAATACTCGGTACATATAACTTATTATTACTAGAATTGATTTTATTAATCTAGTAATAGCTTCATAAACATAATTCATTGTATTAGGAAGTGTTTTTAGTGAATAAACTTCTGAAAGTTTTAATAGATAGCCATCAATTTGATGACAGCCAAATCAAAACTGATAGCGAAAGTCTAGAGCATTGGGGCAAAGACTGGACCAAGCATTTCGCCCCAGCTGCTTCTGCTATCGTCTTTCCAAAGACCACTGAGCAAGTACAAGCGATTGTACTCCTTGCTAATGAACACAACGTCGTCCTCACCCCAAGTGGCGGGCGTACGGGTTTGTCAGCTGGTGCCGTTGCTGCCAATGGCGAAATTGTCGTCAGTATGGATAAAATGAACCATATAGGACAGTTCTATCCTGCTGATCGTATGGTTGAGATTGAAGCCGGTGTAGTGACTCAGCAGCTGCAAGCGTTCGCCGAATCAAAAGATCTTTACTATCCTGTCGACTTTGCTTCGGCAGGCTCTAGTCAAATCGGCGGCAATATCGGTACCAATGCCGGCGGTATCAAAGTCATTCGTTATGGCATGACCCGTCAATGGATTATGGGCCTGACAGTGGTTACGGGTAAAGGTGATATCTTGCAGCTTAATCGCGGTATGGTGAAAAATGCTACCGGTTATGATTTACGTCAATTATTTATTGGTAGTGAAGGTACACTTGGGCTTGTGACCCATGCACAAATCAAGCTTGAGCGTCAGCCGCAAGACCTAAACGTTATGGTTCTTGGCATGGACAGCTTTAATGATGTGATGAATGTCTTATCCGCTTTTCAGGCAAAGATTGATTTAACGGCATTTGAGTTTTTTGATGATGTAGCGATTGCTAAACTCATGGCACATGGTCAAGTACAAGAGCCTTTTGAATCTCGTACTAAGTTCTATACGCTGCTAGAATTTGAAGCACCTTACGAGCCAATCATGGATAAAGCGATGGCAATATTTGAGGAGTGTATGGAGCAAGGCTGGGTCGTCGATGGTGTAATGAGTCAAAACCTTGCACAAGCAGAAGAGTTGTGGAAGCTGCGCGAATACATCTCAGAAACCATTTCAGTATTCACCCCTTACAAAAACGACGTTTCAGTATTAATCAGCTACGTCCCTGACTTTATCAACGAGATTGATCATATCGTCAGCAGTAACTATCCTGACTTTGAAGTCTGCTGGTTTGGTCATATTGGTGATGGCAACTTGCACCTGAATATTTTAAAGCCTGAAAATATGAGTAAAGACGATTTCTTTGCAGAGTGTCAGGTTGTCAATAAATACGTATTTGAAACGGTACAAAAATATGGTGGCTCGGTCTCAGCTGAGCATGGTGTTGGTATGACTAAAAAGCCTTATCTACAGTATAGCCGCAGTGAGACTGAGATTGAGTATTTAAAAGAAGTCAAAAAAGTCTTTGATCCCAATAATATTATGAACCGTGGTAAGATTTTTGATATGTAGTTGTTCATTTAATATTAAATTAATGATTTAAATGGCACTTAGATTAACAAATGAAGTGCAATTTCAATCAGCAGGTTAAAGAGAAGCTTAGATGCGCTAGCATCAAACCCCAATATTAATAACATCACTTGAGAAAAGTGGATTTTATACCTCAGCCTTCTACGCTATACAAATAATAGTATGTATGGGTTTTTTCGACTCATCAGAGTAAAATAAATCCATGACATATGGAGATGTTATTGATGTTTCGGACAACATAATATTGGGGTGTATAGTTAGGTCTGCACGAACATAAAAACTAAACCAAGCGGCTTGATATATTTATTCAATAGCTTATGTTTAGGAGAAAGATATTGGGAACTGCATACGTGAAATGGAAAAATCATATTTTCCTAATTAAGGTAGGGAAGTGAAGGCTTCCTATAGCTTGTATACAGTTTGAAAAAGTTAGGTTTTTCTAAAGTTCCCAAAGTTCCCAGCATATTTATGCATAATGTCAGTATTGATATTTATAAAGTTCTTTCATAGAAATGGATACCAAAATTAGTAATGTATATGCAAGTGCTATTATAGGTCAGCATCATAAAAGAGTTGGGGCTACTGTGACAGCTAATGATAATAGAAAATATTATGAACAAAAGAATAGTGGAGAAGGCATTGTATAGTCTGTTAAATATAATCTGGATATGAGGAAGCCGAGTGAGAGCACTACAAATAGTAGACTAAGCTAGTCTGACACCGTATCTAATTTATAGAGGATTGACTGCAGTAATGTTTAAATCCAAAAGATCTAAAATTAGAATAATTATTGCAGATAGAAAAACTAATTGTCTAAGATATTATCTTAGACAATTAGGAATTGTGGTTAAATGAGTGCGTTAAGTGTACTTATACTGTGTAACGATCATTAGTGGTCGATCCAGTATATTAACTAAAAAAAATATTAAAAATCATAGCGCATGATTTCACCTTTTACAGCATAAGCGCGACCATAATCAATACTTTTATTGTTTAGCTTCAAAGAACTGCGACCATCTTTATCAAAACGAAGTAGATTGTGTCTTCTAAGAATATCTAACACCTGATTTTTACTATAGGGCAGGCATATCTCTTCGAATGTATTGATACCAAAGAGATAGAGATCATCATCCTGCTTATAATAGCCAGATTTTTTACTTATTTTTTGAGTGCGACGGCCCACAGTCTGGAAACGACTATCTGCATACTTTTCTAGATAACCAGCTATATGACCAATTATTTGCCGATCTTCTTGTTTACCATCATGCCCATAATTATCGAGCCAATTTTTGAAGCATATTTTTGCTGCAGATATAGCTTGTCCATCTTGCCAGCCTGTAATTCCGGCTCGTGTAGCTAACTCTCCAGCAGCAGCCACAACTGCCATTCGTTTACAAACTCTATAGGCTTGAGATTTAACATAATCATGATCGCTCATAAACTCTTTAATTAGCAGGTTTGCTTCGATGATTACTGACTCTTTATATCGAGTAATATAATTAAGCCAGCTCGTTCCAGCAGTTCCATAATATTGACCTGTTAATGTTGTCAATATATCAGCCTGTTCTTCAGGTGTGCTGGCTAAAACCAGACTATCGAAAATACCTAGTTTTTTTCCTGCATCAGCATCAATGTGGCATAAACGTACCTCCATACCAGCATTACATCGCTTCTTAGATTGACTCATTATAGATTTTAGTGTTTCTTCACCGCTAGATAATAATAAGATTCGCCAGGTTTGAATAATTCTATTATCCCCATTAGGTGTACTCCTATTTTTACCCCTACCATTTGCCAACATATAAGACATATCATCTAAGTCATTGCTTTCAGACTGGCTTATTTCATCCATCATTAAAGCACCATCGTTACATATGCTTGCCAAAGCTTCAATAGCGTTTTTAGTTGTATTCCAGTTTCTAACGTAATCTCTACTACCCCAAATGCTAGCTGCTACATGTAAGCTGACTGATTTCCCAATACTAGATTTTCCTACTATATGAAACCCACCACCCTCAATGTCTAAAAGTTTGAGTAGAGAACCAGCAAATGCGCAACTAATAGCAAAATTTAGGCGACTTTGATTTCCTAATGGAGAACATAGTTTTTCTCGCCACTCTTCAAGAGTACCTTTTTCGCCATACGCATGACTTAAAGATTTTTCTGACTGATAAGTAATGTCTTTATTTGTTTCTCCATAGGTTCTATTAGGCATAACAAAAACATCATCATCATGCCACCCAACTCTATTAGTAAAAATAAGTAATTTTTCAGTTGGGTGGTTGTTTAGATAAAAATCTAGAGCATCTTGTAAATATTTCTTTGTAGAGACAACTAATCCTCTTCGAGCTAGATCCCTACGATACTTACGACTATCGCCTTGCATGAGTTCTTTTGGTACTGACCATCTATGCAATGTATTTGACTTGTCCAACCACTCTAAAATTATAGACCAGTTTGTCTTATCAATATTTTGACTTTGAGCTACGACTTTCATAGGGGAGCAGATCTGTTCTCTCTTCGGCCCTGATCCATACTTACTTTCAACAATATAATACAAACCGTCGATACATTGCTCGATGTATCCTTTTTCATATTTCATTGCTGGCTCAGTAAGACTATCGTCTGCTACAATAGCAGACGATGATTCACAAAGATCATCTGTCAGTAAGGTTTCATCTACCTGTCTACTCTGCAAAGTGGACAGGTTTTCTTTTATAGGCTTAATAAGCTCAATATTTTCTTCAGCTTCCTCAAAACCTATATCACTATCTTGGGTGCTATTACTCATAACAACTTCTCCTTTGAAATATAAAATACATAATTCATAACTGCAAATCTTCTATTTTCTTTGAAAGAAAACGAAGGATGGGGGTCGATACGCTATCAAAATACTTGAAGCTAATAATGAGCTGTGCAAAAAAGCTTCTCAAATTTATTTAAATATTCTTCTAAATGCTTTTTACGATACACGATATGCCCACCAACCTTACTATATATAATGCCGTCAGATTTATGGCAACGCATATATTGCAAAGTACTTATGGATTTTCCTAGATATGCAGCTGCATACTCGGGAGAAAAAGGCGTATTAGGATGAGCTTCAGTTACGCTTTTTTTCATTGATTCGATCTCTTCATGAGTATATAAAGACCAGTTTTTTCTGCGAGTCATAGTCATATCCTGTTATTTATTGATTAAAATTGCTATAAGAGTTTCTAATAATACCAAAGAAACCACTATTTACAAGATAAATAACCTCTTTTTCTTAATAAGAAACGTAATAGAGTAAAAAAACCCTATAACCATAGGGTTTTTTTACTCTATTACTGAATATCTCCAAAGCCATTAAGCTAAAAATAGCGAGCTAGGATATACTATCAATTAGCGAACCTATTATAGGATAAGGTATGCTTATCCTATGTTTAGACAGGTAATATTAGAATCTATGACAAGATAGGATGCTTTGTATGATGAGCAAGAGAAGGGAATTAAAAATACTTGCCTGGTGAGCTAAGTAAGGAGTATGAGAGTGGGAGCTAATGTTAGGTCTGAGGAATATAACAATGAATACGCTAAGCTAGATGCAACCGTTGATAAGGTCCATTGGCATATTACTGGGACAAAATTGAGTAATCTATCGGTTCAAGCTAAAGTAGACTGACAACTAAAATGTATAAATATATAGATTCGCTGGTTAATATAACAGGATTTTATCTAATAGAAGGCGGACCTCATGAACTATCTAGGCTCAGATGAGTTTTTTGATCTCAGTATTGTGCAAACAGGGTTTAATATGTAGATGCTTGTGCGATTGTATCTATTAAAGCGGTGAAGGCAATGTGATTGTCTCTCGGTATGCTAAAATATCCCACTACGTCTTAGGTGCTAATCATATAGTTTATTGTATTATTTGATGTAATTAATGACGTGTTTTAATATAATCTAATGCAAATAAAAAACGAATATTTATAGCAGAATTAATAATAAAAGTTCTGAATTTCATAATGTATGAAGCAAGCCGTATTGGGAGTTTCCCAAACTTTGTGTAACTGCTTATAATCCACTAACAGGAGAATAAGCAATGACTACTCAATCTGACATTAAAAAACTGGCCGAGCAAATGGCTGGTAGCATGAAAAGCTTTGATGACATCAAAGACTTTCAGAAGCAGCTCATGCAATCCTTTATCGACACTGCCTTAGAGGCTGAGATGGAAGAGCATCTCGGCTACCCCAAGCATGAGAAATCAGACAAGCCAAACAAACGCAACGGGCACACTAAAAAGACCGTCCGCAGTGACACAGGCGATCTTGAGATATCCACCCCAAGAGACCGTCATGGTGACTTTGAACCTACACTCGTGCGCAAGCATCAAACCCGTATCTCAGGTCTCGATGATAAAATCATATTTCACTACAGGCATAGCCTTACGTCTTGCGCTTCGGGCAAGTGTCTCCCAGACACTTGCTGATCCTCGCTCATACGCCAAGGGTCAAACCACCACTGAGATCGTAGAGAGCATTAAAGAGCTCTACGATGTCGACATCTCAAGCTCTCTTGTCTCAAGAGTCACCGATAACATATTAGAGGACATCACCGCTTGGCAGAACCGGCCGCTGAGCAGTGTTTATCCTATCGTCTATCTAGACTGCATCGTCGTGAAGATACGTCAAGACAAGCAGATCATCAACAAAGCCATTTACTTAGCGCTAGGTGTTGCTCTTGATGGTAAAAAAGAGCTGCTTGGTATGTGGTTATCAGAGAATGAAGGCGCTAAGTTCTGGCTGGGTGTTCTCACTGAACTACAAAACCGCGGGGTACAAGATATCCTCATTGCCTGTGTCGATGGCTTAAAGGGCTTCCCCGATGCCATCAACACCGTTTATCCCAACGCTCAGGTTCAGCTGTGTATCGTGCATATGGTGCGCTATTCAATGAAGTTTGTACCTTGGACAGATAAGAAGGCCGTAGCGGCTGATTTAAAGGCCATCTATGGTGCTGATACGCTTGAGATAGCAGAGGCCAACCTTGAGCACTTTGATGAGGTATGGGGCAAAGAGTACCCGCATGTCATCAAGTCTTGGCGTAATAACTGGGAGGGCTTAACGGTGTTCTTTGAGTACCCGAAAGACATCAGAAAAGTGATTTATACCACCAATGCGATTGAGTCGCTAAACAGTGTGATTCGTACAGCGGTAAATAAGCGTAAGGTGTTCCCGTCTGATCAGGCGGCATTCAAAGTGGTGTACTTAGCCACCCAGCAGGCGTCTAAAAAGTGGTCGATGCCGATTCGTAACTGGACGTCTGCTCTTAATCGTTTTATGATTATGTTTGATGATCGTATCAGTAAGCATTTAATCTAAATGGCAGTTACACAGAATCTGGGATGGTCTCGCCGTATTCTGTATAATATTATAGCCTAGACGCAGTTTTTCATGGGAACACTGAATAGTGTGTTCTATTTGCAAAATAAATCTAGATTATTTGAGCTAAATCTTTAAAATCATTGGACTCTCTTTAAATTATTTATCCAAGATGCCTCTTTGGATAGGAACGATATTAGTCCATGAGTATAGTTGACCTACTATTTTCAAGTTTTTAACATCTTCCTTGAGCAAGATCTCATCATGAAACCTTTCGTTTTCACTGTGTAGTAATAAACCACTATCAGATCGATGAAATAATGCTCTAATATTGTATGATTGTCCCAACTTAATTAAATAGAACTTCCCATCTTGTACATTGATACTACTAATATCTACTGCACACTGCACACCAAGATTTATGATAGGTTCCATGCTTTCATCTTCTTGAGTGTAATATATGGTTTTACTGAGATTAGCATTGGCTAACTTAGCAATTTCAGCAGGTTTTTTTAGATACAGCTCTGTGTATTGGAATTTTGAATTATCAGCACCTGAAGACAATATTTTTTCCAACTCTAATAATGTGTCGTGATTTTGACACTTAACCTCCATTTCATTTTCTAGTAACTCTTGTTGATGATGTTCCCATAGTTCTTCTTCTTGTTCTTGAGATAATTCAAATCTTTTTTCATGCTCTTCTTGAGCTTTTCTGAAAGCTTTCCATTGCTGATCTTCATATGTTTCTGTTAAATAATCTATACTATAGGGTAATTTAGGGTCTAGATTCAAAGTTTTTATTAAATAATCTCTGTTATAGTAATCCTTACTGTCCTTACTATTTTCATAATCATAATCTATATTAAAACCGTCGTCATAACCAGGATAGCAAGGATTGTCACCGTTTAAAATCCAGTCTTCTGTTTGATTTAAAACTTGTGACAAACGCAGCAAGTATTTCCCGGTTGGGCGTGCTTTACCAGATAGCCATTTAGATACACTACTTTTAGAAACCCCCGTAGTTTTTACAATATCGCTCTGTTTCAGTTTTTCATCTTTCATACAGCTTCTAATTCTTTCAGCCATGGCTTGCAAGTCTTCACTCATATATTCCACCTATGAAAAATAAGGTTGTAAAAAGTTTCCCTATATTTATTTTAGCATAGGAAACTTTTTAAATATGCTCTCAAGTGAGAAAATTTCCACTTATATAGGAATAGTCGAACCTTTATACTGCTACTATGAACCGCCCCGGGATTGTCGGAGACTTAACATTCTGAGAGAATACGACAATGAAAACACGAAACTACACTCCTGAGATTAAAGAACGCGCCGTTCGCATGCTGATTGAAGCAGCAGGCGACTATCCCTCTACATGGTCAGCTATTCAAGCCATTGCCCCTAAGATTGGCTGCACGCCTGAAACTCTGCGGTCTTGGCATAAAAAGCACATCGATCAAACCATTCCTGCTTCAGTGCAAGCTCAAAGCCAAGAGCAACGTATTAAAGAGCTTGAACGCGAGAATAAAGAGCTCAAGCAAGCCAATGAGATTATACGTAAGGCTGCTGCTTTTTTCGCCCAGGCGGAGCTCGACCGCTGACTAAAATCATGATTCACTTCATCGACGACAATAAACACCTTTATGGGGTCGAGCTGATCTGTAGAGTCCTACCGATTGCCCCGTCAACTTATTATCGTGCTCAAGACTTAAGCGACAACCCACACAAGCGTTCACTGCGCAGTCAGCATGACGACTATTACATCGGTGAGATTAAACGTATTTGGCAGGATAGCAAATGCCGTTACGGTGCGCGTAAAGTCTGGCAGCAGATGAAAGCAGAAGGATTATGTATTGCTCGGTGTACCGTAGAGCGATTAATGAAGCAGTATGGCCTACAAGGCGTCTGGCGTGGCAAAGGCAAGATTACCACCAACAGCCGTGACGACCAAAAGCGCGCTGATGACTTAGTCAAACCCCGACTTTCACAAAGCCACCTGTCAAATCTCATTATTATCAATTTGTAGTGGAAGCATTGTGAATGCTGACTTAGAGATTTTATCAGTATAGTGTGTTCATATTTTGGTTGATAGTTTATATCTATAAATGCTATCTGTAGACCCGTAATATTGTAGGTAATGGCATCTAGTAATACTTAACTCATAGATATAAATTAATCCCGTAGAAGTTTATCACTTCAACACCACCTTGCCAGCCGCACCATCCATTCGATAGTTTTTAATGTCCCCGGCGATAACAAGATTAATAGCTTTTTCGATCTCATTAAGGGGAATGTTGAACCATTCAGTCGCCTTGTAAAGGTTATCGTTTGCTGCTTTTGAAGATACCTTGACTCTTTGATCATAGAAGAAAGCATGCAGTACACCTTCCACACTACGCGCATTGGCATCATAAACTTGCCACTCAGCAATGATATCTACGGGCTGTTGCAAGAAAGCAGTATCTCTAATCGAATACTTGGTACGCGCCTCTCCTGTAAGGGTAGAGAAACCTAATTTATGCAGGTGCTTATAGTGGGCTAAGTTGCTTGGGGTATCAGTTAGCTTGGCGACATAAATGACACCAGTAAGTTGCCGATTGTCTCCAAAGTTTTTGGCGAGCTCATCATCCATCCAGTCAGGATCAGTAATTAAGAGCTGATAGCTGTTTTCATATTTATACTGCGCGGTAGCCAATGAATGAGTAAGCATATTCGACTCTGTACCGTTAGAAAATATTAAGCGTAGCCTCTCTTGGCTTCGAGTGTTCTTTCTAGCCTCTGCTTGATAGATATCAGCCACATAACAAAGCATGCCGTTTAAAACAAAGACACTACCGATATTGATGTCTTTCACCGATGAAAAATTATTTTTGGTAAAAGCCCCCGTTTGAATAGCTTTAGATATGCGCTCAAAGGTTGCTTCAAACTTATAAAAGTCCTTACATTCAAAGCGAGTTGCTATATCTTCGTCATTGTATTGATCATAGCTGGCACGTGTATTGCTCTGACTGTCACTGACTAAAATTTCAGAATGGATGTTGTCAAAAATCCCTAGGTCATCACTGTTGAAAATATCATCTAGACTGTTAATAACAGGTGGCTCGCTAACAGTCACGGTTACCGGCTCAGCTTCTTTAGTGCTATCGCTGACTGCCTTTTCAGACCCATCATCCTTATTGCTCACGCCTTTGTCTGAGAGTGTCGGTTTGTCAGATAGGGTAAAAGTAGTACTTTGCGTAGCCAATAAACCATGCTTATCTAAAGCTAGCAATTCTTGCGAGTTTGCGTGGTTGGTTTGTATGGTAGCTAAGAGGCGAGCATTTATCTTTTCATTAATATCGCTAGCACTGCTACTGGGTATGCGCCCCTGTTGATCGATAAAAAGGTTGATAGTGTCAAATTGCTGCGCTAAAACGCTGTTATTCGCCGAGCTATTTGTAACGGGCTTTATATCGTCTAATAGACCGGTACTGTCATTAGAAAAAATATCTTCTAGTGTCTTGTACTCACGACTTTGGTAGATCTCGTCGAGTTTAATCATGACTATTGGCTTCTCGCTTGGCTTTTTGGTTTCTAACATAGGAGATAACTTCAGTCATACGCCGCTCGATAGCATCTTCTGAGTTTCTATTAGGCTGACGACCTTTATTCTTGATAAACGCAACTATCTTTGGCCACATCAGGACCGCTTCTGCCTCAGTGACGGTAGAACGGCTGGCATGCACGACGTCATTGATGGTTTGTAGTACTTCTTTGTCGACTGTCCTAGAAAGGACTTCATAGGCATCATGAAAGGGGTTGACTGATTTGACAAGATCGATGGGAAGGTTGTTTACATTGACAAACTTACTGCCAACCTTCACAAAGCCGTTGCTAGGATTTGAGTCATTGCTGCTACTTGATTTGGTTTTAGGGTTATATATTTTTGCGTCAGCTGGCAGGTGGCGCTCTTTAATAATGTCGTTTTCATTGAGCTGACTTTTTCGTTCAGCATTTAGAGTAGCGATATCTACATACTCCGTGCCTTGCTTAATGAAACAGCGCTCATTTTCGATGATCGCATCTTCAGGGATATCCTTACCTTCAACCACGCCACCTTGGCGGTTAATGGCCATATATTGCATGACGCCTTCTTGTACTTGCCGTACTTCATTGGCATCTAGTGTCGGGTATTTACTACGAATAATACTTGGGATGACGGTATCTGATACGGCTTCGGTCTCTACATTATTGGTTTCGGCAGCGATATACTTTTTAATACTATCTGTGTTTTGGGCTAGCTGCGCCAATATCTCGTCACGGTCTTGGTTGAGTATCTTCATCACTCGATCAGAGGGAGGATTGACGGTGTCATCAATAATAATGGTACCTGCCGGCAAGTCTAACGTGCCTAATATGTCTAGCTCACTACGACGTTTAAAGTTGATATTAGGTTTAAGTACTTGCTCCATCAGCAGCGATAGAGTAATGGCCTTTAATAAATCATTGACAGAGCTTGTCACCTCAGACTTATCCGCTTCTGGCTCAGCGATTAGGTTGGTAAATTGGGCATGGTGTTTGCCCGCGCTATCGCGTGTTGAGCGCCCAATAATCTGTACTACCTCGGTTAGAGAGCCGCGATAGCCAATGGTTAATACATGCTCACAATACTCCCAGTCGAAGCCTTCTTTTGCCATTCCAAGGGCTACGATGATATCCATATCATCACGAGAGGTAATATCAGCTAAGTAAGCCTGTGTATTCACTCGTATGGCATCATCAGTCACTAAGTCAGCGAGTAGTAAACGCCTGCCATCATGTGACCGTATGGTGATGACACCAGTATTCTCATCACGAGATTCACTTTCACCGATAATATCTATGATACGACCAACGGTCTCATACTTGTCTGTCTCAGCGGTTAAGCTATTGACGTTCGGGATGTGAATAATGGTTTTTTTACTGGTATCCAAGCACTCGTCTAAGGCATCAAAAAATGACTTTTTGTAAAAGTGATAGCCGAGTCCTAATGACTTTAGGTGCTCATAACCATTCAGCTGTTCATAATAGGTATAAGTCACCTTATCGAACTTTTCTTCATCGCTATCTGACAAGATAGGTACTGAGTCGCCACGGAAGTAAGAGCCAGTCATTGCCACAATATGAGCGCTAGTCTGCATCATAATGCCATCTAGTATGGCGCCCAAGCGGTTAGATTCATCTGCTGATACGTGATGGAATTCATCGATACCGATAAGAACGTCGTTAAATAGCTCGATACTGCCACCATCTTCGATGACCTTATCAAAGCCATATCTAAAGCTGTGATGAGTACAGACTAGGACTTGGGGTAGAGAGTCATCATCGCTATCACCATTGATAAACTCTGAGAAGATAGCGGTCTTGCGAGTATCACTTTGAGCGAGGCTTAAGCATAAGTTATAGCGGTCTGCTACCTCCCAATCGGCAAAAAAACCATAATCACTAAGCGCTGTTGATCTAAAGGATTTGCCAATACTCATCTCTGGTACGGCAATGATGACTTTTTTGATGCCTTGATTAATAAGCTTATCCAAGGCCAAAAACATCATAGCGCGTGACTTACCAGAGGCGGGTGGCGACTTAATAAGCAAATACTGGCTATTACGCTTCTCGAACGCACGTGCCTGCATTTCACGCATACCAAGCTCGTTGTTCTTTTTGCTCTGACCAGTGCGGGCGTAAGTTTGATTTAATATATTAACCATTTTGCTCATTGCTAATCCTTAAAAATATAAATCTTCACATCTGTTTGATTAGTTAAAAACTAATCACCATCGCAAGTGATTGTTTTACTGCTAGGATTATATTTGGCACCATTGGTGTAAACTTTACCTGGTTCACCCCAATACGGTTCGTATTGACGAGTACGGAAATTAGAAAATACGGTAGCCATGTTGGCGCTACTATCAAAGTTTAGAACTTGTTGCGAGCCTTCGGTTCCAGAGGTAAATTGAAAAGAGAAAGTATCCAAAGGCTGGCCTCGGTATTTGACGGTATCTTTGAATATGACTTTATAAGTGATATCAAAGTTATCTGGAGTTGATACCACGATATCTTTGATTAAGTTTTGATATCCAGCAGGCCACTGGTTTTTTGGTTTGACGATGTATCTAACTTGCGACGCTCTAGGGTCGGTAGGCGCAACCTCTACTGTCTGTACAAAGCTGTCTGTAAACTGACTATAGTTATTTCTAATTTTCTGATAAACGGCATTGCTGTCACCCATGCATCCATCTTCCATCCAACCAAATAAATTATACATATCACTATTCGGCATCGTTCTTGATTGCGTACCTGAGTTTTGGTTTCCAGCTTGGCTTATCCCTTCTTGAATGCCATTTACGGTACCAGTTACAACAGAGTTTACAGTTTGACTTACTGCACTGCCAAGTGCTGAGGTTTCAGCGCAGCCACTTAAGAATAAAGTCGCGCCGATAGCCACGGTCAATGGGAGTTTTATGCTCATTTTTCAAATCCTTTTGGATGGTTTTAGATTGGTTTCGTTAACTATTATTAAGTGCTCACTACTAAAGACAATTCATAAAAAGAATTGTTTTTAGCGTTGGAGTTTCACTTGCTTTCTTACTCTGCTTTTAGCCTCTACAGGCTGATTTGTCATAACAATAATATGAAATTAGTAAACACAAGTTATCGTATTATTATTACGATCAAACCTAGCTTTTGAATCATATAAACTATCATCCATATAGTCTGATGTCTGACGTGTTTTGAAATGTTTCCAAACACTTTGCATATCTGCGTTTTTAGCAAACTTTAGAACGTATTCGCCACCTTCTGACTCAGGTCTAAATTTATAATGGTATTCTGCTATGGGCTGTTCGCGATATTTGACCCCATTTGCAAATTTAATATGATATTCAGTATACTCATTACTGGTCTGAATGCTCACATCCTTCATCAGTGGGCTATAGCCAGGGGCCCATTGAGACCGTGGAGCTATAGAAAACTCATAAATCTCATCATTTTTATTCGGTTCTGCAAGCGTCTTCATTTTCATTGTTTTGCTAATGAACTTATTATGATTTTCATTGATAGAACTATAAATGGGTCCGTCTCCGATACAGCCATCCTCCATCCAAGCAAACATTATGAACATATCACCCATAGGAAGGTCTTGACCATTTTTGCCTTTTAGCGATATGAGCTCGCTTTGTGGCGCGGCTGATGCTTGACCCATAGAAAGTACGAGTAGGGCAGTAAAGGCTACGCTTGGTAAGATTTTAGAAATCATCATAGAACGCTCTTTAATAAGGGGTTTAATATTATTTTGGTATGGATGTTGATGCCAAATAACCAAATAAGCTACTTAGCTTTCTTTTTACCTTTGCTCTGTTTTTCTTCTTCGATAAGCTGCTCATAACGAGCCAGCAAATGCGCCAAGCGCTCCTCGGTATTGGCAAAGCCTTGCGGGCGATACAGCTTGTCCACCGCGTCGTCGAGCGTGCTATGCGCTTGCTTTAAATCATAAGGCATCTTATCAGGGTCATATAACTCTGCTAACGTCATGCCAGCATTGCTGGCGCGGGCAAGTAGGACTTCTTCTGCTAGACTTTCAACATGCTTTTTCTGCTCGTCTGTGGCATCAGGGAAGGGGAAGGTGTTATAGACTACAGTACTAGAGTAGTTATACCGGCTTTCTAATCTACCTGTTACTAATCGCATCCAATCGTTGTGCATTAGGGAGTTAAGAATACCGAAATGGAAAAGTGTAGCACCAGGTATCATGTGATTACGATTAGTACTAATAACATCACTACTTAAAAAATCCATAGGGATATAAATTCTTCGCTCAGAGGTTACACTTGGAACTAAAATATAGTCACCATTTTTAGGTTGTGCAATTTGGCGGAATAGATGAGGGTATTTAGCGAAATCTCTTGTCGATTTTGCTTTGCTTTCTTCTCTACTCTTCTTTACACCGTCAAGTCTTTCTTTTATCAGTCTATAGTTATATAGCTCATTTAGGTCGGCATCTTCAAACCATAAACACCATCTTTGCTCACTATGGAGAAATTCTTTAGCTCCTACAACCTTTTTAATATATTGACTAGAGAATGGTTCGTTTCGTTCAAGTGCCTCCTTCTCATGATTTTCTAATAACAAGAACCCCCCGTCAGTAGGTTTGTTTCCAAATAACATTTTCGGTCTTTTTTGAACTGGGTCTCTTAATCCAATAACAGCAGTATTACTACCTGAGATTAAATAAGGGCTTATGTTATCTACTAATTCGCTATGCCAAACTTTATTAACAAGTTTGTATATAGCTTTATCTCGATGGTTTAATGCAGATAGTCCAATAATTACTACGTGAACGCCAGCATTATGCTTAGCATTATTGCGCCATGGAAAAGATTGGTATGCGAAATTAATATTTAATCCTAATTCGAAAATATCAGGGAATAACATGCCAACTTGTTCGCCTTGCGCAATCGAGTTGGTTGATACCAAGGCAAGCTCAGCATTAGAGTGAGCGATGTATTGCGAACCTTTCCAAAACCATGAGGAAACGTAATCCAGATACTTTAGTGTTTTTTTGCCAAAAACAATTTTCATGTCTTCAGCTTGTTCATCAGTTCTATTGGTTGTGCCCCCAAACGGCGGATTTCCAATAATATAAATCTCATCACTACCATTATTCGGACAGACGTCCTGCCAGTCGATACGCAAGCTATTGCCATAAACAATATGCCCACTGTCTTTAAGTGGCAGCATTGGCTGAGAGGCACCGAACTCTTGCTCGAATAGCACATTCATTTGGTGTTCAGCGAGCCAAAGTGACAAACGCGCTATTTGACTAGCAAAGTCGTCGTACTCGATACCGTATAAATTATCCAAGCTGACCACACTATCAAAGCCTAAACCTAACAGATTGTCTTTCGAGCCTAGTAAATCGCGTTGTGCCTTTAATACATCAATTTCTAGTTTGCGTAACTCTTTATAAGCAATGATCAAAAAGTTGCCTGATCCGCAAGCTGGGTCAAATACTTTGATTTGACTGATACGCTTAAGTAGGGCGTCTAAACGTTCGGCTTTATTATTCTTATGGCGATTGTCATGACTCAGCGCTATCACCGTGTCCAGCTCTGTACGTAGCTCATCTAAGAACAGCGGCTGAATGACCTTCATGATATTGCTAACACTGGTGTAATGCTGCCCTAAGCTGCCACGTTGCTCAGGGTCGATCACTGCTTGGAACATGGAGCCAAAAATATCTGGGTTAATCTCGGCCCAGCTCAAACGTGCGCACTCTAGCAAGATACGGCGGGTACGTGCATCAAACTCAGGAATGGCGAACTGATATTCAAATAAGCTGCCGTTCACATAGGGGAATGCACTTAGATGAGTGGGCTTGGCTTGACGCTCGGTGCTAGACTCAGGTAAGTCTAAAACCTCAAACAGCTCATACAAGACGCCATCGACGTCACTGCCATCTATATTGGTGGTTCTATCAATAACGTCATAGAATTGGTCTGCTTTAAAAATACCCGTATCTTCGGCATAAAAACAGAATAGCAGCCGCGTTAAAAATATATTGAGAGCATGTAAGTCATCAGCAGTATTAAACTCGTTGAGCTTACGGATATGGTCAAACAAGCGTCCCATCTTTTCAGAGGCTTGAACATCTGCGGGGTGCTCTGAGTACTCACGTGCACGCTCTAGGCCGGCAAGTGGCAATAAGAAATGATAGTTTTTATAAAGATCGGTAAAGTCGCAGTCAAGCGTCTCATCATATTTAGTATCGTTAATCAGTACGGTGTTGAAGTCCGTTACCATCACCATACGGATTTTGTGCTGGTTGATGATTGGGCTGTTCATGACATCTTTTAAGGCTTTAGCAAGGTCTTGACCCGCATCTACAGGCTTGAAGTAGATACGATGCTTATTGGCAACCTCGCCAGCCTCAGGATTGGCGGCGACGTTAAAACGACCGTCATTCTTTTTAAGTGAGGTTATCGTAGATTTTGAGACATCTAGCAGCGTTAGAAAATCGTATATAAAGTCGTCTTTTTTATTCTTATCAATGACTTTGATGGTTAATTTTTCTAAATCTTCAAAAAACTGAGTTTGGTTAAATGCCATGGTTGTCTCTGTAGATGAATTACGGGTGTAAATAAGCAGGCTAATGTGCAATTATAGCGCTATCTTATCGTATTTGAAGGCTTAAGTGTTCTGAAAAATAGGGGGTATATAGTATTTTATTGCTTATGTAGTCGATACGCTACAAGCTTATTAACAAGGGTTAATGATGATAGTTGGTACTAAGTTTCAGGGTGATTCTACTCGTATTGCAAAGATTCAGCATGATTGCTATGGAGAAGCATTGCGTGTCATATTTAATTTTTCTGTTCAAAAACATCGTGAAGCTGAAAGGGTAGTTGCTGTTCGCACTGAACTGAGCGACTTACGTGATGAACCTAGTAGTTTTAATGATCATAGGCCTCTGCAGTGGCTTCATGACCGTATGGCAGCCGCGTTCCGTATGGAGTATTGTCTTAATGCAGATTTATTCACTTATGTGATACCCGATCCTCATACACCCGCAGAAATTACTACTTTTTGGTTTGACTTTCTAAGAAGAGAGCTGGCGAAAGTATTTGCTAATCATTTAGAGCTACCTAGATTGATACTTACCGCTGCTGCCTATCCTAATCCTAATCCCAAGGGATCAGATGCAGAGGACGAGATTTATAGATTAACCAAGATTCTATATCCTGAATTAGAATAGATAAGTGTTTATCCATTAAAATCATATACTAACTTTTAGTTCATATTTATTAGTTTTATAAACTATTTTTTCATCTTTAGTCTAGGGCTAGCGTGTCTTCAATTGGATAAGCTATAAGTAATAGCTCTGCACACGACAAAAAAATCATCCCCACCCGATTTTCATAGGTTTAGGGGTTAAAAAGCTAACTAACCCCAGTTCGGGATAAGGGCTCAAAAAAAGATAAAAAAAGAAGTCCAAAATTGCTAAAGTAAGTTTACCAAGACCACTTAAGCAAAAAGGACTTCTTACATGGACAACCTAACCGAACTCTACTGCCATATTGACGACTTTTATCAGCAATTCAAACCTGAGTTTGACGCTCATTTAATCGCAACGGGACACCAAAGGTTAAGAGCATGCCAGATAAGTGTAGCAGAGATTATGACCATCTTGGTACTGTTTCATCAACTGCGGTATCGACAGTTTAAGGCGTTTTACTACCATCACATGCTTGGCATGATGAAACGGGCGTTTCCAAATCTGCCGAGCTACTCGCGATTGAGCTATGCTGAAAAAACCGTAGAGATAAACTTGGTAAACTAAGCGTATTAACAGGAGTTTATCATGACCAAGAAAGTAAGAACCTACAGTGACGAATTTAAAGCCGAGGCCGTCAAGAAGATATCAGACAATAATGGCAATATCTCAGCCACTGCAAAGCAGCTTGGCATTGCCATGCAAACGCTATCAAATTGGCATAACAAAGCCAATCAAGGCAAGCTTGTCGGCACAGAGCAATACGATCCTGATCTTATGAGTGCTCTTCAAGAAATAAAGCAGCTCAAGCGGCAGCTCAAAGTGGCTGAAGAGGAACGCGAAATACTAAAAAAGGCGACGGCGTACTTCGCGAGAAACAGTTAGTCAGGTACGCCTTTATCAAAGACAACCAGTTCCTCTTTCGCATCACCACTATGTGCCGTGTGTTAAGGGTTAAGCCATCAAGCTATTACGACTGGCTAAGTCGTGATCTCAGCGAGCAACAGATACATCGCAACCAGTCTGAATTACTGGTTAAAGCGGCTCACAATGAAACGAAAGAACGTTATGGCGCAGATCGACTGCATGCTCATCTAAGCGAGCAAGGCCATAACATTAGCCTGTATATGGTAAGAAGCATCAAAGAGCAACACGGCATTAAATGTCGTAGTCATAAGCGCTTTAAAGTCACCACCGACTCCAATCACAACAAGCTGGTCTATCCAAACGTGCTCGATCAGAAGTTTGACACCAGTCGCCCTAACCAAGCATGGGTAAGCGATATTACTTATATCTGGACACATGAGGGCTGGTTGTATTTAGCGGGAGTCAAAGACTTATATACCAAAGAGCTGGTCGGCTATGCGATCAACAAACGCATGACCGCAGATTTGGTCTGTCGCGCATTGAACATGGCCATCAGGAATAAACGTCCAAACAAAGGGCTAATCGTTCACTCTGACAGAGGCAGCCAGTATTGCAGCCATGCCTACCACAAGATCGTTAAGCAGCATCAGTTTACAGGTTCAATGAGCGCTAAAGGTAATTGCTTCGACAAACCCCCATATCAACAACATCACCTAAGAAAATTAGACTTCATAATCTAGCCTTATACACTATATGAATAATAGCATTCAGAGCCTTTCGACTTATCAAAATAAAATAGACCTATAGTAGGTCTACATATTATTAATATTTTGAACACTAGGATATTGAGGTGTATGCTACTTAGCAATCAATAATCCTACAGTAACTTCAAAACAATACTCATCTTTGTTAGTGATATTGACCGTACCTTTATGAGCATTAGCAATAGCCTGAACGATAGATAAACCCAAACCTGATCCTGAATGGTGCTGGCTAGTTTTATCATGACGATAAAAGCGCTCAAACAATCGATCTGCTTCGCTTTGGTTTAGAGGTTTTTCTAGAAGGTTAGTAAAAGTTATCTCTAGCCAAGATTGCTTCGCGGTTTGAGTGTTACTTTGATCGTCTTCAAGCATCTTATAATTATTAACGGAAGTATTTGGAGTGTTGACAGTGGCTGATATTGTGACGACGCTATTACTAGCGGCGTAGTAGATCGCGTTTGATAGCAGATTAGCAAATAGCCTTTGTAATAAACCTTCATCGCCTAATACTGCCTTAAAATCTCCTAATTTTACAAAAGTTATTTTACGATCCTCGGCAATCATTTCAAAGTAATCTAACAGCTTATTGATTAGGACCTCAGTATCTACAGTAGTCACTTGCGAATCACTCAGTCCTTTTTGGGTTTTTGCTAGCAGTAGCATGTTGTTAATCATCGCCGATAATTGCTCTAAGGTGTCATGTTGCTGATGTAATTGTTCGACATATTCCTCTTCCTCTCTAGGCTTATTTAACATGACTTGCGTTTGCGTAATCAGCGTCGCTATTGGCGTGCGTAGCTCATGCGCGATATTGTCTGAAAATCGCGACAACGACTCAAAATTGCTTTCAAGCTTAGCCATCATCGAGTTATAGGATTCTGCTAAAGGTCTTAGCTCTAATGGCATATCACTAACTATTACTCTTTCGCTCAATCTTTCAGGATGAATACCTTTCATCCTTTGCACGATAGTGGATAAAGGGGCAAAACCCCAATACACGCTTAAGGCTGCTATTGAAACCAACAGTAGTGTGATGGCAAATAGGATCAGACTAAGTTGACGGTTAAACTGTAATAAATACTGATGATGCACGTCAATGGGTAAGGCGATAAGGGCAAGCATGTCATCGTCTCCAATAACCATAGCTCGATAACGTCTGTCTTTAATATTTATTACAAACTGTCTGTCATCATGATTTTGCTGTAATGATAATAGGTTAAAGTCGGCACTTAATTCATTAGCAAAGTTTTTGGGAGTACTAGATAGCAATCGCCCCTCTTTATCAGCAATGATAGTTTTTAGATCGTAATCTAGCGCTGATGAATGCAGGTGATCATCATTTTCTGTGGCTATTGTAGGAAGTAGATTTGAAGAAGCTTTCGAGCTTAGCGGTTGTTGAGTGTTTGATGGACTTTGAGGCTTAGGTAGTGTCTGAGAGGCTATTTGGTTATCCGCCTCTGTTACGCGCTTACGTAGATTAAAGGCTGCGTGGGTAATGATTTCAGCATCCATTTGCTCAAAATGGCCTTTAACAGAGTGCTGTACCCAGATATAGATTATCAACTGCGATAAAACGACAAATATCGTCAATAAAAACACAGTTCGCCATAGTAAGGGTAAGCGTCGATTGTCCAATCTATTTATCATATTGGCTATCTTCCGTTTCGCTGGCAGCTTTATTACTAGCTGAAACGTCGACAGCATCTAATCGGTAGCCCATGGCACGCACAGTATGAATTAGCTTGGTATCAAACTCATCGTCTATTTTTATACGCAGACGTCTTATTGCCACATCAATCACATTAGTATCGTTATCAAAGTTCATATCCCATACTTGTGAAGCAATGATTGAGCGTGGTAATACTTCACCGCGGCGCTCTAATAGAAACTGTAATAGGGAGAACTCTTTTGCGGTTAGTTTAATGGGCGTGTCTCCTCTATGTACAGTGCGCTTGGCAATGTCCATTTTGAGATCCGCTATTTGCATGAGCGTACTTTTATAGTCGGCTTGATTGGCGCGTCGTAATAAGCTTTTTATCCTGACTATTAACTCTGCAAAGGCAAAAGGTTTGGTCAGATAATCATCACCGCCAATCTCAATCCCCTTGATTTTGTCATCTAAATCATCTTTTGCGGTTAGAAATAACACTGGCGTATGCTTGCCAGCCGCTCGGTAATTACGTACTAGCTCAAAACCGCTAACATCAGGCAGCATAACATCCATGAGTATCACGCTAAACTCTTCAGTCATCATAGCATGGTAGCCATCTAAACCTGTCAGCTGATGATCAACAATGAAGCCTGCTTCACTTAAGCCTTTTTTTACATATTCGCCGAGTTTTAATTCATCTTCTACTAGTAGTACTTTCATAGTAATCCTTCAATATAATTATGATTTTATAATACCCAAATCAATATAAATGACAAAACGGACTGGTATCTGACAAAGATGTCATGCGCTCGTCATCAAATGGTCAGTCTTCGTTTGTTAATCTATACCTATAGTACATAGCGGCTCATTCTTGATACGAGTAGCTACTATGAATTATTACTACAGGTAATTAGTTTCAATATTTAATAATTTATTAAGGATGTTATATGAAAAGCTATCGTTCATTCAAAAAAGTGGTGCTGCTATCCGCTTCGATGCTTATCGGTATATCAGCAGCTAATGCGCATACTACCAATCTAAGCACTTCAATTATCGATAATTGCGATAACTTAACTACGTTTGCCAGAAATCTAGATCACAATAACGCGCAGATGTCTGATGCTCAAATGAAAAGCTATGTTGATGCACGAGTCGCTTGCCAAGTTCAGCATCAAGATCAACATCTGCAGTCTGAAAAGTATTTTATAAAAAAATATGGTAGCGATCGTGATAGAAATGCTGATGCCATACTAAATGAATACGTGCAGCATTAAAATATAAAAGTAGCAAGATGACAATATTGTCATCTTGCTGTCATCTCTCTGTCAGAATCAATAAGTTATGCTTTAGACTGAATTAATATCCTAAAGCTTTATGTACCCTCAACTAAATCAATTAAGGATTAACCATGTCACTCTTTAAATCAAAGTCTTTACCTAAAGCAATCGTAGCCACTGCCGTCGCTCTAGTCGTTTCAACCTCAGCTCTAGCACATGATCCTAAAATGCACGCTGAAAAAGATCAGATGAACTGTGAAAAAATGGAAAAGCATATGCAAATGATGCAAAAAATGGATCATAGCAAAATGGATATGAACGATCCCGCTATGAAATCAATGATGGCTAACATGGGTAAAATGAAACAAATGTATCAAAAGCACTGCGTAACAGATAAAAGTGACTCTTAAACATTGATTTTATAAATCCTTTATTACTGCTAGATAGTTTCATCAATCAGTAATAAGGGTTTGTAGGAAATATTTGTAGACGCTAAGAGTAGGGTATTAAAGAAAATGGATTTTAGGATAAACCCATGAAGTTTTTACTAGGAGTACTTTTCACTGTCGTGGTCGCTATTGTTGGTGTCTTTACTGTGGTTATGAGTGGTGTCATTAATATTGGCGCTGATCAAGGACATAGTCCATTGGTTTATAATTTCTTGGAGACGGCTCGCACCCGTTCAATAGCCTACGCTAGCAAGGACATTATTGTTCCAGATTTAGAAAAAGTAGAGATGATTAGCTCAGGCGGTGCCGATTACAAAGATATGTGCGCAGGCTGCCATTTGTCTCCTGGGGTAGAGAGCACTGATTTTAGTGAGAGCCTATACCCTAAGCCACCTAATTTCACTAATGCGCAAGTAGTTGATCGTTATAAAACGGATGCAGGAGCTCAGCAAAGTTTTTGGGCGATTAAGCACGGTATTATGGCATCAGGCATGCCAGCATGGGGTGCTTCTCATGACGACGATAGAATGTGGGCAATGGTCGCTTTTATTAGATCACTACCTGAGTTAAATGAGAATCAGTATACCATGCTAACCACTAGACTGGATGATGACATGATGGATATGTCACTGAATAGCGACATGATGGATATGTCAGAAGGTGGAGCTGGAATGCAGCATTAATTCTTCCATATTCCTTTATAAAAGCGCAGTGCTAAATAGTGCTGCCTTTTGGGATTTAAACTTTGCCTATACTACACTTAGTTATAGGGTATAAATCTTTAGAAGGTTCAACAGATAAGCAGACGCTTAGGAGTAAGTTATGAGACGCTATATAAATATAATGGGCAATGGACATAAAAAGGTATCAGCTTCTGCTCTTTTACTAGTAGCAACGTCAACAGTAATGGCTTGTAGTCAGCCCGATACTAGTGTTTCAAATTCTACTCAAACTGAGCCAACGCTTGCCACCAAAAGTGCTCAAATAGAGCAACCACAACCGCAAATGATGTCTGTCAGTGCTAATTCAGGTACTGGGTCGACAATTCTACAAAACGTCTCGGCTACAGTTTACAAAGATGCTAATTGTGGCTGCTGCAAAGAATGGGTAGGCTATGCCGAAGGTCATGGTCTAAGCGCAACTGCGCAAGACGTTACAGATTTATCTTTATTTAAAGAGCGTTACGGTGTCCCGCAGCAAATGCGCTCTTGTCATACCACCGTCACTACTAATGGTTATGTTTTTGAAGGTCACGTTCCTGCCAAATACATGGCACAGTTTCTAGCCAATCCGCCAACTGATTCCATCGGTCTTGCGGTACCGAGTATGCCAGTTGGTAGTCCGGGCATGGAATATCAAGATAAATTTATGCCCTATAAAGTCATGCAATTGAACAAGGATGGCAGCACTCAAGTGTATGCGGCTATTGAGTCGCCAGCGCAGCAGATGTAGTTCTATTAATAAGTTATCAGATATATAAGTTCAACTCTCATTTCATGGATTAACTTAGGTCAATATTATGAATAAAAACAGATTTAACCGCAGGCGTTTTTTGACAGGGTCATCCACCTTGCTCGGCGCGTCGATGCTATCCACACTACCGACGATGGCTAATAGTGCTTTAACTAAAAGCCAAAATGTCGTAGTCAATAGTGATAGAGCCGATCACATTGTACCTATACTAACGGGTAATGAATTTGATCTTTATGTCAGTGAGAAGATGATAACGGTCAACGGCAAGTCAAGCATGGCAACGCTGATAAATGACTCACTGCCTGCGCCAACGCTTAAGATGCAAGAAGGCGATACGGTCACCATTCGAGTCCATAATCAGCTGAATGAGTCGACCTCTATTCACTGGCATGGCCTCTTAGTGCCGTTTGAGATGGATGGCGTACCGGGTATCAGCTTTGATGGTATTCCTGCGGGTAGCACCTTCACGTACAAATTTAAACTGACACAGTCAGGCACTTATTGGTATCACTCGCATACTGGCTTCCAAGAGCAGACCGGTATGCGCGGGGCTATTGTGATTGAACCTAAAGGGCGCGAACGCTATCCTATCGAGGAAGACCATGTCATTTTGCTCAGTGATTGGACGCACCGTGACCCGCACAACTTGGTTAAACTATTAAAGCAACGCGCAGACTTTGATAATTATCATTTACCAGATTTTAAAAAGCTACTGTCCGATATTGCCGCAACAGATCTAAAAGCTGCTTTTGATAAGCGCAAAATGTGGAATCAGATGCGGATGATGCCGACAGACTTTACTGATCTGTCTGGTGAAAAAACCTTTACCTATCTGATGAATGGTAAAACCACAGCGGCTAACTGGACGCAACTTGTCAAGGCTGGACAGCCTGTCAAACTACGTTTTATTAATGGTTCAGCGCAGACGATATTTGATGTACGCATCCCCGGCCTAAAAATGAAAGTCGTCGCGACGGATGGGATTGATGTCAGTCCCGTCGATATCGATGATTTCCGTATTGGGGTGGCCGAGACTTATGATGTCATCGTGACGCCCACTAAAGACGCGCATACCATATTTGCTCAAAACATAGATCGGTCAGGCTATGTTGCGACAACGCTTGCTACCAAAAAAGGTGCTCGTCCTGCGATACCTGCTATGGACAAAATCGAATGGCTGACGATGGCCGACATGATGGGCGCCATGGGATCGAATGGCTATAACGCTAAACATGCCAAAACAGAATATGACTTTAAGTCCGATATGCGCGTTGATAGTCCGCGTATGAACCTTGATGACCCTGGTATTAATCTACGTAACATTGATAGAAAGGTTTTGAATTATAGTCAGTTGCGCTCTGTCGGCGATGAGATAATGGCAGAGCAGCGCAAACCCACCAGAGAGATTGAAATACATCTGACGGGAAACATGGAGCGCTATATTTGGGCTCTAGACGGGGTTATGTTCAAAGATGCCGCACCGGTCAATATTAAGCCCAACGAGCGCGTACGTATTACCTTAGTCAATGACACCATGATGAATCATCCCATGCATTTGCATGGTATGTGGAGCGATCTGCGGATGCCTTCAGGTGAGTTTCAAGTACGTAAGCATACGATAATGGTACAGCCTGCACAAAAGATAAGCTTTGATGTCACCGGAGAAGCTGGCAGATGGGCATGGCATTGCCACTTGCTCTATCACATGGAAGCAGGGATGTTTAGAGAAGTTGCCGTTGTTTAATAAACCTTCGAATATGAGCCTTATTATGAAAATATATAAAGTAGGTCTACCGTTTATTGGCATGTCATCTTTGATGCTACTAATGTCACCTTTAGCAAACGCTGCTGAGATGTCGAACATGGATCATGGCAGTATGGACATGTCTGGTATGGATATGTCAGATATGGATCACAGCAGCATGGATATGTCGGGCAATATGTCAGATATGGACCATAGTGGCATGGATATGTCAGGCGATATGTCGGATATGGATCATAGTGGTATGGATATGTCAGGCGATATGTCGGATATGGATCACAGTGGTATGGATATGTCAGGTGACATGTCAGATATGGATCATAGTGGCATGGATATGTCGGGCGATATGTCAGGTATGGATCATAGTGGCATGGATATGTCGGGCATGGATCATGGCAGTATGGACATGTCAGGAATGCAAGGTGGCGAAGCACCAGCCGATGCTCGAAGCCCTGACTACTCGAACGGTGTTCCCTATGGTCGCTTTGGTAAGCCTGTGATGATGGGTAGCTTACCGTTATGGGGCGTATCAGTAGACGATTTGGGCTATCAATTTGACGATGATCAAATCAATTATGAGTTTGATACGTGGTACGGTACAGACAGCAACCGCGTAACGCTACGTAGCGAAGGTAGTATCCAAACTAAAGATGATAAAGAAATTGATAGCTTAACCTCACTATCTTACTGGAAGCCACTTAGTATTTTTTGGAATGGGGAAGCCGGTGTTGCTTATGATACCGAAAATGATAAATCTGCCGTGATGGCTGGTATTGCAGGCACTGCACCTTACTTCATCGAAACCGATGCTAGAGCTTATTTATATACTGATGGGCAAGTTCGTCTAGATCTAGGTGCGGAGTATGAGTGGCGCTTAGATCAACATTGGGTAGTGATTCCAGAAGTAGAGCTGACGGCATTTAGCAAAGATGATACAGATAACCATATTACTAAAGGCTTTAATGAGTTTGGGGCTGACGTTAGGCTTACTTACGAGATGTTAAGTCGTCAGCTCGCGCCTTATGTGGGTATCAGCTATGAGACCGCTTTAGGCAACGCAAGAGATTTGCGACGTCAAGAAGACGAAGCTGTTGATTCTAGTAGCGTTACAGCTGGTGTGAAATTTTGGTTCTAGTGTTAACCATGTAAGTAACAACAGTTTATAACACTAGCTCTAAAAAAAGGCTCCTCTTTATTTAGGTGCCTTTTTACTAAATTAAGGACAAGAATATGAATAACCATATGGATAATAAACAGAAGCAAATGAACCCTTATGTAAAGTTCACAATCATGATTTTAACATCGACAGTCGTGATGTTTATCATGATGTATTTTAATACTTATCAATGGGATCACGTTTATTTTAGCGAAACCAGAGCTTATATGGCGTTATATATGGGCGCTATGATGGCTATTATTATGCTCGCCTTTATGACCAATATGTATAAAAAGACTAAGGTCAATCTAATGGTTTATGGGATTAGTGTCGTGCTATTTGCCTTTGGTTTATGGGGCGTTAGATCACAACAAACGGTCGATCAAGTGGATTGGATGCAGGCGATGATACCGCATCACTCGATTGCTATTTTGACCAGTTCGCGTGCTGATATCGAAGATCCACGTGTACGTCAGCTTGCTGATGACATTATCGAAGCACAAAAGCGTGAAATCGGTGAGATGCAAGCACTTATTGATGAGTTGGAATAATATATTATGATACCAATAAGTAAGCTCTTCTTTAAAAACTATTTACTATATCGCGTCTTTTAATTCTAACTATACCTACTCCTTACTTCAAAAATAACCTGTAAAACTGAAGTTCTACGAAGAAATAGATTAAGGTCGAATAAGTATGAAGCAAGATAGAACGACTCGCTATCAGAAGGATAGTTTGACATTATCAGGAACAGTTATGCTAGGTACCGGTGTCATGATCGGTGCTGGTATTTTCGCTCTGACCGGTCAGATGGCTCAGATGACGGGTTCGCTTTTCCCACTTGCTTTTCTAGCCGCCGCAATCGTTGTTTCTTTTAGTGCCTATTCTTATATCAAAATCTCTAACGCTTACCCGTCGGCTGGCGGTGTTGCAATGTACCTGCATCAGGCATACGGAGATCGTTTACCGACTGGATTTAATGCCCTGCTGATGTATTTCTCCATGGTTATAGCGCAGAGCTTTTTGGCCCGGACGTTCGGGTCATACACTATGCAGTTATTCGGTGGCGATGACAGCGGTCGCATGGTATCCATCCTTGGCGCCGCGCTTATTCTTGCTGCGTTCTTTATCAATTTACTTGGTAATCGTTGGATTCAGGGGGTTGCATCGGTTATCGGTATTATAAAAATTGTCGGTATTCTTATATTCGGGTTGGTTGGTATCTGGCTAGCTGATAGCTTTGCAGTTGATTCTTCTACATTAGGTGACACTAATACTGTTGGTGACTTTCTTGGCGCAACGGCGCTAGGCATACTGGCATTTAAAGGCTTTACCACGATTACCAACAGTGGCTCGGAAGTAAAAAATCCTCATCGCAACGTCGGCCGTGCCATTGTAATATCAATCGCAATATGCGTAGTTATTTACACTCTAGTCGGTTTCGCGGTGTCTAGTAATCTATCTCTTGCCGAAATCATCGAAACTAAAGATTACTCCTTGGCTGCCGCCGCACGCCCAGCACTTGGCGACTATGGTCTATGGTTCACAGTTGCAATCGCAATGGTAGCTACCGCTGGCGGCCTCCTTGCTAGCATCTTCGCAGTCTCTCGTATGCTTGCTATGTTGACTGAGATGAAGCTGGTGCCTCATCGTCATTTGGGAATGCCGGGAAGCGTTCAAAAACATACGTTGGTCTATACTGTGGTGTTGGGTTTAGCTTTTACGACGTTATTTGACTTATCACGAATTGCAGCGCTTGGCATTGTTTTCTATCTAATTATGGATATCGCCATTCATTGGGGTGTTTTGCGATACCTTCGTCAGGATATAAAGGCGGTGATGTGGGTGCCTATAGTGGCCATACTTCTTGACCTGTTGGTTCTCGGCGGTTTTGTCTGGATTAAACTAAACTCAGATCCATTCGTACTTGGCGTAGCAGTCGTCACTATTGTAGTGATTGCTGTGGCTGAGCAGGTTTACCTGAAATCTTCAGCGAGGAAAAAAGCTATCGAAAAAGATACGCTTGCAGACCATCATTGACAGTAACATCAAAGAGTTTACAGAAAATTGTTTGGTTAAAAATTGCATAGATTTAAGCGTCTGCTTACTATCTTCAAGAATTGATTTCATGCAATACGATATTCATAAAGACAACAGGGAAAGTAAGCTATGAATGAGTCATTTAATCACGCTGGAACTTGGGGTCTCGCACTAATTGTTATTGTTCTGATTTCTTGGTTCTTTTACCGTTATTTCGCACCAAAGAACTGGCGTGAATGGGCGGGTGCTGGTGTAGTTCAGGCTTTCATTATTGCACTTTACGCAGAAATGTATGGCTTTCCGCTCACTATATATTTATTAGTACGGTTTTTTGGTTTGGACAGCCAATATGTCAGCGCTAGCTTATGGTCGACCCTTGTTGGTTTAGGTGAGACAGGCATGATGATCTCAATGCTACTCGGCTATGCTATTGCATTTTTAGGAGTCGGTCTTTTTGCTCAAGGTTGGCGCCAAGTCCACAAAGCACGAGGGGAAAATCGTTTAGTAACTGATGGACTCTATGCCTACGTACGTCATCCTCAGTACACCGGGTTGTTTATTGCACTGTTCGGTGAGGGTGTGGTGCATTGGCCAACTCTGTTTTCAATCAGTCTGTTTCCAGTGATTGTGCTTGTATACACATGGTTAGCTCGACGTGAGGAACGGCATATGTTTGAAGAGTTTGGTAAAGACTACCTTGCTTACAAACAGCAAGTGCCAATGTTTATTCCTCAATGGGGTCAATGGCATCAACTTGCCGCCGCCGCACGAGTTAAAAAGTAATATCAATACAGGATAAAGCTTTAATTCATACAAATCCTTAGAGTTAGCATGGTTAGATACGATTGGTTATCTTGAGCTTGAACCACATCATACAATAGTGAGGATTACTAAGATGGTCAAATCAAACTTAACAACAAGTACTTTAAGGATTGCCCCTGTTGGCAACAGTGTATCGTTGTTTCTACTCATTAGTTACCTGTTATGCATAGGCTTTGGCTTACTTGCACCCGAACAGATAAGTATGCATGAAGCTTGGGCGCCTCTGCTACCTGGCTTTGAGTGGTTGACGTGGACAGGTTTTCTAATTGGGTTTGTCGAATCGTATCTTTACGGTTGGTATTTCGCAATCTTATTCGTGCCATTATACCGTTGGTTCGCAAAATAGGTCGAAGGTATTAGTGTATTAATAGTCAGCAAACCTTTTCAATTTGAGTAAATCGATTGCGCTAGTATTTATTAGTAGAATCAAGTGGATTGGATGCAGGCGATGATACCGCATCACTCGATTGCTATTTTGACCAGTTCGCGTGCTGATATCGAAGATCCACGTGTACGCCAGCTTGCTGATGACATTATCGAAGCACAAAAGCGTGAAATCGGTGAGATGCAAGCGCTTATTGATGAGTTGGAATAGGCAGTCACAAATTTTGAGCACTTTGTATTAGGTGTTATTAAGTAAGCAGACTATTGAGAGGTGTACGTTCACACACTAGCACTATATCATTACTTATACTAAGGAAATAACAAATAAGGAGTCCTTGTAATGGTTATTATGATGCACGGTATGATGAACGGGACTATGCACGGCATGATGAATGGATCGATGCACGGTATGGGTTGGGGAGAATCTATTGTCTCCTTATTGTTTACAGTACTGGTTTTTGCGGTACTGATATTGACTATTATGGCCTTACTCAAATATTTGCGTAATAAAGATTAAGTTCCAATTGAAACTTAATTTTCGAGATATCTAGATTAGTAATTAGATGAATAGCAATTAAAGGTTGATGATTGTGCTTTAAAAGCTTTATTTATTGTCTTCAAGGAGTGGTTTTATGAAACATATTGCCGATGAAAAATCTATCAAAGGTGGTCAGTACGATAAAGTACCGGAAAATTATAGCGGTACGGTCTATATTTGTCCTATGCATCCAGAAGTAAGAGATGTTGAAAAAAGTGACTGCCCAATATGTGGCATGTTTCTTAAACC